>NC_007908.1:3600000-4200000 GCF_000013605.1 Rhodoferax ferrireducens T118
GTCTCCGGCGTGCCAGCCATCTTGCGCACCGACACCGCGCCCAGTGCCTTGATGCGGTCAATCACCTGGCGTACCAGGATGTCGGGGGCCGATGCACCGGCGGTCAAACCCACGTGCTGGCGACCCTCAAACCACTGCGCCTGCAATTCGTCCGGGCCATCGACCATGTGGCTTTCGGTGCCGAGCTTGCGCGCCACTTCACGCAGCCGCCTGCTGTTGGAGCTGGTCGGGCTGCCCACCACGATCACGACATCAACCAGCGGGCTCATCACTTTGACGGCGTCCTGCCGGTTTTGCGTGGCGTAGCAAATGTCTTGCTGCTTGGGCTCGCGCACCTTCGGAAACCGTGCCTTGATGGCCGCCGCAATGTCAGCCGCGTCGTCCACACTGAGCGTGGTTTGCGTCACCACCGCCAGTTTGTCGGTCTGCGCCGGGTTGATGCGCGCCACGTCAAGCACACTCTCCACCAGATGAATGCCGCCCTCTAACTGTCCCATGGTGCCTTCGACCTCGGGGTGTCCCTTGTGGCCGATCATGATGAACTCATAGCCTTCCTTATGCAGTTTGGCCACTTCCACATGCACCTTGCTCACCAGCGGACAGGTGGCATCGAACACCTGAAAACCCCGCGCGGCAGCCTCCAGCTGCACCGCCCGGCTCACGCCATGGGCCGAAAATATGAGCGTAGCCCCCGCAGGCACGTCATCCAGTGCTTCGATAAATATAGCACCTTTGGCCTTCAGGTCATTCACCACGTAGGTGTTGTGCACAATTTCATGGCGCACGTAGATGGGAGCACCAAATTTCTGCAGCGCTCGCTCCACAATCTCGATGGCCCGGTCCACACCGGCGCAAAAGCCGCGCGGCTCGGCCAGCAGGATGTCCTGGGGTGCGCTGGCTGTCACAGAATTCCGATCACATGCACCTCAAAGGTCACGGCACGACCGGCCAGCGGGTGGTTGAAGTCAAACAACACGGCGTCGCCCTTCTCATCGCTTCTGAAATCCTGTACCGAACCGGCAAACTTGCCCTTGCCGTCCGGCGTGGGGAACTGCAGCACATCGCCCACCGCATACTCTTCATCGGGCTCACCCATGTCGATCAGTTCCTGGCGCGCCAGCCATTGCAGCATGGCCGGGTTGTGCGGGCCAAATGCGGTGCCCGCAGGCAGCTCAAACGTGGTGTGGGTGCCTTCGGGCAGGCCCAGCAAATAAGCCTCCAGCGTGGGCGAGAGCTCACCGGTGCCCAGCGTCAGCGTGGCGGGTTTGCCGTCAAAGGTGTTGATCACATCACCGACCGGCCCGGCCATGCGGTAATGCAGCGTGAGGAAAGATCCCGGTTGAACCGTGGCAAGTGTTGAAGTCATATCTGAGTCCTGGTTTCAAGTCTGGAGAAGCCCACAAAACCACATTCTGAAGGGATGCGGTGTTTGGCGAATAAACTGCTGCGATTGTAAAAGCCTGCGCCAGGGCACAAACCAAGCCATGCGCTTGACCGCACCCCAAACGCGCCAATTGGCGACAAAGACGCCAGGCACCGCGTCAAAAGCCATGCCGCGCGGCGTCAAACTGGACGGGCATGGCCAGGCTCCGCAACAATTTTTCAGCGACCGCGACGGCGTCATCACGCAGCCCTGTTAGGTTTTGCAACAACACGGTAAATTCATCTCCCCCCCAACCTGGCAGCTGTTTCGGGTTCACGCAAACTGTCGGGCAGTCCGTTGGCTATCTCCTGCAGCGAGCTGTCTGCGACTTGGCAGTGGTCATTCAGACGCCTGCCGGCGCACGCAAGCCCGCTGCGCAAAGCTGCTCGAAATCTTCGAGCGGCACCGGTCGGCTGAAGAAATAGCCCTGATAGGCCTGGCAGCCTGCCTGGGCCAGGAAGTCCCGTTGCGCTGACGTTTCCACCCCTTCTGCGATGACGCCCAGCGCCAGGCTCTGGGCCAGCGCAATGATGGTCTTGGCAATGGCGGCGTCATTGGGATCGGTGAGCACGTCACGCACAAAGGACTTGTCAATCTTGAGCTGATCCAGCGGCAGCCGCTTCAGGTAAGACAGCGAGGAAAAGCCGGTGCCGAAGTCGTCCAGCGAGAAGCCCACGCCCTTGGCTTTCAACGCCGCCATTTTCTCGATCAGGTCTTGCACATTCGACACCAGCAGGCTTTCAGTCAGCTCCAGCTTGAGGCGCTGCGGGTTGGCCCCGGTCGCAGCGAGGACCGCCAGCACCTGGGCCACGAAGTCGGGCTGGCGGAACTGCTGAGCGCTGACATTCACCGCCACCGTGAGATCGGCCGTCTCGGGCCGCGCCGCCCAGATCGTCAGCTGGGTGCAGGCAGTTTGCAGTACCCAGTGGCCCAAAGGCAAAATCAAGCCGGTTTCTTCGGCGGCAGGAATGAAGTCATCGGGCCACACCATGCCGCGCTGGGGATGCTGCCAGCGCACCAAGACTTCGGCACCTGTCAAGTGGTAATCCCCCGCGACCTGGGCCTGGTAATGGAGCACGAACTGATGCTCCTCCAGGGCCTGACGCAGATCGCGCTCCAGCGCGGCACGCACCATCATGACGGATTCCATGGCCGGATCAAAGAAGCGAACCGTATTGCGACTGGCGGCCTTGGCCCGGTACATGGCAAGATCAGCCTGCTTCATCAACTCCTCGATCGCGACGCTCTGCCCTTTGAACAGCGTCACACCAATGCTCGGTGTGCTGTGGTAGGCCACACTGCCCAGCTGGTAGGTCTGGTTGAGGGCGGTGAGAATCTTGTCTGCAACGGTTTCGGCACTGACCGCGGCCTCTCCCGCCACTGTGCCCAGACCTGCCAGCTTGACGACGAATTCATCCCCGCCGAGCCGGGCGACGGTGTCGCCGTCCCGCACACAGGTGTTCAGACGCTGCGCCACCTGCTTGAGCAAGATGTCCCCCATGTCATGGCCCAGTGTGTCGTTGAGCATCTTGAAATTGTCGAGGTCAATGAACATCAGCGCGCCGAAACTGCCGTCACGCGAACTCGCGGCCATGGTCTGTACGGCGCGATCGAGCAAGAGCGTTCGATTGGCCAGACCCGTGAGCTGGTCAAAAAAAGCCAACTCCTTGATCCTTTCCTCTGCGTTCTTGCGCTCCGAAATATCATGGTGCGCGGCGATGTAATGGGTCACGGTGCCATCGGCATCCTTCACCACCGAGATGCTGAGCAATTGCGGATAGACCTCGCCACTCTTGCGCCGGTTCCAGACTTCGCCCTGCCAGCCGCCCTTGCGGCGGATGTCGTCCCACATGGCGCGATAAAAGTCCTCGCCGTGACGGCCCGATTGAATCAGCCGTGGCGTCTGACCCACGGCTTCCTCGGCCGAGTAACCCGTGATCTCGGTGAATGCCTTGTTGACCCGCAGGATCACGCTGCTGGCATCGGTCATCATCATGCCCTCCAGCGAGTCGAAGGCGACAGCGGCGATGCGCAGTTCGGCCTCGGCCTGTTTGCGGTCGGTGACGTCGCGTCCGCTGGTGCGAAAGCCCGTGAAGACCCCTTTGGCGTCTTGGATGGGGACCCAGGACGCGGACAGCCAGAACACGGAGCCATCCTTGCGGACACACCGGAATTCCAGGTCGTCGCCCCGCAGGCCCTGCAGCCCCTTCTGCAACTCGGGTGCAACACGCGGCATGTCTTCAGGATGAATCAGCGTACCAGCGAAGTCGGGCATGGCCAGGCACTCCTGCACGGTATAGCCGCTGTAGTCCTTGACCGAGGGGTTGATCCAGCGTGGCCGGCCGTCGAGCCCCCACCAGACTTCCAGGTTGACGGTGCAGTCGGCGATGGCGCGGAACTTTTCTTCACTCTCGCGCAGTTCCCTGGTCATGGTGGCAGCGAGACGGACGGCACGGTCGCGCCCGGTTGCCATGAGCCACGCGAGCAAGGCCAGCAACAAGCTCAAGCCCGTGCCGGCGACTGCGATCAGCGACTCAGCACTGCTGCCGACGCTGTCCTTGAACTCGTCCTTGGCGCTCATGGAGAGCGTCCAGGTGCGCCCCGCGACGACCAGGTACTCATCGGCTGCCATGGCGGCACGGCGCGGTTTCGCCGCGTCACCCGAGGTTGAATAGAGCAGCGTGCTCGCTGATGGTTCGACGCCATCGTAAATGGCGACTGAGAGACCGGGCGGCTGTTCGCCATACAGGCTGGCCATCAGGTCGTTCATGCGGAACGAGGCGTAGACCCAAGCGCTCAGGTGGGCTTGGCGAAGCGCCACGCTGTCATGTGGCTGAGCGCGCGCATAAACCGGCAGAAACATGATGAAGCCGGGTAGTGCATCTGGCTGGCTGTCCACGGTCAGGCGGACCTTGCCGGATATCGCCGCCATGCCAGAGTCCCTCGCCTTCTCCATCGCCAGTCGCCGCACCGGTTCCGACCACGGGTCAAAGCCGGTGGGGATGCGGTTGTTGCCCGTATAGGGCTCGCGCTGGATGATCGGGGCGTAATTTTCGCGCTCACCCAGGGGGTAAATGGCGTAGTCAGCGAAGCCGAGCCGGCGCATGGCGGCCAGGTGGGCGTCTTTGCCTGACGCCGCCACCCACTCGGCGAGACCGATAGCCTGGATGCCGGAAAAGTTGGCGTCGAGTTGAAGCGCGCTGACGTAGTCGCGGAACTTGTCGCGGTCTGCGGCATCGGTGGTCGCGAGCAGGCCTTGCACGCCACGCAACATCTGCTCGTAGCTGGCGATGCGCTGCTCAACCCGGCTGACTGCATCGCGCAGCGCAAAGTCGAACTGGGAGCGCACCTGATTGCGCGAGATTTGCCGCTCGTGATTCCATAGCAGCCAGGTCACGCCAAGCGAGACGACCAGGATGAGCAGGGGCAGCCGGCTCAGGCGGGCCCAGCTCATGGCGGGGGCTGGAAAGCAACGAGGGCGGCGGCGAGTCCGGGATCAAAGTATTTCTCGAAGATGCGCCGCACGGTGCCATCGGCGCGCATGTCGTTGACCAACGCGCGCCACTTGTCCTGCTCGGCCGGACTCAAGGCCTTCTTTGACATGATGAGGCCGTGGGGCACCGCCGGGTCGTCAAACTCAATAACGGAAGTGATGTCGCGAATCTTCTTCTGGTCCAGCGCCGGGTAGTCGAAGGGCTCAATGATCATGCCCTGAATGCGGTTGAGCAACAGCGTCTCATACAGCGGCGCCAGGCCATTGGCCTGGCTGACGCGGTTGGCGAGCGTGAGTTTGTCGACCAGTCGGTTGGCGGACTCGCTGTAGCGAAAGCTGCGGATGACCCCGAGCCGAAACGGGTCACTGCGCTCGAAGTCGGCCAACTGGCGCACACCGGAGTCCCGGCGCACCAGCAAATAGTATTTGTTGCTGAAATACCAGGCAAAGCCGGCAAACCGGTTGCGCTCGGCGTTGGTGATACCAGACAGGCTGAAATCGAGCGCGCCGGACTCGATCAGCTGCCAGATGCGCGCGCGCGACATGAGGCTGACGGCAATTTTGCAGCCGCTGCGGCGGATCAGTTCATCGGCAAAATCCTTGTCGATGCCTGCGTCGGTATCGGCCGAGTAGAGCAGACCGTGGTCATGCAAGGCAAGCGTGAGAGGACGCGAGCAGTCAGGCCCGGCCGCCACTGAGGTGGCAATGGCGCACAGCGCGAGCATCAAGCTGCCCATATAGCGTAGTTTCATGGTCTGACCAGGGTAAAAAGTGACTGGGCTGCAATTTGTTGCTTCATCGTACCCGATGCGAACGCACGCTGCACAAGGGCATTGGCAGCAAGACGCGACCCAGGCAAGCCCCAAGCCCAAGCCAGCGCAACAGCCTTTGCGCTGGCTGCGGATATCAGGGCATCCAGCCGCTGGCACTGGTCGAGCGTCTAAACTGAAGCTTCTTCAAGAAGACCGAACCATGCCCCTCAAAGACCTCCCCCCCGATGCCCGTCCGCGCGAAAAACTGTTGGCGCGCGGCCCTGGCGCCCTGAGCGACGTCGAGCTGCTGGCCGTCCTGCTGCGCACCGGCATCAAGGGCAAGGGCGTGCTGCAGATGGCGCGCGAGTTGCTGGAGCTGAAAAAATCCGGCAGCGACGACAACGATGGCTTTGACGGCATTGCCGGGCTCTTACACGCCACGTCCGACGACCTCAAACGCATCAAAGGCCTGGGCCCCGCTAAAAGGGCCGAACTGGTGGCGGTATTGGAACTGTCGCGCCGCGCGCTGGCCCAGCAACTGAAAGAGCGCACCATCTTTGCCACGCCGGACGCCGTCAAGCACTACCTGCAACTGCACCTGGCAGCCAAACCGCATGAGGTGTTTGCCGTGCTGTTTCTGGACGTGCAAAACCGCCTGCTGGCGTTGGAAGAATTGTTCCGCGGCACCCTGACACAAACCAGTGTTTACCCGCGTGAAGTGGTGCTGCGCGCCCTGCACCACCAGGCCAGCAGCGTGGTGCTGGCGCACAACCACCCCAGCGGCACGGTGCAACCCTCGCGCGCGGACGAGATGCTGACGCAGACCCTGAAAACAACGCTCGCACTCATCGACGTGCGGGTGCTGGACCACGTCATCGTGGCACCGGGCGAAGCGCTGTCAATGGCAGAGCGGGGCTTGCTGTGATGACCAAGCCCGTCAAGGTCAAAGCTTTGACCGACCTCAAGGTGGTCAAAAAGGCCATCGCCGAGAAAGCCAGGCAGCGCACCGAGCAGGCCAGCGCCCAGGTGAAAGCCGTCAAGCAGGCCGCCAGTGACAAGGATTTGTTCGTCAGGGCCGCTGGAGCCGTCCAGCCCCTGCCAGACAAGCGCAAGGTGCTACATAAAGTGGAGCCAAAGATGCCGCTGGCGATGCAGTACCAGAAGGATGAAAAAGCGGTACTGCGTGAGGCCATCAGCGACGAGTTTGATGTGTCAACCCTGCTGGAAACCGACGAACATTTGAGCTTTCGCCGCCCCGGCATTGGCCCGGATGTGACGCGCAAGTTGCGCCGGGGAGACTGGTCGATCCAGCGTCAACTGGACCTGCACGGCCTGCGCCGCGACGATGCCCGCGAAGTGTTAAGCCTCTTCATCCGCGAGGCGCACAAACACGGCATTCGCTGCGTGCGCGTGATCCACGGCAAAGGGCTGGGCTCGCCCGGCAAAGCGCCGATCCTGAAAAGCCGGGTGCACAGCTGGCTGGTGCAGAAAACCGAAGTGCTGGCCTTTGTGCAGGCCAAACCGGCCGATGGGGGCGCTGGTGCGCTGGTGGTGCTGCTGATGGCATCGCGCGGGTAAGCGACAGTGACGCCTTAGTCGTGCGGATTGCGCATCAAGTCTGCGGTCTTGAAGAACGCCTCCCGCAGCTGACTGCGTAACGCGTCGGGCACGCCGGTCTCGCCCATCGCCTGATCCATGCAGGCCAGCCATTGGTCGCGTTCAAGCGTGCCAATCTTGAACGGCAGATGGCGACGCCGCAGGCGCGGGTGGCCAAAGCGCTCCGCATAGTGTTGCGGCCCGCCGAGCCAGCCGCACAAGAACCAGAACAACCTTTGCCGGGCATCGTCGAGCACGTTGCCATGCGCCGCACGCACCGCCCGGTAGCTCGGCTCCCGGTCCATCAGGTCGTAAAAACGCTCCACCAATGCCTGTACCTTGGCTTCACCGCCGATCTGGTCGAACGGCGTATCAGCAACGGGTTTTTTCTCGATGTTCATAGTAAAACTAGCCTCTAGCCCCCGTAGTTACTTCATAGTATGCTACCAATTATATAGCATCTACTGTGCCGTCCGCCGCAGTGTCTCCACCACCGGGCGGCGCAACACGTCACGCAGACCCCACCAGCCGGCCGCCAGCGCCAGCAGCGCACCACTCAGGGACCCCAGCAGCGGCACCCAGAGCGAGACGATCCAGTCAAACTCAAACACATAGCGCGCCAGTGCCCAACCGACCGCGCTGGCGACGATGGAGGCCAGAAAACCGGCCAGCAAGCCCACGCCGATCAGCTCGATCCGTTGCACCTGGCGCAGCAGGCTGCTTTTGGCGCCGACGGCGCGCATGATGGCAAATTCACGGGCGCGCTCCTCGCGCGTGGCGGTCACGGCGGCAAACAGCACCACCAGGCCGGCCGCCAGGGTAAAGGCAAACAAGAACTCCACCGCGCCAATCACCTGATCGAGCACGCGCTGCACCTGCGCCAGCGTGGCCGTCATGTCGACGCTGGTGATGTTGGGGAAAGCGCGCACCAGGGTGTTGTCAAAACCAGGTGTGGCTGGCGCCTTGAAGGCGCTCATGAAGGTGCTGGGCACATCGGGCAGTGTACTCACCGGGTACATGACAAAAAAATTGGCCCGCATCGAGCCCCAGTCCACTTTGCGCAGGGAGGTGATTCTGGATTGAATCTGCTGCCCGCCGACGTCAAAGTTCAGGCTGTCGCCGATCTTGAGACCCAGTGTTTTGGCAATCCCTTCTTCCACGCTGATGGCGCCGGGCTCCTCTTCAATCCAGCGACCGGCCACCAATTCATTCTGAGCCGGCTTCTTCGCGCTGTTGGACAGGTTGAACTCGCGGTCCACCAGATGTTTGGCGCGGTCGTCTGCATAGTCGTCGGGTGTCACCGCCCGGCCGTTGATCGCCACCAGACGGCCTCGAATCATGGGATACCAGTCAAATTTGCTCACCCCCGCAGCGCGCAGGGCGGCCCCGAACGCATCGCCCTGCTCGGGCATGACGTTGATGACAAAGCGGTTCGGCGCGTCCAACGGCGTGGCCTGGCGCCAACTGTTGATCAGGTCGGTGCGCAACAACACCAGCAGCACCAGCGCCAGCAAGCCGAGCGCCAGCGCGCTGACCTGCACCACGGCATACGCCGGACGAGCCGAAATCTGCCGCATGGCCAGAATCACGGCGCGCGGCGCGGTGCGCTCGTTGACCACACGGCGCAGCAGCACGACCGCGCCCCAGCTCAAGACCGCAAACAGCACGGTGGCCGCAGCAAAGCCCCCCACCGCGATCAGACCGAGCTTGACATCACTGCTGGCGGCCAGCAGCAGCACCGCAAAACCAGCCACGCCCAGACCCAGCACACCCAGCGAGGCGGGTTTGAGGTTGCCCACATCCCGGCGGATCACGCGCAGCGGCGGCACCTGCGCCAGTTGCAGGACCGGCGGCAGGCCGAAGGCCAGCAACAGCGTCAAGCCCATGCCCAGGCCGAAAATGACCGGCCACAGGCCCGCCGGCGGCAGCGCCGCAGCCACCAGACCGGCCAACAGCAGCACAAACGCGTAATGCACCGCGTAGCCGATGGCCACCCCGAGCGAACTGGCCAGCAAGCCGATCAGTGTGAACTCAAAGGCATAACTGGCGGCAATGCTGCGCTGGCTCAAACCCAGCACGCGCAGCATGGCGCAATCGTCGAGGTGCTTGGCCGCAAAACCACGCGCTGCCAGCGCCACCGCCACGGCACTCAAGAGCGCCGCCAGCAAGGCAATCAGATTGAGGAACTTCTCGGCGCGCGCCAGTGTCTGCCCCAGTTCCGGGCGCCCGCCTTGCAGCGACTCCACGCGCACGCCGCGCACCTGGGGCTTTTTGACCTCAAGCTGGGCCCAGTCGACAAACGTAGTAACGCTTTTGTCGGCGCCAGCAACGGCCAGGCGGTAAGTCAGACGGCTGGCGGGCTGGATCAGTCCGGTGGCCGCCACATCGGCGCGGTTGATCATGACGCGCGGCGCAAAATTCATGAAACCAGCACCCCGGTCCGGCTCGCTGACAATAATTTTGGCAATGCGCAAACTGCTGTCACCCAGCAGCAAGGCATCTCCCATCTGCGCCCGAAGAGCATCCAGCACGGGCGCGTCGATCCAGGCCTCGCCGGGCTGGGGAATGGTGGCGGTGATGCTGCCGGGTCCACCCGGCTGGCTGCTGACCCGCAAACTGCCGCGCAGCGGATAACCGGGCTCCACCACCTTCAGGGCCACCAGTTTGCTGGCGCCACCCAGGGCCTGCGGCGCGCGCGCCATGGTCGGGAAAGCCAGCGTCTGCACCACGTCCAGGCCCAGCGCGCGCGCTTTCTCGGCAAACGCGGCGGGTGTGGCGTTGTCGCTTGAAATGAGCGCATCACCGCCAAGCAGCTGCCGCGCATCGCGTTGTAGACCGCCCTTGAGCCGATCGGCAAAGAAACCGACCGCGGTCAAGGCCGCCACCGCCAGCGTGACCGCCACGATCAGCAATCGAAGTTCACCGGAGCGCAGGTCGCGCCATAAAGAGCGAGCGCCAAGGCGCCAGAAAGAAATGTTCATGCCGCTACCTTAGCGCACTCGCAGACCGTTTGCCGCAACGCCAGCGCATTGTCCCGACACCCGCCCTCGGAATTGGCTTGGGGCAGCAGGTGGCCGTTGGAGCCTTTACTCAGGCGGCGGCGAGCCGGGCGCCCACCAGGCCAGGCTGCAGCAGCAAGCGCTCGGCGGCGCTGTAGCAAAGAAAACGCTTGTTGGTGGCGCGGCCAATGGCGCACAAACCCAGGCGCTGCGCCACGTCGTGCCCCATTTGGGTGATGCCGCTGCGCGACACCACAATCGGCACCCCCATTTGCGCCGACTTGATCACCATCTCGCTGGTCAGGCGGCCGGTGGTGTAAAAAACTTTATCCTGACCGCTCATGGCCTCATCGGATTGCAGCCACATCCAGCCCGCAATGGTGTCAATCGCGTTGTGGCGGCCCACATCTTCCACGAATACCAACATTTCTTCGCCCCGAAACAAGGCACAGCCATGCACGGAGCCGGATGACTTGTAGGTGGTCTCTTGTAGCCGGATGGCGTTGACGATGCCGTACAGCTGCTTTTGCGTCAGCGTGGCCGCCGGCAGCACCAGACGGTCCACCTCCGCCATCAGGTCACCAAACACGCTGCCCTGGCCGCAACCGGTGGTGACCACCCGTTTGGCGGTGCGCGCTTCAATGTCCGAGATGCCCTGGCGCGTTTTGACGGCAGCGGCGCCCACGTCCCAATCGACGGTAATGGATTCGATCTCCTGCACCGATTGCACCAGGCGCTGGTTGCGCAAGAAGCCCAGCACCAGCAGCTCGGGCTGGGCGCCCAGCGTCATCAGCGTCACCAATTCGCGCTTGTCGACATAAACGGTGAGCGCGCGCTCAGCCGGGATGGAGACCGTGTCCACGTCACCCCATTCATTGAGCGCAGTCACCTCACGCGTCAGCGGCGCGCGGGCCTGGGTCAGATACGGCAGCAAGGCGCTCAGGGTTTTTTGGCCGGTGCAATATCCGCAGCCGGCGCTTTGCTGCTGGGGGGGCTGGTGGCCGTTGGCGCTGGAGAATGAGCACCAGACGCCTCAAGCGGCTTGGCAGCGACAGCCGGCGCGTACGAAAAAGCGCCCGGATCGACGCAGGGCGGCATGGCCGGGGCCGGCTTGACGTCCTTGCCAGCGGCTTTGGCCGTCTGGACGTAATGGGCTGCCACCTTGTCCTGTGCCTTGCAACTCTGGTAGGCGTCGACCTTGCCGCTCCAGGCGGCCTTGGCCGCCGCCTCGGCCGCCTTGGCCTTGGCCTCATCCGACGGCGCGGGCAACTTGGCCATCACGGCGGTGCCCATCAAGAGCAGGCTGCTGATCACAAACATTTGTTTCAGAGGTTTCTTCATACAGGCTTTCTCAGGCATCTCAAACTTGAACGGGTTGACCGGGAACCGGTGTCGACGAACGCTGGGCCGGTATCTTGCCGCTCTTGATGTCGTCCAGCCAGAGCGCGTGGTGCTCCTTGGCCCAGCCCTCATCGACATAACCGGTTCGCATGCCTTCGTAGGCATCCTTGGTGCCGATGGTGCCCATGTAGATGTGGCCCAGGAACATGCAGATCATCATCACATTCGACACCGCATGCACCATGAGCGCAATCTGCATATTGCTTCGGTCGTAAGCGACTACGGGCAACAAATGATTCAGGAACAAGCCTGTGACCACCGCGATCAGGCCCAAGACGAACACGCCGCCCCAAAAGGTGACCTTTTCACCGGCATTGAAGCGCCCGGACTTGATTTCTTGCCCGGACAGGATGCCGCCACCCTTGAGCATCCAATTGACATCGCCCTTGGCCGGCAGGTTGTCGCGCATGAAGGTGATGATCACAACCAGCAGCGACACCGTGAACACCGGACCGGCGAAGTTGTGCACGTTCTTTAACAAGTACGTCAACCAGCCGAACAGGCTCAGGCCCATCACGGGCAACAGGAAAAACTTGCCAAACGCCATGATCAAACCCGAAATGGCCAAAATACAGAACGCAATGGCGTTGGTCCAGTGCGCCGCACGCTCGAACGGGGTGAAACGCTCCACCTTGCGGCCGGTGTAGGGCTCAGTGACCTTCATGGGACCAATGCGCCAATGAAACAGCGCGATGGCGATCAACACAAGCAAGACCAGCGAGCCGCCGTAGGGAATGATCCAGTTGTTGCGCACCTGGCGCCAGGCTTCCCCCGCATTGGTCAGGCGCGAGCCTGGGTACTGCACGAAGGGCTGAATCAGCACACCGGCCTCGGGCGCCTGGGCTTTTGGCAGGCTGCTGTAGCCCGCCACGCCGGAGCCAACCTGACGCCACATCGGCGCGTTGTTGCCCGGCTGCACTTTGGCGCGTTCGCCATTGGTCTGCATGGCGTAGCCGGGCTCCTGGCTGGCGTCGGGTTTCACCTCGAAAATATTCTGGCTCTTGACGGCCCCTGCATCCGCAGGCGCTGCCGGCACGGCCGGAACCGCCGCCGCTGGCGCCGGGGCAGGTGTGCTTTGCGCCCCGACAGGGCCCGAGGACAACACCAGCGTCAGCGCCAAAGCAGAGGCAACAGAAAAGACATTTTTCATCCTGGCCTCCTGCTCAGTTCATGCGCGTGTAGTCGTTCTGGCCGTACTGATTACGCGCCTTCAGGTGCGACTCCCAACTGGCTTTGTCGCCCTGCTTCCAGTCCTGGTTGGCAAACGCCTTGCCGGTGCCGGTGTAGCTTGCGGCATCCCTCTTGCTGCTTTGCAACGCTTGCGGCTTTTCGCCGCAGGCGCTCAAGGCAGCCAGCATGACCATTGCAGACAATAGGCGCATCATGATTTCGCTCCTTCAGGGGCGGCAACGCCGGGCTGACCGGCCTGCTTGGAACCGTAAGCCGTGCCCCAGCCCCAGACTTCGGCGCCCTTGCCGCGGTGCAGCACCCGGCTGCGGAAAATGTCAGCGACCACGTCACCGTCGCCTGCGATCAAGGCCTTGGTGGAACACATTTCGGCACACACCGGCAGCTTGCCTTCGGCCAGCCGGTTGCGGCCATATTTCTCAAACTCAGCCTGGCTGCCATTGGTCTCGGGGCCACCGGCGCAGAAGGTGCATTTGTCCATCTTGCCGCGCACACCAAACGTGCCTTGCGACGGGAACTGCGGGGCACCAAACGGGCACGCATAGGCGCAGTAGCCGCAGCCAATGCACACATCCTTGTCGTGCAGCACCACGCCCTCATCGGTACGGTAGAAGCAGTTGACCGGGCAGACTGCCATGCAGGGCGCGTCGCTGCAATGCATGCAGGCGACCGAGATGGATTTTTCACCCGGTACGCCGTCATTCAAAGTGACGACCCGGCGCCGGTTCACGCCCCAGGGCACCTCGTGCTCGTTTTTGCAAGCCGTGACGCAACCATTGCACTCAATGCAACGCTCGGCGTCACAAACAAATTTCATACGTGCCATACAAATCTCCTCTAATCAGTTGAGGACAGAGCAAAGTTCACTGCGTGTAACTCCTGGTCTGTCCCGCAAGGCTTCAGGCCCGCTCGACGTTGCAAACGGTGGTCTTGGTTTCCTGCATCATGGTCACGCTGTCGTAGCCATAGGTGGTGCTGGTGTTGATGGCCTCGCCGCGCACGATCGGCGCCGCGCCATTCGGGTAGTAGGCCAGCATGTCGGCGCCCTGCCAGCGACCGGAGAAGTGAAACGGCAAGAACACGGTATCGGGACCAACGCGCTCGGTCACCAGCGCCTGCACATTCATGCGCGCACCGGTGGGCGTTGACACCCAGGCCCGGTCGCCATTGCGAATGCCCTTGTCAGCCGCGACCTTGGGGTTGATCTCAATGAACATCTCCTGCTGCAATTCGGCCAGCCAGGGGTTGGAGCGGGTCTCTTCGCCCCCGCCCTCGTACTCGACCAAGCGGCCCGAGGTCATGATGAACGGGAATTTCTCGTGCACCTTGTCCGCGATATTTTTATCCTGAATCGTCTTGTACAGCGTGGGCAAACGCCAGAACGCCTTCTTGTCGTCGTGGGTCGGGTACTTGGCCACCAAATCAGGGCGGATACCGTACAAGGGTTCGCGGTGCTGCGGAATCGCATCCGGGAAGTTCCACACCACGGCGCGCGCCTTGGCGTTGCCAAACGGATGGCAGCCATGCACTTTCAAGACCACACGCTGGATGCCTCCCGAGAGGTCGGTCTTCCAGTTCTTGCCCTCGGCGGCTGTCTTCTCCGCCTCGGTGAGGTCGTCCCACCAACCCAGCTTCTTTAGCAGCACATGGTCGAACTCGGGGTAACCGGTGGTGATATCGGCGTTCAGGGAATACGAACCGTCCTCCGCCAGCAGGTTGACACCTTCACGCTCGACGCCGAAGTTGGCGCGGAAGTTGCCACCGCCGTCCATCACATGTTTGGAGGTGTCGTAAAGGTTGGGTGAGCCGGGATGCTTGAGCGCGGCCGTGCCGTAACAGGGCCAAGGCAAGCCAAAGTAGTCACCGGTGAAGTCGTAACCGGTTTCCTTGTCTTTGCCGCCCTTGGCCTTGAGCGTCTTCACGTCAAACAGGTGCATGTTGCGCATGTGGGCTTTGAGGCGCTCCGGACTCTGGCCGGTGTAGCCGATGGTCCAGACGCCCGCATTGATTTCGCGCAGGATCTCCTCCGGCATGGGCTCATCCATGCCATGGACTTTTTGCATCTTGTAGTTCTTGGACAGTTCCTTGCCAAAACCGAGTTTGTCCGCGAACTGCTGCATGATCATGTGGTCGCTGCGGCTCTCCCACAACGGTTCAATGACTTTTTCACGCCATTGCAAGGAGCGATTGGAGGCCGTGACGGAACCACTGGTTTCGAACTGCGTGGCCGCAGGCAGCAAATAGACCGCCCGGTTCGGGTTCAAGTCTTCGGGTTTGCCGGGCATGGCAGCCATCGCTGCCGTGGCCGATGGATAGGGGTCCACCACCACCAGCAGATCAAGCTTGTCCATGGCGCGCTTCATCTCCAGGCCACGGGTTTGAGAATTGGGTGCATGGCCCCAATAAAACACACCACGCAGGTTCGAGTCCTGGTCGATCAGCTCGTTTTTCTCCAGCACACCGTCAATCCAGCGCGACACGGTGATACCGGGCTTGCTCATCATGGCAGGGCTGGCAAACTGCTTTTTGATCCATTCAAAATCAACACCCCAGACCTTGGCGAAGTGCTTCCAGGAGCCTTCCACAATGCCGTAATAACCGGGCAGTGAATCGGGATTGGGGCCGACATCGGTGGCGCCTTGCACGTTGTCGTGGCCGCGGAAAATATTGGTGCCGCCGCCGGACTTGCCGACGTTGCCCAGCGCAAGTTGCAAGATGCACGAGGCGCGCACCATGGCGTTGCCGATGGTGTGCTGGGTTTGGCCCATGCACCAGACCAGTGTGCTGGGCCGGTTGTCGCTCATCATTTTGGCGACGCGCAGCACCTGCTCTTCTTTGACGCCGCAGGCTTCTTCCACTTTGTCAGGCGTCCACTTGGCCATCACATCCAGCTTGACCTTGTCCATGCCATAGACCCGGTCGTTGATGTATTTTTTATCTTCCCAGCCGTTGTTGAACACGTGGTACAGCACGCCAAACAGGAAGGGGATGTCGGAGCCGGAACGAATACGCACATACTCGTCGGCCTTGGCGGCGGTGCGGGTAAAGCGCGGGTCCACCACGATCATCTTGGTGCCGGTTTCCTTGGCGTGCAGCATGTGCAGCATGCTCACCGGGTGCGCCTCGGCCGCGTTGGAGCCGATGTACAACGCGCATTTGCTGTTCTGCATGTCGTTGTAAGAGTTGGTCATGGCGCCGTAACCCCAGGTATTGGCCACACCGGCCACCGTGGTCGAGTGGCAAATACGGGCCTGGTGATCGCAGTTGTTGGTGCCCCAGAAGCTGACAAACTTGCGCAGCAGGTACGACTGCTCGTTGTTGTGCTTGGAGGACCCGACAAAGTACACACTGTCCGGGCCACTGGCTTTTTTCAGTTCCAGCATGCGGGCACTGATCTCGCTCAAGGCGGTGTCCCAACTGATGCGCTGATATTTGCCATTGACCAGTTTCATCGGGTAGCGCAGGCGGAATTCGCCGTGGCCGTGCTCGCGCAAGGCGGCTCCCTTGGCGCAATGGGCGCCGAGGTTGATGGGGGAGTCAAACACCGGCTCCTGCCGCACCCAAACGCCGTTCTCCACCACGGCATCGACCGCGCAACCGACCGAACAATGGGTACACACGGTGCGCTTGATCTCGATCTTGCCTTCACCAAGGGCCACCGCGCCCTGCGCTGCATCTGCCTTTTTCACCAGGGTCAGTTGCGAGGCCGCGAGCCCGACGCCCACACCCAGGCCGGAGCGGCGCAAAAAGGCGCGCCGGTCCATCGTGGGTAAGGCTTGCGACAAGCCACGGCGCAAACTGTGCACAAATGGGGAACGGGCAACAGGGTCAGATGGCCCGGATTTTCTGGTCAACAACATGGGACTCTCCAAGGTCGGCGTGATTCAGGACTGAATCAGCGCAGGATCGATACGAGGGGGACACTCAGACGCGTGTGGTCCGGTAGTAGTGCTGGACGTGTGCACTCAGGGTGTAGCCACCGCCTTTTTCAGGCGCTGGCTTGGGCGACTCGGCCACCGCCGCCGGGGTATTCGTCTTCAACCAGCCAGCCGACGCGACGGCAGCACCGGCCACGGAGGCCGAAAGAAAAAATCCGCGACGGGACGGCTTGGGCTGGCTGTTGGGCATCATGGTCTCCAGGTAACGCTTTTGTTATGCAACTATTTGCATAGCCTATGTGTAATGCGCTTGAACTTACCATGATCATTCGCAAAATGATACGTTTAACAGACTAGGGAAAACACCAACTCCGTCGCAAAAAATCCAAGCTGACCGCCCCGCATCAGGCCAGCATGTCGAACCCCTGCGTCTCCACCGCCACAAAAGCGCGGGTCAGCCCGGCCAGCGCCGCGTAGAACCGCGCTTTGGGGTGCTGCTGCAGGTCGTCACACAGCGCCAACACCCAGGGGTGCAGGTAGCTCGTAAAGAAGGCGCGCTGGCGCGTCAGGTTGGCCACCGCCACATCGTCGCCGGCAATCAGATAACGCATCACCTCGCACAGGTAGGCGAAGTGGTCTTCGGTATCAAGCATGCCGTCACCGCGCGCCAGCCCCAAGCTGCTCAACTCGGTGCGCAAGCGCGCCAGCGGCTTTTCGTTGAGGAAACCACTCAGAAAATGGGACGCGTACAGGTAGACCTCGGGCTTGCCGACACCGCCAAACAGGGCGTCGTATTCATCTTGAATCGCGCAATCTGTCATCTCGCGCGAGAGCCCCACCAGGGCGCGCCAGGGTTCTTCCAGAAAAGCCCCAGCCGCTGGTGCCTCGGTCACGGCCAGGCGCAGTTTAGCTACTAATTCAGTAGCTGGAGGCGCATAATACATAAGGGCTAGAAGCCCATAGAGCTCTGAACGCGCGGTTTCTTCGTCAAGCGCGCTGCTGGGCAGTGTGTCGGAGGTGGGCAACATGGTCAGAGGTCGGTGATTTTGGTTTCGTTGTCGGCTGAATAAATGTCGATGACGCGGCAGTCCGCGCACATTTTCAAGCGGGCAAGCGCCTCGCCCTGGAACATGCTGTGGCTGCTCAGCTTGCCGAGCATGGCTTCAATCGCCTTGAGCGTGCCAAACGGCTTGCCGCAGCGCACACAGGCGTAGGGCTGCATCGCGTTGAGCACCACGGCTTCGTTGCGTTGCGGACTCAGGCTCAAGCGCGGCAGGAGCGTCAGGGCCTGTTCCGGGCAGGTCTTGACGCACAAGCCGCATTGCACGCAATTTTTCTCAATCAACCGCAGCTCCAGGGCCTGCGGGTTGTCTTGCAGCGCGCTGGCCGGGCAGGCGTTGACGCAGCTCAGGCACAGGGTACAGGCATCTTTGTTGATGACGAGAGCCCCCAGCGGCGAGCCGGTGGCGGGCAGCGCAACCACGTCGGTTTTAACCGGCGCATGTTCGATCAAATGGCTGAGCACCAGCTCCAGCGTGGCGCGCTTGTCAGCCTGCACCGCAAAGCCGGCCGTGCGGGCGACTGTCTGCGCCGGGGCCGCCTGCAAGTCGTGGTCGAGCGCTGCCAGGTCACGCGCGTCTTTGACCTGAAGCAGGCGGAAATGCTCGCCTTGGTAACCCAACCCCGACAGAATGGCCTGCGCCACTGCCATCTGGCCCTCGAGTGCCGCACGGTATTGCGGCGCTTCTTCGTCCGTCAGCAGCACCCACAGCTGCGACGCACCATAACAAATGGCAGACAGCCAGACCTCCAGCCCCAACGACGAGGTGTGCCACAGCGCCAGCGGCAAGACCCGGGCCGGAACGCCGTGCGTGCCTGTTTTGCTGGCACGCTCCAGCTGCGCGGCGCGCCCCAGATCGCCCAGCAGGCGCGCGCCCGCGCCCTGGCTGTGCAGCAGCAGCGCGGCATTCTTGCCGCCACTGCGGCTGTAGGTCGCCAGCAGGGTCTTGAGCTTGACGCCTTGATCGCTGGCGCGCGGGTAGGCAAAACCCATGGCGCCGGTCGGGCACACCGTGCTGCAGGTGCCGCAACCAATGCACAGGTTCGGGTTGACCTTGATTTGCTGGCGACTGCGGTCGCTTTCAATCGCCGAGGCCGAGCAGACGTCGATGCAGGCGGTGCAACCCGCTTTCTCGTTGCGACTGTGCGCACACAGCTTGGGTTTGTAGACAAAAAAGCGCGGCTTCTCGAACTCGCCGACCAAGCCGCGCAACTGCAACAGCGTCGTGAGGCTCCGCCCATCCCAGCGCAAATAACCCTGCGGCAAGGCGTGCTGGCTGAAGGCGGGCGTGGCGCGCAAATCCAGCACCAGGTCAAAGGTCTCACGCAAAGCTTCAGGTTCGCGCTGGAAGTCAATCGCCCCGGCGACCTGGCAGACCTTGACGCAGGCACGGTGCGCCTGGCAGGCGCTCAAATCAACCTGGTAATCCAGCCCAATGGCGTCTTCCGGGCAGACTGCCAGACAGGCGTTGCAGCGGGTGCATAAATCCAGATCAATCGGATTGCTGCGCAGCCACTGGAGTTCAAACGCCCCCAGCCAGCCGGTCAAGGACTGGATCTGCCCGCCCAGCACCGGGTAGCGTCGCTCCTGCGCCGCGCCCGCGTCGCCTGCACCTTGGGTGAACAAGGTCACGTCCAGCGCATCGCCCAGCAACTCGGCAGCGCGTTCTGCTGCGCCCAGCTCACCAATGATCAACAGCCGTCCGGCGCTTTTATAAGTCACCGTGGCCACCGGCTCGGGCTCGGGCAAATGGGCCAGCGCCAGCAGTGCGGCAATTTTGGGGCTGGCCTGCGCCGCGTCCCGGCTCCAGCCACCCGTTTCACGGATGTTGACGAAG
This sequence comes from Rhodoferax ferrireducens T118, assembly GCF_000013605.1. Taxonomy (NCBI): domain Bacteria; kingdom Pseudomonadati; phylum Pseudomonadota; class Betaproteobacteria; order Burkholderiales; family Comamonadaceae; genus Rhodoferax; species Rhodoferax ferrireducens. The sequence continues at coordinate 3,619,628 of NC_007908.1, forward strand.
CGCAGCGGCGCGTAGCCGGAAGGCGCGCGCGCCGCACCCGCCTGCGCGCTGCTGGCCTGCTCGGCCAGTTCGACGAACAGCCGCTGTTCCTGGGTGCACGCCACCACCACCTCTTCTCCGGTCTGCACCGCTTGAAGAAAAGCACCCGCCTCACGGCGGCACAGGGTGGAGTGAAGCGTCAGGTTTTCATTCAGTGCCGCGCCCAGACTCCTGGCGTCCAGCGGCATGGTTTGGTTGCAGTCGCAAATCAGTGTGGTCATGGTCTGGGCCCGGCGCTTGCGGCGGGTTCTTGGGTGGAGTGGCAACACCGGCGTCAGGCGGCTGGGCCGACTGTGCCACGGAATCGGCGCTGCGGGTATTGGCATCATCCCCTAGTGGCGGGGGGGGAATCTTCTCTTCTTCAAACAGATTGAGAAATTGGGCGCTGGCCATTTGCCGCAGCATGGACTGCGGCAGGGGGTCAGGCTGGGAATAGTCGTCAATGTAAATATCGAGCCGGTCCATCACGTTGTAATGCGGGTCGGCAAACAGCTTTTTCATGGCCGCGTTGCGCACCTCAGGGGTGACACCGCGCGCGACAAAGGGCTTGAAGTCGGACTCGGTGGTGAGACGCTGCACATCGTCCAGAGACAGCGGCGCAAGCTGGGCCGGGCTGGCTGGCGCGCCTGGCCCGGCAGCACCGCCCTGATTGATCGGGTCGGCGTCCGGCGTGGCTTTGACCGGCACCGGTTGCGGGCCAAGCGCTGGGGCGCGGGCGTCAGGTGCATCCACCACCACGGGAACCGGCTGGGTGGCTGGTTCATCAATCGCCTTGCCCGCCCGCTGCGCCTGCTTGCGCTGCGACCAGCGGCCCAAAAAACCCTCAGCCATGCTCACCCCCCGATTTTTTCTGGGTACTGACAGACGCGGGTTGGCCAAAGCGGTCGGTCAAGGCGCGAAAGCTCTCGGGCCGTTTGCGGCGCTTGAGCTCCACCACATGGTGTTCATCCACAAACGCCTGCAGCCACGCCACCACCGGCGCTGGCGCCGGCACCTGCTCCACCGTCTCCTGTGCGTCCAGCCAGCGGCCGGCGTCGTAATAACTCAGGCTCACCATCTCGGGCTTGGCAATGGGCTCATCGCTGATGCTGGCCTCTTCTTCCATGCGCCACAACACAAACCAGCCCGGCGTTTGCGTGCTCGCGTTGAGGTGGTAGCCTTCGGCATCGTCCTTGAACAATTCAACCCTGTAGCCCGGATGCAGCCAGCGTTCTTCGCTATCGTTTTTATAGAGCAGACGGGGCGTGATGCCAAAACCGTCGTCCTGCATCACCACATCTGCGAGCTCCCAGCGCCAGGGCTGCCAGCGGCTGGACGGGCCAGTGGTTTTGACGCGTTGCATGACGACGGCGACTTCAATAGAGGGACGAAGGGTAGGCATAAGTTTGTGCAATGTACCGGATTGACAACAGCGCCATGGCGGGCGGGGTTATCCAACGCCAGCCCCACGCCTTCATCACGCGCTGCCGGGCACATTTGGAGAGGTGGTTAGCTTGACCGAACAAGCCATCAGACGCAAGAAGAACGGGCTGTCTTGCTCGCGTCTGCGTAGTCGGGTGACTACCGCCGCTCTGACGGTCCGCAAAGGAACAAGCTGAAATGCCGGTTGGCAGCGGAACCAGCCCCCTGATCCATCGACTACTGTTTCGTGCAGACTGAACAGAAAAAAAGAAGACCCCAATCAAGGGACCTTCCTTTTTATCTGAACAGACGTTATTTCACGGCTGCTTCGCTACTGGGAGCGACAGGTCTCTTTTGAGTGAACTTGACAACCGCTTCTGCCAACTTGCGCTTGCGCTCCAAGTTGAGCCTTTCAAGCTCGGCGTGGTTGCTTTTCTTCATGTTGGGGTCTTTACCAAATACGCCTGCCATAGTGATGATTCCTTTGGTTCAGTCTAACTGAAAGCGCGCAGCGCAAGCCGCCACGAACTCATGGCTCAGGCTTTCCACCACGGAGAAACAGTTCCTCATCAACACTCTTGCCGGCCCAAGCGATTCCTAAGCACTGAACTTGGCGTAATACTGCGCCACAGCCGGGGTCCGGGCAATACGCTGCATATGTGCATTCAGTGCAGGCGCGACCTTTTCCACCAGATCGGCAGGCACATGGTCCAGGCGACCGGAATTGAGGGTGCGTACATCGACAAACACCTTCAGGTCAGCAACAGTGAGACGATTGTCGGCAAAGTATTCACCGCCATGGGCCTGCAACTGGCTTTGCAGCCAGCCAAGGTACACCGGCATGGAGCCATTGACCAGGGCGGCGCGAGCTTCCCTTTGGGCATCGCCCGTCATGCGAAAACTCGGCCCCAACTTGACGCTGGCTTCCTCCACCACGTACATCACCTCGTCGCACAAAAGTGCTTGAAACGCATCGGTGGGGTACAAACCCGCCAGCTTGCCCGCGTAGCGAAGAATCGAATCGGACTGCGTCACCTGCACGCCATCCACCGTCAGGGTGGGCACCTGGCCAAAGGGTGTGGACTTGCGCACCTCGGCAAATTCAGCAGACGTAAAGCGGTGGTCTTCAAAGGCAACGCCGCCAATATGCAAGGCCAGACGCACGGGCTCAGCGCGGCCGCCGTGAAAATCGAAATAAGTGAGTTTGAGTTTGGGCATGGTGCTTACCTGAGGTCATGAGGCAGGCCCGCAAAGGGCGATTTGCGGATTCTAGGCGGGTAGAGCTGCAGGTTGTTGGTCGGCCATGCAGCCACGATGTCAACGACCTCAGCCGCGAGATAAATAATTTTCAGAAACGGCGAGCCAGCATCAATAGGGAGAGTTGCCGTTACCAGACACCGTCATGACACCATTGGTAACAGTGAGCGTGTACGGGCTGTAGCCACCCGACCAGAATGACATGTTGAAGGCAGGATTCAATTTGTCCACTTTGACGACCGTGGCGGTTACCCCGGATAAAGCCTGTCCTGCCACACATTGACCAGGGTAATTTTGCGGCAACACAAAATAAGCGGCGCTCTTGGTCGTCGTCGTCGGGTTTGTGACAAGTTTAGCCACGATCGGAGTTCGGGGGCCACCATCCCCGGAAACCAACAACGCAGCCTCCACGCCGACCCCTATTCCGCGCGCAATGATGTCGCCGTAAGGCGTGGCTGACAAGTTCTGGGATACCTTCGGCACGAGAATGCCTCCGCTGCAACCTGACTCGTAATAGGGTCCAATCAGGCGTGATACGAACGTCACCAGGCGACCCATTCGATCACGCTCATCAAGATGCGCATCCAGGATCGTGTTGAACAGCGGCGACGGCGTGATAAAGCCGCCAGCAATGGACGTTGGGCTTGTTGGGTCCAAGGTCTGGGGCGTGGGGTCCAGACTCATGTATTTATTGAAAGGATTGGACAGTGCTTGGTCAGAGGTGACGGTGCCCCTGAGTGCGGCAAAATCAAACTGCCCCAGCACCGCCAAACCTGCACTGGTTCCGCCGATGGGCACTTTCTTGTTCATCAGTGCCTGAAGCGTCCAGTCGAGCTGGGTATTCTTCCAATACTTGATGTAATCACTTTGATCACCACCCGCGATGAATACGACATCCGCCCTGGCCACAATCTGATTGACAGTCGGGTCGTTCGCGGCTTTAACACTGGGGATCACCAAGGTCTCGACTGAACTGAGTCCCAAATACCCCCCGCCGACCCAACCGTCCTGATTCACGGGTGGAAGTGTTGAAGTTCCGCCGTTGGCATCGCTGTAGTAGATGTAGGGGTTATAGGCTTCAGTTCCGCTGGCACGGATGATCACGAAGCGCCCGCCCGTGCCTGGCTTGATGCCAGCGCGTTGAATCAGCCACTGAAATGCTTGGTCAACGTCCGGCCCCCCGCCCATGAGCACATAAGATGGCGTTGTTGCCCGGTCTGACGACGCAATGACGGGTGTCTTTGCCGGCTCACCCACGAAAAAGTAGCTGTACGGAAGTTTGCCAGCCGCCACCGCCGTGCTGAGAGCGGCGGCAAAGAAAAGACCCACCACTGTCTTGATGCTAGCGCCCATGATGGAACGCAACTCTTTTAAAGTTTTCACCTTTAACCCCTTTCACAGAACTAATTCCAGTTTCTGCTTTTGTGGAGACTGACTGTATGCAAAACATCAACAAACGCATAATTTTCTCGAACTCATTCAAATAACCGTCATCCGCAACGATCCGGATACGAACGTGGCGGTCAGTGGCGCACCAAGGGGCAATCCGCCGCCACCCGCAAGCATCGAGGCGACATGCGTTTCGCGCTCACCGGCCTGGCACCGGAAGTCTGCGAAAAATCAGCGCACCGAATCGCCGACCTTGCGGTTTTGCATCAGCTGACGGGCGTGATGCACACCGCGCAGTATTTGAACTCCGGAATTTTCGCGAACGGGTCGAGCGCCGCATGGGTCAGCAAATTGGCTGCGGCCTCGCGGTAGGCAAAGGGCATGAACACGGTGCCGTCAGGGGTGCCGTCATCGCGCCGAAGTTGCACGTCCAGCGTGCCGCGACGGCTGCGCAGCGTGACCATGGCGCCCGCCGTCAAGCCCAGGCGCGCGAGCTCACCGGCATTGACCGAGGCGGTGGCCACCGGCTCCAGCGCATCCAGCACGGCAGAGCGGCGTGTCATGCTGCCGGTGTGCCAGTGCTCCAGTTGCCGCCCGGTGATCAGTACCAGCGGGTAGGCTGCATCGGGTTTCTCGGCCGCCAGGGTCAGCGTCGTGGGCACCAGGTGCGCGCGGCCATCGGGGGTGGGGAAATGGTCAGTGAACACGGTGGCCAGACCGGGATCGTCGGCATTCAAACAGGGATAGGTCACACTGCCCTCGCGCTGCAGACGCTCCCAGCTGATGCCGCCAATGGCCGTGTGCATGGTCTGGCGCATTTCTTCGTAGACTAGAGCCACACCGCAGTTCTCACCCGGGTAGTTCCAGGTCAACCCCATGCGATGGGCGATCTGCTGGATGATCCACAAATCAGGCCGGGCGTCCCCCGGCGGATCGATCGCCTGGCGGCCCAGTTGCAGCATGCGGTCGGTGTTGCTGACCGTGCCGGTCTTCTCGGGCCAGGCGCCGGCGGGCAACACCACATCGGCCAGCCAGGCAGTCTCGGTCATGAAAATATCCTGCACCACCAGATGCGACAACGATGCCAGCGCGCGGCGCGCCTGGTTCAGGTCGGGGTCGCTCATGGCCGGGTTCTCGCCCATGATGTACATGCCGCGCACCTTGTGCGGGTCGCTCTCGGGTGCCAGCGCCTTGTGCATGATTTCGACCACGGTATAGCCGGGCTGATCATCCAGCGTCATGCCCCAAAAATCCTCAAACCACTGGTGTGCAGCGGAATCGTCCACGCGCTGGTAATTGGGAAACATCATCGGGATCAGGCCGGCGTCACTGGCGCCCTGCACATTGTTTTGTCCGCGCAAGGGATGCAGGCCGGAGCCCGGCTTGCCAATCTGCCCCGCCACCAGGCACAGCGCCATCAGGCTGCGCACGTTGTCGGTGCCGTGCACATGCTGGCTGACGCCCATACCCCAAAAGATCATCGCTGCTTTGGCCCTGGCATAGGCGCGCGCCACCTCGCGGATGGCAGCGGCCGGGACGCCACAGACCGGCGCCATGGCCTGCGGGCTGAAGGCGCGCACGCTGTCACGCAGCGCCTCAAAATTGGACACGCGCGCGGAGATGAAAGCGGCGTCGGCCAGGCCCTCTTCAATGATGGTGTGGATCATGGCGTTGATCAGCGCCACGTCGGTGTCGGCCTTGAACTGGAGCTTGCGCCACGCATGTTTGTCCAGGTCCGTGCCACGCGGGTCCGCCGTCACAATCTTCAAGCCGCGTTTGGCCGCATTCTTCATCCAGGTGGCGGCCACCGGGTGGTTGCCAGCGGTGTTGGAGCCAATCACCAGAATCAGCTCGGCGTGGTCCACATCATTGACCTGGTTGCTCACGGCACCCGAGCCAATGCCTTCGAGCAGCGCCGCCACACTGGAGGCGTGGCACAGGCGCGTGCAGTGGTCCACATTGTTGGAGCCGAAGCCGGTGCGCACCAGTTTCTGGAACAAATAAGCTTCTTCGTTGCTGCCCTTGGCCGAACCAAAGCCGGCCAGTGCTTTCCTGCCATGGGTATCGCGCAAGCCTTTGAGCGTGGCGCCCGCGAGGTCCAGCGCCTCGTCCCAGGTGGCTTCGCGGAACACGCTGGCCCAGTCCGCCGGGTCGCGCGTCACGGCCATGTCTTTGGGCACATCGGCGCGCCGGATCAGGGGCGTCGTGAGCCGGTGCGGGTGGTGCACATAGTCAAAACCAAAGCGGCCTTTGACGCACAGGCGGCTTTGGTTGGCCGGACCGTCGCGGCCGTCGACGCTGATGATTTTATTGTTCTTGACTTTGTAAGTCAGCAGGCAACCGACGCCGCAGAAGGGGCATACCGAGTCCACGGTCTTATCCAGCGCCTGCGATCCCATCTGCGTCTTGGGCATCAACGCGCCCGTGGGGCAGGCCTGCACGCATTCGCCGCAGGCCACGCAGCTGCTGTCGCCCATGGCGTCATTGAGGTCAAACACAATCTGGCTCTGCGCGCCACGATGGGCATAACCGATGACGTCGTTCACCTGCACCTCGCGGCAGGCGCGCACGCAGCGGGTGCATTGAATGCAGGCATCGAGGTTGACCGCCATCGCCGGATGCGACAGGTCCGTTGCCGGTTGCGCGCGGCGCAAAGCCTGGAGTTCGGGACGCACGGTGACGCCCATTCGTGACGCCCAAGCGCTGAGTTCACCGTGCTGGCCGACCGAACCCGTGCTTGCGTTCGCGTCATTCCACTTGTGCCCCACAGCAGGCATGTCCGACAGCAGCAGCTCCAGCACCATCTTGCGGCTCTTCACCGCGCGTTCGCTGTTGGCCTGCACCTCCATACCCGCCGTCACAGTTCGGCAGCAACTCGGCGCCAGGGTGCGCTCACCCTTGATCTCCACGACACAGGCGCGGCAGTTGCCGTCGGCACGCAAGCCGTCCTTGTGGCAAAGATGGGGAATGTCGACGCCGTGACGCTGCGCCGCCTTGAGGATGGTTTCCCCTTCAAACGCCTGCAGGGTCTGCTGGTCGAGCTTGAACGCAAGCGTTGGCAGCTTGACTTCAGCCGGTTTGGCGGAGACCTTCATTCAAACGATCTCCTGGGGAAAGTATTTCTGCACACAACGCACCGGATTGGGCGCAGCCTGGCCCAGGCCGCAAATGGACGCCTCTGCCATCACCGCGTTCAAGTCCTCCAGCGTGGCGTTGTCCCACACCGGTGCTTCCATCAGACGCACGGCCTTGGCGGTGCCGACCCGGCACGGGGTGCACTGGCCACAACTCTCAGCGGCAAAAAAACGCATGGCACTGAGCGCCGCATCACGCGCCCGGTCGAATTGGCTGAGCACAATCACCGCGGCCGAACCAATGAAACAGCCGTAGGGCTGAAGGGTGTCGAAGTCGAGCGGAATATGGTTCAGGCTGGCCGGCAGAATGCCGCCCGACGCACCGCCGGGCAGGTAGGCGTAAAGCGTGTGCCCGTCCAGCATGCCGCCGCAGTATTCGTCAATCAGCTCCTGCACCGTGATGCCGGCCGGCGCCAGCTTGACACCGGGCAGCTTGATGCGCCCGCTGACGCTGAAGGAGCGCAAGCCTTGACGCCCGTGGCGGCCAAAACTGCTGAACCACTGCGGGCCCTTTTCAACGATGTCACGCACCCAATAGAGCGTCTCAAAGTTGTGGACCAGCGTCGGTTTGCCAAACAGGCCCAGCTGCGCGACATAGGGCGGGCGCAGGCGCGGCTGGCCGCGTTTGCCTTCGATGCTCTCGATCATGGCGGACTCTTCACCGCAGATATACGCGCCCGCGCCACGGCGCAGTTCGATGTAGGGCAGCGGACAGGGCGGATCGGCCTGCAGGGCCTCGATCTCTTGCGTCAACATCTTGCGCGCGTCGTGGTATTCGTCGCGCAGATAGATGTAGCAGGCCTCGGTGCCCGCCACCTGGGCGGCGATCAGCATGCCCTCCAGAAAGCGATGCGGGTCGCGTTCCAGGTAGCTGCGGTCTTTGAAGGTGCCGGGCTCGCCTTCGTCGATGTTGACGGCCATGACACGCGGCGCGCTTTGCTCGCGCACGATGCGCCATTTGCGTCCGGCCGGAAAACCGGCACCACCCAAGCCACGCAGGCCCGCGTCCTCCAGGGCCGCCATCACGCCCTCCGCCGGCTCTTCACCATTCACCACGGCGGCCGCCAGCGCGTAACCGGCGCGCTGCCGGTAGGCTTCTAACGATATCAAATTAATAGCATAGTGTGCAGTAAATGCGGGGGCTAGAGTCCTATTTTGTATATATTCTGGCTTGTCCGGCAAGGCCACCTGGACCGCTTCAAGCACCGAAGCCGTCGTTGCATTCGGCACCGCCCGTTGCCCCACCAGCACGGCCGGCGCCTGCTCACAGCGCCCCAGGCACGGTGCAGCCATCACACGCACCGACGCCCCCAGCAACCCCGTCAGCCGCGCCAGCAAATCATCGGACCGCGCCATCGCGCAGCTCAGGCTGTCGCAGACCCGCACGGTCAGCGCCGCAGGGCTCTGGCCGTCGCGCATCACCTCGAAGTGGTGGTAGAACGTGGCCACCTCGAACACCTCTGCCATGGGCAGCTTCATGTCGCTGGCCAGCGCCACCAGATGGCGCTCGAACAGACCACGGTAGTGATCATTGAGCAGGTGCAGGTGCTCGATCAACAGGTCGCTGCGATGGCCGCCAGGCGGTGGCACGCCAATCAGTGCGCGCAGTTCCTGCAGCGAGACATCGTCGGGCTGTCGGCCTTTGAGCTTTGACACCCGTTGTGCCGTCCGGCGCAATTGATCCGGCGTCGCCAGGACCATTGGCCGACCGGGTGCAGTAATGGGCAAAGTGGGCATGGCCGACAAGCTAACCGACTTGGCAACGAATGGCAAGCCCAGTCTGCAACCGTTGACGCCACGCTGCCGGCGAGGGCAACCGGGCCTTCGTGAGCAGACCCTGACTACCCTTGTGGCCCGCGCTTGTCTTCCTCACGTTTGGGCCCATCGCGACCGTTTCCCCTGTCATGTGGCCTGCTGGCGGCAGGTGTTGGCATTTGGCCACGCGGCTCCGCCTGGGGTGCCGGATGGCTTTGTGGTGGCGGTGGCGGTGGCGGTGGCGGTGGTCTCGGCGCAGCCACCGGCGGACGAGGCTCAGGCTGCCTGGCGGCAGGGGCGGGTGCGGCATTCGCCGGGTGCTGCATGGCCGGTTCCGATGGAACGGCTTGCGCAGGTGGGGCCAGCTTGGGCGGCACGGGTCGTTGCGGCGGTGCTTGTGTCATCGGTACGGCTGGAGCGACCGGCGGCGGGACCGGCTTTGACTCGGGCGCGCGCTGCACTGGTGCAGGCGACACAGGCACGATGGGTTGTGCACGCTGCTGGTCGTTTTCACGCTGTTGCGCCCGGCCACCCGGCCCGGTCCTGGGTTCGGCCTGGATTTGGGCTGGCAATGGCGGTGGTCTCGGCACAGCCAGCGGCTGGCTTGGCTCGGCCTGCTTGATCACAGGGGCAGACTCGGGCCGAGCACCCGGCAGGGGCGGTGGCGGCAGAAAGACTTGCGGAGCTGGGGCCAGCTTGGGCGGCACGGGCCGTTGCGGCTGTGCTTGCGTCGCCGGACCCGATGGACCAACTTGCGGCCGGGCGGGCTTTGGCTCGACTGCACGTTGCAGTGGCGGGGGCGGCGGCGGTGCGATGGCTTGTGCGCGTTGCTGGCCGTTTCCACGTTGATCGGCCTTGCCGCGTGGCTCCGCAGGCTGGGGTACCAATACCGGCGGTGTGGGTTGCCGCGCGGCCTGGGGCTGCGCCGCTCCTTGTGGTGGCGCCGACGGCGGAGGAAGCACCTTCGGTGGCGCCACCTGCGCAGGGGCAAGCACTTTGACAACGGACCTGGGCGCATCGGCTGCCGGTTTCAGGGTCTTGCGCGCAGCGTCATCAAGTGGCTTGCCGGGCTTCAAAGTCAGTTGCTGCTGTTGCGCCGCGAATCCGACGTGTGCCGCCGCAGGCGCGCTGCGGGCGACGACAGGGCGCTCGAACACGCGGGCTGGCGGCTTGTCGGCGGGCACCGCGGCACCACGCACGCTGCGCTCGGTCGGTGCGACGCTCGGGCTGACTGCCACCGCTGCGCGAGCAACCGTTTCCCGGTTGACGCGTACCGCTGCCCGGGACACCGGCTGCGACTGCACAAACGTGGTCGTCGGCACGGCGACCACGGCGCCCGGCACCTGCCGGTTCACGTAGACGACTTTGGTCACGTTCGTCGTGTTGTAGGTGTTGTTGATCACCGTGTTGTTGATCACCGTGTTGCTGCGGTTGACGTTCTCGAAATAGCCGCGACTGACCGGATAGGACGGTCGAAAGACCTCGCGCGGCGCCAGCGGGAACCACGCCACACCACCGACGTTGCCGCTCGATATCGTCAAGCGGAAGTTGTCGCCACCCACGAACACCACCAGTGCCGGGGCGTAGTAGGCGGTGCTGCGCACGGGACCTGGTACCCAGCCCCATATGCCACGCAGATTCGTCCAGCGGCCGTAATGGGACACCGCAAAGCCCCAGGGCGCGTCGTCGACCCAGGTCCAGCCCCAAGGGTCGATCCAGGCCCAGTGCCCGTCGCGGTAAGGCGCCCAGTCAGCGGCTACGCGATTCGGAATCCAGACGTTACCGTAGGTCGCATCAACACGCCAGCTGCCGTTCGCGTCGAGATCCTGGTAGCCGACCACGTCGCGCGACACATAACGCGCGGAAACCGAGTTGTCGAAAGCGCGATCACGATCAGCGGCCCAGCGATCGAATTCGTCCGGGCGCGCCGCGTCCAGATACTCGTAATCGCTCAAATCGGTTCCCCGGAAGCGATAGGGTTGCCGCGAATCGATTAAATAGGCTGCTCCTTCTCCAAGCGCCTCACCCTGGCCTTTGCGCACGATGATGTCGGTCGCATTGCCGTCGGGGTCCACCGCTATGCGGTATTCACCGGGTTGGCGCAGCGTAAAGGCGAGATTGGGCGTGTCGACTTCAAACACCTGGTTGGGCGCCAGGCGGCGTACCCGAACGTTCAGCGTGCCCTGCGTCAATTGCAGTTGGGTGATTTGGTCGTCCAGATTGAGCACGGAAACGCTGGTGTTGGCGTTCATGCGAACCACAGCGCCGCCCGCCTGGACTTCGGCCCGCGCGCCCGCATCCGTCCAGAGCCGGTCGCCGTTGGTCAGCGGCCGATTGACCGTGGCCTGAACCCAATCGTTCTCGCCCGCCGGTGAGAAACTGACCGCGCCCGCGGTGTAGCCCAGACGTGCCACGCGCGAGGGCGGGTCAGCGCTGGCCGCACCGCTGAAGACGAAAAACGCGGCACCGACAACGAAGCCGAGCACCCGAAAACCAAGAGACTGCTTTTGCATGACTTTTCCCTCCAAGAGCAAGCTGTCTGAATCGATAGCTACACCGCTATAACGCGGCGCACGCCCGATTCGACACTGTTCATTACGCTTTGTTGCAATAACGATGAACAGCATGCAATCCGCCTCACAGTGCGTCCGTTCGGTAACGCACATGCCGGCAACACGCCGGGCGGCACCGGCGTATGACCCATCCGGTTGAACTCTACTCAGGTATTTTTCGAAATCTTGATGGACGGGAACTTGGAAGAAAAGTCCTTGTTCTTGGCCGCAATCGACACCGCCACCTTGCGCGCCACCGCCTTGTAAATGCCGGCGACCTCGCCATCGGGGTCGGACACCACGGTTGGCTTGCCACTGTCGGCCTGCACACGAATCTGCATCGTGAGCGGCAAGGCACCCAGGTAATCCATGCCGTACTCAGCCGCCATTTTCTTGCCGCCATCGGCGCCAAAAATATGCTCCACATGGCCGCAGTTGCTGCACACATGCACGGCCATGTTTTCCACAATGCCCAAAATCGGCACACCGACTTTCTCGAACATCTTGATGCCTTTTTTGGCATCCATGAGCGCAATGTCCTGCGGCGTGGTGACGATCACCGCGCCGGTCATGGGCACGCGCTGGCTCAGGGTCAATTGAATGTCGCCGGTGCCGGGGGGCATGTCGACAATCAAATAGTCCAGATCGCGCCAGTTGGTTTGCCGCAGCAACTGCTCCAGCGCTTGCGTGGCCATCGGGCCGCGCCAGATCATGGCCTCGTCTTGTGCCACCAGAAAACCAATCGACATGACCTGCACGCCATAGTTTTCCAGCGGCTCCATGGTTTGCCCGTCTTCACTCTCGGGACGGCCGTCAATGCCCATCATCATCGGAATGCTGGGGCCGTAAATGTCAGCGTCGAGCAGGCCCACGCTGGCACCTTCGGCGGCCAGGGCCAGGGCCAGATTGACCGCCGTCGTGCTCTTGCCGACGCCACCCTTGCCGGATGCCACCGCCACGATGTTTTTGACTTTTGGCAACAGCTGCACGCCGCGCTGCACCGCATGCGCCGCAATTTTCATGGTCACGTTGACCGAGACGTTGTTGACACCGGCCACCCCTTTGGCCGCCGCGATCAGCGCCTTGCGAATGCCAGGAATCTGGCTTTTGGCCGGGTAGCCCAGCTCCACGTCAAACGCCACATCACCGTCGGTGAGGGTCAAATTCTTGATGCACTTGGAGGCGACAAAATCGGCTCCGGTATTGGGATCGAGCACGCCCTTGAGCGCGTCCGTCAGCGTCTGTTCTGTCAAATTCATTAATTTTCTCCTGAGACAGGTAGTCTACCGAAGACTGTTTTGACCTTGTCTGGCTGGGCGAATTCGGGTTAACCCCTGCCGCACGCGCGACCCACCGGCTGATAATCTTCATGTGCCCAACCTCCCCCCGCCGCCTGCAACCACTGGCCTTGTGCTGAGCGGCGGCGGCGCCCGCGCGGCCTACCAGGTCGGCGTACTGGAAGCCATCGCCGACATCAGAAAAGCCGCCGGCGTGACCGGGCGCACCAATCCGTTTCCCATCATCACCGGCACCTCGGCCGGCGCCGTCAACGCCGCGGCACTGGCCTGCGGCGCCGATGATTTCGACACCACGGTGCGCCTCATCGCCGAGGTCTGGAGGAACATTCATGCCGAGCAGATTTACCGGTCCGACTCCTTCAGCATGCTGCGTTCAATCGCCTCGTTGAGGGGCCTGCTGGCGCTGGGCTGGGCGGTCGCCAGATGGCGTCACAAGAAGCCCCGCTCCTTGCTGGACAACTCGCCTCTCGTTGATTTTCTTGACCAATTGGTCCCCCTGGAGCGCCTGCCCGCACTCATTCGCATCGGCCACCTGCAGGCACTGGCGGTCACGGCATCAAGCTACAGCTCGGGCGAGCACATCACTTTTTTCCAGGGTGACGCGCAGCTCATGCCCTGGGAGCGCTCGCAACGGCGCGCGGTGCGCGACCGCATCACCCATGCCCACCTGCTGGCGTCGTCGGCCATCCCCTTTGTGTTTCCGGCCACACCTTTGCAGATTGACGGGCTGACCCAGTATTTTGGGGACGGCTCCATGCGCCAGTCGGCGCCCGTGGCGGCGGCGATCCACCTGGGCGCGAGCCGCATTCTGGTGATTGGCGCCGGACGTATGCATGAACCCAGGAACGAGGCCTGCCTGCAAACCTCCAGCAGCTACCCGTCATTGGCACAGATCGCCGGCCACACCCTGTCCAACATCTTTCTGGACGCGCTGGCGGTGGACGTGGAGCGCATGCGCCGCATCAATCAGACCCTGTCGCTGGTGCCGCCCGAGGCACGCTGCGGCAGTGCGCTGCGGCCCGTGGAGTTGCTGATGATTGCACCGTCGCAGCGGTTCGACACGATTGCCTCCCGCCACATCGCCGAATTGCCACCGGCGGTACGCACCATGCTGGGCGGCGTCGGCGTGTCAAGCAGCCCGCAAGACATCAAAGGCGGCACACTGGCAAGTTATCTGCTGTTTGAGGGCGGCTACACCCGCGAATTGATGGCGCTGGGCCACGCCGACGCCATGCGGCAACGCGTCGAGGTGTGCACGTTTTTTGGCTGGGTCGCCCCGGCGACCGCTGACCAACCCGGCGAACTGCCTGACAAGCCCGTTGTCGAGCGTCGGCTGGACCCTTTGCGTCTGCGCTGACCGCCCATTGACGGGCAAGGGCTTGCGCCATGCTGGCGGGGCCTACGGCATGGCGTCTCAAAAAACCCTAAAGCCTGTGTACGCAAGCGTACAGACGATTCCTTGACGGATGCCTGACATTTGTCCTGCGAGTCACAAAGTGGCTCACAAGCGTTGAAATTTGTTTAACTACTCTGGGAACCCATCATGATGAACAAGAATCAAGTCAAAGGCACAGTCAAAGACATCGCAGGCAAAGTCCAGGAGGAAGCTGGAAAATTAGTCGGCAACAAGGAGCAACAAGCCAAGGGCCTGCAAAAGCAGGTCGAAGGCAAGGCAGAAAAGCATTTCGGTGATGTCAAGGAATTTGTCAAAGATGCCAAAGAAGCGGTCAAGGATGCCGTTCACAAGCGTTAAACGGGGGCTGTGAGCCGCTTTTGGCTGCGACATCGCCAGAAAAAGCAGCCTCAGCCACAGCCTTGAACCCAGTGGCCCCGGCAGGGGCGGGCTGCGTGGTGACGCCGCAGCCGACTAAAATCAAAGGCTGTCCTTGAAAGCCCCGCTCCATGCCACGCCAACTCTTCGTTACCACCGCCCTGCCCTACGCCAATGGCAATTTCCACATTGGCCACATCATGGAGTACATCCAGGCTGACATCTGGGTGCGCTACCAGCGGATGATGGGCAACGCGGTGCATTTTGTCTGCGCCGATGATTGTCATGGCGCGCCGATCATGATTGCCGCTGAAAAGGTCGGTAAAACACCGCAGCAGTTTGTGGCCGACATTGCCAGCGGCCGCAAACCGTATCTGGATGGTTTCCATATTGGTTTTGACAACTGGCATTCCACCGACGGCGCGGAAAACCACGAACTGGCGCAGGCGATATACCGTGATCTCAAGGCCGCTGGCTTGATCAGCACGCGTGTCATCGCCCAGTTTTTCGACACCGAGAAGAACATGTTTTTGCCGGACCGCTTCATCAAGGGCGAATGTCCCAAGTGCGGCGCCAAAGACCAGTACGGCGACAACTGCGAAGAATGCGGCGCGGTGTACAGCCCGACCGAGTTGAAGAACCCGTACTCGGCCTTGAGCGGTGTCACCCCTGTGCTACGCGATTCGGAACATTACTTTTTCAAATTGTCGGACCCGCGATGTGTTGAATTTCTGGAACAGTGGACGACGGACACCAACCCGCGCGGGCAGTCGCGCCTGCAAGCCGAGGTCTACAACAAGATCAAGGAATGGCTGCTGCCCGATGCCGAGGGCAAGCGTGACCTGGGCGACTGGGACATCTCCAGAGACGCACCCTACTTTGGCATCGAAATTCCCGATGCGCCGGGCAAATATTTTTATGTCTGGCTGGATGCCCCCATCGGTTACCTGGCCGCGCTGAAAAACCGTTTTATCAAGCTGGCCGGCGACGCCACAACGGGCGCGCAGCATTACGACGACTTCATGGCCGACCCGGCGACCGAGCAGTACCACTTCATCGGCAAGGACATCATCACTTTCCACACCCTGTTCTGGCCCGCGATGCTGCATTTCAGCGGCCGCAAAACGCCCAACGCGGTGTTTGTGCACGGCTTTTTGACGGTCAACAGCGAGAAGATGAGCAAGAGCCGCGGCACCGGCCTGGACCCGCTCAAGTACCTGAGCCTGGGCATGAACCCGGAGTGGCTGCGCTACTACCTGGCGACCAAACTGACGGCACGCAACGAGGACGTGGAGTTCAGCCCGGAAGATTTCATGGCGCGGGTCAACAGCGACCTGGTCGGCAAATACATCAACATCGCGTCACGCGCGGCCGGCTTTATTGCCAAGCGTTTTGGCGGCCAGCTGGGCGTCATTTCAGACGACGGGGCGGCGCTGCTGAAACAGATTCAGATTGAGCGCACCAGCATCGAGCAACTTTATGAGGCGCGCGAATTTGCCAAGGCCTTGCGCGAGACCATGCTGCTGGCCGATCGGGTGAATGAGTATGTGGATGCCAACAAGCCCTGGGAACTGGCCAAGCAAACCGGTATGGAGACACGCCTGCACGATGTCTGCACGGTCTGCATCGAAGCCTTCCGGGCACTCACGGCCTACCTCAAGCCGGTGCTGCCCCTGCTGGCGGCGCAGGTGGAAGTTTTCCTCAATATCGAGCCGCTCTCCTTTGCCAGCGTCAGTCAGACGCTGGGTGCGGTCCACCGCATTGGGGACTACAAGCACCTGATGCAGCGCGTCGATATCAAGCAACTTGAGGCATTGTTTGAGGCGCAAGCCCCCGTGGAACCTGAT
Source organism: Rhodoferax ferrireducens T118 (assembly GCF_000013605.1). Classification (NCBI taxonomy): domain Bacteria; kingdom Pseudomonadati; phylum Pseudomonadota; class Betaproteobacteria; order Burkholderiales; family Comamonadaceae; genus Rhodoferax; species Rhodoferax ferrireducens. The sequence continues at coordinate 3,636,071 of NC_007908.1, forward strand.
AATATTGCTACAGAATCAGTAGCACCTGGCGGAGAAGGCATGGCCCCGGTGATCAGCATGGATGACTTCAGCAAGATCGACTTGCGTATTGCCAAGATCGTCAATTGCGAGACAGTTAGTGGCTCTACCAAGCTCTTGCGCCTGACTTTGGATGTAGGCGAAACCAACACGCGCAACGTCTTCAGCGGCATTGCAAGCAGCTACCAACCCGAGCAGCTGATCGGCAAACTCACCGTCATGGTGGCCAACCTGGCGCCGCGCAAAATGAAGTTCGGTATCAGCGACGGCATGGTGCTGGCCGCCAGCCATGCCGACGAAAAAGCCCAGCCCGGCATTTATATCCTGGAGCCGTTTGCCGGGGCCCAACCGGGCATGCGGGTGCATTGACGGGCGTAGAATCGCGCTCCTCATGGGCACGCTCCACTCCTTGAATTCACCGCGGTTGATGTCACCGCTCTCCAAGCGCAGACGCTGCTGCATGCGTCTGCGGCATTGTGGGCCACCCGCATTCGTTTGAACCCCCTGGTGTTCAGATCGTTTGCGGTGTCCCCATGTTGCCCTTAGATTTTTCTCCTCATTTCGTCCTTCTGTTTGCATTTAAGCGCGCACCAGCGCCATGAACCAGCTCATTGAGGCGGTTCTGGTTCTGATGGCGGGTGGTGCTTTGGCGCTGCTGCCGGCGCGCAACATCGTGCGCGCCAGCGCCGGACTGGTGTCACAGATGATTGCCCTGGTCCTGGTCGGGTCGGTCGCACTGCCGGTGCTGTTTGGCGGCCCGGATGTCACGGGTGACATGCCCTGGGCCTATCCCATCGGCACGCTGCATTTCAGGCTGGACGCGCTGGGCGCATTCTTTCTGAGCTGGTCCCTGCCCATGACCCTGCTGGGCAGCGTGTATGCGATGGGTTACCTGCGCAAGTACTTTGACAGCCCACGTCACATCGGCGTGCACTTTGGCCTGCTCAACATGATCTCGCTCTCGTTCATTCTGGTGTACGTCGGCGAGCATGCTGTCACTTTTTTGCTGGGCTGGGAAATCGCCGCCCTGTCGGCCTGGTTGCTGGTGATCTGGGACTACCCCAACCAGAAGGTGCGCTTTGCCGGCTTCAATTACCTGGTTTCCACCCATGTCGGCCTGATTTTCCTGGTGGCGGCGGTGATGATTCTCTACACCAACACCCAGTCGTGGTTTCTGGATGACTATGGCGACTGGATGAGCCAGAACCCCGGCACGGTGCGCAACACAGTCTTCTTGCTGCTGGTCACCAGCTTTGGCCTGAAATCGGCATTTTTCCCGTTTCATTCCTGGCTGCCGCGCGCCCATGCGGCCGCGCCGGCGCATGTCTCGGCATTGATGTCAGGCGTGATTCACAAGGCCGGGCTGTATGCACTGGTGCATTTTTTGATGATCTCGGGCAAGCCGGACGAGTGGATGGGCTGGTTCTTGATTGCGTTTTCCGTCACCTCGGCCGTGGTCGGTGGTCTCTATACCGTGGGCCAGCGCGACCTGAAACGCTTGCTGGGCTATTCGTCGACCGAGAACGTCGGCATTGCCGGCATCGGCTTTGGCGTCGGCTGCCTGGGGCTGAGCTGGGACATGCCCACGCTGGTGGCACTTGGTTTTGGGGGCGGCTTGCTGCACGTGCTCAACCACGCTTTTTTCAAATGCCAGTTGTTTTACGCCGCCGGCTGCGTGTACCAGATCAAGCATGTGATCGACATCGAGCGCCTGGGCGGCCTGTTCAAGCTGATGCCGGTGACCGCCGTGTGTTTCATCATCGGCGGCGTGGCGATTTCTGCCTTGCCGCCGTTCAACGGCTTTGCCAGCGAGTTCCTGATCTATTCGGGCCTGTTCACGGGTGAAAGCATCAATATCTGGGCCAAACTCACGCTGGCCCTGACGGCCGCGGCGCTGGCCTTTGTCGGGGCCGTGTCGGCCCTGAGCATCACGCGCGCCTTTGGCGTGATTTTTTTGGGCAACGCGCGCGATGCCAGCCTGCCTGAAGCGCACGAAGCCAGTGGCTGGATGCTGTTTCCCATGGTGCTCCATACCATCGGCACGGTGGTCCTGGGCGTGGCCCCCACCTTGGGCTTTGCCATGGTAGCGGCGCCCACAGCCCTGTTCCTGCATTTGACGCCCGACGCCGTGGCCCTTGATACCCTGCAGTCTGTCACCGGCACGCTGCTGCGCATCGGCGCCATCTCGGCCGGATTGGTGGCCGTGCTGGTCGTGGTGCTGGCGCTGGTGGGGTTGCGCGCACGCCTCAAACGACAGACACCAAACCGCAACGCCACCTGGGGTTGCGGCTATGGCGCGCCCAATGCGCGCATGCAGTACACAGGTGGTAGTTTTTCGGCCGACTTTGCCGGCCGATTCAAAAACATCATGCTGATGCTCCAGCGGAAAAAAGCACCCGCCGGGTATTTCCCCCGTGACAGCTACGTGATCACTGACTGTGTGGATGCGGTCGAGCGGCGCCTGTTTGCGGTGATCAGCCACGGCGATGAATCGGCCAGCGACTTATCGCAAAAACTGCATGAAGACGACCCGCGACTCGCCTTTTCAGCCGGTCTGGCTGCCATCGTGGCCATCGGCGCGCTGGTGTTGCTGGCCGAGGGGGGCTTGCCTTGAATACGCTGCTGACCGTGACCCATGGGCTGCTGGTCCTGAGCCTGCCGATTGTCTTGGTCGGGCTGGTCAACCGCACCAAGTCCTGGTGGGCGGGGCGCAAGGGGCCGCGCCTGTTGCAGTCGGCCTCTGACCTGCGGCGGCTGCTGGGCAAGCGCCCCATCATCAGCACCGTGGCCAGTCCGCTGTTTCGCTCAAGCGCCTATGTGGTGCTGATCTGTGGCCTGGCGGCTGCCAGCATGGTGCCGATGCTGGGCCAGTTTGCACCGGTGCAGTTTTCGCACGATTTCGTCGTGGTCGCCTACACCCTGGGACTGGCGCGCATCGCGCTGATGATCTCGGCCATGGACGTGGGCAGCGCGTTTGAAGGCATGGGCGCGGCGCGGGAAGCGTCGTTTTCCACCTATGCCGAGCCGGCGCTGTTTTTGCTGATCGGCGCGGCAGGCGCTGCCACCGGCATGACCAGCTTTGCCGACCTGATTGGACAACTGCACAAAACGCCTTACTTCCCGGTCATCGTGTTCCCACTGGTGGTGGCCCTGCTGATTTTGTTGCAGACGGAAGCCGCCCGGGTGCCGGTGGACGACCCACTGACGCACCTGGAACTGACCATGATCCATGAAGTCATGATTCTGGACCACAGTGGTCCGGAGCTGGCCGCCATGCAATACGCCGCCGCGCTGAAGATGACCCTGTACGCGGGTCTGATTGCCGCCCTGATCAATCCCATGGACCCGCTGGCGTCCCCCATGGCCGCCATTGGGGTGTCGCTGGGCCTGATGCTGCTGGTGGCGCTGCTGGTGGGGTGCATCGAGTCACTGACCGCCCGGCTGCCGATGCGCTGGGTCACGCGCTATGTGCTGATTGGCTCGGGCGCAGCGATCGTCAGTATGGTGGTGGTCGGATTGGGAGCCAGCGGCTTATGACCCTACCTTTGATCCTGTGCCTGGTGGCCACTGTGATTCCCGTCTTCTTTGGCAAGATCCACGTGGCGCCCGCCTGGCTGAGCCTGCAGGCACTGGCGCTGGGCTGGATCAGCATGACCCGTCATTCGGAGCTGTCGCTGCATGTGCTGGCCTTGGGACTGGAGGTGCTGCTGGTGCGCGCCTGGCTGGTGCCGACCTTGCTGCGCCGGGCCCTGTCCGGGCACAGTGCCGCACGGCAGGACCTGATGCCCTCCAACCTGTTTGCCTGGGGCGTGGCCATCAGCCTGATCATTCTGGCGTTCCGCTTTGGCGACGGTGCCCGCGCTGACGTGCGCGCGCTCACCCTGGGCGTGGTGGCGGCCACGGTCATGATTGCCTTTTTGATTTTGGCCACCAACCGGGAGCCCGTCGCCCAACTGGTCGGCTTGTTGTTCATGGAAAACGCCCTGGCGCTGTTTGAATCGCTGATGCCCGAGCCCTGGCCGCTGCCGGTGCACCTGGCGGTCAGCGGCGTGTACATCCTGACGGTGGCCGTAGGCAGTTGGCTGGTGCGTGGGCACAGCCCAGCCCCGGTGGCGCCCAGCGCCTTGAAGGACATGGCATGAGCGCGCTCGCTTCCTCCTCCTCCGCCGTCCTGACGGCGTCGCCAGACCAGGTGGCACCCAACACCAGGTGGGTCGCTCCCGCCCTGGTGGCGGTCGCGCTGATCAACTGGCTGGCCTCGGTGGCCTTGTTCATCACGCATCCGCTGGCGGAACTGCCGCTGTACTTTGCCAGGCGCTATCTGGTGCTCGACGCCACCTCGCTGCTTTTTGTCGTGCTGGTCAACACGGTGTTTCTGGGGATCAGCGTTTATATCTTGTCGCGCGAACACACATCAAACGTCCTGTCCCATGACATCCGCTCGCGTGCGGGTCTGATGCTGGCCTTCATGCTCATCATCAACCTGGGCGTCATGTCCAACCACCTCATTCTGATGTGGGCGCTGATCGAGCTCAGCACCTTGTGCGCGGCACCCCTGGTGGCGCGTGGTGATGCAGCCTCACCCAAAGGGGTGGCCTGGCGCTACATGCTGTACTCGGCCATGACGCTGTCCATCACCTTTCTGGGCTTCATGTGTCTGGCCCAATCAGCCGACTTGCGCGGCGTCGATATCAGCTTTTCGGTTGATCAACTCGGACGGGCACTGACCACCAACAGTGATGGCTGGCAACGGCTGGGTTTGTCCTTCATGCTGTTTGGGCTGGGTGGCAAGCTCGGTCTGGCGCCGCTCTACAGCTGGATGCCCGAAACCTACGAAGCCGCGCCCACCAGCACCAGCGCGCTGCTGGCGGCGGTGCAGTTCAACATCAGTGTGGTGGCGGTGTTTCGCATCCTGCAGGTGTTTCAGGGCTTCGAGTCCCATTTTGTGTCCCAGGAGTTGCTGCTCATGGGCTATCTGTCGCTGGTCGTGGCCGCGGTGCAGGTGATGGCGGTGCGCAACTACAAGCGTCTGATCGCCTATGCCTGCGTCAGCTCCTCCGGCGTCATCGCCCTGGGTCTGTCGGTGGGCAAGGCGGCGGCCTATGGCGTCGTGCTCTACATCGTCAGCAATGCGTTTGTGAAATCGCTGCTGTTTTTGACCGCGGGACGCTTGCGCGCGGTCTATGGCACCAACGATGTCGCCCCGCTGAGCGGCGTGATCCGGGTCATGCCGTTTTCTGGCTTGCTGTTTACCGTGGGTATTTTTGCCTTGCTGGGCTTTCCACCGTTTGCCAGTTTTCTGGCCGAGATGATGATCCTCTCGGGCATCGTGCAGGCCGGCAACCTGATGGCGTTCACGCTGATGTGTGTGATGCTGACCATCATTTTTGTGGCAACCGGGCGCACCGTGTTCCCGATGCTGTGGGGGGCCTCCAAACGCGAAGGGCCACCGGTGCACGAATCCTGGATCGCGGCCCTGCCCAAGCTGGGGTTTGTCTTCATCCTGATCATGCTCGGCACCTACGCCCCCAAACCCATCACCCAATTGCTGATTGCGGTGGCGCAGTCGATTGGCGGTTAACCATGACAACGGCACAAGCCCTGGCACTTTTCCCCTTGCGCGATATTGCCGCGACCAGCCTGCAGGAGCTGATGCAGCTGTGCGGCCAGCGCCTGCAAGCCGGGGAGCGCTTGCTGACGCTCTTTGGCAGACCGGCGCCGGAACTTGGGGTGAACATCATCGTGGTCACTGCGGTGCTGCAGCCCGCGCAGGGTGCGCTGGTCATCCTGCGCGCCACGGCACAGCGCGGCGAACACTACCGCTGCCTCACCGCCCAACATCCGGCGGCGCAGATTTTTGAGCGCGAACTGTGGGAACAGACGGGTTTGTTCCCGGACGACCACCCCTGGCTCAAACCCGTTCGCTTTGAGGGCGAGCGCCAGCAGCGCATGCTTGAGTACCCTTTCTTCAAGGTGCGCGGGCAGGAGGTGCATGAAGTCGGTGTCGGACCGATTCACGCCAGCGTGATCGAGCCCGGGCATTTCCGCTTCATGTGCCTGGGTGAAAATGTTCATCACCTGGAGATTCAGTTGGGTTACCAGCACCGCGGCGTGGAAGGCCTGCTGCTGCGCCGTCCGGTGTGGCAGCTCACCCCGTTGGTGGAGTCGATTTGCGGCGACTCGGCCGTGGCCTACGCCTGGGGCTATGGCGCCGCGCTGGAATTGATGTCAAATCAGCCTGTAGCCCCCGCCATACAGGCCTCACGTGCTATCGCTTTAGAGATGGAGCGCATCGCCATGCACCTGGCCACGCTGGGTGGCATGGCCACTGACATTGCCTTTTTGCAGGGGGGTGCCACCTACGGCCGCCTGCGCACCGCCATCATCAACGCCAGCCAGCGTGTCTGCGGCAACCGCTTTGGCCGCGGCTGGATTCGACCCGGTCAGGCCAAACCGCTGTCTGAGGCACTGCAGCAGGACCTGACGCGGACGCTGAGGGCGTTTGCCCCGGACTTTACGCAAATCAACCAGTTGATGCTGGCCGCGCGCAGCGTCCAGGCCCGCTTGCACGGCACCGGCACGGTCAGTCAGCAGGCCGCGCTGGACCTGGGTCTGACCGGGCCGGTGGCGCGCGCCAGTGGCGTGGCGCTGGATCACCGCACACAATGGCCCGGTGCGGCCTACGGCCACGCGCCACTGCCCATGGTGACCGAGCCCGACGGCGACTGCTGGGCGCGCATGCGGCTGCGCATGCGCGAGGTCGATGCCTCACTGGCCTGGTTGCTCCAACTGCTGGGCGACACCACGCTGAACTTGAGCCAAGCGGGTCAAGCCCAGAGCAGCACCCCGGCCGCACTGCAGGCTGAAGCACTGTGCGTGTCGCTGGTGGAGGGAACGCGCGGGCCGGTGCTGCAGGTGCTGGAGACATCGGCCAAAGGTGAACTGCGGCACTACAAGGTGCAGGACCCCTCAACAGCCAACTGGTTTGGTTTGGCTTTTGCCATGCGCGACAACGCCATTTCTGACTTTCCCATCTGCAACAAGAGTTTTGACCTCTCCTACTGCGGCAATGATTTGTAGGATGCCCCATGTTTAAGTCCATCGCGGTTCGAAAATCCCAGGGCACGCAATACATTCCTGATCTGCGCGCAGCCACACCGGGCGGGTTTCGGGGCAAGCCCGTTATCAGCGATGCCGCGTGCGCTGATGGGTGCCAGGCCTGCGTGCAGGTCTGCCCAAGCCGCGCCGTCAGGCTGGAACCCACACAACCTGACCCGGTCCATATTGACTTGGGTCGCTGCGTGCTGTGTGGCGACTGCGAACCAGTCTGCCCCAGCCGGAAATTGAGCTTCAACAATGATGTCAAGCTGTGCGCCACCAGCCGCGAGGCCCTCACGGTCAGCAGCGCCCACCCCAACCTTGACCCGATCAAGGTTTCAAAGGCGTTGCACAAGCGCTTTGGCCGCTCGCTCAAACTGCGTTCGGTGTCAGCCGGTGGCTGCAGTGGCTGCGAGATGGAAATCAACGCCCTCTCCAACGTCAACTTCGACCTCGGCCGCTATGGCATCGACATCGTGGCCTCACCACGCCATGCCGACGCGCTGGTGCTGTCCGGCCCCATCACCCGCAACATGGCGCAAGCCCTGCAAATTTGCTGGGATGCCATTCCCGAACCCAAACTGGTCATTGCCGTGGGCGCCTGCGCCATTTCGGGCGGTGTGTTTGCCGACAGCGATGCGCTGGACCGGCAGTTTCTGGACAACTTCAAACCGGCGCTGTATGTGCCGGGCTGCCCGGCGCATCCGCTGACGTTTATTTCGGGCATCATGGACTTGCTGGGCATCGCGCCCTGAAACCCGGTCAGCCTCGTGATGGACAAGGATGCAGGATTGTTTTCAACTCAAGCCGATCAGCTTGGCAATCATTTCGCTTGAACTCTGCGCGCCGACTTTTCTCATGATGCGCGCGCGGTGCCCATCGATGGTGCGCGGACTCACCCCCAGGGTGCGGGCAATTTGCTTGGTACCCTGGCCGGCCGCGAGCTGACGTACGATCTCGCGTTCACGGGCGGTCAGGGTCATGGCCACCGGTCGACGCGACGAGATGTCCTCGAACATCCAGACGGCACAGGCGAAGGGCTGGTCACGCTGCAGCGAACGGCCCGCCACATGGCACCAGAACAGGCGGCCACTGCGGTGACACATGATGCGCTCGTCACTGTAGTGGCTGGTCCTTTGCATCACCGGAAAACCCTGCGCGCCGATGTGCTCGAACTCGCTGCGCGAGGGGTAGAGGCATTCGAGCGAGCGACCTTGCAGCTCCGCCGGGGCGTAGCCGAACATCGCACCGAAGGCCGCGTTGCAGCGCTGGATCGTGCGTTCGCGCGAGATGCACAGACCCACCGGTGCCAGATCGAATACCAGCCCCAGATCGTCCTCGGCCAGCGCGGGTTCTTGCGACGCAGCGGTGTGCTGCGCGGTGCGGGTGGAGAGGGGTTCTGTCATCAGGTAGTTCTACGGCTGTCAAAAACAGGGTGAGTTTCCTACACTCGGCCGGCAGTAGCAAGAAAGAAGAGGCAAGACATGGGTGTTTGTATCGTTGGTTGGGCGCATTCGCCGTTCGGGCGCCTGGACACGCTGGATCTGGAATCACTGATCGGCGGCGTGACGCGGGCATCGCTTGGACATGCGGGAATCGCGGGCAGCGAAGTCGACGGTGTCTGGCTGGGCCACTTGAACGGCGGCTTCGTGCCGGACATCTTCACCTCCTCCCTGGCGCTGCAGGCTGATGATGCGCTGCGTTGGCGACCCGCCACGCGCGTGGAGAACGCATGCGCCTCCGGCGCGGCGGCCCTCTATGCCGCCTGTGATGCGATCGAGGCCGGGCGTGCGCGCGTGGCGCTGGTCATAGGCGCCGAAAAAATGACCGGCGTGTCGGGTCCCGAGGTCACGCGCATCCTGGGCAACGCCTCCTATGTGAAGGAAGAAGCGGCGCGGGGCCTGACGTTCCCGGGCATCTTCGCCCAGGTGGCGCTCGCCTATTTCGAACGCTATGGTGACCATTCGGCCACGCTGGCGCATATTGCGGCCAAGAACCATGCCAACGGCGTGCGCAACCCGTGGGCGCAGATGCGCCGGGATCTGGGCTTCGAGTTCTGCAACACGGTGTCGGATAGAAACCCGCTCATCGCGGCACCCTTGCGCAAGACCGACTGTTCCATGGTCTCGGATGGCGCCGCCGCGGTGATCCTGGCCGACAGTTCGATCGCCAGACAATTTCCCCGTGCGGTCGCGTTGCGATCCCGCGCGCAGGTCAACGACTTTCTGCCGATGTCACGCCGGGATGCGGTCGCGTTCGAAGGCCCCCGCCGGGCTTGGGCCAAGGCGCTGGACAATGCCCGCTGCAGCGTGCATGACTTGTCGCTGGCCGAGGTGCATGACTGTTTCACCATTGCCGAGCTGCTGACCTATGAAGCGATGGGCCTGGCCGCGCCAGGTCAGGGCGCGCGACTGCTGGCCGAAGGTACCGTGGCTGCTGGCGGCAAGTTGCCGATCAATCCGTCCGGTGGTCTCAAAGCCAAGGGGCATCCCATCGGCGCCACCGGCGTATCGATGCATGTGCTGGCGGCGATGCAACTGATGGGTGAGGCCGGAGAGATGCAGGTGCCCGGGGCCGAGCTGGTGGGCGTTTTCAACATGGGGGGTTCCGCGGTGGCCAACTACGTCAGCATCCTGGAGCGCCTGCAATGAACCTGGCGCAACTGCTGGTGCGCGCCGCGCGCGTCTTTCCGGATCGTCCGGCCGTGCTGCTGGGTGACCTGCCGGTGCTGAACTACCGTGAGCTGGCCGATCGCACGGCGCGCCTGGCCGCGTATTTGAGCCGCACGCTGGGGCTGGCGCCCGGCGAGCGCGTGGCGGTGTTCATGACCAACCACCCCGCCTACCTTGAGGTGCTGTACGCAAGCTGGTGGGCCGGCCTGGTGGTGGTGCCGATCAACGCCAAGCTGCACCCGAAAGAGGTTGAATTCATTCTGAACGACGCCCAAGTCGCCGTGCTGTTGGCGTCCGACGATCTTGCCGCCGGTGTGCAGCCGCTACTGGGTCATGTAAGTTCATTGCGCCAGGTGCTCACCCCGGGCCAGCCCGGCTACGAGTTGGCGTTGGCGGGGGATCCACTGGCCCCGGTCCATCGCGCACCGGACGATCTGGCCTGGCTGTTCTACACCTCCGGCACCACCGGCCGGCCCAAGGGTGTGATGCAGACGCACCGCAACCTGTATGCCATGACCGCCTGCTACTTCATGGATGTGGACGAGGTCCAGGCCGACGACGCCATCGTCTATGCCGCGCCGATGTCGCACGGCGCGGGCATGTACAACTTCGCGTTTGTCGCGAAAGCGGCGCGCCATGTGGTGCCGGCCTCGGGCGGTTTTGACCCGGCCGAACTGGTGGCGCTTTCACGTAGCGTGGGCCGACTGTGCATGTTCGCCGCGCCGACCATGGTCAAGCGTCTGGTCGAGCACGTTGCGGCCACGGGCGCCGCGTGTGACGGGTTCAAGACCATTGTCTATGGCGGCGGGCCGATGTATGTGGAGGACATCGCTGGCGCGCTGGCCACCATGGGGCCGCGCTTCGTGCAAATCTATGGGCAGGGTGAATCGCCCATGAGCATCACCGCGCTGTCGCGTGAGCAGCTCAATGCGTCTGCGAATCCAAGATGGCATGACCGCATTGCCTCGGTCGGCGTGGCGCAATCTTTGGTCGAAGTACGCGTGGTCAATGCCGAAGGCGCGTCTGTGCCCGACGGCGAAACCGGCGAAGTGGTGGTGCGTGGCGAACCGGTGATGGCGGGTTATTGGCGCAATCCGGATGCCAGTGCCAAGGCGCTGCGCGCCGGATGGCTATGGACTGGCGACATGGGTGCGATGGACGGCGAGGGCTTCTTGACGCTCAAAGACCGCTCCAAGGACGTGATCATCAGCGGTGGTTCCAACATCTACCCGCGCGAGGTGGAGGAAGTGTTGCTGCAGCACCCCGGCGTGCGCGAGGTCGCGGTGATCGGACAAAGCGACCCCGAGTGGGGTGAGGTGGTGGTGGCTTTCGTGGTCGGTGTTGATGTGAGCCCACAAGCGCTGGACGCCCTGTGCCTGGACCACATGGCCCGCTTCAAGCGGCCCAAGCATTACCACTTCGTCGACAGCCTGCCCAAGAACAATTACGGCAAGGTGCCCAAAACCATGCTGCGCGAGTTACTGAAAAAGGAGAACGAAAAATGCTGAAAGGCCACACCGCCCTTGTCACGGGCTCAACCCAGGGAATTGGCCTGGCCATCGCCCACGCGCTGGCGCGCGCCGGGGCCAACGTCGTTGTGCACGGCATCGAGTCGATGGCGCAGGGGCATGCCATCGCGACCCAAGTGGCTGCCATGGGCGGGGTGCGCGCCGCCTATGTGCGTGCCAACCTCGCCCTCGCCGACGAGGCCGCCGGGCTGGTGGCCGCCGCCACGCAGGCTCTGAGCGCGCCCGATATTCTGGTCAACAACGCAGGCATCCAGTACACCTGCCCGATCGAGAGTTTTCCAGCCGAACGCTGGGACGCGATCCTGGCGGTCAACCTGTCGGCAGCCTTTCACACCATGAAGGCGGCGGTGCCGGGCATGCGCGAGCGCGGCTGGGGCCGCATCGTCAACATCGCCTCGGTGCACGGCTTGGTGGCCTCGGTCAACAAAGGGGCATACCTGGCCGCCAAACACGGACTGGTGGGCTTGTCCAAAGGCGTGGCGCTGGAAACCGCCGCCCAAGGCATCACTGTCAATTGCATCTGCCCGGGCTGGACCGACACCGCGATCATCCAGCCGCAGATCGAGGCGCGCGCCGCCCAGTTCGGTGGCGACCGCCATGCGGGCATCCGCGACCTGCTGAGCGAGAAGCAGCCCAACCTGACGCTGTTACCTCCCGAACGCATCGGCGATGTGACCGTATTTCTGTGCGGCCAGGCAGGGGCAGGCATCACCGGCGTGGCCTTGCCGGTCGATGGTGGCTGGACAGCGCAGTGAGATTCCCGCCGACTCGGCACCGATGCTTGCAACACTGAAAGAAGGCGCATGAACCTCATCCAACCTGATTTCAGGGCCCGACTCGTCATCAGTTTTGGCCTGCTCCTGCTACTGATCGTCGGCTTGACTGCCTTCGCCGTGAGCAATATGGGTGGTTTCAACAGTGGTGCAGCCCAATTTGTGCTGCTGTTCGGATTCGCGTCGCTTGGTGTTGGCGCTGGTCTGGGTTGGTGGCTCAACCGCAGCATGGCCGCAGCGCTGGCGCAAGCCATCGGCATCGCCAAGCGCCTGGCAGCGGGCGACTTGAGCGAGCCCTTTGACGCCGATGCGCGAGGGGCTATCGGTGAGCTGCAACTGGCCCTGCAAGAGACCAGCGCACGCATGTTCAGAATAGTCGCCGACGTACGCGCGGGCACCATGGCGATCGCCAGCACCTCGGGTCTCATTGCCGCGGACAATGCCGCCCTGTCCTCGCGCACCGAATCACAAGCCAGCGCCCTGGAAGAGACCGCCGCCACCATGGAAGAGCTGACGGCGACGGTGCGGCAAAATTCCGACAATGCCAGACAGGCCAGCCAACTGGCGGCGACGGCCACTGAATTCGCCATCAAAGGCGGAAGCGTGGTGGGGCAAGTGGTGAACACCATGGGCTCGATCCGCGATAGCTCGCGCAAAATCGGCGACATCATCGGCGTCATCGACGGCATTGCCTTTCAAACCAATATCCTGGCCTTGAATGCCGCCGTGGAAGCAGCACGTGCGGGAGAACAGGGACGTGGTTTTGCGGTGGTGGCGGCTGAAGTACGCAACTTGGCGCAGCGCTCGGCCAGCGCCGCCCGGGAAATAAAATCACTCATCGGCGACGAGGTCGACAAAGTCAACGCCGGCAACCAGCTGGTCGATGCTGCTGGCAAGACCATGGACGAGATTGTGACCAGCATCAAACGGGTCGCCGGCATCATGAGCGAAATTGCCTCGGCCAGCGTGGAGCAGAGCACCGGCATCGATGAAATCAATCTGGCCGTGATTCACACCGATACCATGACGCAACAAAATGCGGCGCTGGTCGAAGAGGCCTCGCGCACCGCAGCGGGCTTGCAGGAGCAGGCGGTGGCGCTGTCGCAAACGGTGTCGATCTTCAATCTCGGGGCGCGCGAATTTGGCAATTCGGATGAAGCCGTCGACATGGTGCACAGAGCCGCGGCCTTCATGGCAACTCGCGGGAGGGATACGTTCATTGAAGAAGTCAACAAGATGAACAAAGGACAATTCATCGATCGCGATCTCTACATCAGTATTTACAGTGTGGCTGGCCAATGCGTCGGCCACGGCACCAACCGGCGCCTGTTGGGCGTCGAAGCGCTCACCTTCAAGGACCTGGACGGCAAGTTCTTCATCAAGGACATCATGAGTATTGCCAGACGCGAAGGCGCTGGCTGGGTGGAATACAAATGGAGCAATCCGGTCACCAAAGAACCGATGATGAAGTCCACCTATTTTGAACTGGCCGCTGACCTGATCATTGCTTGCGGAACCTACAAGACCTGATCTTGAGCTGAAGTGCGGGCGCCATGGGAGACGGCTTGGAGAGGCTCGGTTTGCGCCGCTGGATGCGCTCAGGCACGCCGGCGCACAGCCGTCAGAATGCCGCGCAATATCTCAATCGGTGGCGGCGGGCAACCCGGTATCACCCAGTCGACCGGGATCACGTTGGACACTCGGCCGCAACTGGCATAACTCTCGCCAAAAATACCGCCGTCACAGCCGCAGTCACCCACCGCCACCACCAGCTTGGGCTCAGGAATGGCGTCAAACGTGCGTTTGAGCGCGGTGACCATGTTGCGCGACACCGGGCCGGTCACCAAGAGCATGTCGGCGTGGCGTGGGCTGGCGACAAACTTGATGCCCAGGCCCTCGATGTTGTAGTAGGGGTTGCCCAGTGCGTTGATTTCAAGCTCGCAGCCGTTGCACGAGCCGGCATCGACCAGGCGAATGGCCAGGGACTGACCCAGGATTTGAAGCACCTCGGCCTGAATCCGACTGATCTCACCTGTGACTGCAGCCCCGATATCGGGCGCGGGCTCGGTGCGAATGCCGTTCCTGGCAATTTGCTTGACGATTTTCCAAATCATAAATCGTGCCCGGAATAGCTGAGGTTGAACGACTTGTTGATGAGCGGAAAGTCGGGCACGATATTGCCCATGACGGCGTGCTCCAGCACGGGCCAGTTCTGCCAGGAGGGATCATGCAAATGGCAGCGTCGAATGCGCTGATCGCTGCTGGCACCGCTCAGCTCCAGCGCGACAAAAATCTCGCCCCGCCAGCCCTCCACCCAACCCGCCCCGCGGCTCGCCTGCCCGGGCAAAGCAATGTCCTGGCGCAAGGGGCCGGCTGGCAGACCGGCAAGAATTTGCCGGATCAGCCGCATCGACTCAAACACTTCATCAAAGCGCACGCTCACTCGGGCTGCCACGTCGCCATTGCTGTGCGTGGCCATCTTGACCTGCAATACGTCATACGGCGCAGCCGCATGATCACAGCGCAAGTCCCACGCCTGTGCACTGGCCCGCCCGGCCAGACCGGTCAAGCCCAACTGGGCCGCCAGCGCCGGCGTAACCCGCCCGGTGGTCATGAAGCGATCCTGCAAGCCGGCATGCTCTTCGTAGATTGAACGCAAGGTCCGCACCTCGCGCTCCACAGCGTCGCATTGCCGGGTCAGTTGGTCAATATGGGCGCCATGAATGTCATGCGTCACACCGCCGGGCAGCACGCAGTCCATCATCAAACGGTGTCCAAACATCTCCTTGGACAAGCGCAGCCAGTCTTCGCGCAGACGGGAAAATTGGGCCAGGCCAAACGCGAAGGCGGCGTCGTTGCCCAAGGCCCCCAGATCACCCAGATGGTTGGCAACGCGCTCGCGCTCGAGCATCAAGGCGCGCATCCACAAGGCCCGGGGCGGCACCGCGCAGGCGCTGGCCGACTCCAAGGCCATGCAATAACCCCAGGCGTAGGCGACGGTTGAGTCACCCGAGACCCGACCGGCCAGGCGATACGCCAGCAGCGGGTCCAACTGGGTCATGCGCTGCTCAATACCCTTGTGTGTGTAGCCCAGGCGCTGCTCCAGGCGCAGTACTTTTTCGCCGACCACCGAAAAGCGAAAATGCCCAGGCTCAATGATGCCGGCATGCACCGGACCCACCGCGATTTCATGCACGCCATCGCCTTCGACGCGGACGAACGGGTAATCGACCAAGGCTTCCTCAGGAAATGGCGGCGGCGCCTCGCCGGCGTGGCGCAGGGGAAAATAGTCCAGGGGCCAGGCACCGTGGTTCAGCCACGGACGCTGGTCTTTGCTGCCCTTGGTGCGAATACCCGACAACTCGGCCGCGGCCCGCTGCATTCTGGCGGCGGCGGGAAAGAAAGGCAGCAGGTCAGGATAAGTCAGCTGCTCGCCGCTCTGTGGCAACTCCAGCCAGATCAAACCCTCCAACACCACATAGGCGGCGCAGGCAAGCACCGTTGGCTCGTCCGCCAGCCCTGCTCCGCCCCACATCGCCAGCAAGCGCCCGCCCCCCTCGCGCACGGCCGCAGCGGCGGCGCGCCACTCATCCACGGTGACCCGCGCGTGCCAGATCGGCACGGGTGCCATCACACATTGGAGATCAACGTCGAAGCCAGAAATCTTCATCAGCTCAGCCCCCCAACATCCGCGCGGCCTGGACGTACCAGGTATTGAGGTAAGGCGGAATGTACAAACCCAGCACCAAGCCCAGACTCAGGTGCACAAACACCGGCACCAAGGCCGGCGGATGCGGCAGGGCTTTAAGTGAGGTTTCGCCAAACACCATCGGCAACACCCGGATCATCATGGAAGCAAACGCCACACCGAGCGACACAAACAAAAACGGCGCCGCCCAGGGCTGCTCACGCATGGCGGTGGTCAGAATCAGGAACTCGCTGGCAAAGACGCCAAATGGCGGCATGCCCAGAATCGCCATCACGCCCAAAATCAAGCCCCAGCCGATGGTCGGATTCACCTTGATCAGGCCGCGAATCTCGCTCATGATCTGCGTACCGGCTTTTTGGGTGGCGTGCCCCACCGCAAAGAAGATCGCCGACTTGATGAGGGAATGCACCGTCATGTGCAACAAACCGGCAAAGTTGGCCACCGGCCCGCCCATGCCAAAGGCAAAAGTGATCAAGCCCATGTGCTCGATCGACGAATAAGAAAACATGCGCTTGACGTCTTTTTGCCGTGACAGGAAAAAGGTCGCCACCACCACCGACAGCAGGCCAAAGCCCATCATGAGCTGGCCCGCCAGGGGCCGCATCAAGGCCCCGTCGGTCAGCACTTTGCAGCGCAACAAGGCATACATCGCCACATTGAGCAGCAAGCCCGACAGCACGGCCGACACCGGCGTCGGGCCTTCGGCATGCGCATCGGGCAACCAGCTGTGCAAGGGCACCATGCCGACCTTGGTGCCATAGCCGATCAAAAGAAAAGCAAACGCCAAGGTGATGATGGAGGGGTCCAACTGGTCTTTGATCGCATCCAGATTGGTCCACAACAGCGTGGCCCCCTCCGGGCCGAGCACTTTTTCTGCCGCCATGTACAGCAAGACCGTGCCAAACAGGGCCTGTGCAATGCCCACACCACACAGAATAAAGTACTTCCAGGCCGCTTCCAGACTGGCAGCGGTGCGGTACACGCTGACCAGCAGCACCGTGGTCAAGGTCGCCGCCTCCATGGCCACCCACAGGATGCCCAGGTTATTGGTGGTAAAGCCCAGCAGCATGGTGAAGCTGAACAACTGGTACATGCTGTGGTACAGCCGCATGCGCGGCGGCGTCATCTTGCCGTGGTCCTGCTCAATGCGCATGTAAGGCCGGGAAAATATCGCCGTCGTCATCCCAACGAAAGCGGTCAGCGTGACCAGGAACACATTCAATGGGTCGATGAAAAATTGGTCATGCCAGACCAGAATCGGGCCGTCCGCGACGATCTCCGCCGTCAGCACGCAGGCCGCCAGAAAGGTGCCCAGGCTGAAGACCACATTGATGTCGCGGGCGTACGACCGGTGCCCGATCAGCGCCAGTACGGCGCCGCCCAGCAAAGGAAACCCCAGGACAAAAAACAGGGTGGACACGGTCAGTCTTCCTTGAGCGTTTCGAGGTTGTGGATGTCCAGGCTGTCGAATTTCTCGCGAATCTGGAACATGAACACTCCCAAAATCAGCACGCCCACCAGCACATCGAGCGCAATGCCAAACTCAACAATCATCGGCATGCCGTTGGTGACCGCGGTGGCGGCGAAAATCAGGCCGTTTTCCATCGATAGAAATCCGATCACCTGCGGCACCGCCTTGGAGCGGGTGATCATCATCAAGAACGAAAGCAGCACACAGGCCAGCGCAATGCCGAGCGAGCCGCCCGCCATGGAGGACGACAGACGCGAGATCGGCAAGGCCAGGCTGAAGGAAAAAATCACCAGCGCAATCCCCACCAGCATGGTGGTTGGAATGTTGATCAGGGTGTCGACGTCCCAGCGCACATTGAGCTTGCGGATGACCCGGTGCAACATCCAGGGAATAAAAATGACCTTGAGCAACAGCGTCAGGGCCCCAGAAACGTAAAGGTCAGGTTGATGCGTGACATAACCGAGCAACATCGACGCTGCGACCAGGGCGACGCCCTGGATGGTGAACAAATTAATCAGGGAAACGATGCGCCGCTGCGAGATCATGGCAAACGACAGCATCAGAATCAGCGTTGCAAACAGGTTGATCAACTGGGGCGCCAACTGAATCATCCGACCCCCAGCAAGATGTTGACCAGCAGGCCGATCACGGCCAACAAAAAGGCAGTGCCCAGAAACTCCGGCACGCGAAAGATCCGCATCTTGGCGCTCAAGGTCTCGATCAGGGCCATCAAGACGCCCCCCAACGCCAACTTGATGACGAGCACTGGCAGCGCCAGCAACAGCGCCAGTGGCGCATGGGCCTCGGCCACACCCCAGGGAAAAAACAGCGCCAAACCGATGCAGGAATAGGCAAACAGTTTCAGGCTGGCCGCCCATTCGAGCAGCGCCAGGTGGCGCCCGGAATACTCCAGAATCATGGACTCGTGAATCATGGTGAGTTCCAGATGCGTGTCCGGGTTGTCCACCGGCACCCGGGCGTTCTCGGCCAATGACACCATGGTGAACGCCACCCCGGCCACCAGCAGGCTGGGGTAGATGGCCAGCTCCCGATGCGCCAGCGTCTCGACAATGGTGGTGAGCGAGGTCGAGCGCGAAATCATGGAGGCACAAAAAAGCACCATCAGCAACGCCGGCTCGGCCAGAAAACCGACCAGCATTTCCCGACGTGCACCGAGCGAGCCAAATGCCGTGCCGACATCCATCGCCGCCAATGAGATGAACACCCGCGCCAGGGCAAACAAGCCCACCAGCGCAATGGCGTCAGCAGCTGGTGACAGGGGCAGGTCGGTGGACAAGGTCGGGATGATGGCACTGGCCAGCAGCATGCAGCCGAAGACAATGTAGGGTGCCATGCGAAACAGGGGCGAGGCGTGCTCGGCCAACACCGATTCCTTGTTGAACAGCTTGTGCAAAACGCGGTACGGCTGCAACAGATTGGGCGCCGACTTGTTCTGCAACCGGGCGCGCCATTGGTTGACCCAACCGGTCAGGAGAGGCGCCAGTACCAGCGCCATCACAATCGCCATCAATTGAGACAGGAGACCGAGCCAGCTCATTGCTTCACCACCAGCAGCACCACGATCAAGGTCAGAAAGCTGTACATCAGATAGACCGCGATGCGCCCCTGCTGCAACAGTCCAATCACTTTCGAGATGCGCTCAACCAGTCTGGCTATCGGCAGGTAGAGCCAGTACCAGAGCGGATCTTCGACCGTCACCCGGTAACGTGGCTGCTCGTCGAATGGCGAAGGCAGTTCGCGTTTCATGCGAAACATGGGCTCGAAAATCTGCCGGATCGGCTGCCCGAATCCTTCTGCCGTGTCCTGCATGCGGGCGTCTTGCCACGGATAACCGCAGTCCCAGGCAGGCGCGCGCCGAATACGGCCGCTGTAAAAGCGGCGTACCAGCAAATAGGTCAAGGCAAAGAAGAACATCACGCCAAGCAGGAAGATCGCCGGCGCATAACTGGCGCGCTCGATGCTCACGGGCACCAGCAGCCAGCCGCTGGCCGCCACCGTCTTGACCAGACCGGCGGACACCAACAATTGGGTGACAGGATCAATCAGGGCAATGACCTGGTTCGGAAAAAGCCCCAGCACCACACAGCCCGCCGTGAGCCAAAGCATACCCGCGCGCTCCCAGGTGCCGGCGTCATGCGCGCCTGAGAGCTTTTCCTCACGCGGCTGGCCCAGGAAGATGACGCCAAAGTACTTGACCATGGTGTAACCCGACAGCGCGGCAATCAGCGCAATCAAGGCCGCCAGCACCGGCACCAGCATATTGAGGACCGAGCTCGGCAAGCCGGAGGTGAACAAGAAGCTTTGCAGCAGCAACCACTCCGCGACAAAACCGCCAAAAGGCGGCAGACCGGCACAGGCCAGGACGCCGATCAGGGTCGGCCAGGCGACCCAGGGCATGTAGCGCATCAGGCCACCCAATTTACCCAGGCTGCGCTCGCCGGTGGCGTGCAAGACGGCTCCGGTGCTGCAGAACAACAGGCTCTTGAAAAACGCGTGGCTGAGCAGGTGATACAAGGCCGCCGTCAGAGCCAGGGCGGCCAGGGCGTGCATGCCATAGCTTGAGAACAACAGCGACAAGCCGAAACCGGTGCAGATCAAACCGACGTTTTCAATCGAGGAATAAGCCAGCAGACGCTTCATTTCCACCTGCACTGTGGAGAAGACAACGCCGAACAGCGCCGTCGACAGGCCAATCGCCATCAACAGCACACCCCACCACCAGATTTTCGTTTGCAGCAAGTCAAACGACACCCGCAGGATGCCATACAGGGCAATTTTGAGCATCACGCCGCTCATCAAGGCAGAGAAAGGGGAAGGCGCCGCCGGGTGCGCCTCGGGCAACCAGGCGTGCAGCGGCAAGATGCCGGCCTTGGCGCCAAAGCCAAACACCGCCAGCACAAACGCCACCGAGCCCCAGAACGGCGACAGATGCTGGGCCCGCATGTTGGCGAAGGTGTAGTCACCGGTGTTGGCCTGCAACACACCAAAACACAGCAGAATGCCCAAGGCGCCGATGTGGGCCACCAGCATGTAGAGATAGCCCGCAAAGCGGATTTCAGGAATGCGGTGGTTGGCAATGACCAGAAAAAACGAGGAAAACGCCATGGTCTCCCAGACCACCATGAAGGCGTAGGCGTCGTCCGCGATCACCACCATGGCGATGCTGGCCAGAAAGATATGGTATTCAAGGCAGATCAAACCCGGCGGTGTGCCCTCGCCCTGGCGAAAATAACCGGCGGCAAAGGCCGACACCCCGGCGCCGACCCCGCCAATGACAATCAGGAAGAAGGCCGACAGACTGTCCAGCCGCAAATGAAAGGGCAACTGCGGCAAACCGATCG
This sequence comes from Rhodoferax ferrireducens T118, assembly GCF_000013605.1. Classification (NCBI taxonomy): domain Bacteria; kingdom Pseudomonadati; phylum Pseudomonadota; class Betaproteobacteria; order Burkholderiales; family Comamonadaceae; genus Rhodoferax; species Rhodoferax ferrireducens. The sequence continues at coordinate 3,656,703 of NC_007908.1, forward strand.
GCAACACCGCCACCTCGGGCACACTGAACGCGGCGCTGAGGCCCACGCCCAGCAACAGCAAAGCGACAAGCCCGCCCGCCGGAAACAGCACCACCGCCACCAGCCTGAAACGCCGCAAGGCCAACACGCCCAGCACACCGATCAAGAGCCAGGCAACCACCACCACCAACACCCAGTCCAGATGGACCCAAGATAAGGGGTGAAAGAAAGCGTTCATGGCGCGCTAGTCAGGAAAACAGGTCGAATGCATAGGATGCCAATGGTACTCGCTGCAATTCAGCTGATAGCGCCTGCGGCGCTGGCGCCCGATGCGCCGACCTCAAGCTCGGGGCAGCGTCACGCCCACTTGTCCCTGGTATTTGCCGCCACGGTCTTTGTACGAGGTCTCGCACTCCTCATCACTCTCAAAAAACAGCACTTGCGCGCACCCCTCGCCGGCGTAAATTTTGGCCGGCAAGGGGGTGGTGTTGCTGAATTCAAGCGTGACGTAACCTTCCCATTCGGGCTCAAAAGGCGTGACGTTGACGATGATGCCGCAGCGTGCGTAGGTGCTTTTGCCCAGGCAGATGGTGAGCACATTGCGCGGAATGCGAAAGTACTCCATGGTGCGCGCCAGCGCGAAGCTGTTGGGCGGGATGATGCAGCTGTCGCCATGAAAATCGACAAAGCTTTTTTCGTCGAAGTTCTTCGGGTCCACCACGGTGCTGTGGATGTTGGTGAAAACCTTGAATTCGGGTGCGCAGCGGATGTCATAGCCGTAGCTGCTAGTGCCATAGCTGACGATTTTGTTGCCATTGGCATCCTGGCGGATCTGGCCGGGCTCAAAGGGTTCAATCATGCCGTGCTGCTGCGCCATGCGGCGGATCCATTTGTCGCTTTTGATCGTCATGGGAATGAGGCTCCTGAGTTGCGCCAGATTGTAAGCGTGACACCTGCTATCAATTCAGATGAATTGACGTAATAGGGTCGCGGGCTGGAGGCCTGTTTCTTTGCGAATCCGCAAGAACTTCGCCACCGCGTGACGCGATGATGAACCATGCGCAAAGCGATCAAATCGACAGGTGCTGAGCACCGGGCTGCACGAGGCAAAGCCGTCGCGCGAAAAAGGTATGTCTGCCGATTGCCGCTCGAATTGGCATCCCGGCTGGAAGCCCTGCGCGAGGCGTATCCGGGCAAGAAGCGAAGTGAACTTCTGGAGGATCTGCTGCGCCTGGGGCTGGCCGAGGTCGAGCGTGCCTGGGCGGGCGCCACAGCTTCAGAGGCGGCATTTCATCCAGACACCCGGCAGCCGATCTACCTGCCGACGGGACCATTCGCAGAATTTCACAGCCTTGTTCACAAGCATCATCTGGCCTTGGAGCATGAGTTTGCCAAAGACGATGATCCACAAGCCTCGTACCCGGTTGATGACTACGTGCTGGACGCCAACGAGTAGCGAACAGCCCAGGCCAGGCGCCGGGGTCACCGGGGCCGGACCGGTCCGAGGCCAGAAATAAATTCAAAATCAATAGCTACAAACCCAATAAAGACGGTGGCTAGAGGCCAAAAGGCTTAAATGTTTTGAGAGATAACCGTCTTTTCCACCAGTCGGTCATCGCCCAGCACGATCATGGCAAACAGCAGCTCATCGAGACTGTGGGCGCTCGCGGTCCGGCGCGCCAGCAAAGGCGTGGCCTGCGGGTTCAAGACCACGAAATCGGCTTCGCAACCGGGCTGCAGATTGCCCACCGCTGGCGCACCGTGTCGGCCGTCCAGCCCCAGCGCCTGCGCTGCGCCCAAGGTGTGTTGCCACCACAAATGCTGCGGCGCCAGCGACAAGCCCGCTTTGGTCTGCCCTTCGCGGCCCACGTAGTAGGCCGCCAGCATGGTGTGAAACGGACTGAAACTGGTGCCCCCGCCCACATCGCTGGCCAGGCCGTAGGAGAAGCCGGCCCGGTCGGCCGCCGCATAGTCAAAAAAGCCGCTGCCCAGAAACAGATTGCTGGTCGGGCAAACCGCGGCGCTGGCACCGGTGTCGCGCATCAGGGCGCGATCCATCTCATCGAGGTGAAGGCAGTGAGCGTAAATTGCGCGCGGGCGCATCAGGCCGAAATCGGCATAGGTGCCCAGGTAGCTGCGCGAGGCGGGAAACAACGCGCGCGCCCATTTGATCTCATCGAGGTTCTCCGCCACATGCGACTGAATCCAGACCCCGGGATATTTGGTCGCCAACACGCCGGCCCCGCGCAATTGGGCCGCTGAACAACTGGGCGCAAAACGCGGCGTGATGGCATAACCCAGACGGCCCCTGCCATGCCATTTTTGCAGCAAGGCCTCGGAGTCGATCAAGCTTTGCTCGGTCGCATCCAGCGTCCCGTCGGGTGCGGCGCGGTTGAGCAGCTCGGCCGGGGCATGGCGGTCCATCAGGCACAGCCCGGTGATCAGGCGCAGACGCCGATGCAGCGCCGCGGTGAACAGCGCGTCGACCGATTCGGCGTGTGCGGTGGCAAACGCCAGCGCCGTCGTGACGCCGTTGCGCAACAGTTCCGCTATGAAAAATGTAGCTTCTTGTGCACTGTATTCGGGGGCTGAGAAGCGTTTTTCCTCGGGAAATGTGTACTTCTCCAACCACGGCAACAAACCATCGGCGGGTGAGCCGATGACCTTGGTCTGCGGAAAGTGGATATGCAGGTCCACAAAGCCGGGGGCGATGATGCGCCCCGGCAGGTGCTCGATCTCCACACCAGGGACGCGGTCCTTCAGCTCCCGGTACGGACCCACCGCCTGCACCACCTGCATGCCGGCGCCATTGGGGCCCACGACCAGCAGACCGTCTTCTTCGAAAACAGCCGCGTGGCGTGGCTCGCGCTCGGGGGCGAAACGCAGAATGGCGGCGCGGTAGGCTTTCATGGCGCTTGCATCAAGGCAACTTGCCCTGCACCCCTTGCACCAGCCAGTTCATCTTGAGAATCTGCTCATCCGTCAGTGTCCGGCCTTTGGCGATGACTTCTTTGCCCTCATTGTCCCGCACCGCTTGACTGGCTTGGAACGGGTGCAACTTGCCTGCGGCCATGTCTTGTTGGCGCGCCAGTACTTCCTGCTGCACCGCCTTCGGCACTTTCGAGCCAAAGCCCTCGACCTTGATCATGCCCTCACGCACGCCACCCCAGACGCGACCACTCTTCCAGCTGCCATTGAGCACCGCTTGCGCGCGCTGGGTGTAGTAAGGGCCCCATTGGTGGGTGACGGCGACGATCTGCGCGTCGGGTGCAATTTTTCGCATGTCCGAGTGGTAGCCCACGGCCAGTCTGCCGCGCTCCTGCGCTGCCACCATGACGGCCGATGAACCGGTGTGAAAAGCAATCACATCGACGTTCTGGTTGAACAGCGTCATGGCAGCGTCGCGCTCGCGGCTGGGGTCAAACCAGGTGTTGAGCCACACGACTTTGACCTCTGCCTTCGGGTCCACCGAGCGCATGCCCAAGGTGAAGGCGTTGATGCCTTGCAGCACTTCGGGAATCGCAAAGCCCGCCACGTAGCCGGCCACATGGCTGGTCGTCATGCGCCCGGCGGCAATGCCGGCCAGGTAGCGGCCCTCGTAGTAGCGCGCGTTGGCCACCGCCACGTTGGGCGCGGTCTTGTAGCCGGTGATGGATTCGAACTTGACGTCCGGGAACTCCTGCGCCACCTTCAGCGTGGGCTCCATGTAGCCAAAGCTGGGCGTGAAAATCAGCTTGTGGCCCTTGGCGGCGAGGTCGCGGATCACACGCTCGGCATCCGGCCCTTCGGCCACGTTTTCGACATAGGTAGTTTTGACCCGGGCACCCAAGGCGGCCTCAAGCGCCCGGCGCCCCTCGTCGTGCTGGCGCACCCAGCCGGTGTCCAGCAGCGGGGCCACATACACAAAGCCAATTTTGAGCGGCTCTTGGGCGGCAATCGGCGCAGCAGTCTGCGAAAAAACGGGAGAAATAAAACAGGCGGCCGCGAGCGCGGCGACGAGGTTTTTATACATGGTAGTCCTCTACATGGCTCCGAAACATAAAAACAAGGCCCGCCGGAGCAGCGGGCCTTGGCTGTGATTTTAACGTCGCGCGGGGCGGCGCGAATCAGAGTCAAACCGCTTATTCAAAAGTCTCGAATACGCCCGCCAAACGATCAAAATACTGCCGCTTGAGCCTGTCGTCAATGAAACTCGCCTCAAAACTGTTGTGCGCCAACTGGTAGGCGTGCTGGGCCGTCAGCCCCAGGGCGGCAAAGGTCTGGGTGAAGTTCTGGTTGATGTAGCCGCCAAAATAAGACGGGTCATCCGAGTTGACCGTCGCCACGATGCCGGCCTCCAGCAGGCGCCCCAAATTGTGCGCCGCCAGGGTGGGGAAGACCCGCAGCTTCAAGTTGGAGAGCGGGCACACGGTGAGCGCAATGCGGTCCCTGGCCAGACGCGCCATCAGCAGCGGGTCTTGGACGGCCTGCACGCCGTGGTCGATACGCTCCACCTTGAGAACATCGAGCGCACTCCAGATGTAAGCGGGCGGGCCCTCCTCGCCCGCATGGGCCACCAGCCGCAGGCCCAGCTCGCGGGCGCGGGCAAACACGCGGGCAAACTTTTCCGGCGGATGACCCATTTCACTCGACGCCAAGCCCACCCCCACCAATTTATCAAGGTGAGGCAGGGCCTGCTCCAGGCACTCGAACGCCTCTTGCTCACTCAGGTGGCGCAAAAAACAGAGAATCAAGGAGGCATTCATGTCAAATTCGACACGCGCATCAACGCAGGCACGGTACAGGCCGTTGATGACCACGTCCGCGCTCACGCCGTGAGCCGTATGCGTCTGGGGGTCGAAAAATATCTCGGCATGCAGCACGTTGTCGGCCGCAGCGCGGGCCAGATAAGCATGCGTCATGTCATAGAAATCCTGCTCGGTACGCAGCACCAGCGTGCCCGCGTGGTAGATGTCCAGAAAGCTCTGCAGGTTGTCAAATACATAGGCCGCGCGCAAGGACGCCACATCCGGATAAGGGATGGACACGCCGTTGCGCTGGGCCAAGGCAAACATCAACTCCGGCTCCAGCGAGCCTTCAATGTGGATGTGCAACTCGGCCTTCGGGATGGTGCGCAGCAGCTCGGGCAGGCGCTCTTGGGAAACCGGTTTGATCGTCATGATGCTCACGCTGCCTTTCGCGACGCCGAAGCGCTGTGTTGATTTTCAGGATTGGCACCCGGTGCCCGCGCCAGCAAACCGTCGGCCACCGTCGGGTAGCGCAACGCCAGCCGCAATTCACGCTTCAGACGGGTGTTGTCCATGCGGCGCGACTCACTCATGAAGCTCAGCAGCATCAAGGACAAGTGCGCGCTGGCCGTGCTTCTGGGTACGCGCGGCGGGCGCGCCAAGCCATACAGGTCGGCAGCCAGATCAAAGTAGTCGCCCATCTTGAGGCAGGTGTCATCGTTCACGTTGTAAATGCGTTGTGCTTGAGCGCGCCACAGCGCCGCCACGCAGGCGCGGGCCAGATCGTCGGCATGGATGTGGTTGGTATAGACATCATCGGCGGCCTGCAGCACCGGCGTGCCTTTGATCAGCCGCGCCTGCGGTGTGCCGTTCAAGCGGTCGGGTGCGTAGATGCCAGGAATGCGCAAAATGCTGCTGCGCACGCCGCTGGCGCGGCCAAAGAAGCGCATGGTGTTCTCAGCATCAATTCTCCTCCTGGCCCTTGCTGTGTCTGCATGAGTAGCTCTTGTTTCAATAGCAACTTCACCGTGGCAGTCGCCATACACGCCGCTGGTGGAGGCATACACCAGGGCATCCGGTCGACTGCGCAGGCCCAAGGCACGGGTCAAGGCCAGGCTGCGTGCATCAGTCCAGCCTTCATCGGGTGGCGGCGCCAGATGCAGCACCCGATGCGCCAGTCCGCCCAGGCGGCGCAGCGACGCGGGCGCATCCAGATTGCCAGCTAAGGGCGTGATGCCGCACTGACGCAGTTCAGCGGTGCGCTCCACGCTGGAGGTGAGCGCCAGCAGCCGCACCCGGGCGGGCAGCGCTTGCGCCACGCGCAGACCGATATCGCCACAGCCGACGATCAACACCCGCAGACGGCGGAAACGGGCTGGCAAGGCGCCGGGGCGGGTCGCGTACAGGCTGCGGGCGGGGCTTGGATTTGAAGGCAAAATCGGGGTACTCAAGTGTTATGGACAGCGCTTGTTGCGACGCAACAGCGGTCTGTCCCGCAAAACATCAACCACGCAACTCTACCCCAAGGACACACCCCCCATGACGCGCAGCGCAACCCGGGCTCCGGGCTTTCACATCACGGTTCAACCCAGCGGCCGCGCCTTCACCACCGAGGCGGACGAGACGATTTTGGCGGCCGGGATTCGCGCCGGTGTCGGCCTGCCCTATGGCTGCCAGGATGGCGCCTGCGGCTCCTGCAAATGCAAAAAGCTCGAAGGCATCGTGGTGCATGGCGCGCACCAGAGCAAGGCACTGAGCGACGAGGAAGAGGCCCAGGGCTGGGTCCTGACCTGTTGCGCCGTGGCCCACAGCGATGTGCTGCTGGAGTCGCGCCAGGTCACGCGGGAAGACGCCTTGCCCATCAAGAAGATGCCAAGCCGCGTCAGCGCCATGGAAAAGCTGTCGCCGGATGTGATGCGCCTGCAATTGCAGTTGCCCGCCAGCGAGCCGTTCAACTACCACGCCGGCCAGTATGTTGAATTTCTGTTGCGCGATGGCGTGCGCCGCAGCTATTCCATCGCCAACGCGCCGCACACGCCGGCAGCCCCCGACGGCAAGCCCGGCGCGCTGGAACTGCACATTCGCCACATGCCGGGCGGCCAATTTACCGACCATGTGTTTGCTGCCATGAAAGAAAGAGACATCCTGCGCATTGAGGGCCCGTATGGCAGCTTCTACCTGCGTGAAGACAGCAGCAAACCGATCGTGCTGCTGGCTGCGGGCACCGGGTTTGCGCCCGTCAAGGCCTTGATAGAACAGCTCCAGTTCACGGGCAGCACGCGCCCCGTGACGCTGTACTGGGGCGGTCGGCGCCCGGCGGACCTGTACCTGGACGCCTGGGTCAGAGCCAAACTGGCTGAAATGCCGAACCTGCGCTATGTGCCGGTGGTGTCGAACGCGCTGCCCGAAGACAGCTGGTTGGGGCGCACCGGTTTTGTCCATCTGGCCGTGTTGCAGGACCTGCCGGACTTATCTGGCTACCAGGTCTATGCCAGTGGCGCCCCCATCGTGGTGGACTCGGCCCACGCCGCCTACACGCGGGCGGGCCTGCCGCCGGACGAGTTTTATGCCGACGCGTTTATCACCGAGGCCGACAAGGCCCGGGACGGCGCAACCATCTGACGTTCACTTGAGGTACCCCTATGCATTACAAATCACTCCTTCTCACCGCCCTCACCCTTCTCGCCACCGCCACGGCGCCGGTCGCGCAGGCCCAGAGCAAACCCATTCGTCTGGTCGTGCCCTACGCCGCGGGCGGCCCGCTGGACGTGACAGCACGGATACTGGCCGAGGCCGTCAAGGACAGCCTGGGCACCGTCATCGTCGACAACAAGCCCGGTGCGGGCGGCAACATCGGCGCTGACGCCGTCGCCAAAGCCGCCCCCGACGGCCTGACCATCGGCATCGCCGCCACCGCCACCCACGCGGTGAACCCCTGGCTTTTTGCCAAGATGCCTTTTAACGCGGCCAGCGACTTTGCCCCCATTACCCAAATGGTGCGCGTCCCCAATGTGTTGGTCATGAACGCCGACACCGCCCGTCGCCTGAAAATCAGCAGCGCCCGCGACCTGATTGCCTACGCCCGTGCCAACCCGGCCAAACTCAACTATGGCAGCGGCGGCAACGGCAGCGCCGGTCATCTGGCCGGTGAAATGTTCAAAAAAGAGGCCGGCATCTTTGCCGTGCACATTCCCTACAACGGCGGCAACCCGGCGCAGTTGGCCCTGCTCAGTGGCCACGTTGATTTCAATATCGACAACCTCGCCACAGCGGCCCCCAACATTCGCTCCGGCAAGCTCATTGCACTGGCCGTGACCACGCCAACCCGCACTGCCGCCCTGCCCGACACGCCGCCGCTGGCCGATACCCTCAAGGGTTTTTCCATTGACACCTGGTGGGGTCTGGTAGCACCTGCCGGCACGCCCAAAGAGACCATCACACGGCTCAATCAGGCTTTTGTCGCCGCGCTGAACACACCCGCGACCAAATCCCGTTTTGCAACCCTGCTGGCCGAACCCGCGCCCAGCACGCCGGAGGAATTTGGCGCCTTGATGCAAAAGGAACGCGCCAAGTATGAAAAACTGGTGAAGCTGTCAGGCGCCCGGGTCGATTGACAGGGGGACCGCCAGTCGGCTTTCCAGGGCCCAGGCCACGTGCTCCCGCACCAGTGCGCTCGGGTGCTCGGCGCGCAGCGCCAGCGCCTGCACCAGGTCTGCCGCCGGGTCCGCGCGTAAGGCATTGCCCAGGGCCACCGCAATATTGCGCAGCCAACGTTCATGACCGATACGCCGGATCGGGCTGCCTTCGGTGAGACGCAAAAAATCTTCTTCCGTCCAGGCAAACAGGGTCACCATTTGACTGCCGCCCAAGCCGGGGCGTTCATCAAAATCGGGCAAGGCGCTGCGCTGCGCGAACTTGTTCCACGGGCAAATCAACTGGCAGTCGTCACAACCGTAAATCCGGTTGCCAATCAGCGGGCGCAGTTCCAACGGGATCGGCCCCGCATGCTCGATCGTCAGGTAGGAGATGCAGCGCCGGGCATCGAGCTGCTGCGGCGCCACAATGGCCTGCGTCGGGCAGACCTCGATGCACGCCGAGCAACTGCCGCAGTGGCCCAATACCGGCGCGCTGGTCGGCAAGGCCAGATCGACATAAATTTCACCCAGAAAAAACATCGATCCCGCTTCGCGGCTGAGCACCAGCGTGTGTTTGCCGCGCCAGCCCTGGCCACTGCGCGCGGCCAGCTCGGCCTCCAGTACCGGGGCTGAATCGGTGAAGACACGATGACCAAACGGTCCCATCTCCAGGGCGATGCGCTCGCTCAACTGTTGCAGGCGCTTACGCAATACCTTGTGGTAGTCCCGCCCTCTGGCGTAGACTGACACGATGCCTTCGCGCGGTCGCCTCAGCCGGTCAAACTCGATGGCCTGCCACCCGGGCTTTGTTGCGGCAGGCAGATAGTCCATGCGCACCGTAATGACACTCACGGTGCCGGGCACCAACTCGGCGGGGCGGGCGCGCTTGAGACCGTGTGCTGCCATGTAGGCCATGTCACCATGAAAACCACGGGCCAACCAGGTCGATAATCCCTGTTCAGATGAAGACAAATCCACACCGGCCACGCCAATTTGGGAGAATCCCAGCTCCCGGGCCCAGGCCTGAATTTTGGAGACCCATTGACTGGCCTCGGCATGAATATTGAAGTTGGTCACCGCCCGATTGTAAAAAGCCTGCTGTGGCCGAACGAGAACGCCACGCGGGACTTCGCCGTGGCGCTGGCCAACGCGCCGGCCCTGCGCGACGCCTTCATCGAATTGCAGGGTGAGCTGGGTGCTGGCAAGACCACGCTGGTGCGCCACCTGTTGCGCGCCTTGGGGGTGCCGGGCCGGGTCAAAAGCCCCACCTATGCCGTGGTGGAACCCTACGAGCTGGCTGACCGCAACTTGAATGTCTGGCATTTCGACTTCTACCGTTTCAGCGACCCGCGCGAGTGGGAGGATGCCGGTTTCAGGGATATTTTCGCTAGCAGCGGTCTCAAGCTGGCCGAATGGCCGCAGAAAGCGGCCGGCTTTCTGCCCCGCGCCGATTTGATCATTCACCTGGAAGCCGTGACCGAGGCGTCGCGACAAGTGACCCTGACCGCGCAGACCACGCTTGGCCAGGCCTTGCTGCAGGCCGTCAGCCGCGACCCACCGGTACCCGAAATACAGGGCGGACAAGACCAGCCCAGGGACCGGCCATGAAACGGCGCGACCTGCTGCAGTCCGGTGCCCTCGTGCTGTTGCTGGGCGCACAGCACCTGGCCCGGGGCGCCACCATCCTGGCGGTGCGGGTGTGGCCGGCGCCCGACTACTCGCGCGTCACCATTGAGTCCGACACGGCCCTCAAGGTCAAACAGTTTTTTATCGCCAACCCGCCGCGCCTGGCGGTGGACATCGAGGGCATCGAACTCAACCCTGCGCTCAAGGAACTGGTGGCCAAGGTGCGCAGCGACGACCCCAATATTGCGGGTATTCGGGCCGGACAAAACGCGCCGGGCACGGTGCGTCTGGTGCTGGACTTGAAGCAGCCCATAGCCCCTCAGGTCTTCACGCTGACGCCGGTCGCCGCCTACCAGCACCGGCTGGTGTTCGATTTGTACCCCACGCAGGTGAGTGACCCGCTGGAGGCGCTGATTGCCGATCGGATCAAAGACCAGGCGCGGGCAAGCCCCGGCCCTGCCACCCCCGTCACGGGCGATCCTTTGGGTGAACTGATCGCCCAGCACACCCAGCGACCCCCTCTCAAGCTGGGTGGCCCGGATTCAGTCCTGAACACGGCCAACGCCAAAATTACTAGCAATTCAGTAGCTAATAGTGACCAATCCACGGGGGCCAAGGGCCAAAAAGGTATCAATATTTTCGGTACGGACAACGCGCCGGTCCAGTCGCCTGCCGTCACCGACCGCTTGATCATCATTGCCCTTGACCCCGGCCACGGCGGTGAAGATCCCGGCGCCATCGGCCCCGGCGGCACGCGGGAAAAAGACGTGGTGTTGCGCCTGGCGCACCGATTGCGCGATCGCATTAATGCCACCGTCATCAAGGGCAACACCATGCGCGCCTACCTCACGCGCGACGCCGACTTCTTTGTGCCGCTGCATGTGCGGGTACAAAAGGCGCGCCAGGTCCAGGCGGACCTTTTTGTCAGCCTGCATGCCGACGCCTTCTTCACCCCGCATCCGCAGGGCGCCAGCGTGTTTGCCCTGAGCCAGGGCGGCGCCTCCAGCAGTGCGGCGCGCTGGATGGCAGCGAAGGAAAACAAGGCCGACCTGATCGGTGGCTTGAATGTCAAGGCCCGGGACGCCCAAGTGACGCGGGCCCTGTTTGACATGAGCACCACCGCCCAGATCAACGACAGCCTGAAGCTCGGCAGCGCCATGCTGGGTGAAATTGGCCGAGTTGGCAAGCTGCACAAAGGCCGGGTCGAGCAAGCCAGCTTTGCCGTTCTGAAGGCGCCCGACATCCCCAGTGTGCTGGTGGAGGCTGCTTTTATCAGCAACCCGGAAGAAGAGATCAAACTCAACAGCGAGGCCTACCAGGAGCAGTTGGCCAGCGCGCTGATGCGCGGCATTGAAGGCTACTTCTCCAAAAATCCGCCGCTGGCCCGAAATCGTTCGGTTTAAGTGATATCCAGACAGCCGGGGTTGACGGCGCTGCGGCAACGGTAGATACCCTAATTGCGCCCAACCAGGCAAGCGCACCAGAATCACGCCTTATTGACTTGGGTGCCGTCACCTTGCCCCAAAAAATCACCATGACTGCTGCTGCTCTCGATCTCATCCATGCCGTGTTTGCCAAGACCGCCATTGGCCAACAGGAGATCCAGTCTCGTTCGTTCGGCTTGGGGCCGCTGCCACGGCGGCTGCTGGTGCTCGTTGATGGAAAACGCAGCGGCCAGGAGCTCGCCGTCTTCGCTGCGGGCCAAGATGTCGAAGCAGTGCTCACCCAATTGATGGAGATCGGCTGCATCGAGGCACAAGCGCCGATCGAAGCGGTGCCTGCGCCCAGGACGGCAGCGGCAGGTCAATCGGTGCCAGGCGGGGACACCGGGCTGGCGGGCCTGCCTGCAGCCGAAACACGCAGCCCCAAGGACGTCGAGATGGCGCGCAACTTCATGACCAATACCACCAACACGGTGTTCGGGATGAACCTGCGGCTGTCGACAGTGGAAGCCATTTTCGGCTGCCAGACGACCGAGGATCTGCGACGCGTCTACCCGCTTTGGGTCGAGACCATGAGCTCCAGCGCGATCGGTGCCAAGCGCCTGCCGGATTTTCGCGAGAAGCTGTTCAAGGTGCTCTGAACGGGCAGTCTTCTCTACTGGCCGAAGGCTTGCGCCTCAGGCTTGCACTGCCTTGCGCCGCGACTTCCAGGCGCCAAATAGGATCACCAGCCCGGGAATCAGAATCATGGCCCAGATGATCTTGTCCAGATTCGCTTTCACAAACGCAATATTGCCGAAAAAATAGCCGACGGTGATGATGCCAACGACCCAGAGTGTGCCGCCGGTCACATCAAAGAAGGTGAAGCGGGTGCGGGTCATTTTCGCCACACCCGCCACAAAAGGCGCAAACGTGCGCACAAAGGGCATGAAGCGCGCTGCCACGAGGGTGATGCCACCGTAGCGCTCGTAAAAATCATGCGCCCGGTCAAAGGCGGCTTTGTTGAACAGCCGGGAGTCCTCCCACTTGAACACCCGCGGCCCAAAGTAGCGCCCCAGCGAATAGTTGGACTGATTGCCCAGCACGGCCGCCGCCAGCAACAGGCCCACCGACAGCGGGTAACTCATCAGCCCGACACCGCACATGGCACCCACCACAAACAAGAGCGAGTCGCCGGGCAGAAAGGGCATGACGACGACACCGGTCTCGACAAAAATCACCAGAAACAACAGCGCATACACCCACAGGCCGTAGCTGCGCACAAAAGCCTCCAGGTACTTGTCAACGTGGAGAATGAAGTCAAAGAGAAAGGTAATGATTTCCATGGGGAGGATTATCCCTGCTCATCCCCACCGGCAACCGGCACAGACCTGGGCTGCGAGCCGCGTCCGCGGTCACCCGCTGTTGCGCTGCTCAAGCGGAAGAAAGTGTGGTGCCACTGGGTGTTGAGCAACCGCGTGATCTGCCGGCCACGGACCTTCGCCAGGTTCAGGCATTTTCCATGGTCCAGCGGGGTTGGCCGGTACAACCTAGCGCGTTTTTCTGGGTCCGCGTGGGGTCACCCACCACATGGCACTGGCAATGATCACCAGCACCACGACATAGAACAGGATCTGCATGCCCGCCGGTTGCGGGTCGTAGCCGACCAGTCCGTGCAACAGCATGCCGACCGCGGTGGTCTGTGACAGCACGGCCGACGTGTCCCACAGCGGTGCGCCAAGGCTGGGCAGCAAATCGGCCTGGATCAGGAAGCGCGCTGCCTGCGAGGCCATGCTGGCGGCCAGCAGCAGCACAAGGACGCCCGTGATCGAGAAGAACCAGCGCAACGGGATGCGCAGCAATCCGGCGTACAACAGCCCCCCCACCAGCGCGCCCGCCGCCAGACCACCGAGACCGCCGTTGACGGTGGTGCGAAAGCCGTCCGCGCTGCTGGTCGCCAGGCTGTACAGAAACAGCACGGTTTCCGAGCCTTCGCGCAAGACAGCGAGTGCCACCACGATGAAAATCACGGACTGTTCACGGGTGCCCTCGTTGATGGCGCGCGCCGTGTTCATGGCCTGCGCCGCCATTTCGCGGCCATGGACCGACATCCAGATGTTGTGCCAGGCCAGCATGCCAACGGCCAGCGTCAAAATGCCGGCATTGAACAGCTCCTGGCCCATGCCGCTGGCCAGGTTGGAAATCAATTCCATGCTCGAAGCCACCACGGCCGCGCCGGCCAGTCCGGCCAGCACGCCGGTGACGATCCAGCGCGCGCGCGCGGGAATCCCGCGCGTGGCGGCGGCCATGATGCTGATGATCAGCGCGGCTTCCAGCGATTCACGAAAAACGATGAGTGCAGCGGCGAACATGGCGGTTCCTGGTCAGGATTTCATTGGACAATGATGGTGCCTTGTGCGGCGGCTTCGTTTTCGTGATATTCCTCGACGAAGGCATAGCGGCCCGGCTTCAAGGGGCCAAGGTTGATGGTAGCCGATGCTTTACCGGGAATAACTTTCTCGCGACCCAGCGGTTTGCTTTCAAACTCGGCCGGTGTGGCATCCTTGTTCACCACCAGCAACTTGACTTTTTTACCTGCGGGGAGCGTGATCTCCTTCGGTTCAAAGGCGTGGTCCTTGATCGTCAGCGTGAATTCGTCACCGGCGGCAAAGGCGGTCGCGGCGACAAACGACAAAAGAGCGGTAGCGAGCAAGCGTTTCATTGATGGTTCCCAAAAGTTGATATGTGAATGATAACGATTCTCATCTGATGACGCAAGCTTTTTTTCAGGTTTTTTCCCAGCACGTGTTTCAGGGTTTCCGGCCGGCCCAAGCTAAGCCTTCAAATCGCACCCTAAAATGCCCCGGTGAACGCTACCCTCCATCTTGCCGCCCCCGCCCCCCGCCGCCCCATTCTCGAACTGCCCGACGAGCTGATCAGCCAGATTGCCGCCGGTGAGGTGGTGGAGCGGCCGGCCTCGGTGGTGCGCGAGTTGGTGGACAACGCGCTGGACGCCGGCGCCACCCAGGTCACGGTGCGGCTGCTGGCCGGCGGCGTGCGCCTGATTGCGGTGGAAGACGACGGCGCAGGCATCCTGCGCGAAGAACTGCCGATGGCTTTCAAGCGCCACGCCACCAGCAAGATCAGCAGCCTGACTGACCTGGAGTCGGTGGGCACCATGGGCTTTCGCGGCGAGGCACTTGCAGCTATTAATTCAATAGCTGACTGCGTCATACGGTCCAGGGCTACGGGCCAAAACAATGCCTATTTGCTGGATGGCGGCAGCGGCGAGTTGCAGCCGGTGGCGCGCAGCACCGGCACCACAGTGGAGGTGAAAGAGCTGTTCTTCAGCACCCCGGCGCGGCGCAAATTCCTGAAAACTGACGCCACCGAACTGGCGCACTGCGTCGAGGCGGTGCGCCGCCACGCCCTGGCGCGCCCCGATGTGGGCTTTGCCATCTGGCATGAGGGCAAGCTGGTGGAGCAGTGGCGCCGCTGCGAGGGTCGCGGCCCTGCCCTGGCCGCGCTGGAGCAGCGCCTGGCCGATGTGCTGGGTGCAGAGTTTGTGGCGCGCTCGGTGTGGGTCGATTTTCAGAGCAGCACCAGTCCGGGCCGCAGCGACAACACACCAAGCATCCGGGTCTGGGGCCGGGCCGGTATTCCGGATGCCGCACGGGCGCGCGCCGACCAGCAGTTTGCTTACGTCAACGGCCGCTTTGTGCGCGACAAAGTTCTGTCGCATGCCGCCCGCAGCGCCTATGACGACGTGCTGCACGGCCAGCGCCAGCCGGTGTTTGCGCTGTATGTCGAGATTGATCCAACCCGCGTCGATGTCAACGTGCACCCGACCAAGATCGAAGTGCGCTTCAGGGACAGCCGCGAGGTGCATCAGGCCGTGCGCCACGCGCTGGAAGACGCGCTGGCAGCGCCGCGTGTGGGCAGCGCCACCTCCTTGGGCACGACCGGCAGGCAGAGCGTTGCCGCCGCAAATGCAGGCCTTGCGCCTGAGCCCTCCGCTCCGGTTGTTTATATACAAAATCAGTCTCTAGCCCCCGTCATCTCTGAGCAAGCAGCTATCAATTTTGGAGTACAGACCGGCCACCGGGTGAGCGACCTGGGCGCGCTCTGGCAGCCGGATGGGGCCGCGCCAGTGGGCCTGCACAACAAGCCAGCCCTGGCCGCGCCCTTGACCGCACCGCCCGCTGCCCCCTTGCCCGGCGGCGACTGGCCTCTGGGGCGCGCACTGGCGCAATTGCAGGGCATCTACATACTGGCCGAGAACGCGCAAGGGCTGATCATTGTCGACATGCACGCCGCCCACGAGCGCATCGTTTACGAGCGGCTGAAAGCGCAGTGGCGTGAGCGAGGCAGCGCCGTCAATGCCACATCAGGCTGGATCGGCTCGTCGGCCACCCGGCCCGGCTTGGCCAGTCAACCGCTGTTGATTCCGGCCACGTTTGCCGCCACGCCGAGCGAAGTCACCACCGCTGAGGCGCACGTCGACACCCTGCAAACCTTGGGCCTGGAGATCACCGCGTTTTCCGCCAAAACGCTGGCGGTACGCGCCGTGCCCACCACGCTGGCCCAGGGCGACGCGGTTGAACTGGCGCGCGGCGTGCTGGCCGAACTGGCCCAGCATGAAGCCAGCACCGTCATCGAGCGGGCGCAAAACGAGTTGCTCTCCAGCATGGCCTGTCACGGTGCGGTGCGCGCCAACCGTCGGCTGACACTGGAAGAAATGAACGCGCTGCTGCGCCAGATGGAAGCCACCGAGCGCAGCGACCAGTGCAACCACGGCCGCCCGACCTGGCGCCAATTCAAACTGAGCGAACTCGACGCCTTGTTCCTGCGCGGGCGTTGAGCCCGCCAGACCCACCCGAGCGACGGCGTCCAGCCCTTCATTCCTGACCCATGCCTTCCATCTCCTCCTTGCGGCGCCTGTCAGCGCCGGCGCCGCGCGCCCGCATCGGACGGGAAGCGCGCGCCTTGTGGCAGCTGGCGTGGCCGATCCTGATCGGGCAACTGGCCAACGTCGGCATGTCGGTGGTGGAGGTGGCGATGGCCGGGCATGCCTCGGCGAACGATCTGGCCGGGGTGGCGCTGGGCGTGTCGATCTGGAACATGGTCATCATCACCCTCATGGGTGTCATGATGGCGGTCAGCCCGGTGGTGGCCCACCTGGTGGGAGCGCGTGAATTCAGCCAGGTGCCGCATGTGGTGCGCCAGGCGCTGTGGCAGGCCCTGGGTGTGGGCTTGATTGCCGTGCTGCTGGCGAACCTGGCCGGCAGCGTGTTTGACCACCTGGCGCTGCAGGCGCAGGTGCGCGACCTGGCGAAAGACTTTGTGGTGATCACCAGCCTGGCCCTGCCCGCCTTTGCGGCCTACCGCGTGCTGTACGGCTACAGCATCAGCCTGAACCAGACCAAGCCCGTGATGGTGATTGCGCTGGGCGCGCTGCTGCTCAACGTGGTGGTGAACTGGCTGCTGGTATTCGGCAAGCTGGGCTTGCCCCGGCTGGGTGGCCTGGGCTGCGCCTGGTCCACCTTGGTCTGCGTCTGGTTCAACCTGCTGGCCCTGCTGTGGTGGATGCGCCGCGCCAGCGCCTACCGCAGCACTTGGCCGTTCGCGTGCTTCGAGTGGCCGCACTGGCCGCAAGTGCGCAGCCTGCTGCACCTGGGCTTGCCCATAGGTATCACTTATTTTGCCGAGACCAGCGCCTTCAGCCTGATTGCCTTGCTGATCGCCAAATTTGGCAGCACCGAGATGGCCGCGCACCAGATTGCCCTGAATTTTTCTTCCCTGGTGTTCATGCTGCCGCTGAGTCTGGGGCTGGCGCTGCTGACCCGCGTCGGCCAGGCGCTGGGTGCGGGCGAAGCGCACGCTGCACGTTTTCGGGCCTGGGTCGGCGTGGCCATGGCGCTGGCCTTTGCCGTGCTGTCCGCCACCGGCATGGCGCTGTTCAACGGGCAAATTGCCGCTGCCTACACCAGCGATGAAGCGGTGGCCGGGACGGCGGCGCAGTTGCTGATTTTGGCGGCCTTCTTTCAGCTCTCGGATGCCACGCAGGTCGCCACCAGTTGCGCCATTCGCGGCTACAAGGTCACGCGCGCGCCGATGCTGATCCAGCTCACCGCCTTCTGGGTGTTTTCGCTGCCGCTGGGTTATGCGCTGGGGCTGGCACCCAAGTGGCTGCCGTGGGCGCCCGCCCAGCCGATGGCAGCAAGAGGTTTCTGGATCGCGCTCGTCGTGGGTTTGACGGTGGCAGCGTTGGGCTTGAGCGCCCTGCTGCGCTTTGTGGCGCGCCAGCACTTGCCGGCAGACCAACACACAGCCATCAGCAAGCCAACTTGAATCCGGTTACGCCAACAGGTTGTGCGTCGTGTCTTTATTGCCCTTGTCCAACCGGTCTTCCAGCTCGCCCAGGGTGGCGGCCAGCGAGTTGCCTGACTGCTCAACAACCAGGCGCAAGGTGGCCTCCATCTGATCGATCCGGGTCAGCACCGCGGCACGCGAGTGTCCATCCTGATCCAGTTGTTTTTTGAGTTCGAGTTCCAGAAAGCTGCGCAGCTCGGTAAACCGCGACGCCTCGGCCTGGTCTGCCAGTTTGCGGTTACTCTGCAGCTCCTTGGCGTGTTGGCGCGTATCAAACAGCACCGTGGTCTGCAGGTACAGCACAAACACCAGGAACATCCCGGTAACAAAAACCAGCAGCCCGAGCATGACCAGGCCCAGCGGCGCCTGCACGTCAGCCAGCCCCAGCGACAGCGTGGTTGGGGCCAGGAACGCTGTCCGGTTGAGTGCGGCAAAGCCAACCACCAGACTCAGAACCAGCAGCAACAGCAGAGTACGAATTTTCATGATGAATCTCTTTCTATAGACTATTTGCCGATCAGCGTAACGGCCATGATAGTTGATCGCTTGGCATCAGCGTTTGTGTGCGCTGCCTGGCCAGGTCTTCGGTGCCCACAAACGCCCGCCGCCGCGGGGCTTTGGCTATTGGGGCCATTTCAGTCTCATTTGGCCGCTTCAACCGAGCGACGAAAATATATGAACAAAATCAAGCTGTAGTCGCCGTCAACAAAGCATAGCGCGCTATAAATAATATAGCGTTTTATAACGACGAACCGCCATACAACCAAGGCAAGTCCAGCAGCGACTCGCCCAGCAGCTTCATGGCAGCATCGCGACCCCAGCGCATGGGCCCGGTGGCATGAAATATTTTCCCATTACGGATTGCGCGCGCCTGCACCCGGGCGTTGCGTTGCCAGCGGCGCTGGGCGTACTGGTTTAACAAGGCGGGCAGGTCGCGCGACCGCGCCACCGGTCGGGTCGCGCCATCTCGTGTCAGCACCCGGCCCAGTTCAGCCGCGTCTTCCAGGGCCATGCCCGCACCCTGCGCCAGATAGGGCAGCATGGGGTGCGCTGCATCACCCAGCAGCGCCACCCGCCCCTGCGCCTGCTCGTGGGCGCCGCGCATGGGCAAGCGGATGCTCAAGGGCCACAGCCGCCACTGTTCAATGGCATGAATCAAACCCTGCAAGGGCGCGCAGGTGGCGGCCATCAAGCGCTGCAACTCGGCGGCATTGGCGCTGTGGTCCCAGCTCTCGACCTCTCCCACCATGCGGCCCTGCACGATGGCCACCACGTTGAGCCAGTCGCCCCGGCGCACGGGGTACTGCACCACATGCAGCCGGGGCCCCAGCCAGGCGGTGACTTGTTGCGAGCGCATACGCTCAGGCAAGCTGCTTTGCGGCACCAGCGCGCGGTAGGCCAGGTGCCCGGTGGCAAGCGGCTTGCCATCGTGGAGCAACTGCTGGCGCACCGCGCTCCACAGACCATCGGCGCCCACCAGCAGCTCACCGTGCGCCTCGCGGCCATCAGCCATCTGCAGCGTCACACCATCGTCATGCTGCGCAAAACCAGCCGCCGCACTGCCCGCATAGAGCCGCACCCCCGTCTGCGACTGCAAGGCAGTGAGCAGCAAGGCATGCAGATCAGCCCGGTGAATCGTCGCATAGGGAAAGCCATAACGCGCCTGCGCCACCGACCCCAGCGCCAACACGCCCAACTCGGCGCCCGAGCTCGCACTGCGCACCTGCAGGCGCTCCGGAAAGGCGGCCACGCTGGCCAGCACGTCCTTTAAACCCCAGACATGGAGCACCGCCGTCACATTGGGGCCCAGTTGAATACCGGCCCCGACCTCGGAAAACTCAGCGGCGCGCTCAAACAAGTCAACTTCCACACCTGCGCGCACGCAAGCCAGCGCAGCGGCCAGACCACCGATGCCACCGCCAACAATCAATGCTTTTTCAGTCATGCGGGTCTGCCTTCATCTCAGTTTTGCAATGACAGACGTCGGCAACACGGCCATGATTCTGGCCACCACGCTCCAGGGCCAGCGCGGCACCGTGGCCTGTTCGACCTGGCGCTCAATCAAATCCACCAACAATTTGCCACCACGCTCGACCCCGATCACAAACGGGCGGCTTTTCGCGCCACGGTTGATCGGCGTGTCAATAAAACCCGGCGACAGCGTGGTGACAACAATCGGGCTGCTGTGCGTTTCGGCCCGCAGCGACTCCAGATAGGTCGTGACTGCGGCCTTGGATGCCCCATAAACGCCCCCAGCGGGCATGCCGCGAAAGGCCGCCACCGAGCTGATGCCGACCAGATGACCGTGGCCCTGTTCCTTGAAATGATGCATGGCCGCGTCCACCGTGGCCATGAAGCCGATGACGTTGGTGTTGATGGTGTCGCGCACCCGCTCAAACGGCAGTTTGCCGATGGTGCCATGGTGACCAATACCCGCATTGGCCACCACGATGTCAAGCGAACCCAATTGCGCGCGGGCCTGGGAAAACACCTGGGCCACCGCCGCCTCGTCGGTCACGTCCAGTGCCGCCACAAATACCGCGCTGCCACCCTCGGCTTGCAGTTCGGTCCGCAAGGCCATGAGCACATCCAGGCGGCGGGCGCAGAGCGCCAGCCGGTAGCCGCGCCGGGAGAATTCGATCGCCATCTGGCGCCCGAGGCCGGACGAGGCGCCGGTGATGAACACGCTTTTTGCGGCGCCTTGTGGGTCAGGCTTGCCATCGCGTTTTTGATGAGTCATTTGGTATCCGCCGCTGAGTGGCGCTATGCAGAGAAAACCTGGCGATTGTGCATGGCTTTGCAGAGACTTCAACCCCACTGACTTGTCCGTCTTTTACGCCTGCCTTGCGAGCATTCAGCTCTACCGCTATCCTGCCATTTTTGGAGCTTGATCATGAAACGCCTGACTGCACAAGACTTTGACCAGGAACTGCTGATTTTGTTTGATGCCTACGTACACGGCACCATTGACCGGCGCGGCTTTCTGGAAGGGGCGCAGAAGTTTGCGGTAGCCGGCATGACCGCAGGCATGCTGCTCGCTGCGCTGAGCCCGAATTTTGCGCAGGCGCAGCAAGTGTCTCCAGACGACAGGCGGCTCAAGACCGAACGCGTGCAATACCCCTCGCCTGCGGGCTACGGCACGATCCAGGGCTACCTGGCGCGCCCGGCCAATGCCAGCGGCGCGCTGCCTGGCATCCTGGTGGTGCACGAAAATCGCGGCCTCAATCCGCATATCGAGGACATTGCGCGGCGCCTGGCGCTGGACGGCTTCATGGCGTTTGCGCCGGACGCACTGACGCCGCTGGGCGGCTACCCGGGCGATGAAGACAAGGCGCGCGAACTGTTTGCCAAGCTCGATCAAGACAAAACCCGCGAGGATTTTTTGGCTGGCGCACGCTACCTGAAAGGCCGCGGCGACTGCAACGGCAAACTCGGTACAGTGGGCTTTTGCTGGGGCGGGGGCGTGGCGCATGTTCTGTCCACCCACCTGCCCGAGTTGGACGCGGCCGTGACTTTCTATGGCAACCATCCGCCGGCCGAGGACGCTGCCAAGGTCAAAGCTCCGCTGCTGCTTCACTTTGCCGGTACCGACGAACGAATCAATGCCTCCTGGCCCGCGTATGAAGCGGCACTCAAGGCCGCCGGGGTGCACTACACAGCCTATCAGTACCCCGGCACCCAGCATGGCTTCAACAACGACACCACACCGCGCTTTGACGCCGCCAGCGCCACAGTGGCCTGGCAACGCACCATGGCGTTTTTCGAAAAAAACTTACGGGGCTAAGTGCTCAATCCCGTGCCCAGCCTTGAACTCACGCCACCAGCCGCGCCACCAGCCAGCCGCGCACACTGTTGAAGAACGCCACTTCTTCGGCTCCTTGCAAATCAGCCAGTGTCAAGACCTCCTCGGTCAAATCGCCCCGTGCCAACAAGTCAGCACGGTAAGTGCCGGCCAGCAGTCCGCAGTGCAAGGCGGGGGTGCGCCAGCGCCCGGCCATCTTGAGCGCCAGATTGCCACGGGTGAACTCGGTCAACTCGCCGCGCTCGTTGCGCATCAAGGTGTCGAATACGCCCGGCGCGCTGCGCAGCCGGGTTTCGTAATGCTGGCGACGCGTGGTCTTGTGGGTCACGAACTCGTGCTCGCGACCCATCGATTCGAGGGCCTGCGCGCTCAGGTTGAAAAACACGGGCTGCGGGCTCGGCTGCAAATCAAAGGCCTGAGCCTGGACCTGACCTTCCGAAGAACAAGTCAGCCGCACCCGATACACGCCCTGCTCGCGCCCGCCAAGCAACTGATCCAGACAGGCCTGCACGTCAGCGGGCCGCCACTCAAAGCCGAAGTAGGCAGCGCTGCCCGCCATGCGCGCCAGATGTTGTTCCAGCAGCCAGTAGTGCCCTGCTTCGAGACGCAGGGTCTCCAACAACTCAAAGCGCTGTGCAGCGCGCGCCAGAAAGCGCGTCTTGGCAGCCAGTTCGCGCCACTCGGCCAGCGGCTCGGCATAAAAGGTAATGGCGCTGCCAACACCAAAGTGACCGTGCCATGCCGGCGCGGCCGGTGGGCCCGGCGCGACCGATCCACGCTGCAGCGCGACGGTGCGAATCGGTACGTTGAAAGTCGCAGCGCCACCGGGGCGCACCACCCCCACGGCACCGCAGTAGACGCCACGCGGCCCACGCTCCAGCGCAGCAATCCAGTGCATGGCGCGCGCCTTGGGCGCGCCGGTCACCGAGCCGCATGGGAACATCGCCGCAAACAGTTCGGGCAAACCAACGCCCGGGCGCGTGCGCGCGCAAACGGTTGAAGTCATTTGCCACACCGTGGGCAAGGCCTGCACCGCAAACAGCCTGGACACCTGCACGCTGCCGGGCTGGGCGATACGCCCCATATCGTTGCGCAGCAGATCCACAATCATCACGTTTTCGGCCTGCTCTTTGGCGCTCTCGCGCAGTTGCGAGCAGGCTTGCGCGTCGAGTCGAGGATCGGCGTGGCGGGGCGCCGTGCCCTTCATCGGCTGGCAGGTCAACACGCCCTCTGCACCATCGGGCCGCCAATCAAAAAACAGTTCGGGCGACAGGCTCAGCACCTGCTGTTCACCCCAGTCGAGCCAGGCCTGATAGCCGCCGGGTTGGGCTGCGCGCAGCCGCTCGAACCAAGCCGCGATGTCACGGGTATCGGCCGCTGGCCACCGCGCCCGTAGCGCCTCAGTCAGATTGACCTGATAACACTCGCCATCCGCCATCGCCTGGCGCGCGCGCTCGAAGCGTGTGGCGTAGTCCGCGAAGTCGCTCGCCAAGGTCCACTCCGGCATCGGATGCGGCGCAGCACCCGCACTAGGTGCGACCGGCGGCGGTGACGCAGTTTGCGATTCTGGAAACGGGCGGTCAAACACGGCAAATCGGGCCAGAGGCCAATCTGGGCACGCCTGCTGCGTGACGAGTGCGGCATCAAAAGCACTGGCCGCCTCATAGGCCAGCTCGCCCACACACCAGCGCCCGGCCCGGGCCTGTTGCTGAACCTGTTGCAGCACGGCTGGCACCTCGTGAAGCTGCCAGGCGGTGAGCACTTGCAAGGGGGCTTCAAAGCGGGCGCTCCAGCGAGCCGACTGCACGCCGCCCGGCGCGGCCGGCAGACTTGCCGGGAAATCGATAAAAGCCCGCACGCCCACACTCCCAGGCTGTTTGAAAGGAGCTGGATCATAGCCCGAAGCGGTCCATGTTTCGCTTCTGTCTGCCCACGAAACCTGCCGATTGCCAACAGCCCAACAAGCGTCGACGCGCGTGGATCCGACTCGGGCGGCGACGGCCAGATGACGCCCGTCGGAGCGGCATCAGCGTGACTTCCCGTGCGGCAGCCTCGGATGGTCGGCCAACTGGCAGGCCCGGCGGTAGCCCTGCAGCGTTTTCTGGGCATGGCCCAGCACACTGTCCTGCGCGTAGCCGCTCGCGCCCATGGGCATGCCTGAGGAGAAGCCGGTGAGCAGCTCAATGCCTTCGCTGGCATGTTCGGCGGTGTAAATGTGAAACAGGCCCTGCGACACCGCCTCGACCAGTTCGCGCTCCAGCATCAGGTGGCGCCGATTGCGCCACGGAATCAGCACCCCTTGTTGGCCATCGAGTCCGGCCTTTTGGCAGGTCCGGAAGTAACCTTCAATCTTCTCGTTGATGCCCCCCACCGGCAACACTTCCCCGTGCTGGTTGACCGCACCGGTGACGGCAATGCCCTGCTTGAGCGGCAGGCTAGAGAGCGACGACAGCACCGCATAGAGCTCGGCGCAAGATGCCGAATCCCCCTCGATACCGTGGTACTCCTGCTCAAACACGATGGAGGCGTTCAGCGCCAGCGGCGCTATGTGGGCGAACAGCGCCGACAGGTAGCTGTGCAGTATCAGCACGCCTTTGTCGTGGATGGGGCCGGACATTTCCACCTCGCGCTCAATGTTGAGCAAACCCTCATTGCCGGCATAGGTGCGCGCCGTCACCCGCACCGGGAGGCCAAATCTGTAATCGCCCAGGTCGATTTGCGACAGGCCGTTGAGCTGGCCGGTTTTCTCGCCATGCAAGGTGATCAGCCAGTCACCCTCAGTGATGGATTCCTGCAGGCGCTGGTCCGGGTAGTCATGGCGCAGCTTGCGCGCCTGCAAGGCAGCCTCAACATCGACGGCTTCAACCCGCGTGCCCGCGCGCGTGCGGCAGACAGTGGCGCTTTCCATTACCAGGGCCTCGGTGCGGGCAAAGATGGCACTCTGGCGCAACTGGTCGTCCACCTCACGGTGCGAATCCTCCAGCAGACGCGCCACCGCTGGGGCCGAAAAATGGGGCAAGCCCAAGCGGGCCGCGGTGTGGGCCACAAACACGGCTGAGGCGCCATAGGTCTGGGCATTGGCCAGAAAGCTCTCGGCAAAATCCACCTTGACCCGAAAACGGCGTGCAAACTCCGGGTCGGCCTCCTGCAATTCGTAGTACTGCTCAGTCGAGCCAATCAGCACAATCTTGACCTCCACGTCCACCGCCTCGGGCTCCAGTGACACGGCGGCCATCGGCGAGAGCATCGGGCCGGGTTCTTCGATCTGCAAACGGCCGCTGCGCGTGAAACGCCGCAGCTTCTCCCACATCCATTCATCGGTCAACAAGTCGCGCAGATGCAGCATCATGAAACCGCCATGCGCCTTGAGCAGACTGCCAGCGCGGATGCGGGAGAAATCGGTCACCAGCACATCTTCGTCGGGCTGGTATTCGATGCTGCCAAACAGGGAGCGAAACGAGGGGTTGTTCTCGATGATCACCGGCGCACCCACCAGCCCTTCGTTGTCCACCAGCAGGTTCACCCGGTAACGGGACAAAACGTCGACCAGTTCTTCCTGGCGCAGTTCATCATCCTCGTCCGACACCTGGAACAGCTCCAGGTTGTCCAGCACATCCTTGATCACCTGCTCCAGATAGTCAGAGAGCTTGATGGCGTCCTTGATCTGCTTGTTCAAGCCCAGACGGATTTCCTGCACTTCGCGGTCCAGCAGCGGGCGGGCGACCTGACGCCGCAGGGCGGCCAGGCCTTCATTCATGACCCGCTCTATCGGGCGGGTCTTGTCCAGAAAGCGGGTGATTTCCTCGCGCAATTCCTGCTCGGCCTGGTCAATCCGGGCCCGTCGCTCTTTCGGCAGCGAACGCGCCTCGCTCTCGGTCAGCGCCGTGCCTTTGTCGCCCAGCAAGGTGAACACCAAATGTCCATTCTCCCGGTACAGGGCAAAGCTGCGGGCCTCGGCAAAGGCGTCGAGTTCGGCATAGGCCTTGGCCTGTTCGACCTTGTAGGTCTTTTCGATGTGCTTGCTCTCGGCCTTGAAGTCGGGGCCATCCAGGCGCTGGGGTATCTCTTTTTGCAGGGTTTTGCACATTTGGGCCATGAACTGGCGCAGCAAACGTCCCTGCCCCGGTGGCAGGCGCAGGGCACGGGGCTTGTCCGGCGCATCGAAGTTGTGCAGGTAGCACAAGTCGGGCGGCGCCGCCCGATGGGCCGCCACCTCCTGCATCACCTGGCGCAACAAGGTGGAGCGTCCGCTGCCGACCTCACCCAGAACAAACAGGTTGTAGTCGAGCTGTTCCATGCCAAGGCCGAAGCGCGCGGCGATTTCGGCGCGCTCCTGCCCGATCCAGGGCAGCGGGAGTTGCAATAACTCGGAGGTATCAGAGAACCCGAGGGACTCGGGAGCGACCGTGACGCGAAGCACATCGGGCGGCAGACTGGAAATGGCCATTTTTTGTTATTCCTTGGACAGGTTTCATGCAATTTCTGGAGAACAGTGTTGTCCAGTTTTGCAAAGTTGGCAAGATGGAGTTTTGCAGGCCTCCCACTTGTCATTCATTTTGAATGACCTAACATGCTGCACATGATTCCCTTTTCAGTTCTCGACCTCTCCCCCATTGTGCAAGGTGGCGACGCGGCGCAGTCGTTTCGCAACACCCTTGACCTGGCCCAGCACGCCGAACGCTGGGGCTACCAACGTTACTGGCTGGCGGAGCATCACGGCATGCCGGGTATTGCCAGTGCCGCGACTTCGGTGCTCATTGGGCACGTGGCGGGCGGCACATCCACGATTCGGGTCGGCGCGGGCGGCATCATGCTGCCCAACCATTCGCCGCTGGTCATCGCCGAGCAATTTGGCACCCTGGAATCGCTCTACCCTGGCCGCATTGACCTCGGGCTGGGCCGTGCGCCCGGCTCGGACCAGACCACCGCGCGCGCGCTACGCCGCAACCTGGCGTCGGACGCCGACGAGTTTCCGCGCGATGTGGTCGAACTGATGGATTATTTTTCAAAGGAATCAATCAACCCGGTGCATGCGGTGCCAGGCCAGGGTTTGAATGTGCCGATCTGGATTCTGGGCTCCAGCCTGTTTGGCGCGCAACTGGCCGCCGTGCTGGGTCTGCCCTATGCTTTCGCCTCCCACTTCGCACCCCAACAGATGATGCAGGCGATTGATCTGTACCGGACCAGCTTCTCGCCTTCAACGCACCTGGCAAAACCCTACGTCATGCTTGGCTTTAACGTGTTCGCCGCCGATAGCGACGAAGAAGCAGCTTTTCGGGCCACCTCGATGCAGCAGGCCTTTGTCAACCTGCGCAGCGGTCGCCCGGCCCGGCTGCCCCCGCCGCTAGCCGGCTACGCCAACCGTGTGGGTCCAGCCGAGCGAGCCTTGCTTGAGAGCGTTTTGTCGTGCTCGGCCATTGGTGCGCCGGGCACCGTGCGCGCCAGCCTGAAGGCATTTATCGAGCGCACCGGGGCCGATGAGTTGATGATCACGTCGCAAATTTATGAACATTCGGCGCGGCTGCGGTCTTATGAGATCACATCGGGGATTTTTGCTGAGAAAAAGGAGAGACCATGAACGACTTTTCGACTGAAACCGAGGGCCCCCGCAGCATCTGGATGCGAGGCCTGCTGATGATTTTGATGGCTCTGGCCTACCAGTTGGCCAGCACCCTGCTGTTCTTTGTGGCGATCATTCAGTTTATTCTGGCGCTGGTGAGCCAAACGCCCAACCCGCGCTTGTCAGCGTTTGGTTGCAGTCTGGGACGCTACCAGGCCCAGAATGCGAACTTCGTCAGTTTTGCGTCGGAAGAGTTGCCTTTCCCATTTGCCGAATGGCCAAGCAGCGATTAGAGCCGGTTCGGAAACAAGTTGTGCAAGCCATTCCGGAACGAACCCTTGGTTGAAGCCAACGTGAACACGAGGCGAATTGCGTCTGGAGTGCTACCGATTCAAGCGGGGCTTTGACACCAGCCGGGTGCCTGCCAGCACGTCGTGCCAGAATTGTTGTTGCGGCTGAAGGCGGCTGAAAATAGCCCAGATCACCACCCAGCTGATCACGATAACGACAGATTCAGAGCCAGTCAACTTGAAGGGGGCAACGCCCGCCAACGCTGGCAAAAACCAGAGCCAGCAGAGCACATAGCGCAGCAAAGCTCGCGCTTGTGTGATGGGCTGGCCGGCACGATCCACCACCTGGATGTTCCAGGTTTTCATGGCCAGGGTTTGGCCTTGGGACCAGAACCAGACGAAATAGATGCCAAAAACGACAAATAGAAACGCTTGCAGGGCATGACGGTTGTCCATGGCATTGCGCGTTTGGCTCAGGGTGCCAAAGAGATAGCCGGCGATGAAGACCACGCCAAACATCAACATGCCCTCATACAGCCAGCAGGCCATGCGCCGGGCAAGAGAAGGGGTTTCCATTCAGTTTTGCTGCGTGGGTTTAGGCTCAGGCAGCGGCTTTGCACGCGGCAACAGGGTGTTGCGGTTCACCGCTGGATTGATTGCAGGTGCCTCAGAGACTTGCTTTGTTGTTTGCTTGTGCAGGGGAATTTTCGTCAATTTTTCAGGGGCTGCAGGTTTGGTAGCCGCTGCCGCACCGGTCGGCCTGGGCGGTGCTGATTTGGCCAGTTTTTGTTTTTCTTCAGGACTGAGCGCTTGGTAGGCCTGCCAAGTGGCGGCTTTTTGGGTCGGACTGAGTTGCTTGGTCTGGGCAAAGTTGAGTCGCGCCTGATCCCGCTGCTTTGGGCTCAGCGACGCCCATTCGGTCATGCGACTGTGAAGCTTGGCCTGCTCCGCCGGTGCCAGGGCTGAATAATTCGCAGCAAGGGCGATCCATTTGCGCTTTTTGGCGCTATCCAGTGAACTCCAATGGGCCGCCAGGGGCATGAGCGACAACTGCTGCGCGGGCGTTAAATCTTGCCAGCTCGGTTGAGAAGATTTACCTGGGGCATTTGACGTTCTGGTCGGCGCCGTTGGGCTGGGCCGTTTGACCGCAGAGGCTGTCTGCAGAGGCGTTGCTGGCACGTCTTGGGCCACCACATGCGAAGTGGCCATGCCAAGCACCAGTAAGCAAAAAATGGCGCCAAAAACCTGCGCGCCAGCCCTGAAGGGCCGACAGAGTTGGCTGTTAGCAAGTGTGAAAATCGTCATAACCTGCGTTTACTGATCCTGAGCGGCATTGATTTTGAGGAACTGCAAAAAACCCGGGTCCGCATAGGCCGCGGGTGGCAAGTCATCGGTCAGCAACGCGGCATCGATGTCGGCCAACTCGCGGACACGGTTGTCATCTTGAATGACATTGATGGCGATCAGGCCCACAACCAGGGCCAACAGTGGAATGGCCGCAGCCAACCGACCCCACCAGCCAAAGTGCGCCTGGCCCAGCGTGACGCTCCCCGCGCCACCCGACACCGCCAAGCCGGTCACGGCATACTTGAGCGCCAACTTGCGTTGGCCCACTGCCTGCACCCGAGCCGCGCGCAGACGCTCCGAAATATCCTGCGGCAAACTGTCAGTGGCATCAGACAAGCGCGCAGTGATGCGAAAGCCCAAACGATCTTGTGCTAGTTGATTTTGGTATTGATACGAATTGGTCATAACGTGATTCCCTTCACCCTCAATGCTTTGCCGAGGGCCTGAACTGCCCGCGAACAGTGGGTTTTGACACTGCCTTCTGAACACCCCATGGCCGCAGCAGTCTCTGCCACGTCCAATTCCTCCCAATAACGCATGAGGAAGGCTTCCCGTTGACGGGTTGGAAGTGCCTGAATTTCGTTTTCAATTTCATGCAAGGTTTGTGCCCGCTGAGTGGAACTCTCCGCACTCTCTGTTTGGTTCGAGTGGTTTTGGGTGTTTAAAGTTTCCAGCAGGTCAAATTCGCCGTCTTCTCCTTCAGATTCAAAATCACTCAGGTTGGAGAAAAGCGCATTGCGGGTTTTTTGGCGCCGAAACCAGTCAAGCGTGCAGTTGGACAGAATGCGTTGGAACAGCATTGGCAACTCGGCGACCGGCTTGTCACCGTAGTGCACGGCCAGCTTCATCATGCTGTCTTGCACGATATCCAGTGCAGACTCCACGTTGCGAACGTGGTAAACGGACCGTTTGAAGGCACGTTTTTCAACGTCTTTCAGAAAATCAGAAAGTTCTTTTTCAGTGGCCAAGAGGTGTTTACCTTGCGGCAGTGGTGACGCGTTGAAGAGAGATGGAAACCGGTTGAGGTGACATTGAAACCGCGAATTATGGCACCCGTATAGGATCTTTCCGGCAGATGGCATGGCATCCATTGGCTGCAATGCCATAATGCATCCTGCAAATTAAAAAGCAAACGGGTCACGGTCCGGCGCAAGAATCACTGCGCCCATGGCTTTGGCTTTAAGTTCCGACGCGGCCCCACAAGTGTTTGCGAAGGAGCACCCAAGGTTTTTCGTCAGAGAAATTCACAAAGGTTCATCATGGAATTATCAAAAGCCCGAATCGCGTCGGCGGCAGCAAAGACCGCGGCAACCAGTCAAACACCCACGACCCCAGTCAAACAACTCGTTGCGACGCCAGACGAGAACGAACTTCGGGGTGCCGAGATTCTCATCAAGGCCCTGCAGGCTGAAGGCGTCAAGTACGTCTGGGGCTATCCCGGCGGCGCCGTGCTGCACATTTACGACGCGCTGTATAAACAAGACACGATCCAGCACATTCTGGTTAGGCACGAGCAAGCAGCGGTGCACGCAGCCGACGGCTATGCACGCGCCACTGGCGAGGTCGGCGTGGCCCTGGTCACTTCAGGGCCTGGTGTAACCAATGCGGTCACCGGTATCGCCACCGCCTATATGGACAGCATCCCGATGGTGATTGTGTCTGGGCAAGTGCCCACCAGCGCCATCGGCATGGACGCTTTTCAGGAGTGCGACGCGGTGGGCATCACACGCCCCGTGGTTAAACACAATTTCCTGGTCAAGGACGCCCATCAACTGGCCGAGACCATGAAAAAGGCCTTTCACATCGCGCGCAGTGGACGCCCGGGCCCGGTCCTGGTCGACATCCCGAAAGATGTTTCGTTCAAAAAAGTGCATTACGCGGGCTACCCGGCTACGCTTGAGATGCGCTCTTACAACCCGGTGCGCAAAGGCCATGGCGGGCAAATTCGCAAGGCGCTTCAGCTCTTGCTGGCGGCCAAGCGGCCCTATATCTACACCGGTGGCGGCGTGCTGCTGAGCAACGCCTCTGCTGAGTTGCGAACCCTGGTGGACATGCTGGGCTACCCATGCACCAACACCCTGATGGGCTTGGGTGCGTATCCGGCCAGTGACAAGAAATTCCTTGGCATGCTGGGCATGCACGGTACGGTGGAAGCCAACAACGCGATGCAGCATTGCGACGTGCTGCTGGCCATCGGCGCCCGCTTTGATGACCGTGTCATTGGCAACCCCAAGCATTTTGCCCAGAATGAACGCAAGATCATCCACATCGACATCGACCCCTCAAGCATCTCCAAACGGGTCAAAGTGGATATCCCGATTGTGGGCGATGTCAAAGAGGTGCTGTCCGAAATGATCGCCATGATCAAGGAGGGTGCTGTCAAGCCCGATGCCGACGCACTGGGTGCCTGGTGGGACACGATCGAAGGCTGGCGCAAGCGCGATTGCCTCAAATACGATCACGGCAAGAATGATGTCATCAAGCCGCAGTTCGTGATTGAGACGCTCTGGAAAATGACCAAGGATGCGGATACGTACATCACGTCCGACGTTGGTCAGCACCAGATGTGGGCGGCTCAGTACTATCGATTCGATGAACCACGGCGTTGGATCAATTCCGGTGGCTTGGGCACCATGGGCGTGGGCATTCCCTACGCCATGGGCATCAAGCTGGCCAAGCCTGATAGCGAGGTGTACTGCATTACAGGCGATGGTTCGGTGCAAATGTGCATTCAGGAGCTCTCCACTTGCTTGCAGTACAACACCCCGATCAAAATCCTGTCACTCAACAACCGCTACCTCGGTATGGTGCGCCAATGGCAGGAGGTTGAATACGAAGGTCGCTACAGTCACAGTTACATGGATGCGCTGCCCAACTTTGTGAAGCTGGCTGAAGCGTATGGCCACGTGGGCATGCTGGTTGAGCGGGCGCAGGACGTGGAGCCGGCGCTGCGCGAAGCGCGCAAGCTCAAGGACCGGACGGTTTTCATGGATATCCGCACCGACCCGACCGAGAACGTGTTCCCCATGGTGAAAGCCGGCAAGGGCATTACTGAAATGCTGCTCGGCTCCGAAGATCTTTAGTCAACTTTAACTTTGGACGAATCTATTGTTTGCCAAGCTCTGCGGTTACCGCCTCAGGGGTAGGGCAACGAAAAGAGGAATCACATACTATGAAACACATCATTGCAGTCCTGCTGGAAAATGAGCCCGGCGCGCTGTCGCGCGTGGTCGGACTCTTCTCAGCGCGTGGTTACAACATCGAGTCGCTGACCGTGGCACCGACAGAAGACGCCAGTTTGTCGCGCATGACGATTCAAACCGCTGGATCGGACGAAGTGATCGAACAGATCACCAAGCACTTGAACCGCCTGATTGAAGTGGTCAAGGTCGTTGATTTGACCGAAGGGGCTTACACCGAGCGTGAGTTGATGATGGTGAAGGTGCGCGCAGTCGGAAAGGAGCGTGAAGAAATGAAGCGCATGGCTGACATTTTCCGCGGCCGCATCATCGACGTCACCGAGAAGAGCTACACCATAGAATTAACCGGGGATCAGACAAAGAACGACGCATTCTTGCTGGCTATTGAACGGGGTGCCATTTTGGAAACCGTCCGCACCGGGTCGAGCGGCATTGGTCGCGGCGAACGTATTTTGCGGGTTTAACTTTTTACAACGGAGAGAGAAATGAAAGTTTTTTACGACAAGGACTGTGATCTGAGCCTCATCAAAGGCAAAACAGTTGCGATCATTGGTTACGGCAGTCAGGGCCATGCCCACGCCCAAAATCTGAACGACAGCGGCGTGAAAGTGGTGGTTGGCTTGCGCAAAGGTGGCGCTTCCTGGACCAAGGTCGAAAAGGCCGGTCTCAAGGTGGCTGAGGTGGCTGACGCCGTCAAGGCCGCCGACGTGGTCATGATCTTGTTGCCTGACGAGCACATCGCAGCGGTCTATACCGAGGACATCGAGCCCAACATCAAACAAGGCGCCTCGCTGGTGTTTGCGCACGGCTTTAACGTGCACTACGGCCTGGTAACACCGCGCGCTGATCTGGACGTCTGGATGGTGGCGCCCAAGGCGCCGGGCCATACCGTGCGTGGCACCTATGTGCAAGGTGGCGGCGTACCGCAACTGATCGCCATTCATCAGGACAAATCAGGCCGTACACGCGACCTGGCCCTGAGCTATGCCATGGCCAACGGCGGCGGCAAAGCCGGCATTATTGAAACCACTTTCCGGGAAGAAACCGAGACCGACCTGTTCGGCGAACAGGCTGTTTTGTGCGGCGGCACGGTGGAACTGATCAAAGCCGGTTTTGAAACCCTGGTCGAAGCCGGTTATGCACCTGAGATGGCCTATTTTGAATGCCTGCACGAACTCAAGTTGATTGTGGACATGATTTATGAAGGCGGCATCGCCAACATGAACTACTCCATCTCCAACAACGCCGAGTACGGCGAGTACGTGACCGGTCCCAAGATCATTACCAGCGCCAGCAAAGACGCCATGCGCCAGTGCCTGAAAGATATCCAGACCGGCGAATACGCGAAAAGCTTCATCCTGGAAAACAAGGCCGGCGCACCTACCTTGTTGAGCCGTCGCCGGTTGACATCCGAGCACCAAATTGAACAAGTGGGCGAAAAGCTTCGCGCCATGATGCCCTGGATCAAAAAGAACAAATTGGTTGACCAAACCCGCAACTAAGACGTACGACACTCCCGACAAAGGCCACTTCAGTGGCCTTTGTTACTATGAAGGTCTGGAGGCCAATTCTATGCATGACGGAAACGATTCAGACTTCACCGAGGTCGACGCCATCGTGGTGAGAAAGCGCCGCAAGGGCATTTATGTTTTGCCCAACCTGTTTACGCTGGCGGCACTTTTTGGTGGCTTTTACGCCATTGTCATGGCGATCAATGGCCGCTTCGACCTGGCGGCCATCGGTGTCTTTTGTGCCATGGTGCTCGACAGCCTGGATGGCCGCGTCGCCCGCATGACCAACACGCAAAGCGCCTTTGGCGAGCAGATGGATTCACTCTCGGACATGGTGTCGTTCGGCGCCGCGCCCGCGCTCATCGCTTATGTCTGGGCGCTCAAAGGCCTGGGACGCTGGGGCTGGATTGCAGCCTTTGTCTATTGCGCGTGCGGCGCCTTGCGGCTGGCGCGCTTCAACGTCAACACCGCGGTGGTGGACAAGCGCTATTTTCAGGGTTTGCCGTCGCCGGCGGCGGCGGCCTTGCTGGCCGGGTTTATCTGGGTCATGACGGATATGGGAGTCAAGGGCGCCAGCGTGGCATGGCCCACATTCGCATTGGCTTTGTATGCCGGACTGACCATGGTGACCAACGTGCCGTTTTACAGCTTCAAGGATGTGCACATGAAAAAGAGCGTGCCGTTCATCGTGATTGTGCTGATTGCGCTCGGTATTGCCGTCATCAACATCGATCCGCCCATTGTGATGTTTGGCCTGTTTGTCGTCTATGGCTTCAGCGGCTACGTCATTTACGTTTGGCGCAAGACCAAAGGTTTGCAGACCAGCGTCATCAGTACCTCGACGCAGGAACCTGATGAAAGAGGACTTCATTAGTCATTGGTGCAGCAGGCGGACACGCAGGCGACAAGCCTGGGCCGCAACGCTGGTCCCCGACGTGACAATGAAGCACTTATCAGTCACCCAAAGGACAGACCATGGAAGAACCAATCCTTACCATCGATGAACGTGCAGCGATCAATTCAGGTCGCTGGTTTTCAACCCTGTCGCCTTCTTTGCGACACGATATTCTGCGATGCGCTTACGTCAAACGATACAAGGACGGCGAACTCATCACTGCCCGCGGCGAGCCGCCGGAAGAATGGATTGCCTGCGCGCGCGGTGCCGTGCGGGTCAGCTCCACATCCATCTCGGGCAAGCAGATCACGCTGACCTATGTGGAGCCGGGCATCTGGTTCGGCGATGTGGCCATCTTCGACGGCGACCGACGCACCCACGATGCCTACGCTCACGGCGAGACGACCATCTTGTGTGTCGCCAAGGCCGATTTCAAAAAGATTCTGGCGCACCATGCCGAGCTCTACGAAGCGCTGCTGCGCCTGCACGCCCGTCGCATCCGCCAGTTGTACGGTCTGGTGGAAGACCTCAACACCCTGCCGCTGCGGGCACGACTGGCCAAGCAGTTGCTGCACCTGGTGCGCAGCTACGGCGTGCCCTCGCTCAGCGATGGGCGCGAAATGCGCATCGGCCTGCAATTGGCACAGGAAGAACTGGCGCAATTGCTGGGTGCCTCCCGCCAACGCGTCAATCAGGAACTCAAGTCGATGGAGCGAGAGGAAACCATCCGGATCGAACCGGGTGGTCTGGTCATTCGCAACCGCGACGCCTTGATGCTGATCGCAGACGCCGATAACTGAACCACCAAAAGCACAGTCCCATGAGCAATTTCGAGCATTTCATCGGCACGCAGGCCGTCTCCGAGAAACAGGCGTTTGACGTTGTCGCCCTGTCCGCCTGGCTGGATAAAAACCTGCCGGGCTTCTGTGGCCCGTTGACCGTCGAGTCCTTCAAAGGTGGCCAGTCCAACCCGACCTACAAACTCAACACGCCGGCGCAAAGCTATGTCATGCGCGCCAAGCCCGGCCCGGTCGCCAAACTGCTGCCGTCAGCGCACGCCATTGAGCGCGAGTTTGCAGTGATGAGTGGTTTGCAGGGCACCGATGTGCCGGTGCCGCGTATGTATTGCCTGTGCGAAGACGAAGCCATCATTGGCCGGGCGTTCTATGTGATGGAATTCATGCCAGGGCGCATTCTGTGGGATCAAACCCTGCCGGGCATGAGCACCCAGGAACGCGGCGCGATTTACAACGAGATGAACCGCGTCATCGCCGCCCTGCACACCGTCAAGTTCGCCGAGCGGGGCCTGGCGGCTTATGGCAAGCCGGGCAACTACTTTGAGCGCCAGATCGGTCGCTGGAGCAAACAATACGTCGCCTCCATCACCCAGCCCATCCCGGAAATGGACCGGCTCATGGACTGGCTGCCGCAGCACATTCCGGCCATGGCACGGGCCGAGCACATGGTCAGCATCGTGCATGGCGACTACCGACTGGACAACCTGATGTTTCACCCGACCGAGCCGCGCATTGTGGCGGTGCTGGACTGGGAGCTGTCCACGCTGGGGCATCCGCTGGCTGATTTCAGTTACCACTGCATGGCCTGGCACATTCCACCGGGTGCGTTTCGCGGCATTGGCGGCCTCGATGTGGTCAGTCTGGGCATTCCCACCGAAGAGGAATACATCCGGCTGTACTGCGAGCGCACCGGGCTGACCACCCCCGACGCGCTCAAAGCGGACTGGAATTTCTACATGGCCTACAACCTGTTTCGCATCGCTGCCATTTTGCAGGGCATTGCCAAGCGCGCGCAGATGGGTACCGCCGCCAGCGCGCAGGCCGTGAGCTCCGGCGCCGGCGCCAAGCCGCTGGCCCAGATGGCCTGGCAATTTGCCCAAAAAGCCTGATCCCGCATCACACCCTGACTTCAATCGCGCCCGTTCCAACTGATACAACCGGAGATCCCATGGACTTTGACTACTCCCCCAAGACAAAAGAACTGCAAGTCAAATTGCAGGCCTTTATGAATGACTACATCTATCCTTCAGAGGGTGCCTGGCACGCTGAAATTGAGGCCAACACCGCAGCTGGCAAACGCTGGACACCGCTGGAACTCATCGAGGGGCTGAAACAAAAAGCCCAGGCGGCTGGCCTGTGGAACCTGTTTTTGCCGGTCGACAGTGCTGCCGCCTCGGGCTACCAGGGCGCCGGCCTGACCAATCAGGAATACGCGCCGCTGGCCGAAATCATGGGCCGCGTCCTGTGGAGCAGTGAGGTGTTCAACTGCTCGGCCCCGGATACCGGGAACATGGAAACCATCGCCCGTTATGGCTCCGAGGAAAACAAGGCGCGCTGGCTCAAGCCCTTGCTGGAAGGCAAGATTCGCTCCGCCTTTGCCATGACCGAGCCTGAGGTCGCATCGAGTGACGCCACCAACATCCAGACCCGCATGGAGCGCCAGGGCGATGACTACGTGATCAATGGTCGCAAATGGTGGACCTCCGGCGCCGGTGACCCGCGTTGCGCCATTCACATCGTCATGGGCAAAACCAACCCGCAAGCCGAGCGTCATGCCCAGCAAAGCATGGTGCTGGTCCCCTCCAATACGCCCGGTGTCACGGTGGTGCGCTCGCTCAATGTCATGGGCTACGACGACGCACCGCACGGCCACATGGAAGTGCTGTTTGAGAACGTGCGGGTGCCAGTCAGCAACATCCTGCTCGGTGAAGGCCGCGGTTTCGAAATCGCGCAGGGGCGCCTCGGCCCGGGCCGCATTCACCACTGCATGCGCCTGATTGGCCAGGCTGAGCGGGCACTGGAGTTGATGTGCAAGCGCGTCACCAGCCGGGTCGCCTTTGGCAAGCCGATTGCCGCGCAGACCGTGACGCAGGAGCGCATTGCCGAAGCCCGCTGCAAGATCGATATGGCCCGTCTGCTCACCCTCAAAGCCGCCTGGATGATGGACGTCGCCGGCAACAAATTTGCCAAAAACGAGATTGCCATGATCAAGGTCGTGGCGCCGAGCATGGCCTGCCAGGTGATCGACTGGGCGATGCAGGCGCACGGCGGCGCCGGCATGTGTGATGACTTCCCGCTGGCCTACGCCTACACCAACGCCCGCACCCTGCGCTTTGCCGATGGGCCGGACGAAGTACACCGCAACGCCATTGCCAAACAGGAATTGCGTAAATACACAGCCGCGCCCAAGCCCGTTTGACCGCCCGTGCCGAGCGGCGGTCACACTGGAGGATCAAGCGCCACGGTGTGGCGATTGATCCTGAATTAATAGCGACATATCTATATTTAACGGGGGCT
The DNA here is from genome assembly GCF_000013605.1 of Rhodoferax ferrireducens T118. NCBI lineage: Bacteria > Pseudomonadati > Pseudomonadota > Betaproteobacteria > Burkholderiales > Comamonadaceae > Rhodoferax > Rhodoferax ferrireducens. The sequence goes on from NC_007908.1 coordinate 3,694,382, forward strand.
ACAGCCTGTTTTTATATAAAGATCACCAGGGCGCGCTTGGCAAGCCTGACCACAGTTCATTGAGGTCAGGAAAATGCCATTTGGCCGGATCTTCACGCGCGGCTATTTTTTCACTGGTATCGGGACTGGACAGGTCGATCAGCTGCGGCACGATGCGCATGTTCGATTTGGTAGAGAAAAACACCTTGACACGGGGTGTCGTCAAGGACTTGCTGGTCTGTTCGGTCACCACGCCAATGCGCCCGGAGCTCAAGCGCACCAGCGAGCCGACCGGGTAGATTCCCATGCCCTTGACAAAGGCCTGAAACACTTGGGGGTCAAAATGGCCTTTGGTCCACTCGGCCATTTTGCGCAGGGACTCGGCCGGATCCCAACCTGACTTGTACGGCCGGTTGGAGGTGATGGCGTCATACACGTCGCACACCGCACCCATCCGGGCCCAAAGGCTGATTTGATCGCCTTCGAGCCGGTCTGGATAACCGGAACCGTCCATTTTTTCATGATGATGCCAGCAGACCTCAATGGCGATCGGGTCCACATTGACGCCGCCCAGCAGCATCTTGTGCCCTTGCACCGGGTGGCTCTTGATGATGGTGAACTCCGCATCGGTCAGCTTGCCCGGCTTGTTGAGCACGTCCATCGGCATCACCGCCTTGCCCAGGTCATGCAACAGCCCGGCCAGGCCGGCGGAGCGGGTCTGGGCTTGATCCAGTCCCAATTGTTTGGCCAGTGCCACCATCATGGCGCACACCGCCACCGAATGCATGTAGGTGTAGTCGTCCGCCGTCTTGAGCCGGGCCAGGCTGATGAGCGCACCGGGGTTGCGCGACACCGAGTCGGCTATTTCTTCCACCAGCAGTTTGGCGCCGCCCACGTCCACGGCGTTGCCCATGCGGACTTCTTCAAACATGGAAACCACAGCTTGTTTGGCACGGCCACAAATTTTGGCGGCGCGTTCAAGCTCTTGCGCGGCCGAGACCGGTGCCAGCTGACGCCGTCCGTTGGCTATTTGTTTTAGCTCATGTTCCACCTGGGCTTCAGACTCGGCCTCGGACACCGCCGCTTCACCACTCGCCACGTCCAGGCCTTTGTCGCAGTCAATCCAGACCTCCTTGATGCTGCTGCCCACAATTGACTCGATATCTTTCGGGTCTTTGAGGACAAAACTGGTGCGAAAAAATGGATGCTCCATCCAGGAGCCGCAAAACTCCTGCAGGTGCATCCCGAGGGTGAGTTGATGAACACTGATCCGCTTAAGCACGAAGGTTCTTCCGCCAGGCAAGTTGGTGTACAGAACTCAGTGTGCACGCAAAGGCACACCCAGCTGACGCAAATAACTGGCCACTTCAGGGCTCAAAGCGCCGCCGTCGCGGGCCTTTTCTGCCAGTTCGGCCGCAGCGGTCGTCTGTCCCTGAGCGGCCAGCGAGACGGCCGCGCCCAGCATCCAGCGGGGCTCGTTGGGTCGCAGTTTCAGGGCCATCAGATAGGCGGCGGCCGATTCCGGGTGCTGCCCGAGGCGCTGCGCCGCATTGCCCCGGATCGCCCAGATATCGGCAACATCCGACAGCAGGGGCTCCAGGCGGGTCAGCAGCACCAACACCTGGCTCACCCGGCCTTCTGCCAGTTCCATGCGCGCGAGTTCGCGGGCAATGGAGGCGATGACCGAACTGCTGCCGGGCGGCGCGCCGGCAAGGTTGGCGCGCTCGGCAAGTATCAACGCCTCGTGCAACAGATCAATGGCGGCCGAGCGCGAACCCGCGTTCCAGAGTTGCTGGGCTTGCGCCAGGGCCTCCTGCGCGGCGGGCGGGCGGGCTTGGCTCTGTGGCGCTTTCAATGGGGTCGATGCGATCACCTTGGAGGCTGCAGTCGGGACTTGCAGCGGCTCACTCGCGGCTGAGGGACTCAAGATCGGCCCGGATGCGGTTCGGGGCGTGCCAGCCGCAGGGGGGCGAGTAGCCACCGCAGGACTTGGCGCGTGCTGGAGCAAATTGTCCATCTTGAGCGAAAAATTGGCGTGGTCTGCGTCTGGCCTGGGCGCAGGCACAGAGGCTGGTACGGGCAATTTGGCCGACTCCGGACGAGACACAAGGGCCGGCTGGGCGGCCACGCTGAGCGGGGCCGGAACCACCGGCGGTGGCGCCACAGTCAAGCTGTTTGTCACCAAGGGGGCAGAGGGTGAAACCGGCGGCGCAACCGGCTGTGGCTGTGGTTTGACGCTCATGGCAAGCTGTGTTGCTTGCACCGGGGGCTGCGTCGAGCCGGCTTGATTCAGATACCACCAGGCCGCCACACCACCCAAGGCCAGAACGGTCGTTACCAGTTGCACGACGCGACGCAGCGATTGCGCCTTGCGTCCCGACTGCCCGAGGCTCTTCACGCTCAGCGTGTCGCGCACGACACCCATGCGCGCCTGCGGGGCTGGAGCCAAGCCAGGGCGCTGGGCCTGGCGACTGTCCAGGTCGCGCAACATTTTATTGATCACACTCACTGCGCTGCTCCCTGCTGATCATTCTGAACTATTCGACCCGGCCCGCGCGACTTCCATGGCAGCCAGCGTGACAGCCAGGACACCGGCGCCAGCGCGCGTACACCGGGCGTGTCCAAGCCAGCCAGGCCTACATGCTGGCGGTTCACACGATGCACATTCTCACCATAAGCCAGCATCAGACACTTATGCGCCAGTATATTGACCAGCCTTGGCACACCACCGCTCAGGCGCGCCATCAACTGCGCCGCCTCCAACTCAAACACCTGGGTATCGGTGGCCTCACTCAAGGCGGCCGTCGCCAGGCGGTGCGCCAGATAGGTCGGCACACAGTGCGCCGTCATCGGCCCCAGGTATTCGCTGAAGGTGATGCGTTGCAGCAATTGACGGATTTCAGGGCGCGACAGCTTGTCGTCAAGTTCGGGTTGACCCAGCAACACCAGCTGCAACAACTTTCGCTTTTCCGTCTCCAGATTCGACAACAGGCGCAAACTCTCCAAGGTGCGCACGGGAATAGCCTGCGCCTCGTCAATACAAACCACCACCCTTTGACCCGCCTCGGCGTAGCTCAACAGACAATCCCGCAAAGCGTTGTGCACCTGGTAGCGGGTCAGTTTTCGGCCCTCCAGGGTTTGTGGCGCGTCAATGCCCAACTCCTGCATCAAGGTCATCAGCAAATCGTCCGGCCCCATATCCGGGTTCGGGATGTAGGCGGTGACACATTCGCCCTGCAGCGTCTTGAGCAATTGGCGGCATAACACGGTTTTGCCGCAACCGACTTCACCGACAATTTTCAGAAACCCTTCGCCACTGCGCAGCGCCACCAGCAGCATGTTGAGTGCGGCCTGCGCGCCTTCATGGGAGTAAAAGAAGGCACTGTCGGGCGTGATGGAAAACGGTGCCTCACGCAGCGAAAAATGCCGCAAATACATCACTGCGCCGGCGTTCTGGGCGCGCCTTCTTGCACCGTGCCGTCAATGCGGATCACGCGGGCGCGCACTGAATCAATATCGTCCAGCGCCGCGCGGGTACGCCGGGTTTGCGCTTCCCAGTCTTGCGCGGTGCGGATGATGGTGGGTTTGATCAGCACCACCACTTCTTTTTTGCGCCCGGTGTTGGCGTGGTTGCCAAATAAAGTGGAAAACAAAGGCACGTCGCTGGTGCCGGGCAAGCCTGAGGACTTGCGGTTGGATTCAATCTGCATCAAGCCGCCAATGGCGACAATGTTGCCGTCCTGAATGCGTACCAGCGTGTCGGTTTCATTCATGCTGCTGGACGCCAGTGGCAACACATAATTGCCGGCGCTGCCCAGATCAATCTGCTTGGCTCTTTCACTGACCGTGGTCACCGACGGATGAACGTGCAACATGATCTTGGTGCCTTCATCAATCTGCGGTGTCACGTCCAGCGAAATACCGGAAAAGAACGGTGTCAGGGTGATGGACGGCATGGTCAGGGTCGCGGTCGAACCTGTCGTGACGCTCGACGTCGTGCCGCCCGATACATTGGTCACAAAAAAATCTTCAGCCCCGACCTTGAGCACGGCCTTCTGGTTGTTCAAGGTCGCAATGCGCGGACTGGAAAGGATCTGCACGTCGCCCTGGGTTTCCAGGAAACCGAGCACCGCCTGGAAGCCATCGGTGGCGAAAGCCAGTCCAAAAAGGCCAGCACCCGCTGCTGGCAACGAGATGCCGTCGGCCAGCAACGCAGACCCGGCAGAAAAGCCCGGCAGGTTGGACTGCACACCGCGCACCAGGGTATTGCTGGACGTGGTGGCAGAGGTGTTGCCGCCGATCACGCCCATGGCGCCGGTCGAACCGCCACCATTTTTCAAAGCCGACCAATCGATGCCGCTCTGGTAGCCATCGCGCAACTCGACCTCCACAATTTTGGCTTCCAGCATCACCTGGCGCTCGACCGCTATCTGCGCTGCCTTCAGAAATTTATCGACCTGGCGCAACTCGTCGGGCATGGCATGCACGGCCATGATGCCGGCCTGCGGGCTGATCACGACACTGCGCCCGGGACCGGCGCCAACCAGGCCTTTGACCGCTTCCGTCAACTCGGCCCAAAAGTCGGTTTTGGACGTCGTGGTGACACGGCTGCCCTCGCCCTGCTGGCTGCTCGATGTTGGCTGCGTAGCACCCGAGGACGTCCCGCCGGTCGAACTCGACTGCAGCGCGGCCCCCGGCGACACCCGCAAGTCACTGTTACCCACCCGCTGGGAATGCGGGTAATTGATGGTGAAAATCCGCGTCTGCAGCGTCGGCCCATAGACCGTGATGCGCCGACCCTCCATCTTGAAGTCGTAACCATACACGTCACGAATGGCCTCCAGTGCCTCCGGCACCGTCACACCGCGCAACGTCACCGACAAAGTGCCCGCCACGTCGGGGTGCATCATCATGCTGTAGCGCGTGTCGGCCACGATGGCCAAAAAAACCTCGCGGGCCGGGGCGTTGTTCACCAACAAATCCAGTTTGGGCTCGGGACGCGCGGCCACCGCGGGTGGCGCTGGTTCGGCCAGCGCGTCACTGATGCGCGACGGCACGAGCACCGGTTTGGCAGGCCTGGCCGCCTCGCCGACTGCCAGATCCGCACGGATGGCCTCGCCCACATCAGGCGTGCGCAGTGGCCGCTCAGCCGCACAACCGGCGAGCAAGGTCACACCCATCGCCAGACACAGACCGGGCAAGGCACCTGCTGGTGACCAAACGGCATGGCCAAGTCGGGTGGGCTGGAAAATAGTCATCATGGTGTCGGTTTTTCTAGTCATTGGAACAGACCTCAGGGTCGAACGCCGACGCAAGGGGCGACTGAGGGCGATGTAGTCGGGGAACCGGATTTATCTGAAATTTGTTTTGACTGGCGTGCCCTGGCTGCCTTTGACGTCCCGGATGCCGCGCTCGCTTTGAGCGCCGGGCGCCTGTTCGATCCGTCCGGTGCGTAGCCAACGCTCAGCGCGGGCGCTGCCGCCGCGCGCCGCTCAATGCCGGCAAAGAGGGGCACCTTGCGCAGCACACCGCTTTCGCGCAACCAGACTTCGGTCTCCGAAATGCGCTCAATGCGCGCCTGGCCCAGCTTTTCACCCGGCGCATAAAGACGTGTGCCCACCGCCAGATACGAGCGCCCGTTGCGCACAATCACAGCCGTGGCACTTGAATCAAAGCTGAAGATGCTTGCGGCAGCGGGCGCACCAGCCACACCCGCCTCGGCTGGCGGCAGCGTCGGGTCACGCAGGCTTTGGGCACCGGCCGTGACGAACGCGGCCCCTAGCAAAACACCTATCAAGCAGTGCAGCGAACGCGTCATGGCTGCACCTCCAGCAAAAACAATTGCAATGTGAGCTCCGGCGGTAACTTGTCGCTTTTGAGCGTCATGACACCCCAACGCACCTGCGGCATCTCGTTTTCCAGCGTCTGAACGTATTGCGTCAAATCAGGGTAAGCGCCCGACACCGTCAGTTCGATGCCCTGGCGCGTCAGCCCAGGCGGCAGTGCCGCCGTGCCAGCGGTTTGCCCGGGCTGGCTGCTGCTCACCTCAGGCGCCACGGCCGAAGTGCGCACCAGCGTCAACCCGGCATGACGACGCAACAAATGGTTCAGCGCCTGCGCCAGTGGCGTGGCCCGGGCGGTGCCCGGCAACACCTCTTTGATGGTCTGGTTGACTGAATCAAGTTGCATCTTGACGGCAGCAATTTCGTCGCGCGCTGCCCGGCCGACATCCGCGGGCTGGGCCACCGTTTTCAACTCATCACGCGCTCGCTGCAAATCAGCACTTTGTTTCTCGAACCGCTGCGTCAATTGCCTGTGCGCCAACTGCGCTGGCGACAACCAGAGCACATCGGCCAGCGCCATGCAGCTCGCTATAACGGCCAGGAACAAAAACACCCGCTCGCGCAGACTCAAGGCGTTGATGCGCCCGGACTGCACGCCCCACCAGGCCTTCCACCAAAGCTTCATGGTTTGACCCCCGTTTGCGGGGCTGGCTTGCCCAGCGCGCTGACCAGGCTGAATGACCACATCGGTCGCGCCGCAGAAGCGCTGGCCGAGACCGCCGCAGGCACTGCCGTGCCAGCCAGGGTTTTCAGCACCGCGGCGCTGGCATGCTCCACCTTGACGGTTGACAACTTTTGTCCTTCCAGCAGCGGGCTGGCTGCCAGCTTGCCGACCCAGTCATTGAGTGCCGCGGGCTCCAGCGTAAAGCCAGTGAGCGCCAGTTGATTGTCATCGGCCTTCAGCTCCGTGACCCACACTTGCGCCGGGATGCTGCGCGCCACCAACTGCAGGCGTGCCGCATGGCCCCAGCCAGGTCGAAACAAACCGCGCTGCAGCGCTTCCATCAAACTCTGGCGTTGCTGCAAATCAAGCTTGTGGCCCTGCAACTGCTGCGCCAAGGCGGCTTCCAGCGGGCCTGTGCCAAGCTTGCCCTGCTTGATGGCAACCTGCAAGCTCTCCAGCTCTTGCGACTGGGTTGCCAGCGTCTTTTTGAAACCTTCGCTGGCGGCGTTCAGACTCCAGACCCAATAGGCGCACAGACCGCCCCCCAACAGCACAAACACCGCCAAGGCCTGCGCCATGGTTTGCGCCGAAAAGTAACGCTTTTGCGTCAACAGAATCGGGGTACAGAGGTTGATTTGCTGGGGCATGAGAGAAATTGGGGATAAGGTGGCTGCGGGCGTCTGCTTAATCGTAGGGTGAATCCGGGCTGGCCCCGTCAGAGCTTGCGACTCTCGGTGCGCATCAAGACACCCAGCAAAGGCAAGCACAACGCCTGGCCATCCGCGGTCGCGTCCTCTCCACCTGGAAACCAGGCCGTTACATCCAGCGCGACCACCGCCTGCCCCAACTGCGCTGTCAACCACTGGGCCAGTTCCTCACTGCGCGCGCCGGCATAAACGCGCAGGCCATTGAGCGGCATGCTCGACCACGTGCGATCCCACACATCCAGCGAACGCTGCACCTCGATCAAAAAGCGTTGTGCCGACGCATCGTGCATGCTCACACCGGACGGCGCCGAGCGGTCATAGAGCTGGGTGCCCGCATAGTCATGACCAAACGCGCCCCGTTGTCCGTTGTAGTCCGGCACGTAATCCTCCACCGGGGTAAAGGGTGCAGCATCAGGCGCATCAGCGACCGATACCCCACTACCCTGCTCCCACGCGGCGTCAAAAAAATCCTCCGGCAAATCAAAACTGCGCGAGTAAAACAGCTCTTCATTGGCACTGATGGTGAGCACCGCCTTTTGCCCATTCACCAACACCAAGGCCGCGTTGGCCCGCTCGGCACGGCCATCGCGCGCGGCCAGCGCATTTTGCAGATTGCGCTGCGCGGTTTCCTGAATGTCGATCACGGACACCGACCAATGCATGCTGTCACCCAAGTCAAGCACCTCGCGCACCACCGCATTGGTCGCGGCGACCACAAACAGATGCCCCTTGCCTTTTTGCTGATCGTCACCCACCCGCATCACATCCAGCGTGACGTCGTCAATATGCGTATGAATCATGTCCCGAATCTGGTAACGGGCCGCCGAACGCAACTCTTCAGGCGGCACAGCGGGGGTGTCGATCTGCAACAACTGGTACTGCTCGGGCCGCAACATGATGCGAGCCTCAAACCCCCTCAGGCCCAAGGCCTGCAGGCGCTGCACAAATGCCTCGGTGCTGTCGGTACCTTGACGCTCGACGCCCAACTTGAGAACGTCATAAGTGCCGTCCTGGCGCGCTCGTGCCAGCACGTAGGCCAGCGTATGACCCGACCAGGAGACGACCAGTTGATCGCCAGAACTTTTGCGTTGCCAAGGCCAGCGCATGGTCAGGCGGGCTTCTGCCAGAGAGGCTTTGATATGTAAGACTTTGTTTCAAGCATAAGGGGGAAGAATACACGAAGCCATTTTGCTCTTATTTTAATAGCTAACTACGAAGATAACACGGGGGCTAGAGCCATAAGACATATAAAGAAGTGCCACTTTTAATAGTTTTCACGGCGGTAGATCAGGGGTGATTTGTAGATGCCAAAGGTGGCGCGGGCACTCGGGTTGACATTGGCGGAACCAGTCCAGGGGTATTGCAGCCAGGAATCAACCGTGGCCGTGATGTTAATGGAGCCCACATGCGTTGCGCCGGGTGCTCTGAGCCACAGGTTGAAGTTGCCGGCAAAACCAGCCACGCCGTTGCTGTCGGTGCCTGTCACACCAGTCTCCAGATAGCGGCGGTTGATCTGTGTTGGCGTCAAAGCGACAGCGCAGCCCATGCCGCTGTTGTTGCCAGGCTCCAGCACACAGGTGTTGCTTGTGATGTTGGGGGCAGCGACTGGTGCAAAAAACAAAGCCGCGTTGGTACATGAGTCCGAGGTGTTGACGCTCCAAGCATTGCCAGGAGCAGTGCCTGCCAAATATTCAGCACGGAACACGACCGGCAAATCAAGCAACTCCGAGCCGTAGGCATTGAACATGCGTGCCCGGCCGTAACGCATGGAGATACCGGTTGGACTCAGCGTCTGCGGCAAGGCAGGCAAGGAGCTCGTCGCGTTAACCTCGCTTTCAAGCACTGCCGTCACGACCAGCGGGATCGCGCTGGTGTAGGGCCCAATCAATGCATTGGCGTTGCGGGTGTAGGTGAATTGATCGCTCGCGTTGAGCGTGTAGGTGATTATTCCGCTGCTGTTAGCAAGCGTGCCGACACCCATCGCAGGAATTGCCAGCAGATCGGTCTTGGTCACGCCATCCCTGCCCGGTTGGGTGGCATCGGCCGTGGGTGAGGTGATTGACACTCCCGAGGCCACCAGCTTCTGGAAGATGCCCTGATAGTTCTGCGTGACGGCGCCGCCAGTCGCAGCGTTCATCGGTTTGATGGTCAACGAGGGCGCAGTGCCGTAGCCCATGGCCTGCCCGGTGTAGGTAAAGCCGCCTGCCGGGCACGCCGCCGCCATGGTTCCGTTCGAGTTGATGCTGACATCAAAGTGATGCGGTATGAACCGCCCAAAAATGGCGTCGGTGGCCAGCCCGAAGTTGCAGCCGTATTTTCCGCTTGCGTTTTTAACGTTTGAGTAATTGCCAGCCACACAGTCGCCCTTGGTGCTGATACTGTCAACCCCGGTCCAGGTGGCGTCGAACACACCACGCGCTGACGTATCGTCGCTGACACCGTAACCAGCCAACTTGAATAGGCCAACTTCACTGTAGGTTGAGCTGTTGGTTGAAACACCCAACACCGCAGCAGCCAAGGTCGTACCCGCTGAGAGGCTGCCGGCCAGCCAGGTGCCGACACCCATCGGACTGGTGTCAATGCTGCCAATAGTTGGTGTACCGGTATAACCCGTGTTCGCCGCCGACACGTTGACGGTGAACGGGTCTGTGCCAGCCCTGAAGACCGGCGTGCCACCAGAGGTGGTGGCAGTCGCCGTGGTTGCCAGCGTGAGCGCGTTTGGCCGTACCGAGAACGAGTCGGTTGAACACGCCGAGCTTGTGCCATCACTGATGATGGCCAGCAGTTTTTTATAGGCCGAATTGATGGTGAAACTGGACGACTGTTTCTGACCTTTGTCAGGCGCGCCAGAAGCGAAGGTCAGTGTTTGCGTGCCACCAGTGACCGCAGGCTTGCCGGTGCAGGTGCTGGTACACGACAGCGTGCAGTCCTTGCTCGTGTCTGCCAGACTATCGCTGTTATCCACCAGTTTGACGGTCACTGACTTGCTGCCGCCATACGCATAAGTGGTCACGATCTGACTGTTGGTCAGCGCGGCCACGTTGAGCTTGAAGGGAGTGCCCGCCAGCTTGGTATAGATGTGGCCACTCAGATAGTTCTGTACCGCCACGCCGGGCGGCGTGCCATAGGCTTCATCGACAGCGTTGAAACCACTGGCGGTGCCACCACCTGGCGGCAACATCGACGAGGCGCAGATACGCAAACCACCAATCTCGTGGATATTGGTGGAGCCACCGGTAGAGCCCGTGAAGGAAATTTGCCAGTTGGCCGGAACCGGTGCCTGAGTGAATCCATTCGTAGTGGCGGCGCTGTATACGTTTGGAATATTGATAAGAGAAGAATACCCACTTCCGGTGTCGCGATTGACAGCGACGGCCGTGCTCGTCGGTTCGTTACGTGCATCCACGATGACCTGGTAGTAGTAGCCCCGTGAGGCCGAGGTGGACGTGCGGTCGTCAATGTTGGGGATCAAGCTGGGGGTGCCGCCAAGAAAACGATAACCGGTCTGGCCAGCGCCGGAACCGCGCGCGCCGACCGATTGCACGGTGAAACCCGGTCCGCCCAGACGCCCCTCGTTCGTATTTTGGTAGTTGCCGTACTCGTCCAGCCCCACACCCAGCCAGCCTCCAGCGAACCCATCATGGATCCCTGTTTCCTGCGCATAACCCAACGAACCGCCGTAGGCCCCCGGCACGGCGGGGACCGAATAATCGGAAAGCGTCACCGCGATCCCGTCGGCACCCGTACCGTTGTAGGCGTATTGCTGAAACTCGACCGAAATGTAATTGCCAGCCGCGGGGAAGATGCCCGGCACGGTGGCGGCCTTGGCGTTGTTGCCGGTATTGTTGGTCAAGCGCAGATAGCCGGGATTCACGATGCTCGGCAGGATGCCGGTGCTGTCACTGGTGGAGACGAGCCAGTTTGAGCTGAAGATGGTGGATGGATTCAGGCTGGCACGCGCGAAGGTGTCGCACTGGCAAGACACAGTCACACCTGCAGGAATATTTGACGGTGGCGAACAAAACGGTCCGGAAATCGTATAGACCTGTCCAGCAAAGGGCATCGCCGTCGTCACCGCCGCACTGATGCCGGCGACATTCACCATGTTCAAGCCCAGCGTGCCGGCGCCGGTGCCAGTTCCCGTCGTCGCATTGACCGTCCAGGTGGTACCAGAACCTGCCACCGAAGTGATCGCTGCGCCAGTCACACCACCCGTCGGAGCAAGCCCAAAATTGCCTGTACTTACCCCGGTCACGCTGGTGCTGAACACGACCGTCCAGGCCACTACAGCACCGGCCGTTGTCGGGCTGGCGCTCGCCCTGTTGATGGAATCAACCGTTGACGAGTTGCAACTGTGCATCACGTTGCCATTGGGAAGCGTCAATGTGTAGTCCGCCGGACAGGTGGAAGCCAGATTGATCGTCCCGGTCACATTATTGGTCACAGTCACATTGCCAGCAAGCGTGAGCAGGGTGCTTCCAAACGACAAGTTGTAGAAAGTCACATTGCCGGTAATGGTCTGGGCCGCCCCGGTGAGTGCCACCGTGCCGCCATTTGCCGCGAACGTGCCATTGTTGGTGAAGTTGCCAGTCAGGCTTAGCGTGTCGCCGCCATTTCCCCGCAAGGTACCGCCTGCGTTGATGGTGACATTGGCTACGGCGAGCGTATTGGCGTCCACCTTAATGTTGTAGCCGTTCGCAATGACAACATTGCTGCCGGCTGGCGGCCCGGACGAGCCATTTTCACAAGGGTCAGACGGCGTCCAGTTGTTGTCTTTCCAATCACCACTGCCGTTGCTGGTGCAGGTGACTGCCATCGCTTGGCCCGCCAGCAGCACGAACACCATAAAAATGACTTTGACAATAATCTTCATACGGCCTGCCTGCTGGTTATTTGCCGCGTGAACCGGATTCGCAACGGACTGCAATGAATTGCCATGACTTTTAAACGATCTGAATGCTATCTATTTGATATCTTCTTGCGCATTATCCACGGGGGCTAGAGGCGGTTTTGGCGTATTTTTTATCCTTCGCAGTCGCTACTTCTACTGAGCTCATCTTTCCATGGAGGCAGACAGGCTGCGCTCAATGTAGCCGATGCTGCCAACCGCGGCGCCGTTGGATGCGACGGAGGTGAACTGGTAAATGGACCTGGTTGCTGAAGCTTCTGTGTAGTCCGCGCGGCTGCAGGTCACGGTCACGCTAAAGCCGCCATCAAAGGTCGTTGACAAGGTGGTTGGCGAGGGCGTCGGCAAAATCGGACAAGCTGAGGTCGCAACGACCGTACCGATGCCGAACTCCAGCCCGGCGCGCGCTGCCCAATAGGCCCGAGAGCCTTGAATATCCTGCGCCGAAGTGAGCTGCTGGGTGTTGGAAAAAGTCAGCATAAAGCCGCCCAGCGCGGCCAGGATTACCACCAGAAAGATGGCGGCGATAGCGGCAAAGCCGCGCTGCGCTTGTTGGATGCGACTCATGGCGTGTTGCTCACATGCACTTCGTGCTGCAGGCTGACGGTTTCGCCGCTGTCGGTCAGTTGCAGGGTCATGCGAATGAGAGCGTTGCGTTGCAGGTCGGAGCCGCTGTAGTCGAAGTTGCATGAGCTGACATTGCGGGCCAGGATGGGGCCAGTAGCGGGACAACTGGTAGCGGCAGCGGCCGCAAAAGTGCTGATCGTGCGATGCAAGTCCCCACCGCTGCATACAAATGACACGACATTTTCGGCGCCGGACACCACGTGAAAGCGGTTGCTGCCTGAGGCCAACGGAAACTGCGTGCTGGCAATGGGAATGGTCGTCTCAGGGGGAGCGCCAGCCTCGCTCAGGGGGTTTGATCCACCAACTACGGCACGATTGATCTTGCCCGTGAGCTGGTAGGCATCCGAATCGGGAATGCCCAGGTTGTAAACCACAATCACATCACCCGCCAGAATTCGCTGATCTGCTGGCAAAGCAACATTGCTGCCCAACATATGGAAGGTCGTGTCAGCGGCAGTGAAATCCAAACTGGTGTTGTCACCCGCCGCCATGTTTTCGGCCCGGTAGCGGGCACCGGTCTTGGTCGGTACGAATTCGACGCACTGATTGGCTGGCGTGGTAGTCGGCGTGCGAATGCTGTTGGGCAGCGCCCTTTGAATATCGCGCGTCATGCGCCGCACCGTGGTATCGGCCGTATCGGTTAGCGCCGCGCGCCGGGCACTGGCAAAGTAGGCGTCAATCGGGCTTTTCATGAAGACCGACACGATACCGCCGATCACGCCCATGATGACGATCACCATGATCAGTTCGACCAGGGTAAAGCCGCGCTGACAAGAAGGAGGTTTCATGGCAGTGGACATGACGGCGACAAATCACAAGTCCGGTAGCCCGTGAGGCTGACGGCATTGCCGGTCGGGTCGGTTACCGACACGGTGACCCTTAGTGCAGCAACGCCGGTCAAATCGGTGCTGGATGCCACCGTCACGGGGGAAATGTTGTAGCTCGCCAGACCCGGCATCACGGTGCCCAATACATCCACGATGCCGCTCGTGGTGTTGTAGCCGCTGTAATCTGTGACGCAATCAAACAGCTTGCGGCTTCCACCGGCCGAAAATCCCAACGCGGTGCTGCCGGTTGGTTTGGCATAGTCCTTCAGCAAAATCTCTTCCAGCAAGGACTCGGCAATGGCGATCGTCTGCTTGCGCACCATCGGGTCGGCGCTGGACTTGACCACGGTGTTCATCACCGAAAGAATGCCCGCCAGCCCGGCGCTCACCACCACGATGAAGATGATGAGCTCGATCAGCGTGAAGCCATGTTGGCGTGAGCTAGTCATGAACATAGCCGGTAACTGCTTCGACAAAAACGTTCGATGCATTGTTGATCTGGATGACGGTTTGGGTACCCAACAAGACGCCAGCCGTGCTCATCGGCTGCCCCAGTCCATTGAAGTTGAAATTGCCAGGCAATCCGTTGTAACTTGCCCCATGGTCGGTGGCCGGGATAGTGGCCGGACTTTCTCCCCGAGGTCCGATCAGCGGCAATGCCGGACTACAAGTGGGAGTGGGCGTGGTGGGAGTGGGGGCATTTGAGGCAATGCTCAGCGTTGCGGAACTGGCCGTTGGGAAACTCACACACACCGTGCGCCGCTGCGCCACCGCCGTCTTCTGCGCATAACGCAGCAGCCCCAACGTCTCGTCATGAAACCCGCGCGCATAAAAATCATCGCTGTTGAAGATACGTGGAGCCGCAAACACCGCCAGCACCCCCAGCATCACCATCACCATGATCAGCTCGATCAACGTGAAACCACGCTGACGCATGCCAGCGCGGCCTGACCAACGCATTGCTTCGGACGGGTTGAGCTCAATCTTCATGACTCTCGAAGTTTATAAATGCTATGCAATTAATAGCAAATTATTCAGTATACACGGGGGCTAGAGCCATAAAATGTATAAATATTGTGCTTTATTGGGGGCAGGCTTGTTCGCTTCGCGTCACTGCGGTGTGTCCCACGCTCCTAGAGTGTTGGGGACAGAGCAAGCTCACTCGCTTCGCTCCTGTAGCCTTGGTCCGTCCCACAATGTCTCAGAACGGCATCTTCGGCATGCCCTTCATGCCGCCCATGCGCTTCATCATTTTCATCATGCCGCCGCCCTTCATCTTTTTCATCATGTCCTGCATCTGCTCGAACTCCTTGAGCATGCGGTTGACTTCCTGCACCTGCACGCCCGCGCCAGCGGCAATGCGGCGTTTGCGGGTGGCCTTGATGAGCTCGGGTTTGCGCCGCTCCAGCGGCGTCATGCTGTGGATGATGCCTTGCTTGCGCTGAATGTCTTTTTCAACCCGGCCCATGTCCATTTGACCGGCTTTCGCGGCCATGGAGGCGGGTAACTTGTCCATCAGACTGGACAGGCCCCCCATCTGCTTCATTTGCTGAATCTGGGCCAGAAAGTCATTTAAATCAAAACCGCCGCCGCTTTTGACCTTGGCCGCCAGCTTTTGCGCTGCGGCCATATCGACACCGGAGGTGACCTGCTCCACCAGCGCCAGAATGTCGCCCATGCCCAGGATGCGCCCGGCGTGGCGCTCGGCGTCAAACACTTCCAGGCCGTCGAGCTTTTCGCTGGTACCGGCAAACTTGATCGGTGCGCCGGTGACCTGGCGCACCGACAGCGCCGCGCCGCCGCGTGAATCACCGTCGAGCTTGGTCAGGATGATGCCGGTCAAGGGCAACGCGTCTTTAAATGCCTTGGCCGTGTTGACCGCATCCTGGCCCTGCATGGCGTCGACCACAAACAGGGTTTCCACCGGGTTCAGGGCCGCATGCAGGGCCTTGATTTCCTGCATCAGCGCTTCATCAATGGCCAGGCGACCGGCCGTGTCCACCAGCAGCACGTCAAAGAAATGTTTGCGCGCATAGTCCAGCGCCGCCAGCGCAATGGCCACCGGTTTTTGATCCGGCGAGCTGGGAAACCACTCGGCACCGGCCTGCGCCGTCACCATTTTTAACTGTTCAATCGCCGCCGGTCGGTAGACGTCGCCCGAGACCGTCAACACCTTCTTCTTGCGTTTTTCGATCAGGTGTTTGGCCAACTTGGCGGTGGTGGTGGTTTTGCCGGCACCTTGCAAGCCCGCCATCAAAATGACCGCCGGAGGTTGTGCGGCCAGATTGATGTCGCTCACGCCCTCGCCCATGGTGCTAGAGAGCTCCCGGTTGACAATACTGACCAGCGCCTGGCCCGGCGAAAGCGAGCCCAGCACGTCCTGGCCCAGCGCCTTTTCCTTGACGCGGGCAATAAAGTCGCGCACCACGGGCAAGGCCACGTCGGCCTCCAGCAGGGCCATGCGCACCTCACGCAGCATGTCGGTCACATTGGCTTCGGTGATGCGCGCCTGGCCTCGAATTTCTTTGACGAGGCGCGAGAGTTTGTCGGAGAGAGCGGAGGCCATATGGGGTATTCCGATTGACGGAACCTAGGTTGGGGGCCAGAAGACAAGGGCCGTATGCAAAACGCTAAACTGTAGCCATGATTTTAGCCAGTGCTTCCCCCTTGAGTCTGACGTTGGCGCTTGGCGCTGCTGTAGCCTATGGCGTGTCGGCCTTCGGCGCCGCCCGTCTGGGCACCGGTGTGGCACGGGCTGCAGTCAGGCTGGGCTGGCTTCTGCATGGCGTGATGTTGGCCTGGAGCCTGTTCGGTGAGGCGCCCCGCTTCGGCTTTGCGCCAGCTTTGTCAGTCACCGCCTGGCTGGTGGCCGCCGTCTACGCCATTGAGAGCCGTGTCTATCCACTGTTGCAAACGCGCTGGGCCCTGTCCACGCTCGGCGCCATCGTGGTGCTGCTGGCGGCCTTCTTCCCAGGTAATCTGTTGCATGCGAATGCCTCGCCCTGGCTGCCGGTGCACTGGGCGCTGGGCATCGCGTCTTATGGTCTATTTGGCACCGCCGTGGTGCACGCGTGGTTCATGAGCCGCAGCGAAGAGCGCATTCGCCTGGCGGCTGACGCCCACATCGGTATGCCGCTGCTGACCATGGAGCGCCTGACCTTCAGGTTCGTGAGTGCAGGTTTCTTGCTGCTGTCGGCAACCTTGGTACTGGGCCTCGTGTTTGAAAAGCAACTTTATGGTTCGGCGACGCCCCTGAAATGGGACCACAAGACGGCGTTTTCCGTGCTGTCGTGGCTGATCTTTGCCGTTTTACTTATTGGCCGCGCCCGATTTGGCTGGCGTGGCAAGCGCGCGGTACGGGTCTTGTATATCGGCGCCGGGTTTCTGCTGCTGGCTTACGTGGGCTCGCGCTTCGTCATGGAGATTGTGCTCGGACGCGCGCTATGAAGCTGTTACTTATCCTGGTGGTGGTGCTGGCAGGCGTCTGGCTGTGGCGCTCCAACCGGCAGTCTGACCCGCGCCTGCATCGTGAAAAAACAAAAGTTGAGCCACCGCCGCTGGACATGGTGCGCTGCAAACTGTGTTCTGTCCATTTTCCGGCAACCGATGGCGTTCAGGGCAAGAAGGGCTGGTACTGCAGCGCAGATCATCGCCAGCGCGCGGAGCCTTGAATGACCCCACCGCCAGACACACACTCCTGGTTTGGTCCTTCACTGCTTGAACCCGGCGTAGAAAAGGTCGACAAGCCCGAAGAATTTCAGCGGCTTTGGCGCGGCTTCATGACCGCCCGCGTCACTCTGGGTGTGGTGCTGATGTTGCTTCAAGGCAGCATCTATGTGTTGGGAGCCTCCAAAGACAGCGCCTTGCTCCTGATTTGTACCGGCTATTTCGCCGCTGCGCTGGCGGTGCGCCTGCTGGCGCATCCGCGCCAACTGGGGCGGACGTTTGACGTCCAGTGGATCAGCACAATTGGTGTTGATCTGCTGGCTTTTACCGCCCTGCAATGGGTGCAGGGCAGCAGCATCAACTACGCGCCCCTGTTCGCCCTGCCGATTCTGATGGCCTCCATTCTGGGCTCGCTGCTGGTGGCCATGGGCACGGCGGCGGGCGTGACCTTGTTGTTGTTTGGCTATGCCAGTTGGATGTCCATTCAAGCACCCGGGGAGATGGCCGCCCATTTTTTGCAGGCGGCGCTGACGGGTGCAGGCTGTTTTGTCATTTCGTTTCTGGCCAGCCAGATTGCGACCCGTCTGGTCAATGTTGAGCTGCGGGCGCAACGCAGCCAGTTGGCCGCGCGGGTACAGAGACGGGTCAACGAGCTGGTGATTGAATCTTTGACCGAAGGCATCCTGGTGGTCGATCGGCGCGGCATCGTGCGTGCCGCCAACCCGGCAGCCCGCCAGCTGCTGGGGTTTGGGCACAAGCCGGGGGATAGGTCTTTTAATCTCAACGCGATGATTGAATGGCAGTGCCTGGTTGATTTGATGCAGCGCAGTTTTTCCGGGCATGCCGCCCAGCAGGCCGATGTCACCATTCATCCGGCCGGTCAAGGTCCAAGGCATATACAGGTACGCACCCAGCTAACGGCCACGCAGGCAGGGGATGACGAGCGGCTGTGTGTCATGTTCGTCCAGGATCAGCGCGAGATGCAGGCGCGGATACGAACCGAAAAACTGGCCAGTATGGGCCGCATGTCCACTGCGGTGGCGCACGAAATTCGCAACCCGCTGGCAGCCATCACCCAGGCCAATGCGCTGCTCGACGAAGACCTGATCGACCCCAAACACAAACAGCTCACCCGGATGGTGCAGCAGAACGCCAAACGGCTGGAGAAAATTGTGGAAGACATTCTCAATGTCTCCCGCGTGCAGCAGCTTGAAAGTGTCAACTCAACGCCGGCACTGGACTTGAAGGAATCGGTCGAAAGAATTTGTCGTGACTGGCAAAACCAGACAGCCAGCGAGCACCTGCTCAGCGTCCAACTGCCCCCCGGCTTGATCGAGGTGAAGTTTGAGTCCGAGCATCTGCGCCGGATTCTGGTCAACCTGCTTGACAATGCACGGCGCTACGCAAGTCACCAACTTAACGCGATTCAGGTATCGGTCAGACCGACGACCCTTGAGCATTGCACTCTGAGTGTGTGGAGCGACGGCCAGCCCATGGATCAATCGGTGGAGCGCCATCTGTTTGAACCATTTTTTTCGTCAGAAAGCCGCTCCAGCGGCCTGGGCCTTTATATTTGCCGGGAGTTGTGCGAGGGGCATGGTGCCACTATTGCCTACGACCGGACCCGGCGAACCATGACTGGCAAGCCTGTTGATGGCAATGAGTTCCTGGTGACCTTGCGGACTCGGTCCGCAACGAGCAGCGCCCAGATGACCCACAAGCACACACCGGACACACCATGGCATCAAACACAACGCTGAGCAATGCCCGGATTCTGGTCGTCGATGACGAGCCCGACTTGCGCACGCTGTACGAGTTGACACTGTTGCGCGAGGGTTACAGGGTGGAAACAGCCGGCAACCTGGCTGAGGCCTTGCAGCATCTGGGCGAGCGCCGCTTTGACGTTGTGATTACCGACATGCGCCTGCCTGATGGTCTGGGCCTGGAACTGATCCAGCAACTGCGGGCGCAACAGCGCCCGGAGCGATGCGTCGTCATCACAGCCTATGGCTCGGCAGAAAATGCCGTCGAGTCACTCAAGACGGGCGCGTTTGACTATCTGACCAAGCCGGTTGATCTCAAGCAGTTTCGATCCGTCATCGCCTCTGCCGTGCAAGACCCGGCTCCGCGGCCAACCGCGGTCGGTCGCGCCGGCTCGCCACTCCCTGAGAGCAGCGATGCCGTGTTGCAGCGGCTGGTGGGGGAATCAGACAGCATGAGGCGGGTCAAGGAGCGCATCGTCAAGGTGGCACGCAGCATGGCACCCGTGTTGGTGCATGGCGAGTCCGGCACCGGCAAGGAACTGGTGGCGCGTGCCATTCATGCCAACAGTCACCGCACCGGCAGCGCCTGGGTCGCGGTGAACTGCAGCGCGATTCCCGAGAGTCTGCTCGAAGCCGAATTTTTTGGCTCAAAGAAAGGCGCCTACACAGGATCAACCCAGGACCGCGTTGGCTTCTTCCAGGCCGCAAGCGGTGGCACCTTGTTTCTCGATGAAATTGGCGACCTGCCCCTGTCGATGCAGTCAAAGTTGCTGCGGGCCATCCAGGAGCGTTGTATCCGCCCGATCGGGTCGTCCCAGGAAGAACCGGTCGATGTCCGCATCATCAGCGCCACGCACAAAGACCTGAGTCTGGAAGTGTTGGCGGGCCGCTTTCGGCAGGATTTGTATTACCGTCTGGATGTCATTGAAATTGAGATTGCACCATTGCGCGAACGCCGGGAAGACTTGCCTGCGCTGTGCCAGACCTTGCTGCGCCGGATCGCGTTTGAGGCGGGCATTCCGGTGCCGACACTCTCCAAAGCGGGACTTGAACAGCTCTCCCAAGACCCGCTGCCCGGCAACGTGCGCGAGCTGGAGAATCTGTTGCAGCGCGCCGTCGCCTTGAGTGACGGCGATGAACTCCAGCTTGAACTCACCGCTCGGCAGCCGCTGACCCAGGACGCCTCTTTTCTGGATAGCGGCCCGACACCGCTGGACGATGATCAAACCACCATCCCCAGCGACTTGCAAAGCCATCTCGACACTCAGGAACGCGACATCCTGATTCAGGCTCTGCGTGAAACCGGCTTCAATCGCACCGCCGCAGCGGCCCGGCTCGGTTTGAGCCAGCGCCAAATGGGTTATCGCATTGCCAGATTGAATATTGTTACCCCGCACAGCGGCGAATTGTCCGATGAGTCCCTTTAAGGCACAGGACGATTCGCCGCTTTGGCGCGAGGGTTGGTACCAATTTGCGGGTCGACTGACCTCACCCAATTACGGCCCCCGGCCGAGTCAGGCCGAGATTGACCTGATCGTGCTGCATTGCATCAGTCTGCCCCCTGGCCAGTATGGCGGTGACGAGGTACAGCGCCTGTTTACCAACCAGCTGGACTGGAACGCACATCCCTACTTCAAACGGATCGAGGGCATGCAGGTGTCGTCCCACTTTTACATCCGTCGCCAGGGTGAACTGCAGCAGTTTGTCAGTTGCGACCAGCGCGCCTGGCATGCGGGCGTGTCGAGTTACCGGGGACGCAGCGATTGCAATAACAACGCCATTGGCATCGAGCTGGAGGGGGTTGACGACGCCCCCTTCGATGAACGTCAATACGAAACACTGGTGAGCCTGTGCGCGGCCATTCTCCAACGCTACCCCATCACACAGGTTGCCGGACACGAACATATCGCACCAGGACGGAAAACCGACCCGGGAAGTGGCTTCGACTGGGCCCTGCTGCAGCAGGCGTTGGGCTTGTCCTCCAAATTTTTCCCAGCCAGTGTTTTACTGAAAAGTCTTTGCTGATTATTGTCCTCAATTAAGTAGGGTCTTTTCACATGACCACTACCGGTAGTGGTTTATGATGACGTTACCCCTATATATAGTGTTCTGCAAAACCGAAGCAAACCTATATCTCGGGATCAGGTTCTGCCCACTGAGGCACCGCCCCCACCTAAAACACAGTGACAGACGAGGACAAAATGCAGACTGTTTCAAACCCATCACCCGCCCGCCACTCCGATGTTCCTGCCGTGCACCGTATGGACGGCATCGACGACACCGCGGCCCATTCACTGAGCCAGTACCAGATCATCCGCCGTAACGGCGCGGTGGTGCCTTTTGAGCCCAACAAGATCGCCGTTGCCATGATGAAGGCTTTTCTGGCGGTGCATGGCACACAAGGTGCCGCCTCGGCCAGCGTGCGTGAATCGGTCGACGGCTTGACGCAGGGTGTGATCCACGCCCTGATGCGCTCGCGTCCGGCCGGGGGCACGTTTCACATCGAGGATGTGCAGGACCAGGTGGAGCTGGGCTTGATGCGTGGTGGTCATCATGAAGTGGCTCGTGCCTATGTTCTGTATCGGGAAAAGCGCACGCAGGAGCGGGCCCAACAATTGATCGCCACAGCAGCCACAGCACCCCTGTTGCATGTCGTGGACAAGGGTGGGCGCATCGTGCTTGACCTGGCGCGCCTAAAAGGCATCATCGAGTCGGCCTGCGCCGGCTTGGGTGCCGACATCAAGCCTGAGCCGATCCTGGCAGAGACGATGCGCAACCTGTACGACGGCGTCCCGATGGAGGAGGTGTACAAGGCCTCCATCCTGGCTGCACGCACGCTGATCGAGAAGGACCCCGATTACACCTATGCCACCGCCCGTTTGTTGTTTCACACTATCGCCAACGAAGTCCTGGGCCGGGATGTGGTGCAGGCCGACATGGCACAAGCCTATGTCGATTACTTTCCCCAATTTATCAAAAAGGGAATTGACCACGAATTGCTCGACGAACGGCTGCAGCAGTTTGACCTGCAACGACTGGGAGCCGCGCTGAAGGCCGAACGCGATCTGAAGTTTGATTACCTGGGGCTGCAAACCCTGTACGACCGCTATTTTTTGCACGTGGGCAAGGCACGCATTGAATTGCCACAGGCTTTTTTCATGCGCGTGGCCATGGGTCTGTCGCTGGGCGAGATCGACCGCGAAGCGCGCGCCATCGAGTTCTACGAAGTCCTGTCTTCTTTCGATTTCATGTCCAGCACACCCACACTGTTCAACAGTGGCACCTTGCGCTCGCAGTTGTCGAGCTGCTATCTGACCACCGTGCCTGACGATCTGGACGGTATTTATGAGTCCATCAAAGAAAACGCCCTGCTGTCCAAGTTCGCGGGCGGCCTGGGCAACGACTGGACGCGGGTGCGGGCCCTCGGTGCGCACATCAAGGGCACCAACGGCGAATCGCAAGGCGTGGTTCCCTTCCTGAAAGTCGTCAACGACACGGCGGTGGCGGTCAATCAGGGCGGCAAGCGCAAAGGGGCGGTTTGCACCTATCTGGAAACCTGGCATCTCGACATTGAAGAGTTCCTGGAGTTGCGCAAAAACACCGGCGATGACCGCCGTCGCACCCATGACATGAACACGGCCAACTGGGTGCCCGACCTGTTCATGCGTCGTGTCATGGAAAAAGGCCAATGGACCCTGTTCTCGCCAAACAATGTGCCGGACCTGCACGACAAGTTTGGCGCCGACTTCGAAAAGGCCTACGTCGCTTACGAAGAAAAAGCAGCACGCGGCGAGATCAGGCCAGCGCGCACGGTGCAAGCGGCGGACCTGTGGCGAAAAATGCTCACCATGCTGTTTGAAACCGGCCATCCCTGGATCACGTTCAAGGACGCCTGCAATATCCGCTCGCCGCAACAGCATGTCGGGGTGGTTCACTCCAGCAACCTGTGCACCGAAATCACCCTCAATACCAGCGACACGGAGACGGCAGTCTGTAATCTGGGCTCGGTCAACTTGCTGCAACACCTGAAGAACGCTCCCGCAGGCTCGGCCGACGGCGCCAAAGTGCTCGATCATGCCAAGCTGCAAAAGACGATCACGACCGCCATGCGCATGCTCGACAACGTGATCGACATCAACTTCTACGCCGTGAAAAAGGCGCGTGACGCCAATATGCGGCATCGGCCGGTGGGCTTGGGGGTCATGGCGTTCCAGGACAGTCTGTATGAGCTGCGCATCCCCTACGCCAGCGATGCGGCCGTGGCATTTGCGGATACCTCCATGGAAGCCATCTGCTATTACGCCTATTGGGCGTCCACCGAGCTGGCGCGTGAACGGGGTCAGTACACCAGTTACAAGGGGTCTCTTTGGGACCAGGGCATTTTGCCGATCGACACGCTGGACATGCTGGCGCGCGAACGTGGTGGCTATGTGGAAGTGGACCGCTCTTCCACGCTGGATTGGGAAGCCCTGCGTAAAAAGATTGCCAAGGACGGCATGCGCAACTCCAACTGCACCGCCATCGCACCGACGGCCACCATCTCCAACATCATCGGTGTTGACGCCTCCATCGAACCCTGCTTTGGCAATCTGTCCGTCAAGTCCAACCTGTCGGGTGAATTCACCATCATCAACAGCTACCTGGTGCAGGACCTCAAGCGCCTGGGGCTTTGGGATGATGTCATGGTGATGGACCTCAAACACTTTGATGGTTCCTTGAATCCGATCGACCGGGTGCCGGCCGATGTCAAGGCCCTGTATGCCACCGCCTTTGAGATTGAAACACGCTGGCTGGTGGAAGCCGCCGCGCGTCGTCAAAAGTGGATTGACCAAGCCCAGTCTCTCAACATTTACATGGGCGGCGCCTCGGGCAAAAAGCTCGATGACACGTACAAGCTGGCCTGGATTCGCGGCTTGAAGACCACCTACTATCTGCGCACCATGTCGGCCACCCATGCAGAGAAATCAACCGTCACCGCCGGGCGCATGAATGCAGTGTCTTCAGGCAGTGAGTCGGCGCATGGCGGTGCCAGCATGAGTGCACTGGACGCTGCGGCGGCCACGGCAAGAATGCAGATGGCATCCGGCCCTGCAACCGACATCAAATTTTGCGGCGTTGACGATCCAACCTGCGAATCATGTCAATGAGGTTCATGCCCTCACCCTATCGTGGCGATGCGATGCGATGTTGCTGCGCCACACTCATCAACACAATAGCGCGACGATGTGAATGAATACTTTTCATTTCATTTCACTGCTCTCATAATCTGCTGATTGGAATCATCTATGTTGACCTGGGACGAAGAAGTCAAGCCCACACCGCCATTGCCTCATACACGCGGCTCATCCAGCAGCCGCTCGACGGAGCCGTCGCTGGCATCTGCCGAGGTTCACTCGCTGCATGATGGTGCGGCCCGTCCAGCCCTAGCCGTCACAGCGAACCAGCGCGGTGCAGCAGTTTCCATCAGCCCCCGCCGCGTCAATGCCGCTGACAAGCGAATCATCAATGGCAAGACCGACGTCAACCAGCTCGTTCCCTTCAAGTACAAGTGGGCTTGGGAGAAATATCTCTCCAGCTGCGCCAACCACTGGATGCCACAAGAAGTCAACATGACGCGTGACATTGCGCTGTGGAAAGATCCCAACGGGCTGACTGAAGACGAGCGTCGCATCATCAAACGCAATCTGGGTTTTTTCGTCACCGCAGACTCACTGGCGGCCAACAACATTGTGCTGGGCACCTATCGCCATATCACAGCGCCTGAGTGTCGGCAGTTCTTGTTGCGTCAGGCCTTTGAAGAAGCCATTCACACCCATGCTTATCAGTACATCGTGGAGTCTTTGGGTCTCGATGAAAGTGAAATCTTCAACGCCTACAACGAAGTCCAGTCCATCCGCGACAAAGACGAGTTTTTGATCCCCTTCATTGAAGCCATCATGGATCCGGCATTCAAAACCGGAACTCACGAGGCAGACCAGACCCTGTTGAAGTCGCTGATCGTGTTTGCCTGCCTGATGGAAGGGCTGTTTTTCTATGTTGGCTTTGCGCAAATTCTGGCTTTGGGGCGTCAAAATAAAATGACCGGAGCTGCCGAGCAGTACCAGTACATCCTGCGCGATGAGTCCATGCACTGCAACTTTGGCATTGACCTGATCAACCAGCTCAAGCTTGAAAACCCGCAGTTGTGGACATCAGAGTTCAAGGCTGAAATCAAGGCATTGTTCGAGCAGGCTGTCGAACTGGAATACCGCTACGCTGAAGACACCATGCCTCGCGGCGTGCTGGGTATGAATGCGTCCATGTTCAAAGGCTACTTGCGCTATATCGCCAACCGCCGCGCCACGCAGATCGGTCTCGAGACACTTTTCCCCAATGAAGAGAATCCGTTCCCGTGGATGAGCGAAATGATTGACCTCAAGAAAGAACGCAACTTTTTTGAGACCCGCGTGATTGAATATCAATCCGGTGGTGCGCTGTCCTGGGATTAATTTTAAGAAATGACAACAAAGATTTCACATCTTGCTGATTGCCCTCGTGAAGGCAACAGTAATTTGTGCACCCTGGTTCATAGTGCTGGGTTTGAGCCCAACATCATGCATCGCTTCATGCGCACTGGCATGAAGTGCTCTTAGTAAATTGATCAAGGAGAACAATGATGGCAACTGCAAAAAAACCGGTCGCAAAAAAGGCCGCTCCCGTGAAGAAAGCTGCACCAGCCAAGAAAGCTGCACCAGCCAAGAAAGCTGCACCAGCCAAGAAAGCTGCACCGGCTAAGAAAGCTGCACCGGCTAAGAAAGCTGCACCGGCTAAGAAAGCTGCACCGGCTAAGAAAGCTGCACCAGCCAAGAAAGCTGCACCAGCCAAGAAAGCTGCACCGGCTAAGAAAGCTGCACCAGCCAAGAAAGCTGCACCGGCTAAGAAAGCTGCACCGGCTAAGAAAGCTGCACCGGCTAAGAAAGCTGCACCGGCCAAGAAAGCTGCACCGGCCAAGAAAGCTGCACCGGCTAAGAAAGCTGCACCGGCTAAGAAAGCTGCACCGGCTAAGAAAGCTGCACCAGCCAAGAAAGCTGCACCAGCTAAGAAAGCTGCACCGGCTAAGAAGGCTGCACCGGCTAAGAAGGCTGCACCGGCTAAGAAGGCTGCACCGGCTAAGAAGGCTGCACCGGCTAAGAAAGCTGCACCGGCTAAGAAGGCAAGCGCTCCAGCGGCACCTGTGGCTCAGACCACCTTGAACCCGCAAGCGGCCTGGCCTTTTCCATCGGGCAGCAAACCCTGAAAAGCCAAGCTGGTTTTTCTTCAAGCCCGGTGTCGCAAGGCCCCGGGCCTTTTTTTGCCCCCGGCAAAAGGGGGAAACAAGCTCAGGGATAAAAAGTCAGCAAACGATACCCTGCGATGCGATCAGACGTGCCCACCGCCTTGATCTCCAGGGCCAGAGAAATCGGCCACTCAGCGCCCGCAGTCATCGCATCCGATTTAAGGCCGAGTTCTGAGGGCAGTAGTACCCGCCGCACCACTGGCTGATCCAGTGAGTCAGTCAGCGTCAGCTCAATGGCCGACACAGCCAGTGAAATATCTGCTGTATTTTTTACTGTGAAATTCAAACGGTAAGAATCGCCCTGCAGTCTGTTAAATGACGAACTGTCAATCACGATGGATTCAATACGTCGCAACGGCGACACGACGCAATTCAAAGGCGCACAGAGGGCCAGCAACAAGGGCCGCAAGCCAGGCTCCAGCGCCACGATCCGATTGCGCTCATGCAACACAATTTGTCCCAACAGCCCGAGCAGCAATACCAAACTCAGCAAAACCAAAGTCGCACGCATGATCGGCTTGTGCCAGAAAACGCCACTCTTGCTGTCCCGCAGGAAAGAGACTTCGTCTAGCTCATCACGGACGTCGGTTTCGTCGGCGTCTCGGCCGGCATCTGCCGTATATCCGGTTGCCATGGCTGTTGAAACGGCTGACGGCGCTAAGTCCGAGGTGTCCATAGGGTGCACAGACTCATCCAACCGATCGAGTTCCTCCACCAAAGGCATTGGAACGGACGAACCTTCATCAACCGGCGAGACCTCGGCCACAGGCAACCCGGATGCATCCACCGCGGTCAGGGCCTCGGGCAACTCCGGCTGTTGAGTTGATGGCAATTGCGGCGCAGGCGGCGCCTGTAGCAGGTGAAGCGCAGCGTCGAATATTTCGTCACATTGGCCACACCTCACCCAGCCTTCGGAAATCCGAAGTTGGTCTGGCACGACCTTGAACAGGGTCTGGCAGGACGGGCAACGTGTGATCAGGCTCATGGGTTGAAAATTGTAGAGCCGTGCCCGGAACAGTTCAGTTTGACGCGGTCATCAATATCCAGCCCTCTTGCTGATCCGAAATCACCAATTGGCAATAGGGTGCGTAAGCCGCTTTCAGCTCATCAGCTTGGGTGCCAAGAATGCCGGCCAATACCAGCGAGCCGCCGGGCGCCACATGCGACCACAACAAGGGCGCCAGCACCTTCAAGGGAGTCGCCAGAATATTGGCCAACACGGTTTGATAGACACCCGTGGCGGCATCCGGGAAGCCGGCCTTCAGATGAACCTGATTGGCCTGCGCATTCAGCACGGTCGATTCAACCGCCGCATCATCAATATCAACTGCGTCAATGTCAGTGGCGCCATACTTGGCCGCGCCGATGGCGAGAATGCCCGAGCCACAACCGTAATCCAGCACCCGGCCCAGCGCATGATTGACTGTGGATTCATCGCCGTGACCACGCTGGGCAATCCAGCGCAAACACATGCGGGTGGTCGGGTGGGTGCCAGTGCCAAACGCCAAACCCGGGTCGAGACGAATGACAATGCGGGCCTGCGCGGGCGGTTCGTGCCAGGTCGGCACGATCCAGAACTCTGGCGTAATTTCCACCGGCGTGAACTGGGACTGGGTCAAACGCACCCAATCCTGCTCCGCCACGGCCTGCATACCCAACAGTTGGCAGTCCGCAAAAAAATCCTGCGCTTGCAACAGGTCCAAGGCTTCTTTCGCCAACACCTCAGAGGCATACAACGCGCTTACCCGCGAGCGCTGCCAACCCGTTTTGGGTGGCGGCATGCCAGGCTCTCCGAACAAAGCCTGCTCGGCATCGGTCTGGGCATCGGCATCCTCAATACTGACACTCAAGGCGTCCAGCGCTTCGAGCGTGTCACTCAAGGTCCCAACCCGGTTCTCCGGGCACATCAAGGTCAGTTCAAACATGCTTTCCTAATTAGTTGAGGACAGAGCTGGTTCGCGCAGCAATACTGCGGCCTGTCCCGCAATGTTTCAGGCTAGTTGAGGATAGAGCTGGCTCGCGCCGCCATACTGCGGCCTGTCCCGCAAGGTTTCAGTCTAGCGTGTGTGCTGGGCAAGCCATTCTTCAAGATAGTGGATGTTGGTGCCACCGGACATGAACTTCGCGTCCACCATCAACTCACGGTGCAGCGCAATGTTGGTGTTGATGCCCTCCACCACCGTTTCACCCAAGGCTGTTCGCATACGCGCCAAGGCCTGCTCACGTGTGTCGCCGTGCACAATGATCTTGCCAATCATCGAGTCGTAATTTGAGGGAACGAAGTAATTGGTGTAGATGTGGGAGTCCACCCGCACCCCTGGCCCGCCCGGTGCGTGCCACATGGTGACTCGACCAGGTGAAGGAATGAATTTAAAGGGGTCTTCAGCATTCACACGACATTCAATGGCGTGTCCACGAATCTCAATCTGGCGTTGC
This sequence comes from Rhodoferax ferrireducens T118, assembly GCF_000013605.1. Taxonomy (NCBI): domain Bacteria; kingdom Pseudomonadati; phylum Pseudomonadota; class Betaproteobacteria; order Burkholderiales; family Comamonadaceae; genus Rhodoferax; species Rhodoferax ferrireducens. The sequence continues at coordinate 3,723,115 of NC_007908.1, forward strand.
GTGAACGGCAACTTCTCACCGGCCGCCACCATGATCTGGGTCTTGACAATATCCACCCCGGTAATCATTTCCGTGACCGGGTGCTCCACCTGCACGCGGGTATTCATTTCGATGAAATAAAACTCGCCGTCTTCATACAAAAACTCGAAAGTGCCGGCCCCGCGATAACCAATTTTTTTGCACGCTGACACGCAGCGATCGCCCAGACGTTCAATCAGCTTGCGTGCAATACCGGGCGCAGGCGCTTCTTCCAGCACTTTTTGGTGCCGCCGCTGCATCGAGCAATCTCGCTCACCCAGGTACACCGCGTTCCTGTACTTGTCCGCCAGAATCTGGATTTCAATATGCCTGGGGTTCTGGAGAAACTTCTCCAGATACACCGCCGGGTTGCCAAAAGCGGCGCCGGCTTCGGCTTTGGTCATGGTGACAGCATTGAGCAAAGCCGCTTCGGTATGGACCACGCGCATACCGCGTCCACCCCCGCCCCCCGCAGCCTTGATGATGACCGGGTAACCCACGGCCTTGGCAATACGGCGAACTTGCACCGGATCATCGGGCAGCTCGCCTTCCGAACCTGGTACACAGGGAACGCCCGCCTTGATCATCGCCTGCTTGGCAGAGACCTTGTCACCCATCATGCGAATCGATTCGGGTGTCGGGCCAATAAACTGAAAACCACTTTTCTCCACCCGCTCGGCAAAATCAGCGTTTTCGCTCAAAAAACCGTAACCGGGATGGATCGCCTCGGCATCCGTCACTTCAGCGGCCGAAATGATGGCGGGCATATTCAGATAGCTCAGAGCCGACTGCGCGGGTCCGATGCAGACGGCTTCTTCGGCCAACTTGACGTACTTGGCCTCGCGATCAGCCTCCGAATAGACCATGACCGCCTGGATACCAAGCTCACGACAGGCACGTTGAATTCTGAGGGCAATTTCGCCCCGATTGGCAACCAGGATTTTCTTGAACATGGGAATGGCCGCTTTACATCACTCAATCACAAACAAGGGCTGTCCGTACTCAACGGCCTGTCCGTTCTCGCAAAGAATTTGCGTCACCGTTCCCGATTTATCGGCTTCGATTTCATTGAGAATCTTCATGGCCTCAATAATGCAGACGGTTTCACCGATTTTGATGGCATCCCCAATCTCAACAAAAGCCTTGGCGCCCGGGGACGCAGACCGATAAAAAGTCCCAACCATCGGCGATTTGACGGTGTGAACAGCAACGGTGGGCGCAACCGCAGGCGCAGGACTCTGGGCCGCCACTGCAACAGGCGCCAGCGCAGCGGCGGGGGCCGCATACTGCTGAAGAACCATGGCGCCACCGCCCTTGACGATGCGAACCTTGCCTTCGGCTTCTGTGATCTCCAACTCCGAGACATTTGACTCTGACACCAGGTCAATCAGCGTCTTCAATTTTCTAAGGTCCATGAGATCTCCAACGAATTTAAAATAATGACCGGCGAATTTACCTTAAATTTCGCCAAAGTACAGCTATCTTCTTTTATTTTGCAGAATTTCGGTCAAATTTAGACAATCAATCTATTGACCATTGGCATCGTCGAGCCGCTGAACAACGGCTGTTTGTTGCGCTTCGCACCTATTTCAATGTTGCCCAAGCCAACAGATTCGCCGGCGACACTTGACCTATTTTACGATGCGCCACCACCCCATCTGATCCAAGCACCACAGTGAACGGCAAACCACCACTCAAATTACCGAGCGATTTGCTGAGTTCAACACCGGGAACTCCTGCCAGCACGACTGGAAAAGTCACCGGAGTCTTCACCAAAAACCGCTTGACCGGCTCCAACTGATCCACCGCCAAACCAAGCATTTGCCATCCTTTGGCTGAATGCTCCTGATAGAAGCTGCTCAATAGCGGTAGTTCTTCCACACAAGGCGGGCACCAGGTGGCCCAGAAATTCAACAGCACAGGCTTGCCGCGCAACGAAGCCATACTGAACACGCCACCATCGAGTCCTGGGAACTCCAGTTGCCAAAGTCCCGAGTCGGCGGCCGGCGGCATCGTCTGCGGCGCGTAGGTCCGCCAAGCCAAGCCAACGCCTCCCAAAGCGGCGGCACCGGCCACCGCACCCATCAACCAGCGCCGACGGGTCCTTGAGCGGTTTTCTGCGAGTTCGGAAGAAAGGGGCGATTCAATCATGGCGCTGATCATGCAACAGACGCCGCACCGCCACCAAGTCCCCACGCGGTGGGCGCCCTTTGGCATCAGGTTTGAGCGCGCCCCGCACGTCGTCGCGGTCGTACACCAACAAGTGAACGCCCACATCTTCCTTCAGGTCGGGGCAAAAAGCATGCACACTCAAGGCCTCAACCGCTGCACCGTTGAAACCGCTGACCGTGCGCGGCACGTAGTCCACCTGATGGTCAATGAGCGATATCTCCGCCGATTTACTGTCATCACAAAACAACTGAATGTAAATATCCGACAATCGCGTCGCTGTGCCGTGCCACACGGCTCCTCCCAAATAGGGCCGAAACGCCGCCATACGTTCCATCCAGACCAAGGCCAAGCGACGCAAAGCCAACAACTCACCGGGCTGGGTGTCGGCACAGAAGACTGACAGGTACTCCACCACCGCATCTTCGATTTCGTCATTGCCCGGCACGGCGGTGCGCAGCGGCAGACCCATATGCTTGACGGCGCGGCGCTTGGCTGGCCCGTACTCGAGCCCCTCCTCCACCACCAAGCGTGCAGCCACGGCCGAAATTTCTGATTTCAGGGTTTCCATACGGCCTCATTTTGCCCCGGTTTGGGGGTGCAGGGCAGCAGCCTAAAATTCAACCATGCATATTCATATTCTTGGTATTTGTGGCACTTTCATGGGTGGTTTGGCCGCTTTGGCACGGGAGGCTGGCCACAAAGTCACCGGCTGCGACGCCGGCGTTTATCCGCCCATGAGCGACCAGTTGCGAGCGCTTGGCATTGACCTGATTGAAGGCTTCGGCGCCGACCAGTTGGCACTTGTCCCTGACATGTTTGTGGTGGGTAACGTGGTCAGCCGCGCCCACCTGGCCGATGGAAGCCCGAAATTTCCCTTGATGGAAGCCATTCTGGACGCAGGCCTGCCCTACACCAGCGGCCCCCAGTGGCTGGCCGAGCACATCCTGCAGGGTCGGCATGTCATCGCCGTCGCGGGCACCCATGGCAAAACGACCACCACCGCCATGGTCGCCTGGATACTGGAATGCGCTGGTTTGCAGCCCGGATTTCTGGTCGGCGGCGTACCGGTGAATTTTGGCGTGTCAGCCCGTTTGGGGGCAGGCCGGACTTTTGTGATCGAAGCCGACGAATACGACACCGCATTTTTCGACAAGCGCAGCAAATTTGTGCATTACCGGCCGCGCACCGCCGTGCTCAACAACCTCGAATTCGACCACGCTGACATTTTTGATGACCTGGCCGCGATTGAGCGCCAATTTCATCACCTGCTGCGCACCGTGCCAGGCGCAGGCCCGCACGGTTCGGGTCGGGTCGTCGTCAACGGACTGGAAGAAAGCCTGGCACGGGTGATCCACGCGGGCTGCTGGAGTGAAGTCCGCAGCTTTGGCGCGGTGGTCAGTGATTTCACGGCACGCGGTGAGCCGCAGGAATTCGACGTGTTGTACCAGAACCAACTCGTCGGCCACGTGAAGTGGGCACTAACTGGCGTACACAACCAGCTCAATGCACTGGCGGCCATTGCGGCGGCCCAACATGTGGAGGTTTCGCCCGAGGCCGCCGCCCGCGCGCTGGGCAGCTTTGAGAATGTGAAACGACGCATGGAAATTCGCGGCAGCGTGCAGCGCGCTGATGGCAGCATCACGGTGTACGACGACTTTGCCCACCACCCAACCGCCATTCGTACAACCGTCGACGGTCTGCGGCGAAAGCTGGGCCCCAAGCAACGCATCCTGGCGGTGTTTGAGCCGCGCAGCAACACCATGAAGCTCGGCACCATGAAAGCCCAATTGCCGTGGAGTCTGGCCGATGCCGATCTGGCTTTTTGCCACGGGGGTGGACTGGGCTGGGATGCGCGCGAGGCCTTGGCCAGCATGGGCGCCAAAGCCCAGGTGGCCGACACCATCGATGACTTGGTGGCGCAGGTGGTGGCGCAAGCGAGAGCGGGCGACCACATCCTGTGCATGAGCAACGGCGGCTTTGGCGGCGTTCACCTGAAGCTGTTACAGGCGCTAGAAAATAGATAGCAACTTACCAAACAGGGACAGGGGCTAAAACCCTAAAAGGCTCATAGTGCCACCCCCTATCAGCGCCGGGTCCGGCCCCTGTTCAGGGTTCATAAGCCGCCAGACGACGGCGCTCGTCCGAGCTGAACCGGGACTGGCGCAACTGCGCTAACGCCGACTCGCGCTGTGCCGGTGGTGCGTCGGCCTGTGCCTCGAGCAACTTGCTGCGCTCGCTCAGGTAAGTGGCGATGCGGCTCTTCCAGGCGATTTCTTCGCGGTCCACCTCGGCCAGGCGGGCAGCGGCTTCAGGGTTGAGCTCCCTGGACCGCAGGCGATAGACATCGTCGTCGCTGGCGCCCTGGGCACGCAGGTCCTGCGCCATTTGCTCGATTCTGAGCACCCGGCGGGGTGCCTCGCGTTCTTCACGCAGCACCGCCGACTGGGTGGCATCGAGTGTTGCGAGTTGCTCCTTCTTCTGCGCTGCGGTGAGCGCCGGGTTCTGGCTGATCTCCAGCCGCGCCACGGCATCCATGTCGTAGTCATCCTCAAAGCCGAACATGCCCTGGGTTTCTTCGGCGCTGAAGAACTGGGACCGCAAGTCCTGCATGGCCAGCAGGCGCCGACGGACAGCTTGCACACCGGCGCCTGCCAGCTCCGGGTTCTTGTCCAATCCGACCAAAGCCAGCTTGAACTGCAAATACAGGGCCAACAAGCGCCTAACCCCAGGCAGTTGATGGGCAGGCAAGCGCCGTTGCAGCTCACTGCTGATTTCCAGCCGGATGGCGTCAATACGCTGCTCGCCGACGGCACTCAGGTAATAGTCGAACAGGCGTTTGAGTTCAGCGTACGGCAATGGGCCTGACTGCGCTTGCGCGGCAGCTGGCAAAGCCCGCAAGTCGCCGTCGGGCACGGTGTCCTGCATGGAGTGCACAAACGCCGCCCCAACAACCACTGGCGCCGCGCTGAACGACGAGGTCTCGGGGCTGGCGGCGTGCGGCCACCACCGCCAGCCTGCAAGCACCAGGACCAGACCGAACAGGCCCCAGGCGAGGTGTCTGACACGCAGCTTCATCAGCGCGTTACAGGCCCAGGTTCTTCAACCGGTTGGCTTGCTGGCGGTACAAGGTGACCGGGTTGGTCTCGAACAGATTCACCAGGCCGACGGTTTGATTGACTTCGTCCAGGTGGTTCAACGCGTAGTCATCGCGGATCACACGACCCAGACGGCTGGAACAACTCGCCACCAAGCCGTCGTTCTTGGCCCCGTTAAAGGCAAGCGAAGTCAACGCCAGGGCCGGGTCCAGGACGTCGAACACGTTGGTGTAGGGTTTGGCACCGCTCCAGGAAAAATAGGCCACGCCCCGCACCGCGTACGCGCCCTCGCCGCAGGCCGTGGTCGGCAGGCCTTCAGGATGAGCCAGATTGAACTTGAGCGAACCTGCGGTACTGAGCGACTGCGCCGCCGCCAGTGAGTCCTGCGACAGGCCCGAGCCGCCGGACAGGAAACTGATGATGGAGCCCAGGCCGTTGGTGATCGAAATCAGCACGCTGTTGGAAAGCGATCCGGGCGGTGCGACGCCCAGCAGCACATCGGCCACGGCCGAGCCCTTGTTCACACCGCCAACCGAGGTGACCGAGGCCACCAGATCAGGGCGCACCGAGGCGACGTAGCGGATGGTCGGGCCGCCATGGCTGTGCCCGATCAGGTTCACCTTGCTCGCGCCCGTGGCGGCCAGAATCTGTTTCACCTGGACCAGCAACTGCTCGCCCCGCACTTCGGTGCTGTTGGCCGCGGAGACCTGCGTCACATACACCTGGGCACCGTCCGCGCGCAGGGCTGAAGGAATGCCGTACCAGTAGTCGAGCGGGCCGATATTGTCAAAACCGAACAAGCCATGCACTAACACAATCGGGAACCTGGTTTGGGTGTAGCCAGCCGCCCAGGAGGAAGCGGGTAACAGGGCCAGGGCCAGCAAACAGCCACCGAGCCAGGTCATCAAAGTTTTTTTCAAAATTGTCTCCTGAAGGACCGCGAGGTCAATAGGGTTGAAAGGATTTCGCTTGACTAGCCAGTGCGACCTCTGGGGTGGGGCGCTGTCGCCTGATGACCGCTGCCGGAAGATCGTGTTAACCGGTTTGAGCCTGAATAGCACGAGTGTGCTTTTTTGGATATTAGTGCGCGTTGAACGGTTTGTCATGCTGGAAAACCCGAGCGCTGGTAAACCCGGACTGACAGTCGACTTGAAGCGCTCGCCATGGCCCGGCCCGTCGCCCGCCTCGCAGGGACACGTCATGGCACAATCAGTCTCGACGAGTCAAAACCCAACCAGCAGGGCCACTTACTGAAACTTGAACCGATGCGGCTTCATGCCTATTTTTCGGTTTTGATCCTGACCACTAAATTCACATTCCATGGCACGCTACAACACCCCTTTTGAAATCCATGTCCATGGCCAGGTGAGCTTGCGCCCCAATGTTGTTTTTGAGCAGTTGCAAGAAGCCCTCAAGCCGTTATGGAAATACGCCGGCGCGCGGTCCTTGGCCGATGCCGCCGACAGCTCCTACGAAGACGAGCCGGGCATCAAATTTGACCCGCAGGAGCATCTGCTGCAGATGTGCTGGACCGTGGCCGGTGACGATGATTTTCGCCAGGTGCTGGATGAAATGTGCATGAACCTCAATGAGGTGGCGCAAGCCGGTGCCGCGATCGAAGTTACGTTTTATGACGCTGAGTTTGACGATGAGGACGAGGATTCGGACGCCGAGTCACGCGATGATTTTGTGATGCTCTTCGTGGGGCCAGACCCGGCGGCCATCATGCAGGTACAGCGCGACTTGCTGGTGCAGGATGTGGTGAACCTGATGGAACGCCATTTTGATGGCGCCGAGCTGGTGGGCGTGGTGGCTGAAGTCGACAAGTTGTTCAGCCAGCGCTTTGACGACCTGGTGAATTCGCTGCAACTCGGGCGCCCCCCGCGGGGTTCCGGCGGTGGCCATGGCGGCATCGGCCATGGCGGCGGGCGCAAGCCGCGCCATTTGCACTGAGGTGGCATGAGGCAAGGCATTTTTTCAAGCAAAACCGGGCTCTAGCCCCCGTATTCATTGCCTAGTGCGCTATCATTTTTGTATTATTTAATCCCTGGATGACCTGACCAATGGCAGCCGTTTCCTCCCCGCAGGTCCGCCCACTGCCCGTGCCAGGTCGACCTGAGAAGCTGCGCCTGGGCGACGTGCTGGTTCAGCAGCGCCTGATTTCACAGGAACAGCTGCAAAAGACCCTGGACCTGCAACGCCAGACCGGCAAAAAAGTCGGCCGTCTGCTGATCGAGACCGGCATCATCACCGAAGAACTGCTGGCCAATGGTCTGGCGCGGCAGTTGCGCATTCCGTTCGTCAACCTCAAGACCTTCCCGTTTCGTGCCGACGTGGTCAAGCTGCTGCCTGAATCCGCGGCGCGGCGTTTTCGGGCCTTGGTGCTCGAAGACAAAGGCGACTCCCTGCTGCTGGCCTTGGGCGACCCGCTGGACTTGTTTGCCTTTGATGAGTTGACGCGCCTGCTCAAGCGCAACATCGCCATCGCGGCGGTGCCCGAAACCCAGCTGGCGCTGGCGTTTGACCGGCTCTATCGCCGCACCGAAGAGATCAGCGGCCTGGCCCGCGCGCTGGAAAAGGATCTGGGTGACGCCGTTGACTTTGGCGAGCTCACGGCAACGGCCGGCATCGAGGGCGCGCCGGTGGTGCGCCTGCTGCAGTCGCTGTTTGAAGACGCCATCCAGGTCGGCGCCTCCGACGTGCACATTGAGCCGCAGGAAGCGGGTCTGCAAATCCGGGTGCGGGTCGATGGTGTGTTGCAAACCCAAACGCTGGCCGACAAACGCATTGCCGGCGCCTTGGCCCAGCGCCTCAAGCTGATGGCGGGGCTTGATATTTCTGAAAAGCGTCTGCCGCAGGACGGCCGCTTCAGCGTCCGTCTGAAAGAGCAAACCATTGACGTGCGCCTGTCCACCCTGCCCACCAGCTACGGCGAATCGGTCGTCATGCGGCTGCTGATCCAGGGCGCGGGCATGCGCCGCCTGGACGGCATTGGCATGCCGGAGGCGATGCTCAAACGCTTTCGCGAAGTACTGGGCCGCAGCGCCGGTCTGGTGCTGGTCACCGGGCCCACCGGCTCCGGCAAAACCACCACCTTGTATGCCGCGCTGGCCGAAATCAACGCCGCCGAACTGAAAGTCATCACGGTCGAAGACCCGGTGGAATACCGCTTGCCCGGCATTACCCAGGTGCAGGTCAACGACAAGATTGAGCTGAGCTTTGCGCGCGTGCTGCGCGCCACGCTGCGGCAAGATCCTGACGTGATCCTGGTCGGTGAAATGCGGGACGCCGAGACGGCCGAGATCGGCTTGCGTGCCGCCATCACCGGGCATCTGGTGCTCTCGACCTTGCATACGCGCGACGCCATCAGCACGCCGTTTCGGCTGCTCGACATGGGCGTGCCACCGTTCATGGTAGCCACCTCCTTGCAGGCTGTGATTGCACAGCGGCTGGTGCGGCTCAACTGCAGTGAATGCGCTGAACCGCAGGAGCCCAGCGCCCAGGAGCTGGCCTGGCTCACCAGCATGGTCGAAGCGGGCGATGTGGTGCAAGCCCGGCGCGGTCGGGGTTGCAGCGCCTGCAACGGTACCGGCTATGCGGGGCGCCAGGGCATCTACGAACTGTTGGAGATGGATGCCGGGCTCACCCAAGCCGCCTCGCACGCCGACCCGGCCACGTTCATGAAGCTGGCCCGCGAGCGCATGAAGGGCCACACGCTGGCGCATCATGTGCTGGCGCTGGTGCGCCAGGGGCGCACGTCCCTGGCCGAGGCCTTGCGCATTGGCTTCGATGTGGACGAAGACCTGGGCGCGCCGGACTAAACCCACATGGCAACCTATGCATGGCGTGGCCGCAACGTCCGGGGCGAGGCCGTTCAGGGCCAGTTAGAGGCCATGACCGAAGGCGGCGTGGCCGACCAGTTGATGTCGATCGGTGTGGCACCGGTCCACATTGCGATTGCGCCCGAAAAGACCGAAACCGCCACCGACAACTGGTTCGCGCGCCTGAACCGCAAGCCGGTGGTGGTCGAAGACATCCTGGTGTTCTCGCGCCAGATGTACACCCTGAACAAGGCCGGGGTTCCCATTTTGCGGGCCTTTGCCGGACTGGAGGCCTCAGCCACCAAGCCGGCCATGGTCGACATGCTCAAAGACATTCGCGCCAGCCTGGATCAGGGGCGCGAACTCTCCGCCGCCATGGCGCGCCACCAGGACGTGTTTGGTGCTTTCTATATCTCGATGATCCGGGTCGGCGAGATGACGGGCCGCCTCACCGAGGTTTTTTTGCGCCTGAACGAACACCTGGAGTTCGAGCGCGACGTGCGCGAGCGCATCAAGCAGGCCATGCGCTACCCCATTTTTGTGCTGATCGCCATGGCGATTGCGGTGGTCATCCTGAACATCTTCGTCATTCCGGTGTTTGCCAACGTGTTTGCCGGCTTTCATGCCGAGCTGCCGCTGATCACCCGCGGGCTGCTGGCGTTCTCGGCCTGGATGCTGGCGTGGTGGCCCTTGCTGCTGGCGGGCGCCATTGGCGCGGTCGTGCTGATACGCGGCTACTTGAACACGACGGCCGGGCGTTACCGCTGGGACGCGCGCAAGCTCAAATTGCCCATCGTGGGCGACATTGTTTTGAAAGCCACGCTGGCGCGCTTTGCCCGCAGCTTTGCGCTCTCAAGCCAAAGCGGCGTGCCGCTGGTGCAGGCGCTCACCGTGGTGGCGCAAACCGTGGACAACGCTTTTATTGGTAGCCGCATCGAGCAAATGCGCGACGGCATCGAGCGCGGCGAGACCATCACACGCTGCGCCGCCGCCACCGGCGTCTTTACCCCCGTCGTGCTGCAAATGATCGCGGTCGGCGAGGAAACCGGCGAGCTCGACAACCTGCTGTTTGAGATTGCCGGCATGTACGAGCGCGAGACGGACTACAACATCAAGGGCCTGTCGGCGGCGATCGAGCCCATCCTGCTGGCCGTCATTGCCGTGCTGGTGCTGCTGCTGGCGCTGGGCGTTTTCTTGCCGCTGTGGAACCTGGGCCAGGCCGCCATGGGCAAAGGCGGCGGCTAGTCGTGCCCGACAAGCGTTTGACAACGGGCCATGTCTCGTTCTGGAACCAGCGCCTGGTCGAGTGGTCGATGCTGGCGCTGGTCATCGTGCTGTTGCTGGGCGTATTGGCCTACAAGGTGCGGGAGCTGCACGCTCAAGCTGAGCTGGCGACCGTGCGCTCGACGCTGGGCAACTTGCGCACCGCTTTTGTGCTCGACCATTTGCGCCGCAGCGTGCCTTCGGGTGCTGGCGCGGCGGTGCAAAACAACCCGTTTGAACTATTGGAACATCGCCTGCCCAATTATTTTGGTGCCGCCAGCGCCGCGCAGGCGCTGGCGGCACCAGCGGGCAGTTGGGTGTTTGACGCCGCCTGCGTCTGCGTCGGCTACCTGCCGCTTGGCACCGAATGGCTGCAAAGCCCCACGGGTGACGTGATGGCCTGGTACCAGATCAGCGGTGCGCCCGGGCCTCTGCAGTTAACGGCCAGAGAAGTCTATGTCTGGCAGGGGCAGGTGATGAACTAACGATCAAACGAACATTCAGAAACAAAAATTGCACATGAGGATATGACTTTTGTGTTATGGAAACAACACAAGTCCGTCGAGCGCTGCAGCGCTACCTGGTGAACTATTTTGGCCAGATGAACCCGACGCCAGCGCAATGAATCAGCCCTGATTGGCGAGTTCTTAGCCCGGCAACGGGTCAGTGAAGATGCGCTTGGGACATTGCAAAGTTTTCATGCCTAGCAGCATCCACCTAAAATGGAGCCGCTATTTAGACTTCTTGCGAGAAGAATTTGTAGCAAAACGTTTGAAATCATTTTCAAACAAGGTTTTTAAATATTTTCGAAAGTGAAAAACATGAAACAAGTACAACGTGGTTTTACGTTGATCGAGCTGGTGATGGTGATCGTGATTCTGGGCGTGTTGGCCGCGGTGGCGATTCCGAAATTTGTGGATTTGAAGGCTGATGCTCAGCAAGCATCTATGCAAGGCGTGGCAGGTGCGGCAGCATCAGCGTCGGCCATCAACTATGGCGGATGTTCGATCGCGACCGCAGCGAGTGCTCCGACTAAGTGCAAGGCCGTTAACACATGTACATCCGTCGGAACTGTCTTGAGTGGTGGCTCATTCCCAACAGGGTATACCGCAGCTTCAACGACGACGGAGCTTGCAGCTGCGGCAGCATCCAATGGGGAGACCAGAACCTGCAAGTTGACCTTGGCTGGATACACCGCGTCACCTGACGTGACGTTTGAGGTCATCGGTGCTGGCAATTAATGGCCAGTCGAAGAGGTAATCAGCGCCGGATTCCAATCAAGTAGGATTAAAAGATAGACCCCGATTCAGCCTCAATGACAAAACCAAAAAAGCGACCATGTGTCGCTTTTTTTCGATCTTCTTCAAAGAAAGGAATTGTGGTGAACCTGAAAATGTATGCCAAATCAGCCTGTAGCCCCCGTCAGATAATCTCAACATGCTATCAAATACGTAGTTTAAATCAAAGGCGCAGCCTCAAAAGCTAGCTTCGTGCTGGCCAGCCTTCGCCCAACAAATCGAAGTCCGTCGGCTAAAGCAACCAACGGAACATAACAACAAACAGGTAGATGCTGGCGGCCAGCAGCAACCAACCCACCCGTTGCGCATGGTGCTCAACAAACAGGTCCACCGGGTCATGCGTGACGTCCAGCACCTTGGTGGCTTGGCGCGATGAGACCCACTGATTGGCCTGTGTTTCCATGCCGCGCAGCAGGCTGGGGCGAATCCAGTAAACCGCGCCGACCAGCAGCGCCGCAGCAGCGCCAATCAGCGCAAAAAGTACCAGCGCCTGCAGCAACATTCCTGCCAACTGCTGGTTGGCCACATAGACGCCCAGCACGCGCAGGGCGGCTGCTTGGTCCAGCTGCAAACCAAAATACAGCAGCATGTAGCCCGCACCCACGACGACCAACGGACCCAGCACAAGGTGGTGTCGATAAAACCATCGCTCGGTGCGGATGCTGCGATCCATCCACTGGCTGATTGAGCGCAACGAAACCCAGTGGTTGGCGGCGCGGTTGACACGCTGCAGAAGTTGCGGTCTGAAGAGCAGCAACAGTGCCATGGCCGTGCCCATCAATGCGCCTATCAGCAAGAAGAGAGCGAGCGAGCGCCACAATAAATCCGCCACGATAGGGTTCTGCATTTGCGTCACTGCTCCGGTTGGAATACGAGTTGGGTAGCCGGGTGTTTGAGTTTGAGTCTAATCGCAGAAAAACTGCGGATCAATGACGGCCAAGCCCGCCTATGCCGGCGCAGGAGAAAAGTGGCACTGGCTGGAGAACAGGGGCTACCCGGTCAGCACCTCGTTTTGCGTCACCACCTCACCGCGCAGCGTGAAGCTGCGCGTCTCCGTGATGGCCACATCCACCATCTGCCCGATCAGGCGCGGCTGGCCACAGAAGTTGACGACCCGGTTGCACTCGGTGCGGCCCATCAGTTCGGTGCTGTCGCGCTTGGAGGCACCCTCCACCAGAATGCGCTGCACCGTCCCCAGGCGGCTCTCCGAGATGCGCTTGATGCTGTCGTTGATGACCGTCTGCAAATGCTGCAGCCGGCGCAGCTTCACCTCATGCGGGGTGTCGTCATGCAGATTGGCCGCCGGGGTGCCGGGGCGCGGGCTGAAGATGAAGCTGAAACTGTTGTCAAAGCCCACATCGTCGATGAGTTTCATCATCTTGCTGAAGTCGTCTTCGGTTTCACCGGGGAAGCCGACGATGAAGTCGCTGCTCAGCGCCATATCAGGCCGGATGGCGCGCAGCTTGCGCACCGTGCTTTTGTATTCCATGGCGGTGTAGCCGCGCTTCATGGCCATCAGGATGCGGTCCGAGCCGTGCTGCACCGGCAGGTGCAAATGGCTGACCAGCTTGGGCAACTTGTCGTAGGCCGCAATCAGTGAAGGCGTGAACTCGTTGGGGTGGCTGGTCACGTAGCGGATGCGCTCAATGCCGGGAATGTCCGACACGTATTCCAGCAGGGTGGCGAAGTCGGCCATCTCGCTTGAGAGCGCGCTGGCAGCGCCAATCATCCGGGACCGCCAGGCGTTGACGTTTTGCCCCAGCAGCGTGATTTCTTTCACACCCTGATCCGCCAGGCCGGCGACCTCGACCAGCACATCTTCAAACGGGCGGCTCACTTCTTCGCCGCGGGTGTAGGGCACCACGCAGTAGCTGCAGTATTTGGAGCAGCCTTCCATGATGCTCACGAACGCGCTGGCGCCTTCGACCCGGGCGGGCGGCAGGTGGTCAAACTTCTCGATCTCGGGAAAGCTGATGTCCACCTGCGAGCGGTTGAGCCGCTCGCGCTCGGCCAGCAGTTGCGGCAGGCGGTGCAGGGTTTGCGGCCCAAACACCACATCGACATAAGGCGCGCGCTCGATGATGGCGGCACCTTCCTGGCTGGCAACACAGCCACCGACGCCAATCAGCGCGCCTTTTTTCTTCAGGTGTTTGACACGCCCCAGGTCGGAGAACACTTTCTCCTGCGCCTTTTCACGCACCGAGCAGGTGTTGAACAAGATCAGGTCGGCTTCTTCCACGTTGTCAGTGGGCTCGTAGCCCTGCGCAGCGCCCAGCACATCGCTCATCTTGTCCGAGTCGTACTCGTTCATCTGGCAGCCGTAGGTTTTGATGAAGACTTTTTTGCTCATGGTGAAACTCACTCAATTACTATGAATTAGATAGCAGCTAATGCCCTATTGACGAGGGCTATCGCCTGATTTGTTATAAATATCCTGGGCGCGCAGCCAAGCCGCTGGTCGGGCTGGCCAGGCGCCCGCCGTGGCTATTGCCGGGGAAACTTGGGCAGCTGGTCGAACGGCGTTTTGCCGTCGTCAGTTTTGGGCTTGTCGGCGTCCGAGCCAAAGACAAAGTTGGTCACCGGCTCCATGCCGGCACGTTTTTCTTTAGCTTCTTCAGGACTCAGAATCCACAACTCGTGAATCAGCCCTTGCCCGTCGCGCCGGTAATTCACCAACACGCTTTGTCCCACCAAGGAGGCCGACAGCACCAGGGCGTCGTTGACACCCTTGATGCGGGCGCCGGGTGCGAGTCGCGCCGCCGCGCCATTGATCAGCACCTCGGGCGGCATTGTGACCACCAGCGTGCCGCGCTGGGCGGTGGCGGGAAACTGGCGCACGCCGGTTTGCGCGCAGGCCAGGTTGAAGCTCAGGGCTGACGCGCTGAGCACAAGGAGGCAAAGCCTCCTGAGAAAAAGGGGGGGGCTAGAGGTCAGGCAGCGGTTCATGGTGTTTGTCCAGAGGCTGAAAAAGCGCTTGCGGGATGCCAGCGTCGAGGCGCAAGTGTAAATGACGCACCGCTGCCCTGCCCCCCGTGCGTCTTTAGCCCGCCCGGCGCGCTTTGACTGCCGCCGCCAACACCTCCAGCAATTCGACCGAGTCGTCCCAACCCAGGCAGGCGTCGGTGATGCTCTTGCCGTATTCCAGCTTGGACAGGTCGTCCTTGCCCGGCGTGAACTTCTGGGCACCGGCGATCAAGTGGCTTTCCACCATCACGCCGAACACACTTCTTGAGCCGCTGGCCAGCTGTGCGGCAATGTCGCGTGCCACGTCGAGTTGCTTCTCGTGTTGCTTGCTGCTGTTGGCGTGGCTGCAGTCGACCATCAAGGTCGCCGGCAGTTTGGCTTTTTCGAGGTCTTTGCACGCTGCAGCGACGCTGGCCGCGTCATAGTTGGGGGCCTTGCCACCGCGCAAGATGACGTGGCAGTCTTTATTGCCTTTGGTTTGCACGATCGCCACCTGACCATTCTTGTGCACGGACAAAAAGTGGTGCGCGCCGGCGGCGGCCTGAATCGCGTCGGTGGCGATCCTGATGTTGCCATCGGTGCCGTTCTTGAAGCCTATCGGCGCCGACAGCCCCGAGGCCAGTTCGCGGTGCACCTGGCTCTCGGTGGTGCGCGCACCAATCGCGCCCCAGGAGATCAAGTCACCCAGGTACTGGGGTGAAATCACATCCAGAAACTCGCTGCCGGCGGGCAGGCCCAGGCGGTTGATCTCGATCAGCAACTGGCGCGCGATGCGCAGGCCTTCGTCGATGCGAAAGGTTTCGTCCAGATACGGGTCGTTGATCAGGCCCTTCCAGCCGACGGTGGTGCGGGGTTTTTCAAAGTAGACGCGCATCACAATTTCCAGCGTGTCGGCGTACTTTTCGCGCTGCACCTGAAGCTGGCGCGCATAGTCCAGCGCGGCGGCCGGGTTGTGGATGGAACACGGGCCAATCACCACCAGCAAGCGGTCATCCTTGCCCGCCATGATGTTGTGGATGCGCCGGCGGGTGCTGCTGATCAGCGACTCCACGGCCGTTCCGTGAATGGGGAAAAAGCGGATCAAATGCTCGGGAGGCGGTAACACGGTGATGTCCTTGATGCGTTCGTTGTCAGTCTGACCGGTGCGGTCGGTGGCATTGGCGACAACGTTCGCATACCAGGCATCGGTGCTGGCAGCAATGGATTTGGCAGTCATGTGCAGTTCCTCGGTTCATCAAAAAAAGTCATAAAAAAACCGCCGGGGTAGCCGGCGGTTTTTGGAAGATCAGGACGTTTGGTTTGGGTACGTTCAGAACTCTCTACCGCCGCAGGCGCTTGAGAACCAAAAGTAGCTAAAGAAAAAACAGAACGATTTCATGGCTTCACTTTAGCATAGTCGGGCACGCGGCTCATTTCTGAACAAAGCCGTTGAATTGATAGGCCACCGACAAGCCCGCCACGTTGGCTTTGAAATCGCCACCACGCATGGCCTGAATACGCCCTGCCGTGGCCAGCACCGACACCTGCTTTGTCAAGCGGTAGCCAATTGAAGCATTGAGTTGCCCCACCAGTCCACCACCCACCGCCAGACCGCCGCCACCGGCCGCGCCCACCAGCGCTTCGCCCTCGGCAAACCAGCGCTGTGACAACTGCTGCTGCACACCGGCACCCAGTTGCCCGGTCATGTAGGCCCCCGCCTCGCCGGCATAAGCGGCCAGGCCTTGACCGGTGACAAACCACTGGGGCGTCACAAAATAGTCAAGCTGCACGCCCAGATTGCTCACCGACTCGTCGACATACTGGTTGCGCCACTGGGGTGAGGCCTTGAAATAGGTCTGGTTTGCCACCCGCACACGCAGGTTTTCTGCGTCAAAACCACCCAGAGCGGGCCAGGAAATACGGTTGCCAGAGACCCCCGGCAAACCAAACTGGTAGGTCAATTTGAGGGCCGCACTTTGCGCCCTGAAACTGCGCGACGGTGCTCGCACTTCGCCCACCGAGAACTCCAGCGCGGTACGCTCGCTCAGGTTTTGCTGCAGCGAAACCCCCGCGTCCAACAGCAAACCCCCGCCGGTGTCAGCCCCGCCGCCGCCTGCCGGGCCGGCCGCGGCATGGAGTTTGACCGCACTGCCGCGCCAAAGCGGCATGCGGTAGCCACCGCCGGCCAGAATTTGCATGTAGCCATTGCTCTGGCCGCCCATGGCGCCTTCCGACTCCAGTTTGACAAACCAGTTGGGGTCCAGGTAAGACAGCCATTCGACGCCGACCAACTGCATGCTGCTGTGTTGCGGCTGACCATCGTCACGCAGCACGGAGGCCGGAATTCTGTAACTGCGGGCCACCAGCGCAAACTCATTGCGGTGGGACGACACGCTGGCGCCATCTGCCGTGCCGGCACGGGGTGGGGTATCCCAACCCGGACTCAACAAACTGTAGAACGGATATTCGTAGCGCAGATAGGGCTGCGTGCTGCGAATCACACCCGACGGAAACCGCACATGGCTCACGCCAAAGGCAAAATTACCGACGTTGGGCACTTCGTAGGTCAAACCCAGATCAGCGCGCAGCATCAGACCACCACCCGACAAGGCGCTGGTGCCACCACGCCCGCCGCCGGCGCCAACAAACAAACCGGTGTGAGCCAGCCAGCTTGGACTGAGCCGCTGGCGCCACTCACCGGCCAGACCCAGCGTGATGAAACCGCCACGGTCACCGCGCACGGCCCCGTAACTGCCCACACCCAATCGCAGCTGCTCACTCACATCAAACATGAGGTCGCCGCCGACCATGCCCATTTTTTCGCCGCCCGGCAGTGCCAGCGTTTCAGAGGTCAAACGCCAGGTCGTGGCGGTCGGTTTCAGTCCGGCAGTCGGTTCGCTATTGCCCTGGGCACGACCCAAGGAAGACCCCAACAAGCCACCGGCGCACAGGCTGGCCACAATCAAGTTTTTCACGCCGTGCCTCCCACCGTCAAACCATCAATACGCAAGGTCGGCTGCCCCACGCCCACCGGCACACTCTGGCCTTCTTTACCGCAGGTGCCGACACCGCTGTCGAGCTTCAAGTCATTGCCGATCATGCTGACGCGCTTGAGCACATCCGGGCCGCTACCAACGATGGTCGCGCCCTTGACCGGGTACAGGATCTTGCCGTTTTCAACCCAGTAGGCTTCACTGGCCGAAAACACGAACTTGCCCGAGGTGATGTCCACCTGGCCGCCGCCAAAGTTGGTGGCGTACAGACCCTTCTTGATGCTGGCCACAATCTCGTCGGGCGACTTGTCCCCGGCGAGCATGTAGGTATTGGTCATGCGCGGGATCGGCACATGGGCGTAGCTCTCGCGACGCCCGTTGCCGGTGGGCGCCACCCCCATCAGGCGCGCATTCATGGCGTCCTGCATATAGCCCTTGAGAATGCCATCTTCAATCAGCACATTGCGGGCGCTGGTGTTGCCTTCATCATCGACATTGAGCGAGCCACGGCGGTCGGCGATGGTGCCGTCATCCAGCACGGTCACGCCCTTGGCGGCGACACGCTGGCCGACCCGGCCACTGAACGCGCTGGAGCCCTTGCGGTTGAAATCGCCTTCCAGCCCATGACCAATCGCCTCGTGCAACAAGATGCCGGGCCAGCCGGGCCCCAGCACCACGGTCATCTCACCCGCCGGCGCCGGGCGGGCTTCCAGGTTGATCAGCGCGGCTTTCACCGCCTCATCGACGTATTGCGTGATCAGCGCCTCGTCAAAATAAGCCAGCCCAAAGCGCCCGCCGCCACCGGCCGAGCCCATTTCACGCCGCACCTTGCCGCCGACGCCCTGTTCGGCAATCACCGTCACCGACAGGCGCACCAGCGGGCGGACATCGGCCGCCAGCATGCCGTCGGCACGCGCCACCAGCACCACGTCGTATTCGCTCGCCACGCCCGCCATGACCTGCGCCACGCGCGGGTCCTTGGCACGGGCCAGTTGCTCGACACGCTCCAGCAGCTTGACCTTGGCCGCGCTGTCGAGTGTGGTGATCGGGTCCAAGCCGGGGTACAAGGAACGCCCATAAGCTATCTTTTTTGTAGCTACTCGCGCCCGCCTTGTCTGGGCGAGAGCCGAAATTGACCTGACAGTGCGGGCCGCATCCAGCAGCGAGGACTCGGAGATGTCATCCGAATAGGCAAACGCCGTTTTCTCGCCGCTGACAGCGCGCACGCCGACACCCTGGTCAATGCTGAAGGAGCCGGTCTTGACAATGCCTTCTTCCAGGCTCCAGCCCTCAGAACGCGTGTATTGAAAATACAGGTCGGCTTCGTCCACCTGATGCGCCTTGATTTCTTTTAAGGCCTGGGCCAGGTGGGATTCATCCAGCCCAAAGGGCGTGAGCAGCAGGGACTTGGCCAGGCCTAAGCGTTCAAGAGTGGGTTCGCGAGAGATCATTGATTCATTTTAGGTGGTGCGCCGATAATCATGATGACATGCTGCCTGAAAACCCTGCCTCTTGATGTTGACGACGCCGGCCTCGCACCACAAACCGACGCAGCCCATGCGGGTGGCCGGGGTCGTCTTCTTGCTGGCGGCCGTGCTCAGCGCCGGTCTGATCTGGCACCAGGAACGCCAGCGCAGGGAGCATGCGCGCGCCGAGGTTTACACGCTGGCACAAGACCATGCCAAAGCAGCCCGGGAACAGCTGGATCGCGCCCTTTCCGCCATCTACGCGATGGCCGCGCTGGTCCAGCAAGGCCGTGGTCAAGTGGATAACTTCGACGCCGTGGCCGCCAGGATGCTGCCGTTTTACCCAGGTGTGTCGGTGCTGATTCTCGCCCCGGGCGGCGTTATTCGTAACGCGGTGCCGCTGGCCGGCAATGAAAAAGCAATTGGCCTGGATTTGCTGAAAGACCCGGTGATGCAGCAGGAAGCGCAGCGGGCGCGATCGACCGGGCAACTCACGCTGGCCGGTCCGCTTGAACTCAGGCAAGGCGGCTTGGGCCTGGTGGCCAGATTACCGATCTACCTCGACAACGCTCAGGGCACGCCAGAGTTCTGGGGTTTCACCAATGTGGTGATGCGTTTTCCGCAGACCCTGGAGTCGGCCCACTTGCCCAGCCTGCTTCAGCGTGGGCTGGATTACAAACTTTGGCGCGTCAACCCCGAAACAAGGCAGACTCAGATCATCGCGGAATCACAGTCTGCGCCGTTGATCGAGCCGGTCATCCAAGGTTTTGAAGTACCCAACGGCGCCTGGTCGCTCAGTGTGGCGCCGCGACTGGGCTGGGGCGACCGGGCAGGTTTGGCCGGCAAGACTTTTATCGGACTGTTGTTTTCATGGCTGCTGGCCTATCTGGCCAAACTCCTGACGCGCCAACGCGCCTACAAGATCAATCTGGAGCAGCAGGTGACTGAACGCACTGCCGAAATCCAGGCGTCAGAGCGCCAACTCAGCGCCACGCTGGACGCCATACCGGATCTCTTATTTGAGATGGACTTGAACGGACGTTACCTGCTGTGCCATTCGCCGCGCGCCGCCGACCTGCTTGACGCACCGGTGCAGGCCCTGCTTGGCAAGACGGTGTCCGAGGTGCTGCCCCCTGCGGCCGCCGAAGTGGTGCTGCAGGCCCTCAAGCAGGCGCATGAACTCGGTCTGGCCCACGGTCAGCAATTTGAACTGGCATCGCCAGAGCAAGACCGGTGGTTTGAGCTTTCAGTGGCGCGCAAGGCGGTCAGCGCGGGCCAAGAGCCGCGCTTCATCGTGATCTCGCGCGAGATCACCGAGCGCAAACAAGCCGAGAAAGACATCCAGAAACTGGCCTATTTCGATGCGTTGACCAGCCTGCCCAATCGCAGCCTGCTCAACGACCGCATCCGCCACGCCCTGAGCGAGGCCGACCGACGCCAGGAATCACTGGCCTTGATGTTCCTGGACCTCGACCACTTCAAGAACATCAATGACACGCTCGGGCACGGGGTGGGCGACCAACTGCTGGTGGCACTGGCGGCGCGGATGCAGTCGGTCGTGCGCGAACAAGACACGGTGGCGCGCCTGGGGGGTGATGAGTTCATCCTGCTGCTGCCGGACACCGGCTCCAAGGGCGCGGCGCGCGTCGCCCAGAAGTTGCTGCAAACCATCAGCCTGCCCGTGCAGATCGGGCCGCACGAACTGACGGTGACGCCCTCCATGGGCATTGCCCAGTACCCGCGGGACGGCGACGATCTGGAGACACTGTCCAGACGCGCCGACATCGCCATGTACCGCGCCAAACAAAGCGGACGCAACGGCTACCAGTTTTACACGACCGAAATGCAGCTCACGACCGACCGCGCACTCCAGATTGAAAACGCCTTGCGCCGCGCACTGGAGCGCGATCAGTTGCGCCTGCACTACCAGCCCCAGTTGTCGCTCAGCACGAACAGAATCGTCGGCGTCGAGGCGCTGCTGCGCTGGCAGCATCCGGAACTGGGGCAGGTCGCACCGGCCGAATTCATTGCGATTGCCGAAGCCAGCGGTCAGATTCAAGGCATCGGTGAATGGGTGCTGCGCACCGCTGCCCAGCAAGCCAAACAATGGCGGGATCTGGGCCTGGCGCCGATGACGATGTCGGTCAACCTCTCCGCCGTGCAGTTTCGTCACCCCGATCTGCCCGAACTGGTGGCCAGAATACTGGCCGAGGCGCAACTGCCGCCCCAATTTCTTGAACTGGAGTTGACCGAAGGGGTGGCACTGCATGACCCGCTGGGCGCCATTGCGGTCATGGAGCACATGCACCAGCAGGGCGTGAAGATTTCAATCGATGACTTTGGCACCGGCTACTCGTCGCTGAGCTACCTCAAGCGTTTTCACGCCCACCAGCTCAAGATCGACCAGTCGTTTGTACGCGACATCACCGACGACCCGGAAGATCTGGCCATCGTCAATGCCATCATCAGCATGGCCCACAGCCTGGGCATGAACACCATCGCCGAGGGGGTTGAAACCCAGGCGCAATTGACGTTGTTACGCGCGCAAGGCTGCGACGAGGTGCAGGGGTATTTCTTTTGCAGACCCCAACCACCAGAAGAACTGGTGGCTTTTCTGCGTGCGCACAGTTGATATCGATCCGTTGAGGACGGAACTGGCGTTACGACTGCACCAGCCGCTTGGACTTGGCAATTGACATCAATATCCCCAGCGCCATGCCCAGCGTGACCATGGCCGTGCCGCCGTAGCTGATAAAGGGCAGCGGCACCCCCACCACCGGCACAATGCCGCTCACCATGCCCATGTTGACAAAGGCGTAGGTAAAGACGATCAGCGTGAGGCTGCCCGCCAGCAAGCGGGAAAACAGCGTGGGTGCTTCCAGGGCAATGACCAGGCCGCGCAGGATCAAGAACACAAAGCCGGTAATCAGCAGCAAATTGCCAATCAGCCCGAATTCTTCAGAAAATGAAGCAAAGATGAAGTCGGTGGTGCGCTCGGGGATAAATTCAAGATGCGTTTGCGTGCCCTGCATAAAACCTTTGCCCCAGAAGCCGCCCGAGCCAATCGCAATCATGCCCTGGATGATGTGAAAGCCCTTGCCCAGCGGGTCGCGCGACGGGTCCAGCAGGGTGCAGATGCGCTGCTGCTGGTAGTCGTGCAGCACCGGCCAGCGCACCCCGTCGGCACACAGCTGCGGCTCAAAGCCCACGACCAGCGCCACCCCCACCAGACCCAGCAGCACGGGCGGCAGAATCCACTTCCAGGACAGACCGGCGAAAAAAATGACCGACATGCCCGCCGACAACACCAGGATGGCGGTCCCCAAGTCCGGCTGCCTGACGATCAGGCCGATCGGCAGCGCCAGCAGCACCCCCGCCACCGCAAAGTCCAGCGGACGCAACTGCCCTTCGCGTTTCTGGAACCACCAGGCGAGCGTCAAAGGCACGGCGATCTTGAGAATTTCGCTGGGCTGGATGGTGATGCCCACATCAAGCCAGCGCCGGGCGCCTTTTTTGGTGACACCAAAGATGGCCACCGCAATCAGCAGGGTGACCCCCAGCACATACAGCGGCAACGCCAGCGCCATCAGCCGCTGCGTCGGAATCTGCGCCACCACAAACATGATGAAGCCCGCCAGCAACATATTGCGGCCATGGTCCTCAAAGCGCGTGCCGTGGTCGTAGCCCGAGGAGTACATCGTCAGCAAGCCGGCACAGGCGAGCATGAACACGGCAAATGCCAGCGGGCCGTCAAAGCCGCGAAACCAGGGCGTGATGCGCCGCCAGGGGTGAATTTTTCCAAATTGTTGCGCCATGCGTGGATTATCCCGCGACTGATCAATTCAGCTCGATTTCCACCACGGTATTTCCCGGAACGCTGGTGATCAGCAGGCTCGCGGCGATGGCGGCGGCCCGCTCGCGCAGCGAGCTCAGGCCCCGGCGCTTCACGCGCTCGGGCTCGAAGCCGCAGCCGTTGTCAATCACCCGCAACTGCGCGCCACCCTGCGCTGTGCTGCGCAACTCGATGCGCAACCGAGTGGCGTGCGCATGCTGCAGCACATTGGATAGCGACTCAAAAACCATGTACTGCAGCTGTCGCATGGCCGCGTGATCGAGCCGGGCCAGCGGCAAAATCAGGTCCACATCCCATTGCAGCTCGATGTCGGACGCTTTAAAGCGCGGCTCCAGCCGGTAGCGCAGGTTGGCCAGCAAGGCCGTGATGTCACCCGGCGAGAGGTTCATCGCGTCAATCGACAGCTTGAGCTGGTCCAGCGAGTCGCGTAGCGTCTGCAGCACCTCCGCATGGCTGGCCTGTCCGGATTCCATCTGGCGGATGGCCGTGCTGATGTGGGCGCCCACGCCATCGTGCATGTCACGCAAAATACGCGTGCGTTCGGCGGCACGCTCCTGCTCGCGGGCGAGCTGCTCCACGCGCCGGTAGCTCTGCGCCAGCTCCTGCTCCTTTTGCGCCACGCGCGCCGCCAGATTGGCGTTGAGGTCGCGCGCCTGCGCGCTGGCCACGCGAAAGCGCATGATCACGATGTAGAGCAGCGCCAGGCCGAACAGCACCGAGCTGTACCGCAGCAAGGTGTTGCCGCCGTAGACCTGGCTAATGCGAAAAACATACAGGTCGCGCAAGCCCACCAGCGTGTTCCACAACACCGCGGCCGCCACGATCTTGTGCGGCAGCGAGGCACCGCGCGCCGCCTTCCAGATGAACGTCGCGACGAAGATCAGAGAGGTGAGTCCCAAGGCCGCGTACAAAAGCGTCATCGCGAGCGGATAGCCATACACCAGCGAGGTCGTGCCAGCGGCAAAACTCGCCATCAACAACACCGCCAGCCAGCAGCGCAGCCAGCCGACTGCCCGCAGACGGCTCCAGCCGGCCACCTCGGCGCAAAACAATATCATGCTGCCCACCCACACCGTCGACGCCGCCAGTACCACCATGCCCCACCACGGCCAGAGAAAAGGTGGGTGTTCGATGATGGCGTCGCTGACGGCGACCGTCCAGCACAATTCGGCCACACCCGCGTACAGGTACAGCGGGTCGCGCCGGGGACGTCCCGGCCCGGCGGCATCGACCTGGGTCGCCCACAAGACGAACGCCGCCAGACCGATCAGCAGGCTGACGATGACCACGATGAACGAGCCCGTGCTGCGCCAGCGGTAGTCGTGCAGGTAGAGCGGATAGACCTCCTCGTCCGGCCCCAGGGTCAGCGGGGCCAGACCGCCACGGCGGCCCACATCGGCCCGGATCTGCACACGAAAAAGGTTGTGGGTGCGCAGCAGGCCGGGCGAAATCAAGATATGGCGCGGCGCCTTGGCAAAGTCCGGGCCGTTGTCATGCAGCAAGTCGCCGTTTTGCTGCAGCAGGATGCCGTTGAGCCAGATTTCATAGGCATTGCCGAGCCGGGGCAGGTACAGGCCGAAGGGCACCGTCGGCACCTCTGCCAGCTCGAACGGCAGCTCAAAAGTCGCCTCGCCGGCCAAACCCACGTGATGGCGGTCCCAATGGTAGGGCAGGCTGACCGTCTCGCGCGTGGTCTGACCCTGCACCGTCACCAGCGCCTGCGCCTGGCGCAACTCCAGCGTCAGGGCCTGCGCCGACAAGGCCAGACCGGCAAGCACCAGCGCGCAACAGCAAAGAAGCAAACGTTTTAAAAGGCAGCAATGCGTCATGGAGCAGCGCATCTTAGCGAAGCTTTATGCGCCGCATCAAACGCCCGCTCCCATGCCCCGGTTCAGTCATGCGGCGACAGCAAACCCATGCGCGTGGCTTCAAACACCGCCTCGCTTTTGGAGTGCACGGACAATTTTCCATACAGGTTCTTGATATGCGTCTGCACGGTGTGAACACTCAAGCCCTGCAAACGGGCAATTTCCGTATACGAAAAGCCGCGGGCGATCAAGGCCAGAACTTCCTGTTCGCGTGGCGACAGCAGGCCGCGCTGCGACTTCGCCTCACCGTCCTCAGTCGCTTCGCTTTTTATAGCTATAGACGATGATAGGACGGGGGCTAGCACCCTATTGTTCTCTCGACGATCAGACTGGTACTTGGACAGCACGCGGCGCGCGATCATGGGAGAAATGGGAGAGGCGCCGGCCCGCATGTCCAAAATCGTCTGCGCAATGTCGTCGGGCGTCGAATCCTTGTGGATGTAGCCCAGCGCGCCGGCCTCGATGCTGGCCAGCACGTTGTCTTCATCACCAAACATCGAGATCACCAGCGGCTCACAGGCGGGGTTCAGCCGCGTCGCATGGCGGATCACCTCCAGCCCGCTGCCATCGGGCAGGCCCAGATCGGTGAGCAGCACATCGACCGTGTTCGCGCTGTCATCCAGCCAGGCCTTGGCCTCGGCCACCGTGCCCACGCTGGCAGCCAGCAGCAGTTCGGCGCAGCGCGACACGCTGCCCGAAAAAAAATCCCGCGTCTGCGGATCATCCTCAACCACCAGTACACGCCACACTTGCTTTGCCTTGCTGTTGTCAAATCTACCGCGAGCATAGCGGTAGCTGTCTGCCTTGACCATGCCGGTTCATCCCATGGATATGGGATTGCCCGGCACCATCCGCTCGATAACATCCATGACGCAGATCAAGAAATTCAGAACCCGTTTCTGAATCGCCTGCTTCCCAAACACTTCAAGAGGTTTTTATGAACATTACGCTTAAACGACTTGCGCTTGGTATCACCAGCGCCGGCCTGTTGACGATTTACGGCTGTGGCGGCGGCGGTGGCGGCACCAGTACGCCGGCGCCAATCATCCCTGCGGCCACCACCACCGACGTGCCCGTCACCGTGGTCGACGGGCCCATCAAAAACGCAACCGTCTGCCTGGACAAAAACAGCAACGGGGTCTGCGACAGCGGCGAACCTTTCGCCAAGACGGATGCCACCGGCAAGGTCACGCTCACGGTGGACCTGGCCGATGCCGGCAAGTACCCGGTCATTGCCGTCGTCGGTACCGACGCGATTGACGCCGACACCGGCGCCGTGCCCGTGCCCTTCACCATGTCGGCTCCGGCAGACAGTGTCGGCGTGGTGAGCCCGCTGACCACACTGGTGCAACAGACGGTTGCCAGCACCGGTGCCAGCACCGCTGATGCGGCCGCGGCGGTGCAAGCCGCCACCGGTATTACCGTTTCGCTGTTTCAGGACTTCACGAAAGTGGCGGCACCGACCGACGGCAGCATCAGCGCCGCCACGGTGGCGCGCATGGTGGTGGTGACCACCCAGCAGCAGGCCACGGCCATCGGCGGCACGGTGCTGGGTTCGACGACGGTCGATGGCGCCACCATCACGCAAGCCGATATCGACAAGGCCATCCAGAAGAAACTGCTGGAACTGTTGCCCGCGCTGGTGAGCGCCATGAGCGACCCCGCGGTGCAGGCCGCAAGCACGCCCGCGGACAAAGAGGCGGCATTGCTGGCAGCGGCTCAAACGCTCGTGACCAATTCGGGCTTGACACCAGCCTCGATGGCCACGGTCGTGGCCATCAATACCCAGACCTCGTCAACCACGCCCGTCGCATCGGCCCCTGCCGCGGCGGGATTCAGCCTGGTTAACTTCAACTTCATCGATGCGTCGAATGTCTTCGCCCGCGTGTTCAGTGGCTCACTGCTCCAAAATACGCCGGACGCCAACAACAACGTCAAGTACGTCGAACGGCGCTATCGCAGCAACGCTAGCACCCTGGCCAAGTGGGGCGCCGGCGGCGATCCATGGCGTCAAGCGGACCTGCACTGGAACGGCAGCGCCTGGACCAACTGCCCCCTCAATTTTGAGAACACCTCGGGCGTACGCGACGCGCTGGGCAACAGCACGTACAACTACTGCGACAGCTATGAGACCGGCAAGACCAATCGCGCCACATTCGACATTGCCGGCAAGGCCATGAAGGATGTCTACGCCCAGGCACGCGCGGCGGGCTACACCAACCTGCGGATTGCGGACCCCACCTTGCTGGGAACGGCCACCTTCCCGACCGGCTCGTCGTTGTTTTATCAAACCGGGACCCCGCTGACCACGGCGTTTGCTTACTACCCGGGCAGCAGCAGCCTGGTGACGCAGTACAGCTCGGCAGTCTCGGCCGGGGGTACGGCCAGCACGCAGGCAGCCGGGGTGGGCTGTAACTCGACCGAATTCAAGACCACCAACGGCGCCAACAGCACCACCCTGGAAGGCTTGATCGGCGCCATGACGGGCACGCCGTGCGTCTTCACTCAGGGCAAATTCACCTACAACTCAATCCTGTACACCAGCCCCGACACCAGCGATGAGGCATGGGGCAACAGCACCGTGGGCATCGGCACCCTCGGCACGGCACCGGTCGGTACCGGCACCGCACCTGGTTTCTACAGCGGCAACACCAAACTGCGCGCGGCCTTCAAGGGCACCGGCACCAACCCGGTCACTTACTACGCGTGCAAAGAGCGCTTCAACAACGGTTCGACGCGCAACTGCACGGTGATCGGCACCGGCTCGTACACCATTGCAACTTTGGGCGACGCCCGGGTGCTGACGCTCAACAACGCGCCGACACAGGCATCGCCGTTGACCTTCACAAAAGTGTTTGTGGAGCGCGCCGGCAAGGTCTATTCGGGCTATCAGAACAAGCCTGTCGTGAGCAACAGCGCCCGCCTGAACACCGTTGCTGCCACCGCACTGCTGACACAACTGGGCTTGACGATCGACGACGATCCGTCAGTGCCGTTGACCCTGACAGCCGCGTCCTACCAAGGCACCTGGGACATTCGTGACCCGGCGCAAACGACGGGTGGCATGACCGTTTTCATCAACGCCAACGGCAGCGTTGCATGCCAGGACCCCACGACCTTGTCGTTCTTCGCGTGCTCGGCGACGTTCACGAATCCATCCACCGGTGCGTTCACTTTCACCGACAACGTCAGCAGCACCGCCAGCGGCAACTTCAATTTCCTGGCGGGTACCGGCAGCGGCACTTACAGCGATCCGACATCCACGCCGACGACTGGCAGCTTCGTGGCGCAACGCCGTTGAACGTGGGAGGTAGCTGCGCCTGGTTGGCCTTGACTGGCAACTAGCCGAGCTCTCCCGCTGCAAAGTTCTCGAACCTTTGCAGCATTTTTTGAGTGCCCCGCGCGCCACCCGGCCCGCGGGGCTTTTTTTCGCCTCTATCATCCGGTTCATGTCCACGCCCCAGCCCACACCCGTCACCCACCTGCTTTACCTGCACGGCTTTCGCTCCTCACCACAATCGGCAAAAGCCCGCATCCTGGCGCAGCACATGGCCAGCCACCAGCCCGACGTGCACTGGTGGTGCCCGCAGTTACCGCCTTCACCGCGTGAAGCCATGGCCCTGCTGCTGCAAGGCAGCGCCGACTGGCCGCGCGAATCGATGGCGGTGGTGGGCTCCTCGCTGGGCGGCTTTTATGCCACCTGGGTGGCAGAGCAAACCGGCTGCAAGGCCGTGCTGCTGAACCCGGCGGTCAACCCGGCACGTGACCTGGAAAAATACATTGGTGAGCAGACCTGCTGGCAAGATCCCCAAGAGCGCTTCTTCTTCCAGCCTGAGTTTGTGCAGGAGTTGCGTGACCTGGCATGCGCGTCCCTGACGCGACCTGAACGTTATCTGGCCGTCATTGCCAAGGGAGATGAACTGCTGGATTGGCGCGAGTCTCATGCCCGCTACGCGGGGGCCCAGCTCCGCCTGCTTGAAGGCAGCGACCACGGCATCACTGACTTTGACCAGCAACTGCCTGCCGTGATGGCGTTTTTGGGGCTGAACTAGCCGCCTTCAGTCCTTGCATTGCGGTCTGCGGCGTTCACATGGCCCAAATTCTGGGTTGCACCGCTGCTTGATTCCACAACACCTGGCGCCAGACTGCCCAGACTTTTTTGAGCAAGTCCATCGCCATCTCCACTTGCGGCGCCAGGACACGCAGCACCACAACCCGAGGGTTCGGACAGGTCACACCGGCGCTGGATTGAAGCGCGTGCGCCTGCAAGATCTGCCGCGCGCCATCGAGCGCCAAGTCGCGGCGGGGACGCTCAAGCGCACTCCCGGTGACAAAAAAGAGGGACGCCATGCAACGCTGCCCAGCCAGGCCCAGCGGACTGCCAAGCAGGCGCGTGTCCGCTGCATCAATAACACCCCGTTCCAGCCAGACGCCAGGCAGCTCAATGTGCTGGCAAAAACGCCCGCGTACAAAGGGGAGGCCCGCATGCGGCAGTCCCAGCGCCGTCACATCCCAGGCGATTAACTCGGCGCCGGGCGCGAGTTCAAAACTCAAATGGTTTTCTGCCTGGCAACCGCTGTACAAAATCGCTTCCAGCGGCAGCCATTCCATGCGCGCAAGCGCCTCCAGGCGCAACCGGGTTCGCTGCACGGCAGGCTCACCGGATGAGCGGTAAAACCGCGTGGCGCCCGGTGTGGTGATGAGCGCGTGCGCGCCAGCGCCAACCGCGATTTGAATGTCCAGTGTGTCGCCCCCCACCAGCCCGCCAGGTGGGTGAACCAGCACATTGTGGCAAGTGCCATCACCTTGCGGGTACAGGCTTTTCAGCACCCGCAACGGACCATCATGGACGTGACGCAGCACGCTGCGTTCAGACTCCAAGCGGTAGTCAAGAGAGAGCGTGGCGTGCCAAGTCATGGCGTGATCCTAACTGGCCGCCGCAGGCGCTTAAATGGCAACCAACTGCCGCACGCCGTCAATTTCCATATTCGGGCCTTTGCCCCGGGCCAGCACGGCGCCGCGCTCCATCACCACATAGTCATCGGCCAGCGCCTGGGCAAAGTCGTAGTACTGCTCCACCAGCACGATCGCCATGTCGCCCCGGTCCGCCAGCATGCGGATCACGCGCCCGATGTCCTTGATGATGCTGGGCTGGATGCCTTCGGTCGGTTCGTCCAGAATCAGCAGCTTCGGGCTGGCCGCCAGCGCCCGGGCAATGGCCAGTTGCTGCTGCTGCCCGCCTGACAAATCGCCGCCGCGGCGCTGCAACATCTGCTTGAGCACCGGGAACAGGTCAAACAGCTCGGGTGGAATCGGCGTGTTGGCGGGTTTGTAGGCCAGACCCATGCGCAGGTTTTCTTCCACCGTGAGCCGTGCAAAGATTTCTCGCCCCTGCGGCACGAAACCGATACCGGCGCGGGCGCGCTCGTAGGGTGTGGCGCTGTGAATCGGTTGGCCATCCAACTCGATGCTGCCGGTCTTGATAGCCACCAGGCCCATCAGACTCTTGAGCAGCGTGGTCTTGCCGACCCCGTTGCGGCCCAGAATGACGGTGACTTGTCCGCGCGTGGCTTGCAGGCTCACATCACGCAGGATGTGCGAGCCGCCGTAGTATTGGTTGATGTTTTTGACGTTCAGCATGCTCATCTGCCCAAATAGACTTCGATCACCCGCTCATCCGCCTGCACCTGCGCCAGCGTGCCCTGCGCCAGCACCGCGCCCTCGCAGAGCACGGTGACGATGTCGGAGATGGTGTTGATGAAGCTCATGTCGTGCTCCACCACCATCAGCGAGTGCTTGCCTTTGAGGCTCAAAAACAGCTCGGCGGTGCGCTCGGCCTCAATGTCCGTCATGCCGGCCACCGGCTCATCGAGCAGCAGCAGCTTGGGGTCTTGCATCAGCAGCATGCCAATCTCCAGCCACTGTTTTTGGCCGTGGCTCAAAGTGCCCGCCTGGGCGCTCGCGTTGCCGGTCAGGTGAATGGTGTGCAGGACCTCAAGCAGGCGATCTGACTGCGTGGAGTCCAGGCGGAAGAACAGAGAGGCGGTCACCGCCTTGTCGGTCTTGAGGGCCAGCTCCAGGTTCTCGAACACCGTGAGTTGCTCAAACACCGTGGGCTTCTGGAACTTGCGCCCGATGCCCAACTGTGCAATCTCAGGCTCGGTGTAGCGCAGCAAATCAATCGTGCTGCCGAAGTAAACCCGGCCCTCGTCAGGCCGCGTTTTGCCGGTGATGATGTCCATCATCGTGGTCTTGCCCGCGCCGTTCGGCCCGATGATGCAGCGCAACTCGCCCGGCGCAATGTCGAGCGAAAGCTTGTTGATGGCCTTGAAGCCGTCAAAACTCACACTCACGTCTTCCAGGTAGAGGATGCGGCCGTGGGTCACATCCACTTCACCCGGCGTGGCAAGGCGCGAGAAGCCGGCGGCGCGGCCACCGGATTCGGTCTTGCCGTGCCCGGTCTTCAGTGCGTGCGCCCTGGCCCGGCGGGCGCCCTCCTCCAGCAGATCAGGCGTCATGCTTTGTTCCCCTTCAGCTTTCTGATCAGGCCCACCACGCCATCCGGCAAGAACAGCGTCACACCAATAAACAAGGCGCCCAAAAAGTACAGCCAGAACTCGGGGTAGGCCACCGTCAGCCAGCTCTTGGCACCGTTGACGATAAAGGCGCCGACGATCGGGCCAATCAGCGAAGCGCGGCCACCGACTGCGGCCCAGATCGCAATCTCGATCGAATTGGCCGGGCTCATCTCGCTCGGGTTGATGATGCCCACTTGCGGCACATACAGGGCGCCGGCCACGCCGCACATCATGGCCGAGATGGTCCAGATGGTGAGCTTGTAGCCCAGGGGCGAGTAGCCCGAGAACATGACGCGCGTCTCGGCATCGCGCACCGCCTGCAGCACGCGGCCAAACTTGGCGGCCACCAGCCAGCGCGCCAGCAGAAAGAAACCCAGCAAGATCACGCCCGTCAGCACAAAGAGCAGCATGCGCATGCCCGGCGTGGCAATCGGAATGCCCAGAATCCGCTTGAAGTCGGTGAAGCCATTGTTGCCACCAAAGCCGGTCTCGTTGCGAAAGAACAGCAGCATGGCGGCAAAGGTCATGGCCTGGGTGATGATGGAAAAGTACACACCCTTGATGCGCGAGCGAAAGGCAAAGTAGCCGAACACAAACGCCACCAGCCCCGGCACCGCCAGCACCAGGAACAGCGTGGCGATA
The DNA here is from genome assembly GCF_000013605.1 of Rhodoferax ferrireducens T118. NCBI lineage: Bacteria > Pseudomonadati > Pseudomonadota > Betaproteobacteria > Burkholderiales > Comamonadaceae > Rhodoferax > Rhodoferax ferrireducens. Next base: position 3,755,125 of record NC_007908.1, read on the forward strand.
AAGCTGTCGCTGAAAGTCCAGTGCCAGGGCAGCGTCTTCCAGTCCAGGAACACCATGAAGTCGGGCAGATTACTTTTGTAGTTGCCCTCAAGACCAATCTGGCGCATCAGGTACATGCCCATGGCGTAGCCCCCCAGCGCGAAGAACACGCCGTGGCCCAGGCTCAGGATTCCGGTGTAGCCCCAGATCAGGTCCATGGCCAGCGCGCAGATGGCGTAGCACATGATCTTGCCCACCAGGGCCACGGCATAGTCGCTCAGGTGAAACAGGCTGTCTTTGGGCACCAGCAGATTGAGCGCGGGCGCCACGGCGCAGACCACGATCAAGGCGACGATGAAGGCGGACCAGCCAGTGCGGGTTAGCAAGGGCGCGGGAAGTTGGATAGATGTCGTCGTCATGATCTCAAGCCTCTGCCGAGCGGCCCTTCATGGCAAAGATGCCTTGCGGACGTTTCTGGATGAAGATGATGATGAACACCAGCACCGCAATCTTGGCCAGCACGGCGCCGGTCCAGCCCTCCAGAAACTTGTTCAAAATCCCCAGGCCCATGGCGGCATACACGGTGCCGGCCAGCTGGCCCACGCCGCCCAGCACCACCACCATGAACGAGTCCACGATGTAGCCTTGCCCCAGGTCCGGCCCCACATTGCCGACCTGGCTTAGCGCACAACCGGCCAAGCCGGCAATGCCGGAACCCAGTGCAAAGGCGTAGGTGTCAATCCGCGCCGTGTTCACGCCCATGCAGGCGGCAATGGGCCGGTTTTGCGTCACGCCGCGCACGAACAGACCCAGCCGCGTTCTGCCGATCAACCACGCCACCGCCAACAACACAAAGACCGCAAAGCCGACGATCACCAGCCGATTGAAGGGCAGCGACAAGTTGCCCAGCACCTGCACGCCGCCGCTCATCCACGACGGGTTTTCCACCCCCACGTTTTGCGCGCCGAAAAAGCTGCGCACCAGCTGCTGCAACATCAAACTGATGCCCCAGGTGGCCAGCAGGGTTTCCAGCGGGCGGCCATACAAGAAGCGGATCACGCTGCGTTCCAGCGCCGCCCCCATCAGCGCCGAGGCCAGAAAGGCCACCGGCACCGAGGCCAACAGATACCAGTCAAAAGCGCCGGGCAGGTATTTTTGAAACAAGGCTTGCACCACGTAGGTGGCGTAAGCGCCAATCATCATCAGCTCGCCATGCGCCATGTTGATGACACCCATCAAGCCGTAGGTGATCGCCAGGCCGAGCGCCACCAGCAGCAAGATGCTGCCCAGGCTGATGCCGCTGAAGATGGCACCCAGCCTGTCGCCCCAGGCCAATGAAGCCTCGACTTGGCGCAGTGTGCTCTGCAAGGCCGACTTGACATCCGGTTCGGTCTCTTGCGCCAGGCGCGCCAGCAACACGGTTTTGGTGTTGGCCTGCGTGCTGGAGCTCAGCAGCTTGGCGGCTTCCAGGCGCTTGGCTTTGTCGGCACTGTTGAGCAAGGCTGCCGCACGCACCAGCCCAAGTTGCTCCTTGATCTGCGCGTTTTGCTCGGCTGCAAAAGCCTTTTCGATCAGCGGCAATTTGCTTTCGTCCGCATCGCTCTGCAACTGCTTGATGGCGGCGATGCGGGTCTTCTCGTCTTTGGAAAACAGCTTGAGCGCGGCCAGAGCGGAGTCCAGCTCGCCGCGCATGCGGTTGTTGTTCATCACGTCCTCAAACACGTCGGGCACAGGCACTTCAGCACCGCTCACCGGGTCATAGCCCTTGCCGTCTTTGATGACGAGCACTGCGTCAGCGGCCACTTTGACCGCGTCGTCTGACAGGGCCTGCAGAAAGGCCGCCGTTTTGTCGTCCGCCGTTGCCACCGCTTTGTTCAGGACCTCGATGCGCGCGTCGGCTTCACCGGATGCAATGGCTTTTGCCTCGTCAGCCGTTATGGAATGTGCGTTACAAGCTATTAAAAATATAGCGCATGCCGTCAATCGGATCAAATGGCCAAGCATTGACAGAGTCTCTCAGTAGGTTGTGTTTGTTCACATGAAGAGCCCGAGGTCAGGCCGCAAATCCTCACCTCGGGCTGTGTGACAGCGTCAAGACCTTTTTTTGACTTACTTCTTCACCGGCTCATCCGGCTTGCCCGCATTGCCTTCGATGTAGGGCGACCATGGCTTGGCTTTGACCGGGCCGGGGGTCTTCCAGACCACGTTGAACTGGCCGTCGGCCTTGACCTCGCCAATGAACACCGACTTGTGCAGGTGGTGGTTCTTCTCATCCATCTTGCTCACGATGCCGCTCGGCGCCTTGAAGGTCTGGCCCGCCATGGCGGCGATGACCTTGTCGACATCGGTGGACTTGGCTTTTTCAACCGCCTGCTTCCACATGTTGATGCCGATGTAAGTGGCTTCCATCGGGTCGTTGGTCAAAGGCTTGTCAGCGCCGGGCAGGTTCTTGGCCTTGGCATACGCAGTCCACTTCTTGATGAACTCGGTGTTGGTCGGATTCTTGATCGACATGAAGTAGTTCCAGGCCGCCAGGTGGCCCACCAGCGGTTTCGTGTCAACACCGCGCAGCTCTTCTTCACCCACGCTGAACGCAACCACCGGCACGTCTTTGGCCTTCAGGCCCGCGTTGCCGAGTTCTTTGTAGAACGGCACGTTGGAGTCACCGTTGATGGTGGACACCACGGCGGTCTTGCCACCAGCGGAGAACTTCTTAATGTCAGCCACGATGGTCTGGTAATCGGAGTGGCCAAACGGCGTGTACTTTTCGTCGATGTCGGTGTCTTTCACGCCCTTGGATTTCAGGTAGGCGCGCAAAATCTTGTTGGTGGTGCGGGGGTAGACATAGTCGGTGCCCAGCAAGACCCAACGCTTGGCCGCGCCGCCATCCTTGCTCATCAAATAGTCCACCGCAGGAATGGCCTGCTGGTTGGGCGCGGCACCGGTGTAGAACACGTTTTTGGACAGCTCTTCACCCTCGTACTGCACGGGGTAGAACAGCAGGCCGTTCATTTCTTCCAGCACCGGCAACACCGATTTGCGTGACACCGAAGTCCAGCAACCGAAGATGACGGCGACCTTGTCTTGCCCCAGCAACTGCTTGGTTTTTTCGGCAAACAGGGGCCAGTTGGAGGCGGGGTCCACCACCACGGGCTCCAGCTTCTTGCCCAGCACGCCCCCCTTGGCGTTGATCTCGTCAATCGCCATCAGCACGGTGTCTTTCAACACGGTTTCCGAAATGGCCATGGTGCCCGAGAGGCTGTGCAAAACGCCGACCTTGATGGTGTCGGCGGCAAAAGCTGGCAGGCTTGAGAGGGTGGTGAGGGCGACGGCAGCGGTGAGTGCCTTGAGAGTGAAACGACGTTGCATGTGTGCTTCTCCGGTTGATAAAAAAGAAACCATTTCGCTGCGCTGGGCCTGGGTTTGAAACAAGCTTTGCTTAACGATGGGGTGACTTTAGGGAAGCACGGGGGTTGTGGGAATACGCCGTGTGGCGTATGCCAGGAGCGGTGGGCGTTTTAGGATTGTCAGGGCTGACGTTTATCGCTGGTACGAGCCCGGATTGGCGAGCCAATTCGACACAAATCTGGCCCCTTATGCTTGCAAAGGCGCGTTGCGGGGGTTTGATCCCCCGAATTTGGATGCCGGAAACTCAAGATAAAGCGGCTAATATGCTCTCTTGTAGTTATGGGCCCCCGTATTACATGAACGGGGGGGTAATGCTGTTCAGTTTTGCATTCTCAAACGCAAATTGGGTGGCCTAGCCGGATTAGATTTAAGACTTAGTTCCAAAAAACCAGACTGGATTGATCAATGAACGACCCTTTCGGATTAGCGCAGAACGAACGGATCGAAAGATCGGGCGTACGAAAAGTTTTTACGCCGCATGCCCCGGTAAAGATCCAAGAGCTCTTGTTTGGACGTTCCGCGGCACTAAAGCAACTTATCAATCAAATACACACTCCCGGTGCATTTCCTATTCTTTTTGGTGATCGAGGCGTCGGAAAAACTTCAATTGCCATGATTGTTCTAACACTTGTTGAACTCTCAATGCGCGAAAAAGGTAATGTGTACATTGACTCGAAAAGATGTTCATCAAAAGAGACGTTGATCTCAATCTTCGGCAAGCTATTGCAGAAGTGCGGCATGGACCTTGAGCTAATCGAGTCAACTCAAACTAGTGAGTCAGGAGGTGGTGCCGGAATACACGCTGGGTTCATTAAAGCGGATATCGGTGCCAAGCGAACAAACACTCAAAAGCATGGGGCAGCGTTTAAAAATGTCACCCCGTCAACCATTGCAGAATTAATCCTAGCAAACCTTGACTGTGGCCTGCTGATCATCGACGAGACTGACGCCATCGAAGATGACCAAGTTAAATACCAACTTGCAGAGATTGTGAAGCTCCTCAGTGATGGTCATTCCAAGTTTAAGATTATGCTTGTCGGAGTTGCTGAATTGTCTTCGACACTTACTGCTGGGCATCCATCGATCGGGCGCTGCGCCGTTGAAACCAAGCTTGATCTCATGGCCGATGCTGAAATTCAGCAAATTGTTAAAACTGGCGCAGTTCGAATCAAACCCGCTATGGATTTTGATCGGGAAGTGGTGAAGCGTATTGCGCAACTGTCAGGTGGTTACCCATACTTTACGCACCTATGTGCACTTAAGTGCGTCGAAGATGCCCTCCGCGAAAACAGAAAATTTATACGAATCCATCATTTGCCATCAGCACTAAAGTCGGCTGCTCTAGAGGCTGAACAAACATTGCGTGCGCAGTTTGAAACAGCGACGTCTTCGGCTACCACCGGAATGTTCCGGGTCGTTGTAGACGCCGCATCTCGGTTTGGTAGTGAGAATTTTTCTGCAGCCGATCTAAGAGCAAAGATTGAAAACATAAGCACGCACCACATAACCCAGGGCGCGTTGAACAATCTTTTCAAGAAGCTCGTTAGCGACAACCACGCGCGCATTTTGCATCGCGTAGCGAAAGGAACATATAGATTTTCTGATCCGCGGATGCCAAGCTACGTAAAAATTGTGTGCGAAAGCGAATGTCATTACCCCAATAAATGATCGAAAAAATGACTGGAGAACCACCACTGACAACCAAGCAGGCGACTTGACAGCCTATAAACCTTAAGCAATGAAGACCAATTCCCAATTCCCAGTTCTCAGCTTCGATCTCGCTGGGGAGCGAATCTGGGCTCGAACTGCCAGCGCGGCAGCTTGAAGCCTCGGCGCAGGTTGGACACGCCGATGCAGTGCCCGCTTTTGATCCAGGCATTGATCATCACGCGGCGGCTGGGCTTTCTGGAGTAAATGGTCTTGATGGTGCAACAGCTTGTCACTGTGAACCAAAGCGACCGCGGATGAGCCGCCCTCAGTCTCCCAAATCAATGATCTGCGCCAGTGGCACGTCGCCCGGTGCCTCGTAGTGGGCTAGCACCCAGGCGCGTGCAGGGTGGCGCGCCGCGTCTTCCAGGAGTTCCATCACAAAGACAATCGATGCCTTGTCGAGCGCGGCAAAGGGCTCGTCCAGCAGCGTGACGGCGGCACCCGATGCGAAGGCGGCTGCCAGCCAGACTTTGCGTTTCGACCCGGTGGACAGCATGTAAAGAGGCTTGTCCAGGTGCGGTGCCAGCGACAAGCCTTTGATCAGCTCGCCCAATAGCTGTTCGTCAAACCCGGGATGGTTGCGGTGCAGCGATGTGAAGTAGTCGACCGGTGTGATCTGATCCAAGGCGCTTGAGCGCGGGTCGGCCCAGAACACCTGCTGCCGGTAACTGACGGACAAGTCGGCCAGGCGGACGTCGTTGACCTGCAGGTGTCCGGCATGGGCTGGCAAATCCCCCGCCAACAAGCGCAGCAGCGTGGTCTTGCCACTGCCATCGCCGCCGCGCACCAAGGTGACTCCGGGCGGAATGCGGGCCGACCAGTCAGTGAACAGCGCGCGCTGCGGGTAACGGAAGCACAGACCGTCGGCCTGCAGGACTGCGGTGGGGGTGATGGCGCAATGTTCGATGGATTGGTCCTCTTGTCGGTTGGTATCTTCTCTTGGCCAAGTGGGCCTTCGCTTGTGTTGGCGTTATTTTGCTACAAAACATATAGCTGCTTGCGCTTATTCCATAAGGGCTAGAGCCCTAAAACACCGAATACCGACACAATTAACTGCTAACACTTTGACTCCTTCGTTATCCAGCCGCGGCAGGCGCCGGTAGCGCGTCAAGCTCAATTCGTGACGCAGTGCGTCGCGAATTGGATCAGATGATGTCGCGGGAGTTATGGACTCCATTGGCCAGGATGGGCTCGATGATGCTGTGCGCTTGGGCCAGACACTGCGCGAATGGGCGCTGGAATCCGATGGTGTCAATGGCATCAAATTCCGCCTCCACGAATTCGGCACGCTCGTGCAGCCGCTGCAAGAACGCGGCGCCGTGTTTGCCCAGAAACGGGGCGGCAAGTTCAATCGCTTCCGGTTCAGCAACAGCAACCGCGCACAGATCGTAAAGGTCCCTGGCCTTCGCCTGGTTGCCACGGTGCCACATCTTCTTGGCAATGATTTCGGCGGAGGTTTCGAACTTGATGTCACGTCCGGCATGCCTTGCGACCTCGAAAGGTTGATCTGTCAGTGCGGTCCCGACAACGATGTCGATTTCACCGGCCGGCAAAAATAGCTTGATGAACTCCGCGTTTTCCGCATAGTCGGCGCTGACTTGCTCCGCTTCATCACTCAGTCGGGGATTAACAAAGCCGAGGTATTGCGGGTCGGGCACGAAGAGGTCGATGTCTTTGCTTTGACGATGTCCAATGCGCAGCATCAGTACCGTGCCACCCCCAAAAGTCCACAGGGGATGGCTTGTTTGACGCTCCAAATGCGCCATCAGCTTGAGTGCGTGCGGAAAAAGTTCGGTCCACACGCCGGGCCGGTTGAGGTCGAGCGTGCTCATAGCCACAGGTCTCGGCTGCTCTTGAGTCGACGGGCTAACTCGCGCATCTTCTTCCAGACCAGCGTGCGCTCGACGCCAAGCTTCAGATGCAATTCTTCCACTATGGACGCCAACAGCGAAACGGGGGCTTCCTCCAGCAAGGTGTAGATGTGTGGCAAGAAATCGGTGGGCACGCTGCCTGTGGTGAAAACCTCGCGCAACTGATCGGCGTTGATTGAGACCCGGTAGCTCACGCTGGCCGTGCGCGCGGCGATGTCCAGTGCCGAACTCTTGGCCGTTTGGTGCGAGTGGCTCTTCGGGCGCGGTGCGGTAACGGTCACCGACAAACCCAAAATGCCCAGTAGCTTGGCCGCCCGCGTCAGGCTCAGATCGCGGATGGTGCCGTTTTCAACCTGGTTGACGGTTGCGCGCGACAGCCCAGTGAGCTTGGCCAGGGTTGTTTGAGTGAGCCCCATGTCCGCGCGACGGGTACGCACGGCTGAGCTGAGTTCGAGAATTGCAGACATGGTGAAATCTTAGTGAACCGCATAGCTACTGTCAAATATATTCGACAACTTAACCAACGGATTAGTTTCGTGTTTTGAAATTGCTATTAAATATGCAGCTGCTTGCGCTTATTTCACGGGGGCTAGCAGCCTAAAACGCCTTATAACCTCCCCCTGCAGAATCGCACTCAACGCCACGCCACGTTGGCGTCAAAACAGACCTCAGCAGCCGCGCAGATTCTTGCTTTCCGCGAGACCCGCATGCCGGAGAGTCGCTATGTCCTTATGCACGATTTATATACCCATGTTCGGCAATTTTTTGTAGGATGCAGGCCTGTGGTCGCGCGCATCCAACCGGTCCACAAGCAGACAGTCCGTACACCATTCATTAACCCCCCTCACGGGAGCCTCCAATCATGAAGAACTTGCACTTCGCCTCCAAACTGCAGACATCGCTGTTGGTGACCGGCATCCTGCTGGCTGCGCACAGCGGCTTGCAGGCCGCCTCCGTGGCCCCGGTTGCCGCTGAACACGGCATGGTGGTCTCAGCCCAGCAACTGGCCACCAAGGTCGGCGTCGACGTACTGCGGCGCGGCGGCAACGCGGTCGATGCGGCGGTGGCCGTGGGCTACGCCCTGGCCGTCGTGTACCCGGCGGCCGGCAATCTGGGCGGCGGCGGTTTCATGACGGTGCAACTGGCCGATGGTCGCAAGACTTTTCTGGACTTCCGTGAGAAGGCGCCGCTTGCCGCCAGCGCCAACATGTACCTCGACAAGGACGGCAACGTGATCAAGGGCCTGAGCACGTATGGTCATCTGGCCGTCGGCGTGCCGGGCAGCGTGTCGGGCATGGAATATGCCCGCACGAAATACGGCACCATGAAGCGCGCCGAACTGCTCAAGCCCGCCATCACACTGGCGGAAAAGGGCTTTGCCCTGAACCAGGGCGACATCGACATCTTCCATACCGCCACGGCTGATTTCAGCAAGGACCCGGCCTCGGCGGCCATCTTCCTCAACAAGGGGCAAGCCTTCCAGGTCGGTCAGAAGCTGGTGCAGAAGGACCTCGCCAAAACCCTCAAGGCGATCAGCCAGCGCGGCACCGATGGTTTCTACAAGGGACCAGTGGCGGCGGCGATCGTCAAGTCCAGCCAGAGTGGCGGCGGCATCTTGACCCAGGCCGACCTGGACCAATACAGTGTGCGCGAGATGGCGCCGATCGAATGCGACTACCGTGGCTACCATGTGATCTCGGCGCCACCGCCCAGTTCTGGCGGCGTGGTCATCTGTGAGATGCTCAATATCCTGGAGGGCTACCCGCTGAAAGACCTGGGCTTTCGCTCGGCCCAGGCGGTGCACTACCAGATTGAAGCAATGCGCCATGCCTACGTGGACCGCAACAGCTACCTGGGCGACCCGGATTTTGTGAAGAACCCGATCGCACGCCTGACCGACAAGGCCTATGCGGCGCAGATCCGCGCGGTGATCGACCCCAACAAGGCCGGTGTCTCGAAGGACCTCAAGCCCGGGGTCGAGCCGCATGAAGGCAGCAACACCACCCATTATTCGATCGCCGACCAATGGGGCAATGCGGTCGCCGTCACCTACACCCTGAACGATTGGTTCGGCGCCAAGATGACCGCGGCAGGCACCGGCGTGCTGCTGAACGATGAAATGGACGACTTCACCTCCAAGCTGGGCGTGCCCAACCTGTACGGCTTGGTTCAGGGCGAGGCCAACGCCATTGCCCCGGGCAAACGCCCGCTGTCGTCCATGAGCCCGACGATTGTGAGCAAGGACAAGCAGCCCGTGATGGTGTTGGGGACACCGGGCGGCAGCCGCATCATCACGGTGGTTTTGCACACCATCCTGAACGTGGTCGACTACGGCATGAACGTGCAGGAAGCGGTCGATGCACCACGCTTTCATCAGCAATGGCTGCCGGATCTGACCAACGTCGAAAACTTTGCGATCTCGCCCGATACACGCAAGTTGCTGGAGGCTGCCGGCCACAAGCTGGGGGCCCCGCAACCGGCCAACCACATGGCCGCCCTGCTGATTGGCGCACCTTCACTGGGCGGCAAACCGGTGGGTAACAACCGCTTCTACGGCGCCAACGATCCGCGCCGCAACAGTGGCCTGGCGATGGGTTATTGAGCTCGACGGCGGCTTTTCAGACCACCTGCGCGTCCGCCGTCGTGGGCGCGCAGATTCGCGCTGTGCTCATGGCCTGGTCTTTTGTTGCACCAGGGCCGCCATCTGCAGCGCTGCCGCGGTGCCTTGTGCGCTCAGTCCGGCAACAACACCTTGTCTGTCCGCGACTGGGCGGTTTTGGCTGACCTTCCATTTGCCGACCCAGCGCTGCACCGGAATCTCGATGCCGACGATGGCCTTGAGCATGCTGTCGATGTAATCGGCGGGCGCATCAAGCACCTGCCAGGGCTGGGCCTGACTGGCCTCGTGCACCTGGGTCAGGCGGGTGACCAGGTCCAACAGCCGGACCCGATCGTCAAACGCCTGCGGCACACCGTGGGCATGAACCGTGGCGTAGTTCCAGGTCGGCACCGCCTTGCCGTGGACAAGTTTGCCAGGATACCAACTGGGCGACACATAGGCTTGCGCCCCGGTGAACACGGCCACCGACGAGGCGCCCTCGCCCAGCGCCTGCCACACCGGGTTGGCGCGCGCCACATGCCCGACCAGCGTGCCGTGTTCACCGCGCTGGGCGTCCAGCAGAAACGGGATATGGTTGACCAGCAACTCCCCCTGGTGCGACACCACCCAGGTGGCCAGCGGATAGGCGCCCACCAGCGCATGCAGCGTGGCGGCATCGGTCTCTTCAAAGTGAGGCGGCAGGTAGGTCATGGCAGGGCCCTGGTTGGTGTTTCAAAAATCGGTTCACACCGCACGTCGGTCTTGACGGAGTTGGCGATATAGCAGGACGCGTGCGCACGGTGGTGCAAGTCCTGCAGTTCCTCCCGCGTGGGGCTGCGCCCTTGTGCAAACTGCACCGCCGGTCGCAGCGTGACGCAGGTCATGGCCAACTGGCCTTGCGCATTGCGCGCCATCAGACCCACGGCCTCGTCGCGGTAGCTGTCCACCACCCAGCCGGCGCGGGCGGCGATGTCCAGAAACCAGAGCATGTGGCAACTCGACAGCGAGGCGACAAAAGCCTCTTCGGGGTCCACACCGGCCGGGTCCGAAAATGGCAGGGGCACTACATGGGGCGACGATGAGGCCGGCACGACGGCACCACCATCAAAGTGCCAGGCGTGGCGGCGGCTGTAGCGGTGGTCAACAAAGGCTGCGTTGTCACGCTGCCAGATAACGGTGCTGGTGTGCTGGGCCATGGTCGGCTTTCAGGTGCTTGACTGTCGCGGGGTTTATGAAATGGCTCCACAGTCTAGAGGACTCTATTATTGGGCCAGCCGCTCGGTCCGCAGACGCGAGTCGACCGCCTGGCCTGCGTTGGCAGTGTCAATCCACCCGATAGGCCGAGAACACCTCATCCACTGGTGTGGCAAGTGCATGGTTGGTGTAGTTGCTCAGGGTCTTGACGGCGATCGCCAGCACGATGTAGAGCACATCCTTTTCCTGGAAACCGGCATCCAGGAACGCCTTCACGGTCGCGGCACCGGGACGGCCCTGCGTGCTGACCATCTCTGCGGTCAAGGCATACAAGGCGGCGAACCGGGCGCTCGGGATCGGTTGATGGGCACGAATGGCCTGCAGGACATCGGCGGGCACACCGGACTTCTTGTCGGCCATCATGCTGTGCGCCGCGGTGCAGTAGTTGCAGCCATTGACCTGGCTCACGGCCAGGAACACGACTTCCTGCTCGGCCGGTTTCAGGCCCGACTCGGAGCGGAACAAGGCATACCCATGAAGATAGGTGCTCAGCACGGCCGGGGTGTTGGCCATGTTGGCGTACATATTGGGCAGGAAGCCGACTTGCTTGACGGCCTTGTCGAGAATCTCCTTTTGCGCACCCTCGGCCGTGGCGGGGTTGACGGGGTGCAGCGTGTGGAGAATGGGTTGGGCAGACATTTGAAAGTTCCTTAAAACGGGGGTTGAAAGACAGTCGGATACCTGTTTGGAAACCGACACAACCGATGGTAGGAATCAATCTCGTCGTCGTGTGCACCGCACGTCTCACATTGATGTCTGCGCGTCCTGCCGTCCCTTGAGCCACTCGGTTGGCGAGCAGCCCAGCTTTCTGACAAAGGCCCGCGTGAGCGCGCTGGCGCTGCCGTAGCCGACATCGTCGGCTACGTGCTTCAGTTGCCGTCCTCGTTTCAGCAGACCCTGCGCCGTCATGATTCGCCATGAAGCCAGATAGTCTGCCGGGGTCTCTGCGGTGACCTCCCGAAATCGCGCAGCGAAGCGCGCTCGTGACATGCCGGCCAAAGCAGCCATGCTGGCCAAGTCTCGCGCCCGTGCCGGGTCCTTATGGATATCGGTCAGCACCTTGGCCAGCCGCTTGTCAGCGAGCCCCGCCAAAGTGCCGCCTTGCGTGAGCCCGTGCGCCATGCAGTACCGCAGCAGGCGAATCATCAACACCTCGCACAGCCGATTCAAGACTGCCTGACGGCCACACTGGTCAGAAAATGCCTCGTCAAACATGAGTTCGAGCAACTCTTGCACTTTCGCAAGTTCGGCGAGTTTGACCAGCACCACATTCGGTAGCGAATCGTTGACGGGGTTTCTGCCGCCCCCACCAAACTTGACCGTGGCGCAGACCATATCCGCGCCCGCTCGTTCATCCGCGATCAGGCGGTGGCTGTCCGGGCGGGGCAGAAACAACAGACTCGGCTCCGTGATGTTGATCACACCATGGCGCTCGCCGATCACCTGAACCGGGCCATGCTTGACCAGGTGGATGTGTCCGCGCAAGGCGTCGGCGCCGTAGTCGTGAGTACCGCAGATGTTTCCAGTGTAGAAAACCCCTGCATGCAGGGAGAAGTGCGTCAGAAGATTGGAGAGTGTGTCCATATCAGCAAAAATCAAGACGATTGATCATAATAATGGCTTATTACATCACCGTTCATATCGATTTTCTTGCCTGGCCTTGGAATTTTCAAGCGCCCCGGGTGTTTCGATAAGCCCAGGCAGGTTGTGGGCCCGTTTGGCATGGTCTGCGGTGCCACGCGTGAGCTGGCAGCGCTCGCGCAGAGAGATCGAAATGCTCTTTTATGTGGTCAACCCCTGTTGCCGCATCAAGACCTTGCAACTAAGCTGTTTCAACGAAGCCGAACGTGTATTAGTATGGTGTTCGGCGCTGGCTTGACGCATCAGTTGGCTGATTGAATTGGGCGTCCATGGTCCGGATCTGAATGCCCGATCGATGTTCAAGCCCGCTGCGCAGTGGCTTGAAGCGATGCTCCGACTAAAAAATAGAGAGTGAACATGAAAGCTGGTATGGCGGTGCACAGATTCCTGTCTCAGGGAAATCTGCTGCTGTCCATTGTTTTTGCTGTCTTGATCATTTTTCTCGCGCTCCCCCATTCTTTTGCTGAATCAGCCAATCAGAATAAACTCGTTTTTCTGGGCAACAAGAATATAGCCCCGGTGGTCTACCAAAATAATATGGTCCCGGCAGGCGTTGTGGTGGACATCGTTCGTGCACTTGAAAAATACATGCCCCAGCCGATTGAAATTAAAACCATGGATTGGCTGGAGGCGCAAGCGCTGGTGGCACAAGGGAAAGCCGATGCGCTTATTCAAATAAACCCGACGCAGGAGCGTCGGGAAATATATGATTTTTCAGATACCTTGCTTGAATCCCAGTTTTCAATTTTTACCACCACCAACAGGGTTGGCATCTCGGGAATGTCAAGCCTTCGCGGCCTGAGGGTTGGCGTGGAGGCGGGGGGCCTGCCTCAGCAGTTATTGGGGAAAGACCCGCAAATTCTGCTCACCATCATCCCAAATTTTATCGAGGGATTTAAACAGCTCAATGCTGCCACGGTGGATGCCGTGGTGGTGGACTACCGGGTTGGGTCTTATATCATTGCCGAAAACAAAATACAAAATATCAGGGTGACGGGTGAGCCTGTTGCATTTTCTTATTCGTCCATTGCGGTGAAGAAAGGAAATGAGAAACTGCTCAGTGCCATCAATAATGGCTTGAAGAGTATCAAAGCGGATGGTAGTTACCAAACTGTCATCAATAACTGGAAGCCCAAAGAGGTTGTGTTTCAGACCCGGGAACAGATCACCCAAAGAATCTACTACGTCTCGGTCATCACCTTATTCATATTGTTCCTGATTGCAGCCACATGGACAATGACCTTGAAAAAACAGTTGCTCAGAAGAAAGGCGGCGGAAGAGCGACTGGGAGAACAGTATTCCACTTTGAGCAGCATCATCAACAGTGCCAATGCACTGATCTTTTCTTTGGACCGGCAGTACCGCTACACCAGTTTCAACCAGGGGCATGCCGACGTCATGAAAGCGCTTTACGGGGCCCAGATCGAGCAAGGCCACAGTCTGCTGGACTACATGACCGTGCCGCAGGATCGGGAAACCGCCCAGCACAACATTGATCGGGCGATCGCCGGAGAGCAGGTTGTGGAGGAGTCGTATTCAGGAGATGAACTTCGGTCGCGGCAGTATTTCCAGGTCTCGCACAGCCCGATCAAGAGTGGCGAAGATGTCATCGGTGTGGCGGTGCTGGCCCAGGACATGAGCGCCCGCAAGCGCTCGCAGCTAGCCCAGGAGTTGAACTCCCAACGCATGCAAATGCTGCTGCAACTCAACCAGATGGCCGGGGCAACGCTGAAAGAGATCGAGGATTTCACCTTGGAAGAAGCCGTACGCTTGACCCAAAGCAAAATCGGCTACCTGGCGTTTGTTAACGAAGATGAGAGCGTGCTGACCATGCCCGCGTGGTCAAAATTGGCCATGGCAGAAGGCGTCATCACCGAGGAGCCGATCGTGTACCCGGTCGAAACCACGGGGCTCTGGGGCGAAGCGGTGCGCCAGCGCCGACCCGTCATCACCAACGATTACAACGCCGCCAACCCCTTGAAAAATGACTGGCCGCGGGGCTATGTCAACCTGAAACGTCACATGAATGTGCCCGTGTTTGACGGCGCCAGAATCGTCATCGTGGCGGGCGTTGGCAACAAGGTCGAGGCGTACGACGAAGGGGACGTACAGCAGTTGACCCTGATCATGGAAGGCATGTGGCGGCTGCTGGAGGGCAAGCGCTCGCAGGAAACTCTGCATCGATTGAATCGCGAACTGCGCGCCATCAGCAGTTGCAACCAGGCCTTGTTGCGCACGCAGGACGAGCAGACCCTGCTCAACGACATTTGCCACATTGTTTGCGACGAGGCCGGCTACCGCATGGCCTGGGTGGGCTATGCCGAGCACGATGCGGGCAAGACCGTCCGTCCGGCGGCCTGGGGTGGTTTCGACAGCGGGTATATCGCCGACGCCAAATTGTCCTGGGCTGAGGACACACCGCGCGGGCAAGGTCCCGCCGGAGTCGCGATCCGAAGCGCAGAGATCGTCTATTTTCAGGATCTGGCCAACGACCCAAGCATGGCCCCGTGGCGCGAGAGCGCCTTGCAGCACGGCTATCGTTCCGGCATCGCCTTGCCCTTGAAAAACGAAGGCGCAGAAGTATTCGGCGTTCTGCTGATTTATTCGGCCGAGATCAACGCCTTTAGCCCCGCCGAAATCCGGCTTCTGCAGGAGCTGTCGGGCGATCTGGCGTTCGGCATCACGGTGCTGCGCGCCCGCCTCGAACGCACGCGAGCGGAAGAAGCGTTGAAGAACATGGCGATGAAATTCCGAACCATCTACGAATCGACTTCCGATGCCATCATGCTGATCGATGAACAAGGCATCTTCGACTGCAACGCGGCCACGCTGCGGATATTCGCTTGCCAGGCACGGGATGATCTGGTTGGCAAACAGCCCTCCCAGCTGTCCCCGCCGACCCAGCCCGGTGGTGAAGAGTCGATGCAGCTGGCCAATGAATATATCGCTACGGCCTACAGGAATGGCAGCCATCAGTTCGAATGGACGCACCGTCGCCTGGACGGTGCACAGTTTCCCGCCGACGTGTTGCTCACTGCCATGGAACTGGGCGGCAAGCCGGTGCTGCAAGCCACGGTGCGCGACATCACCCGGCGCAAGCAGGATGAACTGGCGCTGGCAAGAGCCAACCGCGCCTTGCGCACCCTCAGCGCCTGCAATGAGGCGCTGGTGCGCGCCACCAACGAATCCGGGCTGCTTGATGCCATTTGTCGGCTGATTGTGGAAACCGGCGGCTACCGCATGGCGTGGGTGGGATTCCCCGAGCAGAACGCGGCGAAGACGGTGCGCCCGGCGGCCCACTACGGTTACGACGAAGGTTTTCTGGCCGAGGCCCCTATCAGTTGGGCCGACATTGAGCCTGGTCGTGGCCCGACCGGCACAGCCATTCGGACCGGCACCGTCCAGGTCAATCAGAACTTCCTGCTCAACCCGGCCTCGGCCCCGTGGGGAGATGAGGCACAGTCGCGCGGCTACCAGTCCAACATTGCGCTGCCGCTCACCAGCGAAGCGGGCACCTTGGGTGTGCTGACCATTTTTGCGGCGGCACCCGATGCTTTCAACGAAACCGAAGTCATCCTGTTGAAGGAACTCGCCAGCGACCTGGCCTTCGGCATCGCCACCTTGCGCACGCGGGCTGAACGCGACCGCATTGCCTACGAACACCAGCACCATGAGGACATACTGCGCCAGAGTCTGGAGGACTCCATCAAGGCCATCGCCGACACCGTGGAAATGCGCGACCCGTACACCGCTGGCCATCAGCGGCGCGTGGGGCAACTGGCAGTCGCCATCGCGCGCGAACTGGGTTTGCCGGAAGACACCATGCGAGGCATCGAACTCGCCGCCAGCATTCACGACCTGGGAAAAATCAGCATTCCGGCGGAAATTCTCGCCAAGCCCATCAAGCTGACGGCCATCGAATACATGCTCCTGAAGAATCACCCGCAAGCCGGCTTTGACATTCTCAAAGACATCAGATTCCCCTGGCCCATCGCCACCATGGTGCTGCAACACCATGAACGCCTGGACGGCTCGGGTTATCCGCAGGGACTCCAGGGCGAGCAAATCCTGCTCGAGTCGCGCATCATGGCGGTCGCCGATGTGGTCGAGGCGATGGCCTCGCATCGCCCCTACCGGGCGGCGCTGGGCGTTGATGCCGCGCTGGCGGAAATCGGGCGCGGCCGCGGTGTCATCTATGACACGCTGGCCGTTGATGCCTGCCTGCGGCTTTTCGCCGAGAAACGGTTTTCGTTTTCAAGCTGACCTGGCCTCGTTCACCTGGGTCAGGCGGGTGGCCAGCGGGTCCGTGCAATCCGTGGTTCCATCCAGACTGTGCGCTGGCGCACGGACCGGCGGCTTCGAAACTGACTCAATCGGGCCACGGTGATTTGTCGAAATCACCAAAAGGACCCTGACATGAACCGCCCAGCTTACAGTGCCAAACCCGCAGATTACATCAGCGTCAGCCATCACCTTTGTCCGCTGTGCGCGGGAAATTTGATCCGGACCCCGCGCCGGCCTGTCGACCGTTTTTGGAGCCTGTTTGTTCCGGTTCATCGCTATCGCTGTAACCGATTTGCATGCCAATGGGCCGGTAATCTTCGGGTCGACAGCGGGGAGGCAAACCCGGGCACGCTGACACCGCGCTGAACAAGCCAGAACGGGTCATCAAAAGCCCTGGGATAGCATTCAAGGTGGACTGGAACCGCAGCCGCAGCGGGCCCTGCACCGGTCTGGCAAAAGTCGGCTGAAAAGCGTAGAGTTAAGGCGCGGTGCGCCGCACCGCGTCAACGCCAGCCGAGCTCTATACCGATGGTCACCGTTGAATTTGCCGCCAGCCTGCGCCACCACGTCGAATGCGCGCCGCAGTCGGTCGCGCCTGGCACGCTGCGCGACGTGCTCGAAGGTGCGCTGCGCGCGGCACCCGCATTGGCCCACTACGTGTTTGACGACCAGCGCGCGGTGCGCAAACATGTGGCGGTGTTTGTGAACGGGCAAATAGTGCCGGAACGCGTCCACCTGACGCAGTGGCTTGGAGCCGGCGACCGGGTGTTGGTGATCCAGGCCCTCACCGGTGGCTGACATCCGTTCAATTTCTTTGATGAGAGGAGATCATCATGCCGACATTGCTGGTTGCCACCCGCAAGGGTTTGTTTGCCGTCCAGGGCGATGGCGCGAACTGGAACATCGCTTCGCATTATTTTGCCGGTGAGCCGGTCACGCAGGTGCTGGCCGACCGGCGCGACGGCAGCTGGTATGCCGCGCTGCGGCTGGGCCATTTCGGCGTCAAGCTGCACAAGAGCAGCGACCAGGGCCAGAGTTGGCAAGAGATGGCGGCACCCGCCTTCCCCGTCAAGCCGACTGAGGGGCCCTGGGCCGATGACCCCACACCCTGGAGCGTGGACCTGATCTGGTCGCTGGCTGCGGGCGGCGCCCATGAACGCGGCACGCTGTGGGCCGGTTGCCTGCCAGCCGGGTTGTTCAAGTCGGAAGATGGCGGCGCCAGCTGGACGCTGAACCAGCCGTTGTGGGAAGAACCCCGGCGCCGGGCGTGGCTCGGTGGTGGTTATGACCATGCCGGCATTCACTCCATCCTGGTCGATCCGCGTGATCCTCTCCACATCACACTGGGGATTTCCTGTGGCGGCGTGTGGCAGACGCGAGACGGCGGCGCCTCCTGGTCGCTGACGGCCAGCGGCATGAAAGCCGACTACCTGCCGCCCGAGAATGCCGATGACGGCAACGCGCAGGACCCGCACTGTCTGGTGCAGTGCGCCGCGCAACCCGATATGTTGTGGGTGCAGCACCATTGCGGCATCTATCGCTCCACCAATGGCGGCAAGCAATGGCAGGCCATTGCGGCGCCCGCCCCGTCGGGTTTCGGTTTTGCCGTCGCCTGCGACCCGCACAATCCCCAGCGTGCCTGGTTCGTGCCGGCCCAGGCGGATGTGTGTCGCATTCCCGTGGCGGGCCGGATGGTCGTGACGCGCACCGACGATGGCGGCGCGTCCTTCCAGGTTTTGTCGGAGGGCTTGCCGCAAAGCCAGGCCTACCATCTGGTCTATCGCCACGGGCTTGATGTCACGCGCGACGGGCAGACCCTGGCGCTGGCGTCAACCACCGGCGGTTTGTGGCTCAGTGCCGATGCCGGACTGGGATGGCAGTGCCTGTCACACGATCTGCCACCGGTGGCAGCGGTGCGTTTTACCGACTGACGAGAAATTAGTTGCGATCCTGACCTCGTTCCTCATCTGGCAAGCGCTTTTTCTCCCGCCCTTGCGGTGGCTGGCGCCTCTGATCCTGGCCTGGCGCGCCACTCTGGCGCGGTGGCGCTTGGGTCGGGGCTACCCTGGGAGCCTGTTCGTTTCTCATTTGCGGCGGCTGCGCGCGCGGCGCTGCCGGACGGCCCTGCGGTGTCCGCTGTCCAGGCGCGGGCGCTGTGGGCACGGCTTGCTCCTGATAGTGCTGCCGCACTACGGTGTCACGCGGCTGATACCGGTAATTCTGGCCACGCAGCGAGCGCTGCTGTTCCGCCGGTGGGTATCGATCGCCTGAATAGCGTCGCTGGTAGTTGGGCAGCGGAGCGGGCGCGGGCGCTGAACTGCGGTTCCACTTGTCCCAGCCGCGTCTCTGCTGCTGCCATTCATGGCCCCAGTGCTCGCCCCAGCGGGGCGGCGCATCCGCGCGCCAGTCGCGGAAGTACACTGGCGGCGCCCGGTAGTAGCGCACCGGAATTCGCAGGACGAACAGGGGCACATACGCTGGCGCCACCAGACCCCAAGGACCGTTGTACCAGGAACTCGCATACCAGTTATCGTCCTGATAGACCCAATACATGCCATCGTAAAAGAAGAAGTTTGAATTCAAACGTGGCGCGTAGTAGACCGGGTAGCCCGGCACCCGGACCAACTCCGGGTACACCGGCAGGTTGATCCCGATGCTGACACCAGGAAGCCCGATACCGACGCTTAGCTGGGCCATGGCCGAAGTCATCGACCCCAACAGCATCAAAAACACAATGAGTAAGTAACGCATTTTCTGTTCTCCAGTTGGATCACAAGTTGCAGCTTAGACGATTCCGGCAGAAAAGTCCGTGCGTTATCGCACCTTGCTGCGCCAAGGGTCTTGATGTGCGTTGGCGCACCGACAAGCGGCATCAGACCCGCCTCACAAACGCCTCGAACTGATCCAGCGGCAGCGGACGGCAAAACAGATAGCCCTGGCAGGCATGGCAGCCCAAACGGGCCAGAAAATCCCTCTGCGCCTCGATTTCAACCCCCTCCGCGATGACCGCCAGGCCCAGGCTGTCGCCCAGCGCGATGACCATCCTGGCGATGGCGGCATCGTTGGGGTCGATGAGAATGTTCCTGACAAAACCCTGGTCGATCTTCAGCTGATCCAGCGGCAGGCGTTTCAGATAGGACAGCGAGGAATAGCCGGTGCCGAAATCGTCCAGGGAGAAGCCAACGCCTTTTTCTTTCAGGATGCTCATCTTGGCGATGACGTCTTCCACGTCACCGATCAGCAGACTCTCGGTCAGTTCCAGCTTGAGCCGTTGCGGGTTAGTGCCAGTGCTGTCAAGAACCGTCAACACCTGGTTCACAAAATCCGCCTGATGGAACTGGCGGACGCTGACGTTGACCGCAACCGTCAGGTGGGCCATCTCAGGCCGGGTGGCCCACTGGGCCAATTGGGTGCATGCGGCGTCCAGCACCCAACGACCCAGCGGCAGGATCAAGCCGGTGTCCTCAGCCAGCGCAATGAATTCGCCAGGCGCTACCAGGCCACGTTCAGGATGTTGCCAGCGCAACAGCGCCTCGCACCCTGTCAGGTGGCCCTGGCCGTCCACCTGAGCCTGATAGTAGAGAAGAAACTCATCACTCGTAACAGCCCTGCGCAAACCTGCTTCCAATGCAGCGCGCGACGTGACCACGGCCTGCATTTCCGGGTCGAAAAAGCGCAGCGTGTTGCGACCTACCGCCTTGGCCTGGTACATGGCCAGATCGGCCCGCTTCAGTAGATCCTCAGTGGTCTCCTGCTGCTCGGAAAACAGCGTAATGCCGATGCTGGCCGTGCTTTGATACTCATAGCCGTCCAGAGAGTAGGTCTGCTTGAGCGAGGCCAGAATTCTTTTGGCCAGGGTTTCAGCCTGGGTGGCGGCCGCCTCCAGGTGCTCACTCAGATTCTCGAGCATCACCACGAATTCATCGCCACCCAACCGGGCCACCGTGCCACCCTCGTGCACACAGCTTGCCAGCCGTTGGGCGACTTGCTGCAGCAGCAGATCGCCCTTGTCATGGCCAAGGGTGTCGTTGAGGGTCTTGAAATTGTCAAGGTCGATCAGCAGCAGCGCCCCTTGGCGCCGGTGACGGGCACTCGCGGCCAAGGCCTGCTGCAGCCGGTCGAGCAGGAGCCGCCGGTTGGGCAGGCCGGTCTGCAAGTCAAAGAACGCCAGATTGCGGATCTCGTCCTCCGCTGCCTTGCGCCGGGTGATGTCCATGAAGGTGCCGACGTAGTGGGTGACAATTCCACCGTTCTCCTTGACAGCGGTGATGGAGAGCAACTCCGGATAGGCTTCGCCGTTCTTGCGCCGGTTCCAGATTTCGCCTTGCCAAGATCCGGTACGCCTGATACTTTCCCACATCGCGGCATAGAAGGCTTTGTCATGGCGCCCCGACTGGAGCAGGCGCGGGTTATGGCCTACGACTTCATCGGCGCTGTAGCCGGTAATTTCGGTGAAGGCCCGGTTGATCCTCAGGACGGCGCCCTGTGCATCGGTGACGGTCATGCCCTCCTGGGACTCGAAGGCGGTGGCGGCGATGCGAAGCGCCTCCTCGGCCTGCTTGCGCTCGGTGATATCTCGGGACAGGACGATAAAACGCGGCTCTTGCCTCTGGCCCACCGACTTGCGGGCAACGGACAGTTCAAACCAGGCCCTGCCATGCGCAAGCTGCAATTCAAACTGCTTGCCCGTTGATGTGCCCTTTTCATTCGCCTCGCGCAACGCCGACAAACAAATGCTGGCGGCTTCGGGAGGCAGGACGTCAGACACCGTTTTGCCGATCAAATCTTCTGCCGGTGCGGCCAATAGGTCAGCGCGCGAAGAACGGCAGTCATAGTAACGACCATCGAGTCCAAGCACGAACAGCGGGTCCGGGATCGCATCAAACGTGGCTTGCAGCTGGTTTTGGGACCGCTGCACTTGTGTATTGAGCGCTTCGAGCATCCGGTTGGAGCGCCGCAGACGAAGCAGGAAGTACGCGCTACCGGCAAAGACAAGGGCACTGCCGCCGAGCACGGTCCACAGCCAGCGCTCCTGCAGGGCGCGCTGGCGCAGCTCAGCGGATTGTTGCTCGTTGCGACGGGTCAATTCGTTGATTTCGCGCTGCTTGTTCTCGGTTGCGTAGCGTTCGGCAAGTTCCACCATGCGTGCGCTGGCTTTTTCGCGCGCCACCTTGTCCGCCAGGTCGGCCGCTTCGACAAAGAGCTGGTAGGCTCGCTGGTGGTCACCGTCAACGGTGCCAATCTCGGCCATGCGCCGCGCACTGCCGCTCAGGTAAACGGGCAAACCAATTTCTTTGGCGAGCCCATAAGCCCTCTCGGCATCGGCCCGTGCGGCCGCGTTGCGGCTTAAGGCCTGAAGACTGGTGCTGCGCGCATTCAGCGTAAACCAGAGACCGATGGGGTTCGGATATTTTTCATAGATCGCGACCACTTCCTCCAGCAGCAGCACGGCTTCGCCGTAGCGGCCCTGCTTGCGAAGCAAGTCCGCAAAGCCAAACAGCCCGTAGCTCAGACTGAAGGGGCTACCGACTGAGCGGAACATGGCAATCGCCTCGCGCGTCAAACGTTCGCCTTCAGCAACACGGCCAAGGCTCGCCGTCACCCCGCCAAGACCGTGAACGGCGTGTGCTTCCAGAATTTTCGAGTGGGCAATGCGAGCGTAGTCGCGCATCTGCAGGTAGTGCTCGCCAGCCTGCGCGTAGCGCCCGCTGAGATCGAATGAAATGGCCAGGCCCTGATGGGCGTAGGTCAGCGCAAGGGGGTCTTTCGTGCGTTTGGCAATTTCCATGGCCTGCATGGCCATGGTGACGGAATTGTCAAAGTCATTGACGCGGCGGTACATCATGGACATCCTCAGCAGCGCTTCGCCGAGCAAGTCAGGCCGGTTCACGTCTTCGAGCAGTTCCACGCTGCGGGTGGTGGCAGTAATGGACGCGTCAATCCGGGCCTGGTTGACGGCGTTCAACGCCACGTTGAGCTGTGCCTCGGCCTGCCCCACCCGGTCCCCCTGCCGTTGCGCCAGTTCCAGGGCGGTTTCAGCGTTCTTTTGCGCCTTTTCGGTCAACGACAGATAAACCTCGATACGGGCCAGCAGATTGAGCACCCGGGCCCGGTCAACGGGTGTGGCATCGGCGGGCAGGCTGGCCTGCAAGCGCTGCGCCTGCGTGTAGGCGCGAGGCACGTCATTTTCCGCCAGTACCCGGGTCTGGCCCGCTTGTGTGCGCCAGTCATTGAGCGAGGTGGCCGCCTGGACCGGGCCAGGCAGGCAAAGGCCCAAAATCCCGGCAAGAACCACCCAGACCGCAAGTAACAAGCGGCAGGTACCGCGCCGTTCGACGGGAGGGCGCCATCCTGAATGACTCGGTAAAAAATTCGTCGCCATGGGTCATTTCATCAGAATCGAGCGGTCACAGCAAGGCTGACTTGCGTGTCGTTGATCCAGCTACTCTGAGGTCTTGTTTCCACACCGTAGTAAGAACTGCGCCTCGT
The DNA here is from genome assembly GCF_000013605.1 of Rhodoferax ferrireducens T118. NCBI lineage: Bacteria > Pseudomonadati > Pseudomonadota > Betaproteobacteria > Burkholderiales > Comamonadaceae > Rhodoferax > Rhodoferax ferrireducens. The sequence goes on from NC_007908.1 coordinate 3,778,360, forward strand.
GCCAAGCAAGTTCGTGCCCGCGATCACGAATGAGATTTTCTCGCTGAATCGATAGCTCAGCGACGCGTCAAGCCAGCCGTAGGCCCGGGTGTAAATGGGCAGTGCACCGACGCCCACGATGTTGGTGACACCGCTCAAGAATTTGTCGCGCCAGTTGTAGGCGAGGCGAGCTGACAGCCTGCCCTTCTCGTACATGCCAATGAGGTTGACGCTGTGCCTGGAGAGATTTTGCAGCGCCACCTTTTCACCCAGGGTGCGGTCGAGGGTCTCGCTGTCGACATAGGTGTAGTTCGCCTGCAGGCCAAGGCCGCTCAGCCAGGACGGCAGGAAATCGTAGAACTGCTGGTAGCCAAGCTCGAAACCCTTGATGTCGGCCGCGGCGCTGTTTTGCGGACGGCTCACTTGGTACGCGACGCCGTCCACCACTTCCGGGCTGCTCACCGTGGTCACGAAACCCTCAACTTTCTTCAGGAAGCCGGTGAGGTGAACTGCCGTGCTCTTGTTGAAATATTTTTCCACTGCCAGATCCAGATTGTCGGCGCGGATCGGCTTGAGTTCCGGATTGCCCGCGCTACCCTGATTCAGCGCTGGGTTGATGGCGTTTGGCAGCAGCGTCAGTGAAGGTGAGAGTTGGTCGAAATTCGGTCGCGTCAGGGTCCTGGAGGCCGCCGCACGAAGATACAGCCCCGGGCTGAGCAGGTAGCGCAGGTTCACGCTGGGCAGGTAGTCGGTGTAACGGCTGTCGACATGGACGGGCACCACCGCGCCGGTGGCCGGCACCGACTGGGCGCCCGCGACCCGCTCATGGGTACTGACCACGCGCAGGCCGATGTTGCCATCCAGCGGACCCTTCAACGGCAGGCCCGTGGCCGTGAACCGGGCCATGAGATACGCCGCCTGCGTGTCCTCGCTGATGTCCCACAGGCTCAGCGGGCTCGCTGTGGCGGGGATCGGCGTGGTGATGCCAAAGGCGTTGCGCAGTCCCACGGCATCGCGGGCCGTATCCAGATTGCCAACCAGGGTGTTGCGGATGCTGGCCGTGCCGGCGTAGAAATCATAAGGGTTGACCATGGCATATTGCGGCAGGGCTGCGACCGGAATACCTGCTACGCCGGCGTCGGCAACCACCAGGCCGGACGCATTGCTGGCACCACGCCGGGCATAACGCACCCCGGCCAGGAGCGTATTGACCAAGCTGTCCGAAACCTCGTATTCCCCATCCAGCCGAACGGTGGCCTGGTCGCCTTCGAAGCGCCGCAAACGGTAGGCGATACCCGTGTACTGCAAATTGGCGGGGTCCAGCAGATTTGTCCCGGTGATGCTCGAACTGGGGACATCGGTGGACAGGTCTTGCGTGAAGTTGGCGGCAGTGCCGCCCAAGGTCAGGCCGGAGAAAAAGAGAGTGTTGCTGCTTTGGGTGTAGCTCACATCCGACTTGAGCGTGAGCGCCTTGCCGCTCCAAACCCCGCCCACGGCGGCCTGTTTCGTCCGGTCAAGCGTGTCACGGGCGAAGCTCAGAATCGAGACCGGCGCGTTCATCCAGGTGATGTGGCTCACGTCATTCGTGCCCGGAAACACGGCAGCGCTGCCAGGCACCAACGCCGGTGACGCCAAGACGTTGCTTTGCCAGGAGTTCTGGCGGGTCTGAAATTCCGTGTAACTGCCCTCGGCATAGAGTTCCAGGTCTGCCGCCGGGCGCCACTGCAGCACCACATGGGCGGTGCTGCGTTTGCGATTGCCCAGACTGATGGTTTCCGATGTTCCGTTGGGTGCGATGACGGTCTGACCCGCCATGAGATCGGTGCGGGCTTGTGGGTTGCCGGTGCCTTTTTGATCCTCGCGAAAGGCGCGGTCCTGGTACGCAAGATTCACGAGCACGCCGAACTCCCCGGCGCTGGTCGTTTTCCAGCGATTGCTTGCCAGGACAGAAAATTGCGTTGCATTGCGGTCTGCCAGATCGCCGTAGATCAGCCGGGTTGAGCCAACAATCTCACGGCCTTTGAAATCAAAGGGACGGCGAGTGCGCAGATCGATCAATCCGCCCACCCCACCCTCGATGTGCTCGGCAGAGGAGGTTTTGTAGACGTCGATGCCGGATACCAGCTCGGACGCCATGTCGGCGAAATCAAAATTGCGCCCGGCCCCGGCCGTGAACACTTCGCGGCCATTGAGCGTCGTCTCCATCTGCGTGAGACCGCGAATGGAGATACCGGTGCCATCCCCGCGATCACGGGCAATCTGCAGGCCGGTCACGCGCTGCAACGCGTCGGTGACGCTGAAGTCCGGCAACTTGGTGATGTCATCGGCAACGATGGAGTCGACGATTTCGAGCTTGTCGCGCTTGATCTCCTGGGCCGAGGCCAGGCTGGCGCGCACACCGACCACGACGACTTCGCGCAGAACACCGGTCTGGGCATTGTCATCCGGGGCCGGCAAGGTCGAATGGGTCCCGGCGCCGGACTGGGCCAACGCCGGCGACATATTGGTCGCGAACAGCGCACAGACGCTTGCCCGCAACAGGTGTCTTGGTTTGATTGGCAAGGCGTTCATTCAATCCTCCGTGACTAAGCACCAGGTCGCCCACGGGGCGGCGTGCGGGCATCAGCCTGCCATCTTTTGGATTCATCCAAAGTGAGATGTGCTGTCTCTGGCCCGGCGGTATGTTTCGCCGATTGAGGTCTTATCACACCGTACAACGGCCGCGCGCTTGTCGCCATTCTGACTTCTTTTACGAGGGAAAACCATCAGCGCCTGGCCTCCCTGTTCAAGCGAATTGACGGCGGCACGGATCGGGTCAATACCCGGCTTTTTCCGGCTACGCGCACCGGACAGCCTGCCGGATCAGCGTTGAAATGCTACTGAATTAATAGCCATATATGTATATTTCACGGGGGCTAGAGGCCTAAAACGTATAAATCATCCTTCAAATTGCGGATGCAGCTGGCGGATGCGGCTCATCGCCATGCCGGCCGCCGCCGTGCGGGTCTCCACGCCCAGCTTGGCAAACACATGCTCCAGGTGTTTCTTGACCGTCATCGGGCTGGAGCCCAGGATGTCGCCAATGTCGCGGTTGATCTTACCCTTGACCACCCAGTACAGCACCTCGGCCTCGCGCGGTGTCAGCTTGAAGCTCAGGGCGATGGCTTCGATCACGCTCTCGTCCGACACCTCCTGCATGATGATGAGCCAGTCGCCGCCGCCCTCGGAGTCACCGATTTGCTGGTGCAGGCGAAAGGTCAGGCGCTTCGGACCCAGCTCGATACTCAGGCGCGGCGGCTCGGTCAGCGCCACGGCATCATTCACATGGCGACGCAGCCACTGGCAGACCGGCTCGGGCGTTTTCGGCGCCTCGGTGCCGTAGTAGCGCAGCAGCAGTTCGCGTGCCAGCGGGGTTTGCCACATCAGTTTGCCGTCGCTCACACGCACGGTGATGCTGGCATAGCCAAAGGCGTCCAGCGCGGATCTAGCCTGGCGTTTTTCGCGCGCGCCTTGCAGGTGCACCTGCATGCGGGCCAGCACTTCTTTGGGCTTGATCGGTTTGGTGACGTAGTCGACACCACCCGCCTCCAGCGCGGCCACCAGGTATTCGGTGTCCAGCAGGCCGGTCATGAAGATGATGGGAATGTGCGCGGTTTGCGGCGCGGCTTTCAGGCGCCGCGCCACCTCAAAACCATCCATGCCGGGCATCATGGCGTCCAGCAACACAATATCGGGCAAGGCTTGCGCGGCGCGCTGCAAGGCAGCCTCGCCATGGGTGGCGACCAGCACGGTGTAACCGGATTCGTCCAGCGCGTCATGCAGCACCGACAGGTTGTCGGGCACGTCGTCCACGATCAGCACGAGGTCGCTGTTGGCACGGTCCAGGGTTTGGTCCAACGAGGGTTTGGGGGCGCTAGTTTTCATGGATCACCTGGTTCAGTTGCTGACTCATGGTCTCAAACTGGAACTGCCGGGCCAGGCCGCGCATCCCGGTGACAAAGGCGGTGCATTGCGTCTGGCTGGCCTCGATTTCGTCGAGCTTGTTCATGATGCCGCGAAAAAAACCCAGGCTCACCACCTCGCGCAAGGCATCGAGCTGCGGCCGTTCGGGATAAACCAGGGCGACTGGCAGGGGCGCAGGGGCAGGCTCTGCGACCGGTGCGGCGCTGTCCAGCCAGGTGAGCGACAAGCGCAGCGCCAGCCAGTCCAGCAGCTCGGAGTGGCGCACCGGCTTGAGGATGAAGTCTTCACTTGGCATGTCGACGTCGTTGTCCAGCCCCTTGTCAAAAGCATTGGCCGACACGATGGCAATCTGCGCCTGGGTGCTGCCCAGTGCGCGCAGACGGCGAATGGTTTCCCAGCCGTCAATGCCGGGCATGGCCAGGTCCATGAAGATGACGTCGGGCTGATAGCCCGCTGCCAGCAGGTCCAGGCAGTCATGGCCGCTGGCGGCGGTGCGCAGCTCAAAACCGAGCGGCTGCAGCAGATTGACGAGCAGCTCGCGGTCGGCCTCTTCGTTGTCCACCACCAGCACGCGTCGGCGTGGCCCGGCATAACCGTGGCGTGGTTTGTTCGCCAAAGACCTTGGCATGTCGGCCGAGGAGCCGGACAAGCACAGGGCACCGACAGCGCCCGAGGTCACGCGCACCTCGGGCAAAAACAGTTTCACTTTAAACACCGAGCCCATGCCCGGCGTGCTGGTCACGGTGAGTTCACCACCCATCAAGTCGGTCAGCATCTTGGCGATGGTCAGCCCCAGACCGGAGCCCGATGCCGTGGCGCCCGGCGTATGGGCGCGGGTAAAGGGCTCAAAGATGCGATTGAGCTCTTGTGGGGACAGGCCCGGCCCGGTGTCTTCGATGTCAATCACGGCCATCTCGCGCGCGTAGCGGATGTCAAACGTGACCTGCCCTTTCTGGGTGAACTTGATGGCGTTGCCCAGCAGATTGATCAATATCTGACGCACCCGCTTTTCGTCCGCCCGCACCACGGCCGGCAGGGCGGCGCCTTCAACATAACGAAAGCTCAGGCCCTTGGCCTGCGCTTCGAGCTCAAACAGGCTGGCGATGTCCTGCATCAGGGAGGCGAAGTGCATGGGGCGGGGATTGAGCGTGAGCTTGCCACTCTCGATGTGCGCGATGTCGAGTGTGCCTTCGATCAGCGAGAGCAGGTGCTCGCCGCCGCGCTTGATGACGCTGACGGCCTGCTGGCGGTGCACCGGGATGGACGGGTCCTCGCCCATCAGCTGCGCATAGCCCAGGATGCTGTTGAGCGGCGTGCGCAGCTCGTGGCTGATGGCGCTGATGTAGCGGCTCTTGGCCTGGTTCGCCTGGTCGGCGGCATGGCGCGCCTGCTCCGCCACGCGCCTGGCGGTTTGCAGCGCTTCGTCGGTCTGGCGGTGCGACTCGATCTCGCACATCAGCAAATGGGTCTGGCGGTTGGATTCTTCCTGCGCCACCTGGCGGCTCTTGTGCGCCAGCACCACCCACCAGGCCACCAGGCCGGCAATCACCAGCAGCGCCATATAGGCCTTGAAGAACCCCGAACGCAAAGCGGCATGCGGCGCCTGCAACTGCACGATGTCAGTCACACTCAGCGTCAAGGCGCGCAACTCCTGGTGATAGAGCAGACCGAACACACTGGCCAGCAGCGGCACGGTCACCCCCATGAGCAGCAGAAAGTAGCCCAGGCCGTTGTCCAGGTACGACCAGCTGCGCCGCGGCAGCAGCCAGCGCAAGGTGGCGGACCATTGGCTGGACAGGGAAGCGTGGGGTTTGCACAGGTCGCCGCAGCGCGCGTCCAGCGTGCAACACAGCGAGCAGATGGCGCCTTGGTAGGCCGGGCAATGCGCCATGTCGGGGCCTTCGTACTGGCGTTCGCAGATCACGCAGCGCTGCACCTGGTAGCGCTTGCAGGCCCCCTCACCCACCGCCCCGCCCGCTGGCGCCGCGCTCTGTCGTGCCATGTAGTAGCGGCCCTGGGTGGCCCATGCAATCAGCGGCGCGGCCACGAACGCCGTGCCCAGCGCAATCAGCGCCGAGAAGGCCTGCGCCATGGGGCCGAACAGCCCCAGGTGCGCCGTGACTGACAAGAGGGACGCGAGCGCCATGGAACCGACGCCCACCGGGTTGATGTCATACAGATGCGCGCGTTTGAACTCGATGCCCGGCGGTGACAGGCCCAGCGGTTTGTTGATGACCAGGTCGGCCACCACCGCCATCATCCAGGCGATGGCGATGTTGGAGTACAGGCCCAGCACATCACCCAGCGCCTGAAACACATTCATCTCCATCAGCATGAACGCAATCAGGGTGTTGAACACCACCCACACCACCCGGCCCGGGTGGCTGTGCGTCAGGCGCGAGAAAAAATTGGACCAGGCCAGCGAACCGGCATAGGCGTTGGTGACATTGATCTTGAGCTGCGAGATCACCACGAACAGCGCCGTGGCCGCCACCGCCCAACCGTAATTGGGAAACACATATTCATACGCCGCCAGGTACATCTGGTTCGGGTCCACCGCGCGGTCCACCGGCACCGCGTGGCTGATCGCCAGATAAGCCAAGAGCGCCCCGCCCAGCATCTTGAGCACACCCAAAATCACCCAGCCCGGCCCGCCGACCAACACACTGCACCACCAGCGTTGGCGATTGGCAGGCGTCTTGGCAGGCATGAAACGCAGGTAGTCAGCCTGTTCGCCCATTTGCGTCATCAAGGCGATGCCGACCGTGAGCGCCGCACCAAACAAGGGCAGACTGAACCCCGGACCCGTTCCTCTTTCCCCGATGTAGTGCACCACGCCCGAGAAAGCACCAGGGTCGCGCATCAGCACATAAACAAAGGGCACCACCAGCATCAGCAGCCACACCGGCTGGGTCCAGACCTGCAGGCGGCTGATGGTGGAAACACCATGGGTCACCAGCGGGATCACCGCCAGCGCACAAATCAGGTAGCCCCAGCTGGGCGGAATGCCCAGCGCCAGTTCCAGCGCATAGGCCATGACGGCCGCCTCCAGCGCAAAAAAGATGAAGGTGAACGAGGCGTAGATGAGCGAGGTGAGCGTGGAGCCGATGTAGCCAAAACCGGCGCCGCGCGTGAGCAGGTCCATGTCCACCCCGTAGCGGGCGGCGTAAATGCTGATCGGCAGGCCGGCCAGAAAAATGATGAGGCCGGTGGCCAGAATGGCCCAAAACGCGTTGGTAAAACCGTATTGCACCAGCAGCGTGGCGCCGACAGCCTCCAGAATCAGGAACGAGGCGGCGCCAAAAGCGGTGTTCGCAACGCGCCACTCGGACCACTTGCGAAAGCGTTGCGGCGTGAAACGCAAGGCGTAGTCTTCCAGCGTCTCGCTCGCCACCCAGCCGTTGTAGTCGCGCCGCACCAGCGTGATGCGCTGCAGCGCCTCGGGCCGCGCGCGTGTCGACGCGGCCGCGTGCGGGATGGGGTGGGTGTCTGAGGTCACACCGCTGTGGTGCAGTTTCCATGCCACGGCAGGGGCATGGCAGCCGCCATGGCACGGCACGGGTTTTGCGTAGTGATCCGCATGGAACTTACCCCGCGTGTTCGGCCGGCATTTGCGGCCGCACGAGCTAGCTAATCAAAGGATTGAGTGAAACGAAATGGAACTTACCCCTCGTGAAAAAGACAAGCTGCTGCTATTTACCGCTGGTTTGCTGGCGGAGCGTCGCAAGGCGCGTGGCCTCAAGCTCAACTATCCCGAGGCCGTGGCCCTGATCAGCGCCGCCGTGATGGAAGGTGCGCGCGATGGCAAAACCGTGGCCGAATTGATGAGCTTCGGCCGCACCATCCTGACCCGCTTTGATGTGATGGACGGCATTGCCGAGATGATTCCCGACATCCAGGTCGAAGCCACTTTTCCGGACGGCACCAAGCTGGTCACCGTGCATCAGCCCATCGTCTGACTTCCACGAGGCTCCCATGATTCCTGGCGAACTCTTTACCGACGGCCCCGAGCATGTGCTCAACCCCGGCAGACGCGCCCACACGCTGGCGGTGGTGAATGCGTCTGACCGCCCCATTCAAGTGGGTTCGCACTACCACTTTGCCGAAACCAATGGCGCGCTCGGCTTTGACCGGGCTGCCGCCAAAGGCATGCGGCTGAACATTGCGTCCGGCTCGGCGGTGCGCCTTGAGCCCGGCCAGCAGCGCACGGTGGAGCTGGTGGACTACGCGGGTGACCGCATCGTCTACGGCTTTCGCGGCCTGACGCAGGGCGCGTTGTAACTCGACCGCGCCATGCTGACCCTGTTTTTCTCCGCCTTTGTACTGGGCCTGGTGTTTAATGCCGCGCCCGGTGCCGTGTTTGCCGAAACCGTGCGCCAAGGTGTACGCGGGGGCTTTCGTCCGGCTCTGCAGATCCAGCTCGGCTCTCTGGTGGGTGATGCCACCTGGGCCATGTTGGGCCTGGCCGGCATTGGTCTGGTCATGCAAATCGACATGCTGCGCCTGCCACTGGGTTTTGCTGGCGCGGTGTACCTGCTCTACCTCTCGTGGGACAGCTGGCGCGCAGCGGCCGTGGAGTACAGCATAAACCCCGGTCACGCCCCAGCGGAGTCGCCGGCCCTGCGCAAGGGCATGGCCCTGTCGCTCGCCAACCCGCACAACCTGGCCTACTGGGCAGCCATTGGTGGTGCCATGGGCGCAGTGGGTGTCAGTGATCCCAGCACGACGGATTACGGTGTGTTTTTTGCGGGTTTCATGCTGTCCTCGCTGCTGTGGTGCTTTGTCTGTGCCGCTGCAGTGGACCGCGTGTTTCGCCGCGCTGGTGCGCAGTGGGCCCGCTTCACTTACCGTCTCTGTGCTGTGGCCATGCTGGCCCTGGCCCTGGGCTCGCTGCGTGACCTCTTGCACCCGGGGCATTCCACTTCTCCCTCGTCACCTGTCGGCATCCACCACCCGCAGTAAGACCCACCCCAAGGAATTTTGAATATGGCAACCATCGGACGGCGCGCTTACGCTGAAATGTTTGGCCCCACGGTGGGCGACCGGGTGCGCCTGGCCGACACCAACCTGATCATTGAAGTCGAAGACGACTACACCCTGCGCGCGGGCGGCTACGGCGAAGAAGTCAAGTTTGGCGGCGGCAAAACCATCCGCGATGGCATGGCGCAGTCGCAGCGCAGCCGGGCCGAGGGCGCGGTTGATACCGTCATGACAAATGCCCTGATCATTGACCACTGGGGCATTGTCAAGGCCGACATTGGCCTCAAAGACAGCCGCATCGTGGCCATCGGCAAAGCCGGCAACCCAGACACCCAGCCGGGCGTGGACATCATCATCGGCCCGGGCACCGAAGTCATCAGCTGCGAAGGCAGCATCGTCACCGCCGGTGGTTTTGACAGCCACATCCACTTCATTTGCCCGCAACTGATTGAAGAGGCTTTGAGTAGCGGAATCACCACCATGACCGGCGGCGGCACGGGCCCGGCCACCGGCACCTTTGCCACCACCTGCACACCCGGCTCGTGGCACATTGAGCGCATGCTGCAGGCCGCTGATGCGTTTGCCATGAACCTGGGCTTCATGGGCAAGGGCAACGCCAGCCTGCCTGCCGCGCTGCACGAGCAAATCAACGCGGGCGCCTTGGGCCTCAAATTACACGAAGACTGGGGCACCACGCCAGCGGCGATCGACAACTGCCTGAACGTGGCCGAACTCACCGACACACAGGTGGCGATCCACACCGACACGCTCAACGAATCGGGCTTTGTGGAAGACACACTGGCCGCTTTCAAAGGTCGCAGCATCCACACCTTTCACACCGAAGGGGCTGGCGGCGGCCACGCGCCTGACATCATGAAACTGGTGGGCGAGCCCAACGTGCTGCCGTCTTCCACCAACCCGACACGGCCGTACACCGTCAACACGCTGGATGAACACGTGGACATGCTGATGGTCTGCCACCACCTGGACGCCGCCATAGCCGAAGACCTGGCCTTTGCCGAGAGCCGCATCCGCAAGGAAACCATCGCCGCCGAAGACATCCTGCACGACCTGGGCGCCATCAGCATCATGAGCAGCGACAGCCAGGCCATGGGCCGCGTCGGTGAGGTCATCATCCGTACCTGGCAGACCGCGCACAAGATGAAGGCGCAGCGCGGCTGGCTGGCACCGCCGCCTGAGCGCAGCGAGCCGGTGGAAAAATTGCAGCGCAACGACAACTACCGGGTCAAGCGCTACCTGGCCAAGTACACGATCAACCCGGCACTGACGCACGGCATGGCGCATGAAGTGGGCTCCATCGAGCTTGGCAAATGGGCCGATCTGGTGGTCTGGAGGCCCGCCTTCTTTGGCGTCAAACCGTCCTTGATTGTCAAAGGCGGCTCAATCGCCATGGCGGCCATGGGCGACCCCAATGCCAGCATCCCGACGCCGCAACCGGTGCATTACCGGCCCATGTTTGGCGCGTTTGGCGGCGCCTTGGCGCGCGGCTCGCTCACCTTTGTATCGCAAGCCGGGTTGAACGCCGGTATTGGCGCGCGCTATGGGCTGAGCAAGACTTTAAGCGCCGTCAAAAACATCCGGGGCATTCGCAAAGAGCACATGGTGCATAACCACTACCTGCCCAAGATGGAGATCGATGCCCAGACCTACAGCGTGCGCGCCGACGGCGAGTTGCTCACCTGCGAGCCGGCGGTGAGTTTGCCGATGACGCAGCGCTACTTTTTGTTCTAAATATCATGGACATTCGCATCGATGATCTACAAGGCAGCGCCATCCAGGCCTTGCTGCAAACGCATCTGAATGCCATGTATGAGCACTCGCCGCCGGAAAGTGTGCATGCGCTTGACCTCGAAGCGCTGCGCCATCCGTCCATCACGTTCTGGACGGCGTGGGACAACCACGAGCTGCTGGGTTGCGGTGCCCTCAAGCAACTCAGCGCCGACCATGCCGAACTCAAGTCCATGCGCACGGCCAGCGCCCATGTGCGCAAAGGTGTCGCGCGAGTCATCCTGCGGCATATCGAGTCCGCCGCGCGGGTCAAAGGCATCCAGCGCATCAGCCTGGAGACCGGTCCTCACGCGCCTTTCGCCGCAGCACAAAAGCTGTATATGAGTGAAGGTTTTGTGGAATGTGGCCCGTTTGCCAACTATGTGCTGGACCCGTACAGCCTGTTTATGACCAAGGCGCTGTTGTAGCGCTTAGCGGGCTTGCACATGCTGACGAATCCACTGGGCAAACGCCGCTTCTTCGATGTCGCCTGCGGCAACCGACAGCATGATCAAGACGCAATCGGCATCTGTTGCGGTCAGGTCGTAGCCATTGAGTGCCAAAAATAACTCTAACGCCACAAAGCCCGTGCGCTTGTTGCCGTCGACAAAGGAATGATTGCGTGAAATACCGTAACCGTAGCTGGCAGCCAGGTCGGCCTCGTCGGGTGAGCCATAGTGTGCGAGTTGTTGCGGCCGTGCCAGCGCAGATTCAAGCAGATTGTGGTCTCGCACGCCAGTGCCACCACCGTGTTCAGCCAACTGTTCGTCGTGAACAGCGTGAATCAGGGCACTTTCAATCCACACCCAGTTTTGCCGCCGCGCACTCATTTGGCCAACTCATGCAATACAGCGCGACGCTTTTTCATAATGCTTCGCGCCTGCGTCATTTGCTCATCAAAAGTGGGGTCATAGGGCGAGATAGTGAAGCCATTGACGGTGTCTGTCATAAATACAACATCACCTTTTTCAAGATGCAAGCGCGCCAAAAGTTCTTTGGGCAAGATCACGCCAACCGAATTACCAATTTGGGAAAGTTTAAGCGTTGTCATGATCAAGCCTTGAAGTTATAACAGTTGTTATATTATCAGCTTTCACCTTCGACAACAAGCGCTACAAATCTGACATGCTCACCATCTCCAAACTCATCCCCCAAGGCCAAGGCCTGGCACCGGTTCTGCTCAGGCGAGCAAGCACGATGGAACTTGACTGGGACGTGCGGCAAAAAAGCCGCTTTGAAGCCACCGACTCGGCCGGTCGACAGCTTGGCGTGTTTTTGCCCCGCGGCACGGTGGTGCGCGGCGGCGACGTGCTGGTCGCTGAAGATGGCTCGCTGGTCAAGGTCGACGCTGCGCCGCAGCCTGTGCTGCGCATCACACCCTGTAGCAGCCACGGCACCGCGTTTGACCTGACGCGCGCCGCCTACCACCTGGGCAATCGCCATGTGCCGATTGAGCTCAAGCCCGACCACCTCAAAATCGAGCCCGACCATGTGCTGGCCGACATGCTGCGCGCCATGCACCTGACGGTGCTGGCTGTCAACGAGCCATTCGAGCCTGAGAACGGCGCCTACGCCACGGGTGGGCACGCGCATGACCACGACGGCGAGCCTGAACACGTGCATGGCCCCGGCTGCCAGCACGCGCATTGAGCCATGAACGCCACCAGTCTGCTGCAGCTCATGTGGCTGGCGTCACCGGCACTGCCTATCGGCGGATTCTCCTACTCAGAAGGGCTTGAAGCCGCCGTGGATACTGCCCGAGTTGCTACAGAAGAAGAAGCGTCCGAATGGCTGCTCGATCAGCTTGACCTGAGTCTGACGCGCTCGGACCTTGCGGTGCTGGCCCAGTCCATGCCCGCCTGGCAGTGCGGCGACACCGCGCGAATTTCTCAACTCAACGCCTGGGTACTGCAAACCCGTGAAAGTAATGAGCTGCGGGCACAAACCGAGCAAATGGGCCGATCCTTGCTGGAATGGCTGCGCAACCACACCACCGCCACAGCGGAGCAAATCGAGCTGCTGGCGAATTTGCAGCCCACGTATCCGCTGGCTTTTGCGCTTGCAGCCAGCGCCACCCAGGCCCCGTTGCGCGATTGCCTGCTGGCCTATGCCTTTGGCTGGGCCGAGAACATGGTGCAAGCCGCCATCAAATCGGTGCCGCTGGGCCAGAGCGCGGGGCAGCGCATTCTGCAGGCGCTGGCAGCGCAAATCCCGTGCGCCGTTGATCACGCGCTCACCCTGCCGGACGACGCGCGCCAGGCTTTTTCTCCCATGCTGGCTATTCTGAGTGCCCGGCATGAGGTGCAGTATTCACGGCTTTTCAGGTCCTAGCCCTTATGCAGCCTGCGTAGAGAACTCCTTAATCAATAGCAAAACACGTCATGAACACCCCATTGCACCACATCAAAAACCGCACAAAAATCCTGCCGCCCTTGCGCGTGGGCATCGGCGGCCCGGTCGGCTCCGGCAAAACCACCTTGCTGGAGATGCTGTGCAAAGGCATGCGCGAGCGCTACGACCTGGTCGCCATCACCAACGACATCTACACCAAGGAAGACCAGCGCCTGCTGACCGAGAGCGGCGCCTTGCCTGCCGATCGCATCATGGGCGTGGAAACCGGCGGCTGCCCGCACACCGCCATCCGCGAAGATGCCTCCATCAACCTGGAGGCCATCGACCGCATGCTGGTGGACTTTCCCGATGCCGACATCGTGTTCATCGAAAGCGGCGGCGACAACCTGGCCGCCACTTTCAGCCCCGAGCTGTCCGACCTGACGATCTATGTGATCGACGTGGCCGCCGGTGAAAAAATCCCGCGCAAGGGCGGCCCCGGCATCACCAAGAGCGACCTGTTCGTCATCAACAAGACCGACCTGGCCCCTTATGTGGGCGCCAGCCTGGACGTCATGGCGGCGGACACGACGCGTATGCGCACCACGGTCAAGGGTCTCAAGCCCTTTGTCATGACCAACCTGAAAACCCTGAGCGGCGTGCAGGAGGTGATGGCGTTCATTGAAAGCAAGGGCATGTTGCGCAGCGGCGATGCAGCCACGCTGCGTGACGGCCGTTGACCATCCATAGGGAATATCGCCAGCCCTGAATTTTCACGAGAGCCGATGACAGCAAGCCCAATACCCGAGTGCGGCTGTCTGGTGTCTGCGACGGTCACAGACTGGAAGCCGGGTGCGCGCCGAAACGATCGGTACGTCAGGTCAGTGCCAGAGGCGGACGTTCAAACGTCTGTTCTTAATAATCAATGTGTGCGTTAAGTCGAGCCCAAAGTTATGACACACGTTGGCACGCGGCGCAGCTATTGAGCGCCGCATAATGGAGCGGCTGAGCGGTATGGTCAACCGGGAGCAACTTCATTCAGTGGTTGCAGTTCTTACGAGAAAACGTTGACACTGCTAATAGTCGTGATAGCAACAAAGGAGAAAAAGTGAACATTGATAGGCCTGGTAACAACAAGGGAACAAGCCTTGAGAAGGCACATGCGGCACTAAAGGCGGCACATGATGCGTGGCAGGCAACGCAGGATGCGCTGAGACGCGCAGCGGCGGACAGGGATGCCGCAGCGATATTGGGGCATGCGGATAAGGCACTGACAGCGTCACAGAAAGCGGCACAGGCTGCGCTGACAGCGTCGCAGGTAACGGCACAGGCGGTACTGGCAGCATCACAGGTAACGGCACAAGCGGTACTGGCAGCATCACAGGTAACGGCACAGGAAGCACTGACAGCGAAACAGGCAGCGGCACAGGCGGCACTGATAGTGGCACAGGCAACAGCACAGGCGGCACTGATAGTGGCACAGGCAACGGCACAGGCGGCACAGGCAGCGGCACAGACAGTGGAAAAGGAAGCGGCACAGGCTCTACAAATAGCGGCACAGGCAGCAGCGCAGGCGTCCGCACACGCGGCTGCACAGGCAGTGGCACAGGAAGCGGCACGGACCGCGGCTCAGGCGGTGCTGGCAGCGGCAGATGCAGTGGCACGAGCGGAGAAGGCGACAAACGCGGATGGAAGTAGCTTATCCCTCAAGACGTTTCCACTGAAGAACGTACTTCTTGGCTGATGGTTTGAACAAATGACCGCTCCTGGTCGGGACCGGATCGACAGCTTGGTTTTACGAGTACCCGCTTACGCCGCACTGCTATCCGATGCCTTCCAAAAACCAACGTCGGCAATGGCTCAGATCAGATCTTTAAAAGCATTCGCCGAACACTCATCGCTGCGCGGTAATAACTGACCAACACGTCTTCGAGTGACTGCAGTTGATCATTTGATTCGGGCACGACCTTCAGCAAAAATAGCGGTCTGCGGCGCTTCTCCAAGGCGGGCATGGCCGCGGTACATGCCTTCCGTATTGAACGGAAAGCTCAGGTGGCCCTGGGCATCAACTGCGATCAAACCACCTCTACCGCCAAGGGCGGCCAGGGTTTTCATGACCACTTCGTGCGCCGCAACATCAAGCGTTTGGCCCCCATAGGCCATACGGGCGCAAATGTCATAAGCCACAACGCCACGGATGAACACCTCACCAGTGCCGGTGCAAGAAATGGCGGCTGTGCGGTTGTCGGCATACGTGCCAGCGCCGATCAGGGGCGAATCTCCGACTCGACCGCAACGCTTGTTGGTCATGCCGCCGGTTGACGTTGCAGCGGCCAGGTTGCCATGACGATCAAGCGCAACCGCGCCAACGGTGCCCAGCTTGCTGCTCTCAAGCAGTGGCGCTGCCAACGTGTTTGAGGCACGAAACACCAGGGCGGCACCGTCATGATCCATCATGCTTTTGTCCGTGGAGAGTGCGTGTTGCAGTTGTGTGCGTCGCGCGTCGGTAGAGAAAAACGCGGGGTCAACCAACTCCAGGCCGCAGGCTTGTGCAAAAGCTTCAGCACCGGCTGCCACCAACAGCACATGCTCACTGCGCTCCATGACGGCACGGGCGGCACGCAGGGGCCGGCGCACCCGGCTCACACATGCCACGGCACCGGCGCGCAAGGTCGCTCCGTCCATGATGGCTGCATCGAGTTCGTGCGTTCCCTCGTGGGTGAAAACAGCACCGTAGCCGGCGTTAAAAGATGGCGATGACGGCTTTGGATTCAATCGTCATGATCGATCTCTTCATTCACCGCGATGAGAACACCTTCGCAACCATCCTCAATGACGTCGAGCACATGCTCAAAGTCCTGCGGCTGGCCGTAGAACGGATCAGGCACATCCTGGCTGGCTGGGTCGCTGCAATATTGCGTGAAGTAGTGAAGCTTGTCATGGTATTTTTGCGGGCAGCTCAGGCGCAGCAGCAGCAGATTGCTCTCTTCCATCGCAAGAATCAGATCAAATCGTTCAAAGTCATCCGCATGCAATAGCCGTGCTCTGAGACCGGAGAGGTCATAACCCCGGCGCATCGCGTGTTTCTGTGCATGAAAATCGACCGGCTCTCCGGTGTTGAAGTCATGGGTTGCTGCCGAAGCCACCCTCACCTGATCAGTCAGCCCATGCTGGATCGCCTTCTGGCGCAGGACTTCCTCAGCCGTTGGGCTGCGGCACAGGTTGTCAGTGCAGACAAGGAGTATTGAATACGTGCTCATGTGGAAAAAGGGCTGTTAGGTGGTTGTGGTAGCGATTGTCCGGCAGAATCGTCACCCCCGACGCGCGTGACTTTGGTGGCTGCCGCTGGACGAGCCGCCAGCCCTTTCATGATTTGCTGTGACAATCACGCCCATGTTTTTACTCTTTGAAGAAGCCGGAAAATTTATGGCCGGTCGGGTGCTGTCTGAAGCGGAGACGTCTGCGCAGGTGGAATTGGACAGCGGCAAACGGGTCAAGGTGAAGGCCGCCAACTTTTTGCTTAAATTTGAGAAACCAACGCCAGCGCAGTTTGTGCTGGAGGCGCAGGCGCTCAGCCAGACGATCGAGCTGGAGCTGGCCTGGGAGTTTGCGCCGGAAGAAGAATTTGGTTTTGCCGACCTGGCGCGCGACTATTTTTCACTGCACGCCACCTTAAGCGAACAGGCCGGCATGCTGGTGCGCCTGTTTGAGGCGCCGCATTACTTTCGCCGCGCGGGCAAGGGGCGTTTTCGCAAGGCCCCGGCCGACATCATCGCGCTGGCCCTGGCCGCGATCGAGAAAAAGAAACTGATCGCGCAGCAAACCGAGCAGTGGGTCGCCGAGCTGAGCCAGGGCAGTTGCCCGCAGCCGATCCGCGACCAGCTTTACAAAATCCTGTTCAAGCCCGACAAAAACGCGCCCGAGTACAAGGCGGTGGTGGAAGCCTCGCGCGCCACGCATCTGGGGCCGCTGGAGTTGCTGATCAAAGCCGGTGCCATCGATTCACCGTACCAGTTTCACTGGAAGCGCTTCCTGCTGGAGAACTTCCCCAGGGGCGTGGGCTTTGCCAAGATCGATGCGCCACTGATCAAGGACGAGTTGCCCCTGTCACCAGCGCGGGCATTTTCAGTTGACGACTCGGCCACCACCGAAATTGACGACGCGCTCTCGGTGCAGGGCCTGGGCACCGGCACCGTGCGGCTGGGCATCCACATTGCGGCGCCCGGGCTGGCGTTTCAACCCGGCAGTGCGATTGACCAATTGGGCCGCAACCGCCTGTCCACCGTCTACATGCCGGGCTACAAGATCACCATGCTGCCCGACGAGGTGGTGCAAAACTACACCTTGATGGAGGGACGCGACTGCCCGGCGGTGTCGCTGTATGTGACGCTGGACGAAGCCACGCTGGAGATCAAGAGTACCGAGACGCAACTGGAGCGGGTGCACATCGGTGCCAATCTGCGCCATGACCAGCTGGACGCCATCGTCACCACCGAATGGCTGGAAGACCCCGGCTTTATGCATGAAATGGACCCCCAGCCCTTACAGCATAAGCGTGAGCAGCTCTCATTTTTATACCGCTTGGCGAATGACCTGAAAGCCAAACGCGAAGTGGTGCGGGGCAAACCGGAGAACTTCAACCGGCCCGATTACAACTTCAAGCTGGTGGGCAATGACGGGGCCGAGCCGCAGGGCACCGAGCAGGTGCAGATCAGCACCCGCCAGCGCGGCGCGCCGCTGGACCTGATTGTCTCCGAGGCCATGATTCTGGCCAACAGCACCTGGGGCAGCTGGATGGCGGAGCTGGGGGTGCCCGGCATTTACCGCAGTCAGGCCTCGATGTTGCCGGGCGTCAAGGTGCGCATGGGCACCCGCTCCTTGCCCCATGCCGGCCTGGGTGTCAAAAGCTATGCCTGGAGCAGCTCGCCGCTGCGCCGTTACGTCGACCTGGTCAACCAGTGGCAAATCATTGCCTGCGCCCGCCACGGTAAAACCGCCGCCTTGGCCGCGCCCTTCAAGCCCAAAGACGCCGAGCTGTTTTCGATCATTTCCGGCTTTGATGCCGCCTACTTTGCCTACAACAGCTTTCAGGGTGCGATGGAGCGCTTCTGGACGCTCAAATACGTGCAGCAGCAAGGCATTGTCGAAATTGAAGCCACGCTGTTCAAGGACAACCTGGTGCGCGCCGACCACCTGCCGCTGGTGCTGCCGGTGATGGGTGCGCAAGGCTTGCCACGCGGGGCCCGGGTGCGGGTCAAACTCGGAGACATTGACGAGGTGTCGCTGGACGTGCATGGCACCGTGATCGAGCGGCTTGACCTGCCGCTTGAGACCGAGGCCGAGATCGAGGCCGACGAAGAAGACGATCTCACGGTCGCCGGCCCGATTGCCATTGCCGTTGACATGAGCGAGCCCGCCGCCGACAGCCTTGAAAATGGCAGCAACCCGGCCCAGGCCGCCGCCGACAACCCTGCCCCGTGAAGCTGTCATCCCTCAGCCCGCTGCAGTTGGCGCTCGGCGCCTCGATTGCCGTGCACGCCGCGCTCTTGACGGTGCGCTTTGTGGATCCGCAGGCCTTCAACCGCGTGTTTGAAGACACCCCGCTGGAAGTCATTCTGGTCAATGCGCGCACCCAGGAGCGCCCCGACAAGGCACGCGCCATTGCCCAGGCCAACATGGCCGGTGGCGGCGACGCCGAGCGCGGCCGCGCCACCAGCCCGCTGCCGCCCGCGCTGATCTCGGAAACGGGCGACGACACCGAGGATCAAACGCAGCGCCAACTGCAAAACATGCAGGAACAACAAACGCTGTTGCTGGCTCAGGTGAAAAGCATGCTGGCGGCGCTGCCGCCCGCCGACCCGCGCCAGGCCAGCGCGTCGCCCGAGCGCGCCGAGCGCGAACAGAAACGCCGCCAGCTGATCAGACTGCTGGCCGAGATTGAGCGGCGCATCAACCAGGAAAACGCCCGCCCCAAAAAGCGCTACATCAGCCCGGCCACCCGGGAGGCGGTGTACGCCATCTACTACGACCACCTGCGCCGCGCCATCGAAGACAAGGGCACACAGAACTTCCCCGAGCTGGCGGGCAAGAAGCTGTATGGCGAGCTGGTCATGTCGGTTACCGTTAATTTTGACGGGCAGATTCTGACCACCCGGATCGAGCAAAGCTCGGGCAACCGGACCCTGGACCGGCGCGCTGAGGCCATTACCCGCAGTGCGGCGCCGTTTGGCGCCTTTTCCGCCGCCATGCGTCGCCGGGCCGACCAGATCGTGGTGATCTCGGCCTTCAAGTTCACGCGCGACGAGACACTGGAAACCCGGCTCACATCCCAATGAATGCCGGTTAAATCAACTCACAGGCCAAACAGCTCAACCATGTCTCTCGATCTTTATTGCGTCATGGGCAATCCGGTGGCCCACAGCCGCTCACCCTGGATTCATGCCCGCTTTGCCGAACTGACCGGGCAGGCCATGCACTATGGCAGGCGTCACATTGAACTGGACGACTTTGCGCTGGCGGTGCAAACCTTCATCCAAGAGGGCGGACGCGGCTGCAACATCACCGTACCGTTCAAATTTGAAGCCGCCGCGCTGGCAACCCACACCAGCGAGCGGGCCAGCCTGGCGCAGGCGTCCAATACCCTGACGTTCCAGCCGGGCCAGATCCTGGCGGACAACACCGATGGCGCCGGACTGGTCGACGACATCCAGCAAGGCGCCGGGTTTGACCTGCAGGGCAGACGCCTGCTGCTGATCGGCGCCGGCGGTGCTGCCGCGGGCGTGCTCGGGCCCCTGATCCTGGCGCGACCGGCCAGCATCACCGTGGCCAACCGCACGCTCCCGAAAGCCACTGCCCTGGTTGAGCGCCATGCGGCACTGGCAACGCTACAAGAAACAGAGCTACTAACGCATGATCTGCGCGGACTGCAGGGCAGTTTTGATGTGGTCATCAACGCCACGATGAGTAGCCTGAGCGGCGCCGGTGTGCCGGTGGCGGGCAGCACATTGAGGCCCGGTGGCCTGGCCTACGACATGATGTATGGCCCTGCCGCACAAGGCTTCATGACCTGGGCGCGTGAACACGGCGCGCTGCCACGCGACGGCCTGGGCATGCTGGTGCGGCAGGCGGCCGAGTCCTTTTTGATCTGGCGTGGTGTGCGCCCGCCCGCGCAGCAGGTACTGGCCGAATTGCGCGCCGTCATGCAGCCCTGAAACAGGGATGCCTTGGTAAAATCAGCCCGTGCTGCAACAACGAACCCTCAAATCCCTGACTCACGCCGTTGGCGTGGGCCTGCACAGCGGCCAGCGCGTCGAAATCACCCTGCGGCCCGCGCCGCCCGATACCGGCATCGTGTTCCGCCGGGTGGATCTGCCGCAAGTGGTGGAGATTGCCGTCTCGGCCACCGCTGTCTCTGACACTACCATGGCGTCCACCATTGCCAGTGGCAACGTCAAGGTGCACACGGTCGAGCATTTGATGTCGGCCTGCGCCGGCTTGAGCGTTGACAACCTGTATGTTGACATCACGGCCGAAGAAGTGCCGATCCTGGACGGCTCGGCCGCCTCCTTTGTGTTTCTGCTGCAAAGCGCTGGCATCGTGATGCAAAACGCACCACGGCGTTTTGTCCGGCTGACCCAGACGGTGGAGGTGCGCGAGGGCAGCGGCGCGACTGAAAAATGGGCCCGCCTGGCGCCCTACCATGGCTACCAGCTCAGTTTTGAGATTGACTTTGACCACCCGGCGGTGGACGCCACCGGCCAGCGCGTGGTGTTTGACATGAGCAGCGGCTCGTATGCCAAGGACATCGCCCGTGCCCGCACGTTTGGTTTTACCAAAGACGTGGAAATGATGCGCGCCAAGGGTCTGGCGCTGGGCGGCGGCCTGGACAATGCCATCGTGATGGACGACTACAAGATCCTCAACGCCGAGGGCTTGCGCTACGACGACGAGTTCGTCAAGCACAAAATCCTGGATGCCATGGGCGACCTCTATCTGCTGGGCAAGCCCTTGCTGGCGAACTACAGCGCGCGGCGTTCCGGCCACGCCCTCAACAACCTGCTGCTGCGCGAGTTGCTCAGGCGCACCGATGCCTGGGAAGTGGTCACTTTTGAAGATGCCGAGCGCGCGCCTCGCGGCTTTGCGCAACTGGCACCGGCCTGGTAAGGCAAGGCCCCACCATGCTGCTGATGCGCTGGCTCATCCTCTTGCTGCTGCTGGGCGCCGTGGTGTCGTTTGCGTTCTATGCGGCCACGGGTGAGCCACGCTTCAAACGCTACGGCTTGCTGATCCTCAAATGGGTGCTGCTGACCGGCTTTGGCTTTTTTGCCGTGCTGATACTGGAGCGGCTGGCCTAAGCCGCCAAAGCGCTTGCAGCAAGGGGCGGCGGCCAGTGCAGCCGCGCGGCCCTTCAGCGCGTGACCACCACTTTTTGGTACAGGCCGCCAAAAAAGGTCTGCTTTTCGACCTTGGCCACCGGGATGTCAGCGGGTAGCCAGTCGGTGATTTCGCCGCGCCACATATCCATCGCAAACGGTTCCAGCGTGGTCAGAATCGGCACCATGATGTAGCGAAACGGATTGACCGCAACGGGACGGTGGTAGTCCACAAAAACAAGCTTGCCACCGGGTTTGGTCACGCGCAGGGCCTCGGCGATGGTTTTATGCCGCGCCTCGACCGGTTGCTCGTGCAGCAGAAAAAACACCACCACGGCGTCACGGCTGGCGTCTTCAAACTGCATGTCGGTGGAGTCCTGCCGCTGCACCGTGACCTGGCGGCTGTCTTTGAGCTTGGTGTGCAGATTGGTGATCTGTACCGGCGCCACATCAATCACGTCCAGGTGACCGTTCGGGCCCAGGCGCTTGACCAGATACTCGGTGAAGTTGCCATAGACGCAGGCCACCTGCAAGACCTTGCCGTCGATCACGCTGCCCAGCTCATGCAGGGCCGCGTCGCGCAGACGGGCAAAGTTGCCCCACAAAATCAGGTTCACCAGCCACTGGCGCTCAAACACGCGCACAGCGTTCGGATGCACATAAGCCCACCAATAGGTTTCCTGCAGATATTTGGGAACCGGCACCGCTGCAAACGAAGATTCAGCCTGCAGCACGGCCAATGCCGATTCAGCGTCGGCCAACTTTGGAAATTCTTTGGGACTCACAAATAGTCAACCTTAAACAAAGCCCCACCAGGGGAATTCAAGCCCCAGTCGAAAACGAGCGGGATGAAACAGGTCAGAGGAAAATGCCTCAGAAACGAAGACGGCAGGTCACGATGGAAATCACAAGGCCTGCCGCGCCCCAAATATATATCAAGATCAGCGACTGCGCCCGGCCTTGTACTTGCCGCTGCCCGCGCCCATCACACCATCGGCTTGCGCCAGCCGGGCCAGGGCCTTGGCCGCATGGGCGTGCGTAATGGCCAGCCCCAGCGCGTCGGCGGCGTCCGGGCCCGGCAGACCCGGCAGGGCCAGCAAGCGACGCACCATCTCCTGAACCTGGCTTTTGTCGGCGCGGCCATAGCCCACCACCGCCTGTTTCATTTGCAGCGCGGTGTATTCAGCCACCGGCAAATCGCCAGAGACCAGCGCCGTGATGCAGGCGCCACGCGCTTGCCCCAACAGCAAGGTGGATTGCGGGTTGACGTTGACAAATACGATCTCGACCGAGGCGCACTCAGGCTGGTAGCGCGCCACCACCTCGCGGATGCCATCAAACAGCACCTTGAGCCGCGCCGGCAGCTGGCCTTTGTCCAGATGCAGGGTGCTGATGGTGCCGCTGGCAACGTAGGTCAGGTCAGCGCCCGCGACGTCAATCACACCAAAGCCGGTGGTGCGCAAGCCGGGGTCAATGCCGAGGATTCTCATTTTTTGTTGATACTAATTTAGTAGCTGCTTGTGCTTATTTGACGGGGGCTATAGCCTAATTCGGCACAAAACGTTGCTAGGCCATGTCATCAAACGAACGCGCATGGTCACGGCGAATCCATATGAGAACGAGGCGTTGTTTCTTGGCCGATCATGTCATTTGCTCAAAGCTTGAATTCGCCCGCAGAGTCCATTGAAAACGCCCCGCAAGCACAACTGCCTGGCGGGGCGCAGATCACCTCAAGCTACTGAGTCGGCGACTCTTATTGGCTCTGCACTGACTTGGACAGACCAAAACGGCGACCAAAGGCATCTATCCCCTGGAGCCAGACCCCTGCGCTGCTAACCGTTCCGGTTGCCATTGGGCTACCCAAGCCAATCAAGGCACTGGTGGCCGTAGGCGAGAGGCTTTTCTCAACCCGCACGTAGGTATCGCCGGTTGTTGTATTCGCCCAAACATTTATATCCTTGGACTGAAGACCTGTTGGCATTGTCCAGCCTATGGCGACGCTCTTGTTGGCGATGACCGTGCTTGGGGTGAGTGGGCTTCCATCAATCGTGATGGATGCGATGCTCGGGAACATCGCGGCTGTGAGCGCGCTGGTGGCGTAGGGCTGTTTGGGCAGATGCAACTTGTAACCCGTTCCATTGAGGGCGTTGCCGCTGCCATCCTTCAGAACAATGGTGTATTCGCTGTTATCGACTGCTTGCGCAATGTTGACACACTGGGTTGTAACGGTTGCCGCACATTCAGGCACCAGATTGTCGCTGTACATGGAGTTGGACAGCTTCAGCCACGTATTTTTGACATCTTGGACCATGGTGATGCCGTTGCCCAGACCCGGTCCGGTGACCAGTGCCGAAACAACTGCTGTGTGGCCCGGTGTGCTGTTGTAGGCGAATGGATCTATCCAGATATTGATTCCGCTTTGCATGGATTGACCGTTGGAACCCGATGGCTGCATCGCTGACGGTAAAGTAATCCATTCATTGCGGCTGGCTTGGGCATAGATCGAGACATTAGCGATCATGCCGTCGCCTTGTACTTGCCAGACGTTATTCACCTTGACCATCTTCAGCTGAATTTTTTCGCCGAAATCAGCGGAATTGGAGCTGATGTCGGCCGTCAACATGCCAGAGGTACCCGCCGCATCAAGCTCAATGGCCACATTGCTGAATTTCAAACCGACCGCTTTTGACTGGGTAGACAGTTCGTCTGCAAACTGGGCAAAAGTTTGGCCACCCATCATGAAGTTGCTGGAGATGTCGAACACACCACTTGCCTCCATTGCTGCACGGGTGGGCAGGCCGGTGGCAAACAAGGCGGCGAAACCATTGAGCTTGGCAACGACCGCCTGCAAATCCGTCGCTGCCGTCGGGGTGATCCCGGTCGTGTTGCTTACCGGTGTCGTGTCGTTCTTATCCGCGGCATTGTCTGTCGCCATGACGGCCAGCGTCATGGCATTCTTGAGTGTGGCGATATTGGTGGTCGTATCGACCTCGACCTTGACCAGGTCCAAAACGGCATCCATGCCGGAGTGATCAGCCGCGAACGTAGTTCGCAACAGGTCAATGCTGTCGCCCACGCCCAGGGCCGTGAGTACCGGCTGCAGCTTGGCCTGCAGCGCAGTTTCGGCGGCGACCAGGTTGGCAGGCGTAATCAAGGAGCCAATCTGGTCAGAATGGGCGCCGTCCTTGAAATAGTTCTCGGCCATCTGGGCGGCAATGTTCGACACAATCAGGTTAGTAAAAGGTGTGACATTGACCGTGCCGCCCACATCCGCAACGGTGGCCGCGGAATAGTAGGTAACGCTGGTATTGCCCACCGTACCCGCCGCCTTCAACACAAAGGGGCCGGTCATGCCATTGACGTCGATCGAGTAGTGGCCATTGGCTTCGATATTGCCGCTTTTAGTGGCACCTTTGCTGTCGGTCACGATGACGGTACCGATCACAGCGGCGCCGCCAGCGACGGTGCCGGAGAGCAGCGCCGGAGTAACGATGGGGGCGCTCGAACCACCACCGCCACCGCAGCCAGCCAAAAACAGGCTGGCAATCGCACCGGTTACTGCAAGCACCTTGAAATTCGAAGTTACCATGATGAAACCCTTAAGTTGATAAAAAGATCCTAAATCGACACAAGACCATAAGTAGTGTAGGGATATTTTGATCCGTGTTCAAGTAACAGTCAGGGGCACCGTCAGGAGTTCTTGTTTTCTACACTGTTTAATCGCGACCAATGGGCGCGCGGCCAGGTGTTGGGCAATCATGCAGCTCTGCACCACCAGCGCCAGACAGAACACCAAAAATGCTTTTGTCTTGCCGTCGCGAGGGAAATCAAGCTGGCCTGCAGGGTGCAACGGCATCAGGGCAGTTCAGCGTTGTTCAGGCGGTTGACAATCACGTTGGCACGCCCGGCGATGTAGCTGGAGTTGGGCAATTTTTCAAAATACTTGGGGCGCGGCAGCATCACGGCCAGGCGCGCGGCTTCATAGGCGCTCAATTTGGACGCCGGTTTGCGAAAGTAGTGCTGCGCTGCGGCCTCGGCGCCAAAGACGCCCTCGCCCCACTCCACGTTGTTGAGGTAAATCTCCAGAATGCGCTGCTTGCTGAGCAAGGCCTCCAGCAGCATGGCCAGGACAAACTCCTGGCCCTTGCGCAGCAGGGTGCGCTCACCCGACAGGAACAGATTTTTTGCCAGTTGTTGCGTGATGGTGGAGCCACCGACGACTTTGGGGGCCCGAGCCAGCGGCTTGCTTGTCGTCGGCGCTGCGGCTTTTTTCTGGGTCGCTGGCGCTTTGGCGGCTTGGGCGGCCTGTTGCTTGGCCGCTTGCGCCTCGGCCTTGGCATTTTTTTGCCAGGCCTTCTCCAGCGCGTCCCAGTCCACGCCGTCGTGGTAGATGAAACTGTCGTCCTCAGCGGCGATCACCGCACGCTTGAGGTTGTCGGCGATCTGCGGGTAAGCCACCCACTGCTGACGCCAGCGCCAACTGCCTTTGTCGTGCCACTGGCGCCACACCTGTGAGCGCTCAAAGGCGGTGGACTGCGGGTCCACCAGCGTCATGGCGGCAATACGAACGACAAAATAGAGTTGCAGCGCCAGCAGCGCCGCCACCACCAGACCGAGCCAACGCAACACAGGCTTCATCGCCCGTCCTGCTGCGCCTGCCCCACCGGGGCAGCAGGCCCCATCAAAGCCAGCACGACCAGCACCTTTTTTGAGACCTCAATCCGCCTGCTTGCGCAGGAAAGCGGGAATCTCGAAGTCGTCCATGCCGCCGCTGGCCAGCGCGTCCACCTTGGCTGCGGCCTGCGTGCGGTCCGGCGGCCGGCGCCAAACGCTGGGCGTGGCCATCGCGTTGTAGTCGGGCTGCGCCCGGCCCGCATTGCCCGAACCGTTGGGCATCATGGCGGAGACATTGCCGTTGGTGCCGGCCGGATTGAAGCTGGGCACTTGAAACGGCACGTTGTCGGTGCCGGTGCGCAGTACCTGCAGCGGCGGCGCGGTGCGCCGCACGCCCTGGCGCGAGAGGCCCGTGGCCACGACGGTGACGCGGATTTCATCGCCCAGCTCGTCGTCGTACGCGGTGCCGTAGATCACGTGGGCGTCCGGTGAGGCGTAGGCACGGATGGTGTTCATGGCCAGCTTGGACTCGGACAGTTTCAGCGACCCTTTGGCAGCCGTGATCAGCACCAGCACGCCCTTGGCGCCCGACAAGTCGATGCCTTCGAGCAGCGGGCAGGCCACGGCCTGTTCCGCCGCAATGCGCGCCCGATCCGGCCCGGCGGCTATGGCGGTGCCCATCATGGCCTTGCCAGGCTCACCCATGACGGTGCGCACGTCTTCAAAGTCGACGTTCATCAGGCCCGGCACGTTGATGATTTCGGCAATGCCGCCGACGGCGTTTTTCAGCACATCGTTGGCATGGGCAAAGGCCTCGTCCTGTGTCACGTCATCGCCCAGTACGTCGAGCAATTTCTCGTTCAGCACCACGATCAGCGAATCGACATTGGCTTCGAGCTCGACCAGGCCGCTGTCGGCATTGGTCATGCGGCGGCCGCCTTCAAAGTCAAAGGGCTTGGTAACCACGCCGACCGTCAAAATGCCCATTTCACGCGCCACACGCGCAATCACCGGCGCCGCACCGGTGCCGGTGCCGCCGCCCATCCCGGCAGTGATAAACAGCATGTTGGCGCCCTCGATGGCGGCCCGAATGTCGTCAACCGCCACTTCTGCGGCTTCACGCGCTTTGTCAGGCTTGCTGCCAGCGCCCAGGCCGGTGGTGCCGAGCTGGATGCATTTGTGCGCATCGCTGCGACTCAAGGCCTGCGCATCGGTGTTGGCGCAGATGAACTCCACCCCTTGCACGCCGCAGTCAATCATGTGGCCGACCGCGTTGCCGCCACCACCGCCGACGCCAATCACTTTGATCTGGGTGCCCAGGTTAAAGGCTTGTTCTTCAATCATTTCGATAGGCATTTTTTGCTCCTTGGATTTCAATGGGTTGGATACTGCTGAAACTGTTCAAATTCTTGCTGGGTCGGACGCGCGGTTCTGAGGGCCGCCATCGCCATCGCTTGCGTCCGGGGGGACTGGCGCGGTTCAACCAGAGTTGGGTATTCATGGCTAAAAGTTCCCCACAAACCAGTCCTTGACCTGACCGAACGCGTTTTTCATGGAGCCATTTTTTTGTGCCACCTTGAAGCCGCGCAGGCGCGCCATGCGCGCTTCTTCGAGCAGGCCCATGACGGTGGCAGCGCGCGGCTGCGCCACCATGTCGGCCAGCGCGCTTGAATATTTGGGAATGCCGCGGCGCACCGGCTTCAAGAAGATGTCTTCGCCGAGTTCCACCATGCCGGGCATGACGCAGCTGCCCCCGGTGAGCACGATGCCGCTGGAGAGCATTTCCTCAAAGCCCGACTCGCGCATCACCTGGTGCACCAGCGAGAAGATCTCTTCCACCCGTGGCTCGATGACACCGGCCAGCGCCTGGCGGCTGAGCATGCGCGGGCCGCGGTCACCCAGGCCCGGCACCTCGACCTGGGCTTCGGGGTCGGCCAGCAGCTGCTTGGCGTAGCCGCTCTCGACCTTGATCTCCTCGGCGTCCTTGGTCGGTGTGCGCAAGGCCATCGCAATGTCGCTGGTGATCAGATCACCCGCAATCGGAATGACCGCTGTGTGGCGAATGGCACCGTTGGTAAAGATGGCGATGTCGGTGGTACCGGCGCCAATATCGACCAGCGCCACGCCCAGCTCCCGTTCATCTTCGGTCAACACCGACAGGCTGCTGGCGAGCGGGTTGAGCATCAGTTGCTCGACCTCCAGGCCGCAGCGGCGCACGCACTTGATGATGTTCTCGGCCGCACTCTGGGCGCCGGTCACGATGTGCACTTTGGCCTCCAGCCGGATGCCACTCATGCCAACCGGTTCTTTCACATCCTGGCCGTCGATGATGAACTCCTGCGGCTCCACCAGCAGCAGGCGCTGGTCGGTCGAAATGTTGATGGCCTTGGCGGTCTCCACCACCCGCGCCACGTCAGCGGCGCTGACTTCGCGGTCCTTGATGGCCACCATGCCATGCGAATTGATGCCGCGGATATGGCTGCCGGTGATGCCGGTGTAGACGCGGGTGATCTTGCAGTCGGCCATCAGTTCGGCTTCTTTGAGCGCCTGCTGGATGCTTTGCACCGTGGCATCAATATTGACCACCACGCCACGCTTGAGGCCGTTGCTGGGCGCCACCCCCAGGCCGGCGAGTTTGAGCGCGCCATTGGGCAGCACCTCGGCCACCACCACCATCACTTTGGCAGTGCCAATGTCCAAGCCCACTACCAGATCTTTGTATTCTTTTGCCATAGGTTCACCTGTTGCTTGTATTGCCGCTATTTCTTGGGTAAAGCCACCGCCAGCGTGCTGACACCGCGCAGGCGGATGGCATAGCCGTCCTGATGCCGCAGGTCAGCCGTCTCCAGCGCCTCGGGCTTGCGCCCATAACGCGACGTGACCTGGGTCAGCGTTTGCAGGAAACGCTGCGTGCGGGCCAGCACCTCAGGGCTCAGACCACTGCCGAGCTCGAGCACCGCACCGGTGTCCAGGCGCGCGCGCCAGCCCCCGCGCGGGGTCAGTTCGAGCTGTTCCAGACCCAGGTCCATCAATTCAAAAGGCGGCTGCAAGGCCTGGTACATGGCCAACACCTGGGCCGAATGACCGTCCGGGCCATTCAAGCGCGGCAGATTGTCTTGCTCAAGCTCGCCGAGGTTGGCTTCAAACACTTCACCGAAGTTATTCAGCAGCCGGGACTCGCTCTCCGCGCCCCAGTAGGCCACCGCCTGGTGTTCCAGCAGTTGCACCCGCAGCCGGTTGGGAAAGTCGCGATGGACCACGGCCTGGCGTACCCAGGGCACCGACTCAAAAGCCTTTCGCGCCTGCATCAGGTCCAGCGTCAGGAAAGTGCCGCTCAGGCGCGGGACCACATTGGCGCGCAGCGTCACCGCATTGTTGTGCGTCACCTCGCCCGTCACCGCGATGGCCCGAATGGCAAACAGCTCAAGCCGCGATGCCCACAGCACCCCTGCGCTCACCAGCAGCAAGGTCAGGGCCACGAACAAAGCGGATGCCGTCAGGTTCATGAGTTTCACATCCAGCGGCGCGGGCAGCGAGACTTTCATGCAGGCTCCGTGGAGGGTTGCTGGGCATCGCCACCGGCGGCGGCATAGTCCAGCGTGGCATGGCGCAACACCTCCAGGCACAGCGCCGGGTAGCTGACACCGGCGGCCTTGGCCGCCATGGGCACCAGTGAGTGCGGCGTCATGCCGGGCGAGGTGTTGATTTCCAGCAAAAAGGGCGCGCGTGTGCGGGCGTCGATCATCACGTCAACGCGGGCCCAGCCCCGGCATCCCAGCACCTGGTAGGCCTTGAGCGCCAGTTGTTGAATGTGGGCTTCTTCGCCTGCCGGCAGGTTGGCGGGCACCAGGTATTGCGTGGTGTCGGTGAAGTACTTGTTCTGGTAGTCGTAGTTGCCGTCCGGCGCCACGATGCGGATCACCGGCAGCGCGTGGGCGCCAGCGCCCGACCCGAGCAGGGGAATCGTCACTTCATCACCTTTGACAAACTGCTCACACAGCACCATGGCGTCATGCCGGGCGGCCAGGGCATAGGCTGCACCGCACTGCTCTATTTGCGTGACTTTGGTCAGGCCGATGGTGGAGCCTTCCCGGTCGGGCTTCACAATCATCGGGCTGCCCAGCGCGGCGAAGGCTTCGCTCGTGGCCGCTGCACTGTCCACCTGCCGCCACTCGGGCGTCGGCAGTCCCTCGCTGCGCCAGATGCGCTTGGTCATGACCTTGTCGATGGCAATGCTGGAGGCCATGACGCCGGAGCCCGTGTACGGGATGCCGAGCAGTTCAAGCGCACCCTGCACCGTGCCGTCTTCACCAAAGCGGCCGTGCAAGGCAATAAAACAATGTGAAAAACCCTCAACCTTGAGCTCGGCCAGATCGCGCTCGGCTGGGTCAAACGCATGGGCATCAACCCCTTGCGAAATCAGCGCCTGCAGCACGCCCTGCCCGGACATCAGCGACACCTCACGCTCTGCCGAGGCGCCGCCCATCAGCACCGCCACCTTGCCCAGGCGTGCCGCCACGCCGCCCAGGGTCGTCCCGGCGGGCTGCTGGCTCGCGCCGTCATTTATGCCAATTTGACTCATAGCCCACGTCCTCCCTGCGGTATTAGCTCTGAAATTTGTAGCATCTCAAGCACCTTGGCCGGCACGGCGCCGATCGAGCCGGCGCCCATGCACAGCACCACATCGCCATCCCTGGCGTTGTCCGCAATGGCCTGCGGCATCGCGGCGATGTCATCGACAAACACCGGCTCGATGCGACCCGCCACACGCAGCGCCCGCGCCAGCGTACGGCCATCGGCCGCCACAATCGGCGCTTCGCCGGCGCCGTAGACTTCGGCCAGCAACACCGCGTCAGCCTGCGCAATCACTTTGATGAAGTCTTCGAAGCAGTCGCGCGTGCGGGTGAAACGATGCGGCTGGAACGCCAGCACCAGACGCCGACCCGGAAAAGCCCCGCGCGCCGCCGCCAGCGTGGCCGCCATCTCGACCGGATGATGGCCATAGTCGTCAATCAGCGTGAACGTGCCGCCGTCCTGGGCCCTCACCTCGCCGTAACGCTGGAAACGCCGCCCGACGCCTTTGAAGCCAGCCAGGGCTTTTTGCACCACTGCGTCCGCTATGTTGAGCTCCACCGCCACCGCAATCGCCGACAGGGCATTGAGCACGTTGTGCCGCCCAGCCAGGTTCAGCACCACATCCAGGTCGGGCAGCACAACGCCATTGCGCCGCTGCACCGTGAAATGCATTTGCCCATCCACCGCGCGCACATTCACGGCGCGCAGTTCAGCGCCTTCCTCAAAACCATAGCTGCTGATCGGGCAGGTGACCTGCGGCACGATGTCACGCACGGCAGGATCATCGGTGCACAAAATGGCGGTGCCGTAAAAAGGCATGCGATGCAGAAAATCGACAAACGCCTGTTTGAGGCGGCCAAAGTCATGGCCATAGGTCTCCATGTGGTCGGCGTCGATATTGGTCACCACCGCCATCACCGGCGACAGGTTCAGGAACGAGGCGTCGGACTCATCGGCCTCGACCACGATGTAATCGCCCTGCCCCAAACGCGCATTGACGCCGGCACTGTTGAGGCGCCCGCCAATCACAAAGGTCGGGTCCAGGCCGGCCTCGGCCAGCACGCTGGCGACCAGGCTGGTGGTGGTGGTCTTGCCGTGGGTGCCGGCAATGGCGATGCCGGTTTTCAGCCGCATCAGCTCGGCCAGCATCACGGCGCGCGGCACCACCGGAATGTGTTTCTCGCGTGCGCTCAGCACTTCGGGGTTGTCGGCCTGCACGGCGGTGGAGGTGACCACCGCATCGGCGCCCGCCACATGGGCCGCCTCGTGGCCCACATAGGTCTGGATGCCCAAGCTGGCCAGGCGCTGCAAGGTGGCGCTGTCGGCCAGGTCCGAGCCGGAGATGGTGTAGCCCAGATTGAGCAAGATCTCGGCGATGCCGGACATGCCAACACCGCCGACACCGACAAAGTGGATGTGTTTGATCGCGTGTTTCATACGGTCAGCTCCTTGATCACGGTCTGAGGGTGGCGGCTAATTATTTGAGTCTTTTTGACCGCTAGCCCCCGTGTTATATGCCTTGTATGCTCTTGTTTTTGTAGTATTTTCTGGACGCAGCGGTCGTCGTCGTTTGAATTGCCAAACTGGTTATGAGCCGCGTTCTTGTTTTTTATGCGTTGTATCCCCCCCCTCTCCCCCAACCCCTCTCCACCCCCGCCGGGGCGGAAAGGGGAGCCAACAGCCACATTTGGCCGCGTGTTTGAAGGTGGGAAATAGGCGCGCAATGGCACGCTGGCCTTGAACTGACTGAGTAGTTTTTCGATAGGTTGCTGACACTTTGGGGCCAACTGAGGCTGCGCAGAAACTGACTTGAGCGCCTCGTTCCTATGTTGCGGCCACTTTGAGGCCAGCGCACCCACGATCACCCGATTTCCCACCTTCAAACACGCGCCCACATGAGGCTCCCCTCTTTCGCCCGGCGGGGCGAGAGAGGGGTTGGGGGAGTGAGTGGGGGAAAAATGGCAAGAGACAAGTCCTTCCCCGTCAACCGCAGCACATTCAAACGAGCCAAGAACCAAACCGGACCCTGCGGCCATTGACTCAGACACAACAAGAGAGAACCGAGAAGAAAAATTATTCATCGAACCACCTCCTCGCAAGCCGCGACGATCTTGTGTGTAGCGTCAAGTTTTTGAAGCTTTTTGGCCTCCAGCCCCCGTCCCATAAGCTCAATACGCTCTGTTTTTTGCAGCATATCAGCCAACCATTCAGGGCTCAGCTCTGACTGGGGTTTCAGCCAGCCAGCGCCCTGATCCACCAGAAAGCGGGCATTGCTGGTTTGATGGTCGTCCACGGCCGACGGAAACGGCACAAACAGGGCGGCCGCACCGACTGCGGCAATCTCGGTCACGGTGCTGGCACCGGCGCGGCAGAGCACCAGATCGGCCCCGGCCATGGCTTGCGCGGTGTCGTCAATGAACGGCGTGAGTTCGGCCTGGACCCCGGCGCCGGCATAGTTGGCACGCAAGGCGTCAATCTGCCTGGCGCCGCTTTGGTGCGTGACGATGGGGCGCGCCTGCGGTGGCAGCAGCGCCAGTGCGCGCGGCACGATGTCGTTCAAGGCCCTGGCGCCCAGGCTGCCGCCCAGCACCAGCAGCTTGAGCGGCCCAGCGCGACCGGCAAAGCGGGTCGCAGGATCAGGCACCTGGAGGAACGCGGCGCGCAAGGGGTTGCCAACCCAGTGCCCGTTGGGCAAGACATCCGGAAACGCCGTAAAGACCCGCGTGGCGAATCGGGCCAGCACCTTGTTGGCCATGCCGGCGACTGAATTTTGCTCATGCAAGATCAGTGCCTTGCCCAGCAGCACGCTCATCAGTCCGGCCGGCAAGGTGATGTAGCCGCCCAGGCCCAACACCACATCGGGCTGGACGCGGCGCAGCAGGGCGACGCTCTGCCAGCAGGCGCGCAACAGACGCCAGGGCAAGCGCACCAGGGTGCCCAGGCCCTTGCCGCGCACACCGGAAAAATCTATCGACTCGAAGGCAAAGCCTTGTGGCGGCACCAACTGGCTTTCCATGCTCGGCTGACTCGCAGTCCCCGCGCCGCCGAGCCAGTGCACGCGCCAGCCGCGCTCGCGCAGGGCATGCGCCAGTGCCAGCCCAGGAAAGATATGGCCGCCCGTGCCGCCCGCCATGATCAGGGCAGTACCGTGGGTCATGAGCGCCGACGGGCCGCCCCTAGGCGCGAGGGCCCCCTCGGGGGGCAGCGAAGCACACGCAGTGGCGAGCGTGGGGGCCATATTCATACCCGCCCTCCGTGCATCAACTGGCGGTTCTCGTGGTCCACGCGCAGCACGACGGCAATCGCCACCAGATTGATCAGAATGGCGGAGCCACCATAACTCATCAGCGGCAGCGTCAGGCCCTTGGTCGGCAGCGCGCCCAGATTGACGCCGATGTTGATGAAGGCCTGGAAACCGACCCAGATGCCCACGCCCTGCGCCACCAGGCCGGCAAACACCCGGTCCAGTGCAATCGCCTGGCGCCCGATGTGCATCATGCGCCGGGTCAACCACAGGAACAGGCCAATGACGAAAACCACACCGACCAGACCAAACTCTTCACCAATCACGGCCAGCAGAAAATCGGTGTGGGCCTCGGGCAGCCAGTGCAGCTTTTCAACACTGCCGCCCAAACCGACACCAAAAATCTCACCCCGGCCAATGGCGATCAGCGAATGGGTGAGCTGGTAGCCCTTGGCCAGCGCATTCTCTTCACTCCAGGGGTCCAGGTAGGCAAAAATGCGCGCGCGCCGGTAGTCGTTGAAGGCGATCATCATCATGAAAGCCCCCACCAGCACCGTGGCGATCAGAAAGAACATGCGGGCATTGACGCCGCCCAGAAACAGGATGCCCATCGCAATCATGGCAATCACCATGAACGCGCCCATGTCCGGCTCGGCCAGCAGCAGCACGCCCACCACCGCCACCGCCGCACCCATGGGCAACACGGCACGGAAGAAATGCTCCTTGACGTCCATCTTGCGCACCATGTAATCGGCCGCGTACAGCAGCACCGTGAGCTTGGCCAATTCGGACGGCTGAAAGCTCAAGAGCCCGAGCGCAATCCAGCGCCGGGCACCGTAGACTACTTTCCCGACATGCGGAACCAGCACCAGGCCCAGCAGGATCAGCGACAGCACAAACAGCCAACCAGCCGACTTTTCCCACGTCGCCAGCGGTACCTGAAACGCCAGCAGCGCGGCGACAAAGGCCATCACCAGCCACATCGCGTGGCGGACCAGGAAATAGCTGTGGGTGTAACGGGCAAAGCGCGGGTTTTCCGGCATCGCAATCGAGGCCGAATAAACCATCACCAAGCCCCAGGCCAGCAACGCCACCGTCACCCAGACCAGCGCCTGGTCAAAGCCCAGCACCGGTGTCGGAACGCTGCCGGTGGCGGCGCGCCGGGTGGCGCCCAGGCGCACCGGCAGCGAATCGCCCACCGGCCCGGTCAGCGCGTAAAACCATTTCTTCATGGCGCAGCACCTTCCCACGCCGCCCCGGCGGCGCTGGCGAGCTCGCCCACCGCTTGCGCGAACACCTGGGCCCGGTGCTCGTAGTTGTCAAACATGTCAAAGCTGGCACAGGCTGGCGACAGCAGCACCGCGTCGCCCGCGTGCGCCTGGGCATTGGCCAGCGCGACTGCCTGCGCCATGGACTCGGCCTCCAGCAGCGGCACGTGGGTGGCTTGCAGCGCAGCGCGCAAGAGCGGAGCGTCGCGCCCGATCAGCACCACGGCGCGGGCGTAGCGCGACACCGGATCGACCAGCGGCGCGAAGTCCTGCCCCTTGCCCTCGCCGCCCAGGATGACGATCACCTTGCGCTCAGACCCCAGGCCGGCGAGCGCCGCCACCGTCGCACCTACATTGGTGCCTTTGCTGTCGTCGAAGAATTCCACTTCATTGAAGATGCCAATCGGCGCCACCCGGTGCGGCTCGCCCCGGTAGTCGCGCAGGCCGTAGAGCATCGGGCCCAGCGCACAGCCGGCGGCTTGAGCCAATGCCAGCGCCGCCAACGCGTTGACTGCGTTGTGGCGGCCGCGAATGCGCAGGGCGTCGGCCGGCATCAGGCGCTGCAGAAACAGCTCGGGCGTTTCACCCTTGCGATTCTTGAGCGTTTCGTCGGCCTCCAGCGCGCGCACCAGCCACAGCATGCCGTTGACCTGCTCCAGTCCGAAGTCGCCCGGACGTCGCGGCAGGTCAGCGCCGAAGGTGACATGGGCGCGTAGCTGGGGGCGTTGCAGCTTGACCCGCACCGGCTCTGGCAGCATCGCCATGACCTGGGGGTCTTCCCGGTTCAAAATCATCAGGCCGGTCGCGCCAAAGACATGGGCCTTGGCGGCCACGTAAGCCGCCATGCTGCCATGCCAGTCCAGATGGTCTTGCGTGATGTTGAGCACCGCAGCGGCGCTGGGCTCGAAGCCTGTTTCGCCCTCCAGTTGAAAGCTCGACAACTCGATGACCCAGACCTCGGGCAGTGTGCCGGCCGCCAGATGCTGGATCAGCGTGTCAAGCAAGGTCGGTCCGATATTGCCGGCCACCGCGACGCTTTTGCCACCGCGCTCCACCAGCAGTCCGGTCAGTGCGGTGACGGTGGTCTTGCCGTTGGTGCCTGTGACGGCCAGCACTTTTGGCGTGTAATTCTGCGTTGCCTTCAAGTCAGCCAGTGCTTGGGAAAACAAGCCTAATTCGCCTGTAGCCCTGATGCCAATTGTGTTAGCAGCTTCTATAACTGTAGCGACATCAAGCGGTGACAAACCTGGACTCTTGAACACCGCGCGCACATCGGTGCCCACGACAAGCGCTGCGTCAAAGGCACCGCTGATGAACTGGGCCGCGGGCAACTCGCGTTGCAAGGCGGCCAGCTGTGGCGGCGCGCTGCGCGTGTCAGCCACCGTCACCCGCGCGCCGCAGCGCGCACACCAGCGCGCCATGGCCAGGCCCGAGGCGCCCAGGCCCAGAATCAGCACGTGTTGGTCTTGCAGCGCGTTCATGGTTACCGCAGCTTCAAGGTGGACAGGCCGACCAGGCACAAGAGCATGGTGATGATCCAGAAACGCACCACGACCTGCGTTTCTTTCCAGCCGCTTTTCTCAAAGTGATGGTGCAAGGGCGCCATCTTGAACAGGCGCCGCCCCTGGCCAGAACGCTTCTTGGTGAACTTGAACCAGCTCACCTGCAACATGACCGACAGCGCCTCCACCACAAAAACGCCGCCCATGATGGCCAGCACGATTTCCTGGCGCACGATCACCGCGACCGTGCCCAACGCTGCCCCCAGGGCCAAGGCGCCCACGTCACCCATGAACACCTGGGCTGGATGGGTGTTGAACCACAAGAAGGCCAGACCCGCGCCCGACATGGCGGAACAGAAAATCAGCAGCTCGCCCGCGCCCGGAATGTGCGGGAAGAACAGGTATTTGGAATACACCGCACTGCCCGTCACGTAGGCAAAAATGCCCAGGCAGCTGCCCACCAGCACCACCGGCATGATGGCCAAACCGTCCAGACCATCGGTCAGATTCACCGCGTTGCTGGCGCCCACAATCACCAGATAGGACAGGATGACAAAGCCGAGCACACCCAGCGGATAGCTGATCTCCTTGAAGAACGGCAGCAGCAGCCCGGCCTTGGGTGGCAAATTCAGATCAAAGCCCGAGCGCACCCAGCTGAAAAAAAGCTCCAGCACGCGCATATTGGAGTTCTCCGAAATGCTGAACACCAGATACAGGGCGGCCAGCAGGCCAATGAACGATTGCCAGAAATATTTTTCGTGCGAGCGCATGCCCTCCGGGTCTTTGTTGACGACCTTGCGCCAGTCATCGACCCAGCCGATCGCGCCAAATCCGAGCGTGACGAGCAGCACGATCCAGACAAAGCGGTTGCTCAGATCAACCCATAACAAGGTGGCAATGACGATGCACAGCAGAATCAGGGCCCCGCCCATGGTGGGCGTGCCGCTCTTGCTCAGATGCGAGTCCATGCCATAGCCGCGAATCGGCTGACCAATCTTGAGTTCCGTCAAGCGGCGAATGACGAACGGCCCCGCCGCCAGACCCATCAACAGCGCTGTCAAGGCCGCCATGACGGCACGAAACGTCAGGTACTGGAAGACCCGCAGAAAACCGAATTCAGGCGACAGCGTCTGCAACCACTGGGCGAGGCTAGGCAGCATGATCGGCATCCTTGTCTGGTTGGGTCTGATGAAGAACGGCCTCGACCACCCGTTCCATCTTCATGAAACGTGAGCCTTTGACCAGCACGCTGCCGATGCGCGGCAGTTCGGCCAGCACCGCCGCCTGCAGCGACTGGTTGTCGGCAAAATGGCGGCCGGCGCCGAAACTGGTCGCGGCAGCGGCTGACAACTCACCCAGCGTGAACAAGGACTCGACGCCCAGCGCACGGGCATGTTGGCCGGCCTCGGCATGGAACTGCGGTCCCTGGTCCCCCACTTCACCCATGTCGCCCAGCACCAGCAAGCGTGGCCCCGGCAAACTGGCCAGCACGTCAATGGCGGCACGCACCGAATCCGGGTTGGCGTTGTAGCTGTCGTCCACCAGCGTGATCTGGCGCGCGCCAATCTGGATCAGCAGGGCGCGCGAGCGTCCCTTGACCGGCTCAAAGGCACTCAGGCCTCGGGCAATGTGCTTAAGAGGGACACCAGCCGCCAAGGTACATGCCACCGCCGCCAATGAGTTCTTGACGTTGTGCAAGCCCGCAATCGGCAAGGTGTACTGCAAGGCGCCCGCAGGCGTGCTGACCGCGACCTGCCAGGCGACGCCGGACCAGTCGGCTTGCAGACAACGCACCTGCGCCGCGCCAGCCCCATCGGCGGCGCTGCCAAACCGCATGACCACGCGCGACCCGGCCTTGTCCGCCCACAGCGGGCTATAGGTGTCGTCGGCCGGGAACACCGCCACGCCGTGCGCCGGCAGCGCGTCAATGACCGAGCCGTTTTCCTGCGCCACCCGCTCGACGGTGGCCATGAATTCGAGGTGCTCGCGCTGCGCGTTGTTGACCAGCGCCACGGTGGGTTGGGCAATGGCAGCCAGCGTCGCAATTTCACCGGGATGGTTCATGCCCAGCTCAACCACCGCGATTTCGTGCTGGCGACGCAAACGCAGCACGGTGAGCGGCACGCCGATGTCGTTGTTCAAATTGCCTTGCGTGGATAGATACGCCTGCGGCTTGTAGGCGCGCAGGATGGCGGCAATCATCTGCGTCACCGTGGTCTTGCCGTTGCTGCCGGTGACGGCGATCAGCGGCAGCGTGAACTGGGCGCGCCACTGGGTGGCCAGTTGCGCCAGCGCCAGTTTGGTGTCGGGCACCAGCAAGCCGGGCAGGCCAACAGCGCGCAATTTGGCCTCGACGTCGCCGGCGTCGCTGGCTTGGCAAACGGCCGCCACCGCACCTTGCGCCTTGGCCTGGGCCAGAAAATCATGGGCGTCAAAATGCTCACCACGCAAAGCCACGAACAGGTCACCCGGCGCCAGCGTGCGGGTGTCGGTGTGCACGCGTTCAATCAGGACGTCCGCGCCGTCTGTACCGGTCACGTTGACCAGGCGTGCGTTGCCGAGCCAGGATGCGGCCTGTTGCAAGGTCATCATTGAGCCAACTCCCGACTCGCCGCGACGAGTTGCGCCATTGCCAGCATGTTTTTAAGCTTTCTGGCCTCTAGCCCCCGTCTCATCTGCGTAATGTGCTCTTGTTTTTGTAGTATATTTTCAACGCGAGCGGCCCAGCCACTGGAAACTTCAAACCGGTTTTCTGCAACTTTTTTATTTTTTAGGCGTTGTATTCCCCCCCTCTCCCCCAACCCCTCTCCACCCCCGCCGGGGCGGAAAGGGGAGCCAACAGCCACATTTGGCCGCGTCTTGAAAGGTGGGAAAAAGGTGCGCATGGGCACGTTGCCATCAAACTGATTGAGTGGTTTTTCGATTTGCTGCAAGCACTCCAAGGCCCGCTGGCGCGGCGCGGAAATTGACTTACACAGCCTGTCAATACGTTGCGGCCACTTGGAGGCCAGCGCGCGGTGGTGCACCAGAGTTCCCACCTTCACTGACGCGGCCAAATGGAGCTCCCCTCTTTCGCCCGGCGGGGCGAGAGAGGGGTTGGGGGAGTGAGTGGGGGAAAAATGGCAAGAAACAAATCCTGACGAGTCAACCACAGTGCATTCACGAAAGCCAAGAACCCCATGGATTCCCCCAGACGATTGCTCAGCCAAGGGCAAGGCCAACGAATCCGCACCAAAGCAATTCATCATCGCGCTCATGCCTGCGCTCCCGGCTCGGCGGTCGGTCCAGCGTCAGGCGAAACCCACTGGCCCAATGCCCGCCGCACCTGCTCGGCGTCCGAGAACGGCAGGCGCTGGCCCGCCACCTCCTGGTAGTCTTCATGGCCTTTACCGGCGATCAGCAGCACATCCTGGGGTGCGGCCTGCGCGATCGCCTGTGCAATCGCCCGCGCCCGGTCGGGTTCGACCGTCAGCGCGGGGTAACCGGTCAGGCCAAGCAATATCTGGCTGATGATGGCATCGGGCCTTTCGCTGCGCGGGTTGTCGCTGGTGACCACCACGCAGTCGGCGTGGCTGGCCGCGATCGCGCCCATCAGGGGTCGCTTGGCCGTATCGCGGTCACCGCCACAACCAAAAACACACCAGAGCCGACCGCCGCGCTGATCAGCCAAGGGGCGCAGCGCCTGCAGTGCTTTGCCCAGGGCGTCGGGCGTGTGGGCGTAGTCCACTGCGGCCAGCGGTTGGCCTGGCGCCCCCCAACATTCCATTCGTCCGGGCACCGCAGTCAAGTCGGCACAGGACGCGACGACCGCTGCCAGCGGCACGCCCAGGCAACGCATGGCCGCCATCACGCCCAACAGGTTGGCGACGTTGTAGCTCCCGATCAGCCGGGTCTGCAGCACATGGCGCTGACCCGCCCCGCCTGGGCCGTTCGCGCCGTCAGGCCCGTGCTCCAGCACCGTAAAGCGCAAACCCGGCGCATCATGAACAATGTCGCAGGCCTGCAGCCGGGCCTCTGCAACGCAAGACACAGTCCAGACATCGAGCAGTTTGCCGCGCAGCGTTTCAGCCAACTCAGCACCCTGCGGGTCATCAATATTGATGACAGCCGACTGCAGTCCCGGCCACTGAAACAGGCTCGCCTTGACCTGCCAATAAGCCGCCATGGCGCCGTGGTAATCCAGATGGTCTTGCGTGAAGTTGGTGAAGATAGCGGTCCGGATGTGGGTGCCGTTCAGCCGCTGTTCTTGCAGGCCGATGGAGGACGCCTCCAGCGCGCAAGCTTGGAACCCGCGGTCCACAAAGCGCCGCAAGGCTTGCTGCAGCAGCACCGGATCGGGCGTGGTCAGGCCGGTCGCCACCATGCCGGCGAGGGGATCAGCGCCGTGCGCTGCGACAAGCCCGACGGGCGGCTGTCCAGACGCTGGTGGCGGCGGTGTTCCTATGCCTAAAGTACCCACCAACCCGCATGGAATGGGCGTAACAAGCTTCAAATTCGATAGCGCTTGTGCCAGCCACCAGGCAGTGGATGTTTTGCCGTTGGTGCCGGTCACTGCCAGCACGTCCAGTTGTTGCGAGGGCTGGTCGAAATACGCGGCGGCAATCAGGCCACTGGCGGCTTTGAGATTGGCGTAAGCGGCGACCTTGTCGCTGCTGAAGGCATAAGCCTCGGCGCCCAAGCGCTCGACCAGGCAGGCGCCAGCGCCGCTGGCCAAGGCACTCGCCACAAACTGACGCGCATCAGCAGCCGCGCCGGGCCAGGCAATGAAGCCGTCGCCGGGCTGCAGCTTGCGGCTGTCGGTTTGCAGCGTGCCAGTGACACGGCTGCGCAACCAGGCGACAGCCTCAATGGGCGTTTGGAACTCGAGCATCAGAGACTCTCCTCTTCCGCCTGCGCCACGATCTGGGGTTTGACCGCCATGTCTGGCTGGACACCCATCATGCGCAGGGTCTGCTGCGCCACCTCGCTGAACACGGGCGCGGCCACCGCGCCACCAAAATACTGTCCGGCACTGGGCTCATCGATCATCACGCCAATGATGATTCGAGGCTTCTCGATTGGCGTCATGCCCACAAACCAGCCCCGGTATTTGCGATTGCCCGCGCTGCCATAACCCTTGCCGATCTGTTTATAAGCGGTGCCCGATTTCCCCCCTACCGAGTAGCCGATGGTTTGCGCTTTCTGCCCCGTGCCACCCGGACCCGCTGCCAGTTGCAGCATCTTGCGGACCTGGCCTGCGGTACGCACCGACAACACCCTCACTCCCAATGCAGGCTCACTGCTCTTGAGCATCGTGATCGGGATAATCTGGCCGTCATTTGAAAAAATGGTGTACGAGCGGGCCATCTGGAACAGCGAGGCCGACAACCCGTAGCCATACGACATGGTGGCCTGCTCGATCGGCCGCCAGGTCTTGTAGGGGCGCAGCCGCCCTGACACCGTGCCCGGAAAACTGATCTGCGGCTTCTGTCCAAAGCCGGCCTGTGAAAATATTTCCCACATTTCGCGCGGCTGCATCTGCATGGCAATCCTGGTGGTGCCAATATTGCTGGATTTTTGAATCACACCCTCTACCGTCAACACACCATTGGGGTGCGAGTCGGAAATAGTCGAACCCGCGATGGTGAGCTTGCCCGCGCCAGTGTCAATGAGGGTCTGCGGTGTGACGCGCCCAGTCTCCAGGGCCAGTCCGATCGTGAACGGCTTCATCACTGAACCGGGCTCAAATGTGTCCGTCAGCGCCCGGTTGCGCAACTGGGCACCGGTCAAGTTTTGCCGTTTGTCGGGCGAGTAACTGGGAAAGTTGGCCAGCGCCAGCACTTCACCGGTCACGACATCGAGCACCACCACACTGCCAGCCTTGGCTTTGCGCAGCAACACGGCATCGCGCAGCTTCTGGTAGGCAAAGAACTGAATCTTGCTGTCAATACTGAGCTGCAGATCACGGCCATCCACCGGCTCAATCTGCTCGCCCACCGACTCAACCACCCGGCCCATTCGGTCTTTGATGACGCCGCGCGACCCGGCATGACCGGCCAGGTCTTTGTTGAAGGCAAGCTCAATGCCCTCCTGGCCCAGGTCTTCCACGTTGGTGAAACCCACCACATGCGCGGCGGCCTCACCTTCGGGATACTGGCGCTTGTATTCCTTGCGTTGGTAAATACCCTTGATGCCCAGCGCAGCGATCTGCTTGGCAACAGGGTCATCCACCTGGCGTTTGAGCCAGACAAAGGTCTTGTCTTCGTTCGCCAATCGCTTGTTGAGCTCAGCCATGGGCATCTCCAGCAGTTGGGCCAACTGCTGCAAACGGGCCGGGTCGCGCTCCACATCTTCGGGAATGGCCCAGATGCTTGGGGCCGGAATGCTGGACGCGAGGATCAAGCCGTTGCGGTCCAGAATGCGGCCCCGATTGGCCGGCAAGGCGAGCGTGCGTCCAAACCGAACCTGGCCTTGTTTTTGAAAGAAATCATTGGCCACGACCTGAATATAGGCAGCGCGTGTAATCAGGCCGACCGAGCCCAGCGCGATGGCCGCCACAATGAACTTGCTGCGCCACAGCGGCGTGCGACTCGCCAGCAAAGGGCTTGAGGTGTAGGCAATGCTGCGGCTCATGGAACGCCCGCACCAGTAGCCGAGCCCGCATGGCCCGACGCGGGGTCACCAGGCACCAAAGTGGTGGCTGCGGCGACGCTGCCAAAGTTGACGTAATGCGTGATGGCAGGCGTGGCCGTGTGCATTTGCAATTTTGCAATCGCGAGGCGCTCTACACGCGAGGGCGTGGCCTGCGCCCGTTTTTCCACCTGCAGGCGCTCCTTGTCGACTTCCAGGCGGCGCGCCTCGGAGTTGGCCTGGTCCAGCGCGGAAAACAGTCGGCGTGACTCGTACTGCACATTCACCAGGTACAAGGCGCTGGCGAGCACGGCCAACAGCAGAACCAGGTTCAATCGGGTCATGATGCTGTCCTCTGTGCCACACGCATGATCGCGCTGCGCGCACGCGGGTTGGCGCTCACCTCGGCGGCGCTGGGCCTGAGGCGCGCGAGCGCCTTGAGTTGCATCACCTTGGGCGGCGCAAAAGGGGCGCGCCGGTCATAGACGTCGCGTGAATGCTGGGCGATGAATTGTTTGACGATGCGGTCTTCCAGCGAATGGAAACTGATAACGACCAGGCGCCCGCCCGGGGCCAACACCAGCAGGCTGGCTGCTAACGCCTGTTGCAGCTCTTCAAGCTCGGCGTTGATAAAAATCCGAAAAGCCTGAAAGGTGCGCGTGGCGGGGTTCTGGCCCGGCTCGCGGGTCTTGACCGTGTCAGCCACGAGCTGGGCCAGCTCGGTGGTGCTTGAAATGGGGCCCCGTTCCTGTCGGCGAGCAACAATCGCCTTTGCAATGGGCCCAGCAAACCGTTCTTCACCATAGTCACGTATCACCTCCGCTATTTTCTCGGTCTCGGCATTTGCCAGCCACTGCGCCACGCTGATGCCGCGCGTCGTGTCCATGCGCATGTCCAGTGGCCCCTCGAACCGGAAGCTGAAACCCCGCGCCGGGTTGTCAATTTGGGGTGAACTGATCCCCAGGTCAAGCAACACACCGGCCACACTCGCCGGGGGCAGTTCGTCGAGATGACTGAAACCCTGGTGCCGAATGGAGAAACGTGAATCATGGATGTTGCCGGCCTCGACCAGTGCCTCGGCATCCTTGTCAAAGGCAATCAGCCGATCGGTCGGCGTCATCCGGGAGAGAATGAGACGGCTGTGGCCGCCGCGACCAAAGGTGGCGTCCACATAAACCTGCGCGCCTGTGGCAGATGCATCGGCCGTGGCGTCCGGGTTGCAGAACAGAGCGTCCACCGCTTCATTCAACAACACGGTGGTGTGTGTCAAAGACGTTTCCACCGTGCGCCTTCAGAAAGAAAAGTCTTTGAAAACGTCGGGCATGTCGCCCTGCATCGCCTTGGCCTCTTCGGCGTCATAGGTCACCTGGTCCCACAACTCGAAATAACTGCCCATCCCCAG
Source organism: Rhodoferax ferrireducens T118 (assembly GCF_000013605.1). Taxonomy (NCBI): domain Bacteria; kingdom Pseudomonadati; phylum Pseudomonadota; class Betaproteobacteria; order Burkholderiales; family Comamonadaceae; genus Rhodoferax; species Rhodoferax ferrireducens. The sequence continues at coordinate 3,822,987 of NC_007908.1, forward strand.
CAACACAGCGTCCTTGGCAATGCCGGCGGCGGCGCGCAGTTCGGGCGACACCAGCACGCGACCAGTTCCGTCGAGCTCGACATCCATGGCGTTGCCCAGGAAGATGCGCTTCCACCATTGCGCCGACATCGGCAGTGCAGCGATGCGTTCACGGAACTTTTCCCATTCGGGTCGCGGGAAAACCATCAGACAACCGTGCGGATGCTTGGTGATGGTGAGTTGGCCAGAGGCGGTGGCGCTTAGTACGTCACGATGCCGGGTCGGCACCGACAACCGACCTTTAGCATCCAGACTTAAAGACGAAGCCCCTTGAAACACAACAGCACACTCTCTTTTGGTAATTTTGCAAAGAAATGAAAGTGCAAAAGCACTTTTCACCACTTAATTGCACATTTTTGCACTGTATCAGCAAAAGTGAGTCGCACCAACAGGTTTTTAAATAAATATTTCCAATGAAATCAAGGGCTTAGAAACGAATTCGGATGCAGATGAACATCAAAAAACGTTCTAGATTAAGGACTTAGGGCGTGTAATCAATGTGATGCTTGAAGACGGGCTTGATTCAACCTTAAGCCATGCAGGACAGAACCAAAGACATGCCCGCAAACACTTACAAAATGTAACGCGAAAGGTCCTCATCCTGGCTCAGCTCACCGAGTCGTGCCTGCACATAGGCAGCGTCGACGTGAATCGTTTGACCGCCCAGATTGGCAGCGTCAAAACTCACCTCGTCGAGCAAGCGCTCCATGACGGTCGACAGACGCCGGGCCCCAATGTTTTCGGTGCGCTCATTCACGTCGAACGCAATGTGCGCCAAGCGCGTGATGCCCTCATCGAGGAACTCAATGTGCACGTTTTCCGTGGCCAACAGGGCCTGGTACTGCTTGACCAGCGAGGCAGCGGTTTGCGTCAGGATGGCCACAAAGTCCTGCACTGACAGAGACTGAAGCTCAACCCGGATCGGGAAACGCCCTTGCAACTCGGGGATCAGGTCACTTGGTTTGCTCAGATGGAAAGCACCCGAAGCGATGAACAAAATGTGATCTGTCTTGACCATGCCGTATTTGGTCGACACCGTGGTGCCTTCGACCAGCGGCAGCAGATCCCGCTGTACACCCTGGCGCGATACCTCGGCTCCATTGCCTTCAGCGCGCGAGGTGACCTTGTCAATCTCGTCAATGAAGACAATGCCGTTTTGCTCCAGCATGTGCAGCGCCTGCATCCTGATCTCTTCTTCGTTGACCAGTTTGGCCGCCTCTTCTTCAACGAGCAACTTCAGGGCCTCAGGGATTTTGAGCTTGCGCGTCTGGCGCTTTTGCTGTCCCATCTGGCCAAACATCCCACGCAACTGCTCGGTCATCTCTTCCATGCCTGGGGGGCCCATGATCTCCAGTTGCGGCGCAGACTGCGCCAGGTCAATTTCAATTTCCTGGTCTGCCAACTGGCCCTCGCGCAATTTCTTGCGAAAGGTCTGGCGCGCAATACTCTCGGGCTCCATGTTTTGTACCACGCCAAAATCACCCCGCGGGGGCGGAATCAGGACGTCGAGCACCCGATCTTCGGCCGCGTCTTCCGCGCGTGAGCGCACTTTTTTCATCTCGGCAACACGCGTCTGCTTGACGGCGATGTCGGCCAGATCGCGGATGATGGCATCAACATCCTTGCCAACGTAGCCGACCTCGGTGAACTTGGTCGCCTCGACCTTGATGAAAGGCGCATCGGCGAGCCGTGCCAGGCGCCGCGCGATTTCGGTTTTGCCAACGCCGGTCGGGCCAATCATCAAAATGTTCTTGGGTGTAATTTCTGCACGCAGGCCGGGCTCGACCTGCTGGCGCCGCCAGCGATTGCGCAGTGCAATGGCCACCGCCCGCTTGGCCTGTTGCTGACCAACAATGTGTTTATCAAGTTCAAAAACGATTTCTTGCGGGGTCATGGCAGCGTTTCAATGGTGTGGCTCATGTTGGTATAGATGCAGATCTCGGCCGCTATTTCCAGCGATTTCTTGACGATCTCCGGCGCCGACATCTCGGTGTGGTTGAGCAAGGCCATGGCCGCCGCTTGCGCGTATGCGCCGCCAGAGCCAATGGTGACGATGCCGTTCTCGGGCTCCAGCACATCACCGTTGCCTGTGATGATAAGCGACGCCTCGCTATCAGCCACTGCCAGCATCGCCTCCAGACGGCGCAAGACCCGATCAGTGCGCCAGTCTTTGGTGAGCTCGATGGCGGCACGCACCAGATGACCCTGATGCTTCTCCAGCTTGGCCTCAAAGCGTTCAAACAGCGTGAAGGCGTCGGCCGTGGCGCCTGCAAACCCGGCCAGCACCTTGCCGTGATAGAGCTTGCGCACTTTGCGGGCCGTGCCTTTGACCACAATGTTACCCAAGGTGACCTGGCCGTCCCCGCCAATGGCCACCGAGTAGCCCTCAGGTGTCTTGCGGCGTACGCTGATGATGGTGGTTCCGTGAAATTGTTCCATGCTTGATGTCGCAAAAGGTCAATGGGTGCGCAACATAACCCGCGCGTGTTCGTTAATCCCAATAACGTTGAAAAATGCAGCAACCAGACGCGGCACATCGCGAAACTGAACCGAGCAACCCTCGGACTCGCGCAAGGCAACCCAGTTCAGAATACTGCCGGCAGCCGAAAAATCGACCCGAATCAGTCGGGAACAGGAAATAACCAGGTGCTTGGCGTCGTACAGTCCCGCCTGCAATTTGTCCAGTGCCTCGGCCGCGTCGCCCAGCACCTCGCCGCTCAACTCCACCACAGTCGCCGCCGACAGCATGTCAAGTCCCATGGGCACTGTGGCCCCCTGACTCAAGGCAAAAGAGGGGACCACGGCGGGTGCTTCTGTCAAGCCGAACGGGGCTTCATGGGAAAGCATTGAATTCAAACGCTCATGGACATACTCACACCGGGCGTCTTCCCAGGGTGGTGGAGAAACTTCGTAGGTGACGCAGAAATCCAGCGCGGCCAATTCAAACTCGTCCTGCAGACGCACAATGCGCAGGGCGTCCAGGCGCAGTCGCCACCACACCATGTCCACCGCCTGATCGCCCGATGGCGTGTACGATTTCAAGGTGCTGTGCAGCACGTCGGCGCCGTCAAATTGCAATTGAACCGGCTGTGAGCACCACTGGGCAAAAAGCTCGGCCAAGGCACTGGCAGCCTCAGGCGTCATACGGCGGAACTGATGCCAGTGCAAATGCCAGAGTCGGCCAGGGGCGCTCACCAAACTGGCGCGCAGGGCTTGCACTTCCGATAAATCAAGATCGACAGGACACTCCCACACCAACTGGCTACCGGATGCCAACGCACCTGCCTGCGGCAGCGGGGCCGGGAGCGTATTGCGGCCCAACAACTCAGGGATTGAGAACCAGGCCGGCGCCGAGCGTCCGAAGCGCTGAGCATACTCAATGGCCACGCGATCAAAATTGCTCTGTTGCCCGGTGGCGCGATAAAGGTCAAACAAAGCCGCTGCCCAGCCGTCGGCCGAATCCGGATTAACCGGCTCTGCCTGCAACGCGGCCAGCAAAGTGGCCTCAGCTCCCGCGTCATCGCCATTGGCGAATCGGATGGCAGCCTCCTCTAAATCGGAATCGGCCAGACTGTCTCCCAACTCGATAGAAAACAATTTGGAAGGTGAATATTCGCTCAGACCGGTATCCACCGTCCTGCCACCGGAGCTCCTGGACGACAGCATCTGCCGCGGCGCACCGATGGGCGCCGGCTCCTGCGATGCAGCCAGACCCATCTGTGTCGACTCATAGTCAGCACCCGACCCCGAGTCGCCAGTCGGGCTCAACTGAGACGCCAGCGTGGCGACAAAAGTGTCTGCGACTTTTCGTTGGGTACCCGCCAGCGGCGCGAGTTCACCCTGCGCCTGGGAGGCGGTGCCAGACCCGGACGGCTTGTCCGACTGAACCATGGCCTCGTCCTGCTTGCCCTTCCACCACTGCTTGGACATCTGGGCTTCAATTTCGTCAATTTTCTTCAGCGTCGTGGCACGCTCATCCAGGTTGGAAATCGAGCTGGTCTGGAAAAAAGAGGGGCGGCCCGCGAGCTCCGGACTCAACACCGGCCCATTGCGGCGGATTTTGCGCAGGTGGTCAAATTCACGCCGACGCACGAAATCATTTTGCCGCTTGCGCTCGATCATCTCCTTGAGCGCAGCTTTCCCATATTCATTTTCCTGCTCGGTATCGGGCTCTGGCTTGTCCAAATCAGACCAGTCTTTGGTCGGGTTGCGAACAAACCGGGCCATCTTGGACAGCAAACCGGTGTTAGTGTCTTTGGTTGCCATGGCGGGAACAGACAGGAGCAGAGGTCACAGACGTCGCCCGTCAATCCCCAAACATCTTCTGCTTGAGTTCCCGGCGCTGCTGAGCCTCCAGCGACAGATTGGCGGTCGGGCGCGCCAACAGACGCCCAACCCCGATGGCTTCACCGGTTTCATCACAATAGCCATAGTCGCCCGAGTCGATGCGCGCGAGCGATTGTTCAATTTTCTTTAGCAGCTTGCGCTCACGGTCCCGGGTGCGCAACTCCAAGGCGTGTTCTTCTTCAATGGTGGCCCGATCGGCCGGATCAGGCACCACCACCGTGTCGGCCCGCAGATGCTCAGTGGTTTGGCCGGCGTTGCTCAGAATATCCTGTTTGAGCGCGGTGAGCACACGACGAAAGAACGCCAGCTGGGTATCGTTCATGTACTCGTCATCAGGCATGGCGATCAGTTCGGCCTCGGTCAATTGTTCAACCGGTTTGAGTTTCCAGTTGTTGGCCAACGCCGGGTCTTTTTTGACGGCGGAAGCGACCGGTGGAACGATGTAGGGCGCGACGATGGTTTGTGAAAAACTGGCTTTGGCAGCGGTTGAAGCCACCGACTGCGCCATGGAAGGCACAGTCAACTGCGCCAGCCGCGAAGATGGACGACCCGCCCTGACGGGTACGGATGGGGCGGCTGACGCTACGGGCGCCAGCGCAACTTTGACCGGCGTCACAGCCGGGGCCACGGGGAGTTTGGGTGCTGCCACCTCAGGTTTAGCGGCTTTCGCGAGCGTCGTTTTCACTGAATCCTTTGCTTGAATTGTTGCTGTCGGTTTGACAACTTTGACCGAGGGGGCCTTGGCCACCTTCGCTGGCGATGCCTTGGCCACCTTGGTCACCTTAACCACGGTTTCCGGAGCCGACTTGGACTCTTTCCCCACCACTTTCGTTGGCACTGACGGCTTGGCCGGCGCCTTCTTGCCAACCGGCGGTTTGGCCGCGGCGCCTTGCGCTGATTTAGCAACGGGCGCGGGCTTCACCGCCGGCTTGTCTTGAGGCCGCGCCACCGGTTTCGGCTTGGCGAGCGCTTTGACGCCCGGCTTGACCTTGACGATGGCATGGGTCGCTTTACGCGTCTCCTTGGCTTTCACGGTTTGCGATTTCACGTCTTGTCTCCTCGCTGATTTTTTCTGCTCGATGACATCGCGGGTGGATGTTTGCCTGGTGTTGGCAGCGCCGCCTGAAGCTTTTAAGCTTATCCCCTCGGCGCCAGCTTTTGAGGGCTGGCTTTGCGCCACTTGTTTGGCGGGCGAGTTTACAGGTTTAAGCGCTGGAAATCCCATCAATTGAAAAAACGAGGAAAACATTTCGTTTACCGCCCAGTCGTATTTATTTGAATCAAACCAGGCACTGTTCCATGCCTTGCAGAAAAATGTCTTGCGGCAAGTCAATGCCGATGAACACCATTTTGCTGACACGCGGCTCCCCTGCGGCCCAGGCCGGCCCCAGGTCACTGCCCATCAACTGGTGCACACCCTGAAAAATCACTTTTCGATCGGTGCCCTTCATGAGCAGGACCCCTTTGTAACGCAACATGCGCGGGCCATAAATATTGACGATGGCGCCCAGAAAGTCTTCCAGTTTGGCCGGGTCAAAAGCGCGCTCGGATTTGAAGACGAAACTCTTGACGTCATCCTCATGGTGGTGGTGATGACCCCCGTGTTGGTGCGAGGGATGGTCACAGTGCTCGCCGGGGGCATGCTCAGGGTGATCGTGCCCCTCGTGGTCATGCGCTTCTTCCGTCAGAAAATCCGGGTCGATATCGAGCTTGGCGTTGAGATTGAAGCCGCGCAGGTCAAATACCTCGCTTAAGGCCGCCTCGCCAAAATGCACCGCCTTTTGCGGTGCGCGTGGGTTCATGTGCTTCAAGCGGTGCATCAAGGCATCGACCTCATCGGCGGCCACCAGATCGGTCTTGCTGATGAAAATCTGATCGGCAAAACCCACTTGGCGGCGCGCCTCCTGGCGCTCGTCGAGCTGCGTCATGGCATGCTTGGCATCGACCAGCGTCAAAATCGAGTCGAGCAGGTAGCTCTCGGCAATTTCGTCGTCCATGAAAAAGGTTTGCGCCACCGGACCGGGGTCGGCCAGGCCGGTGGTCTCGATCACCACGCGGTCAAAATCGAGCAGCCCCTGGCGCTTCTTGGCGGCCAGCAACTGCAGTGCTTCGCGCAGATCTTCGCGAATGGTGCAGCAGATGCAGCCGTTGTTCATCTGGATGATCTGTTCCTTGGACTCGGTCACCAGAATTTCGTTGTCGATGTTTTCTTCGCCAAACTCGTTTTCAATGACGGCGATTTTCTGGCCGTGCGCCTCTTCCAGCACGCGTTTGAGCAGCGTGGTTTTACCCGAGCCGAGAAAGCCCGTCAGGATGGTTGCAGGGATAAGACTCATTGCTTTTCTCAATGGATTGGGGGCGTCAGCAAGGGGGGGAGTGTAGCGGGCAATGGGTTTCGGGTTATTTACGCATGACCACCAGGCCTTTGAGGTATTCGCCTTCGGGGAAATTGATTGTCATCGGGTGATCCGGTGCACCGCCCATGCGCTCAACAATGTAACCGTCGATCTGGGCGTCAATGCCGGCTGAGGCCACAATTTTATGAAACAGCTCAGCGCTGATGCCGCCCGAACAGGAATAGGTAAATAGCACACCGCCCGGCGCCAGAAGTTTGAACGCCAGCCGGTTGATGTCCTTGTAAGCCCGCGCCGCTCGTTCAGCATGCGCTACCGTGGGCGCAAACTTGGGCGGATCGAGCACGATGGCGTCAAAAGTCTGGCCCTCGGCGCCGAACTGGCGCAGCGAGGCATTCACGTCGGCATCCAGGAAGGTGGCGCGCTCAGGCGCAAAACCGTTCAAGGCCAGGTTGGCGGCAGCCTGCGCCAGGGCCGGGCCGGAGGAGTCAATGGACGTGACGTGCGCGGCGCCACCGGTCAATGCCGCCACGGTGAAGCCGCCGGTGTAGCAATAGCAGTTGAGCACGCGCTCGAACTTCAGGCGCGCGCAATAGTCGGCAAACCTGGCGCGGCTATCGCGCTGGTCCAGATAAAACCCGGTTTTGTGCCCAGTGGCAATATTGACACCCAGTTGCCAGCCGTGCTCGCGCAAGACCAGCTCCACCGGACCGTCACCACGCAGCCAGCCACTCACCTCGGGCAAACCTTCGCGCACGCGGCCACTGGCGTCGGAGCGTTCATACAGTCTGGACAGACCGGTGGCAGCCAGCAGGGCGTCAGCCAGCACGTCTTTCCAGCGCTCGGCGCCACTGGAGAGAAACTGCGCCACCAGCGTATCCCCATAACGATCCACGATCAGCCCCGGCAAACCATCAGACTCGCCGTGGACCAGCCGCATACTGTCGCTATTTATGGCAAATCTGGCTCTAGCCCTTATGGCGCTTTCACAAGCAGCTATTAAAAATGTAGTGTTTATGCGCTGCGTCTCGACAAAACTCCAGACCCGGGCCCGGATTTTGGAGGCCGGACTGTACGCGGCCCAGGCCAGGAATTGCCCTTCGTGCGATTCCACCCGCACGGTCTCACCGGCATCGGCCCCGCCATGGGCAATGGCCGACTCAAAAATCCAGGGATGTCGGCGCAACAGCGAGCGCTCTTTGCCGGCTCTTAAAGAAATCGTTTTCATGGGCCAATTGTGAGGCCTGGCCAAGCGGCCTCAGCACAGGTCGCCTATTAATTGTTCGCGCCCGACAGCGCAGGCGCGCCGCGTCAAAAAGTGACTGTCATCGCGGGCACGTCGACCCGGATCATGGGTCGGGCCAGCGCGGCATGCACCGCCTGCACATAGTCAGCGGCCCATTTTTCATCCTTGAACATGGCCGCACCGGCAGCTTCGGTCACCCGCAGCACCTTGTCGGCGGTCAACACCTTACCGCTGGCGCGCAGCGGCTCGCAGTCGAGCGCCGTGAACTGGGCGTCAAGCCAGTTGCGTGCCACATCGGGCGCCATCGGGGTCTCGCCCACGTTGAACTGCAATTGAACCCCTTTGTCCAATAAAACGGTGATTTGGCTACGCATGGATTACCTTTCTGTCGATGATGGAAAATGCGCCCTATTTTGGGGTCGCCCCCTTGATTTTCGCCCGCGGATGAGCCGCATCGTACGCCTTGGCCAAATGCTGGAAGTCGAGCCGGGTGTAGGCCTGGGTCGTGGTGATGCTGGCGTGGCCCAGCAACTCCTGCACCGCGCGCAAATCGCTGCTGGACTGCAACAGGTGGCTGGCAAACGAGTGGCGCAGCATGTGGGGATGCACCGGTGTCGTCAAGCCCGCCTGCAGGCTGCGTTGGCGCAGGCGCTGCCAGATCGATTGGGCGCTCAAGCGGGTGCCATTGCGTCCCATAAACAGCGCGGCCTGGGCGTTGCCGCCCGGCCCCTGCAGACCCGGCTTGGCTTGCGCCAGCGCCTGATCGCGTAGCGCCAGCCAGTGGGTGATGGCAAGCACCGCCTTGGCACCCACCGGCACGCTGCGCCGTTTGCCGCCCTTGCCCAACACATGGGCTTCACCACCCTGCAAATCGATCCAGCCGCGTGCGCTGCTACTGGCCACCGTGTCCAGTCCGGTCAACTCGCCCACCCGCAGGCCTGCGCCATACAGCAGCTCCACCATGGCGGCGTCGCGCGCCTCCAGCCACGGGTCGTTGCTGCCGCTCGCAAAGCTGGCCAGTTGGACGGCCTGGTCCACACTCAGGGCTTTGGGCAGCGGCTTGCCCGCCTTGGGCGCACGCACATCCTGCACCGGGTTGCTGCTGATCAGGCCTTCGCGCCCCAACCAGACGTAGAAGCCGCGCCAGCCCGACAGAATCAGGGCAATGCCGCGGCCACTGCGCCCGCCGGCATTCATTTGGGCCACCCAGCGCCGGATGTGGCTGTTTTGCACCTGAAGCAGTTCGACCCCTGCCTGCGCGGCCTGCTGGGACAGCTTCTGCAGGTCCAGCGCATACAACTCGACCGTGCGTTGCGCCAGGCGTTTTTCAACCCGCACGTGCTCCAGGTAGCGCTCAACCAAATCCGTTCCCACGGCGGTCACTTCGTGTGCTGTGCTGGCCCCTGAGGGCGCGCGCGTCATTTCGCCCCTCCCGTTGCGGTGCGCAGCCGTGCAGGCATAGTCAGCTCTGTTTTTGGCCGTGTTTCTTGATCGTCATGGTTAATACGGCTTGATCGACTGACCCGGCTCTGAGCAGCGTTCTTGTTTTTTTGGCGTTGTATTCCCCCCCCTCTCCCCCAACCCCTCTCCACCCCCGCCGGGGCGGGAAGGGGAGACAACAGCCACATTTGGCCGTGTCTCTTAAGGCAGGAAGTACACGGGCCGTTTGGCGTTGATGTCGCCATTGACCTGATTGGTCTGTCCACAAGCTGCTGCCACTTTGAGGCCAGCGCACAGTGGTGTACCAGATTTCCCACCTTCAAACACGCGGCCACATGAGGCCCCCCTCTTTCGCCCGGCGGGGCGAGAGAGGGGCTGGGGGAGCGAGTGGGGGAAAGAACGTTCAAAAAGACAACCCGGTCCAGCCTACTGCTATGGCCAAAAGACCTCGTCATTGCAAGCCTCCATTTCCTGTGCGGAACTGCCTTTGAACCATGACCCCGGGGAAACAGAACTGGTTTATGCCAAGCCCGGCGCTGCCATCAAATGCAAGCGCTTAACGCAATTGGGACAGCGCGGCACTGGCCAGTTCGGCAATACGCGCCAGCAAGTCAGTGCCCATGGTGCTGTTAAAGCGCTGCGCGTCCGGTGAGGCCAGCACCAGCAGGCCAAAAGCCGGCGCCGTGCTGCCCAGCGGCCCGCTGCGCAAGGGCAAAATCGCCAGCGACGCGGCGGCCTGCGGGTCCGCCAGCCAGCTGACGACTTCGAAACCGGTGTTGACGCCGCAAAACGGCTCCGTCAGTGACGACGCGAACAGCTTGGCATCATCGCTCACGCCTTGCGCAAAGTCGGCCTGGGCAAACTGCGGTGCCACGTCCCACACTTTGATCCCCACTTGCGGCACCGCAAACTGATCCTGGATTTCGGTTGCCATCTCACCCGGCAAGGCCAAGGGATCAGTCGCCAGGAACAGGCTGCAAGCCCACTGCAGCAGTTTGTCGGTCAACAGCATGTTGTCATGGCCATTACGCATCATGTCCATCAAGCGATGCTCCAGCATCTTGATCTTCTCGCGCAGCATCTGCGCCTGGCGCTCCTGCAGACTCACGGCCCGGTTGCTGTGCGGGCTGTTGAGCTGCACGGCGGCCAGCAACTCGGCGTGGCGCTCAAAAAAGTCGGGCGTATTGGCCAGGTAGTTGGCAATGTCGTCTTCGGTAATGGGGTTGGTAAATGGAGTTGTCATAGGTTGTCGGGTAGGTTGATTTCACCGTGAAAAACTGGGGTGGCGGGCCCGGTCATCAGCACCGGCGCTGCGGCGCCCGCCCAGGAAATGGTCAATGTGCCGCCGTGGGTCTGGACATGCACCGTGTCGTCGAGCAGCCCGAGCCGGATGCCGGCCACCACCGCCGCGCAGGCGCCGGAGCCGCAGGCCAGGGTTTCGCCGGTGCCGCGCTCGTAAACGCGCAGCCGGATGTGGCTGCGGTCCACGATCTGCATGAAACCGGCGTTGACCCGCTTCGGGAAACTGGCATGGTGTTCAATCAAAGGGCCTTGCAACCGCACCGGCGCCGTGTCGACATCGTCCACGACCTGCACCGCATGCGGATTGCCCATCGACACAACTGCTACATAAACAGTAGTTGCATGCCCAGAATCCACGAGGGCTAGAGGCCATTTTTTCCATAAACCCGAAGTTTGCGGCTGCAGACCGGTGGCATCAAACGGGATCTCGGCCAGTTCAAACACCGGCGCGCCCATGTTCACCGTGACGCGGCCATCGGGATTAAGTTGCGGCTCAATCACGCCGCCTCGGGTCTGCACCCGGATCGCGTCCTTGGCTGTCAGGCCCTGGTCCCGCACGAAGCGCGCAAAGCAGCGCGCCCCGTTGCCGCACTGCTCGACCTCGGCGCCATCGGCGTTGTGAATGAGGTACTCAAAATCAATGCCTGGCGCCGGAGAAGGGCGCACCGTCAAAATCTGGTCGGCACCGACGCCAAAGTGGCGATCCGCCAGCAAGCGGTAGTGCGCGGTGCTCAAACCAAAGCGGCCTTGAGTCTCATCAAGCACCACAAAATCGTTGCCGGCACCTTGCATTTTGGTAAAGGGGATTCGCATGGGGCAATTATCTACGGCACAGGATGTTTAACTGCGTTTTTCACCAGCTTGTTCGCGACCGCACTGGGAATATCGATGGCGCAATGGTCGGCGACTTGCAGCAGGTACAGCAGCACATCGGCCACCTCATCAGCAATTTTCTCTTTGGTTCCCGGGTCGGACTGCGCCGTCTGGGATTGCTCGGCAGTCATCCACTGGAATATTTCGACCAGTTCCGCCGCCTCCACCATCAGCGCGGTGCTCAGGTTCTTGGGGGTATGAAACGGCTGCCAGTGGCGCGCGGCAGCGAAATCGCGCAAGGTCGATTGAAGCGCCTGAATATCCATGGGGTGTTCTCCTGGTTGCACGGGTGATGCCAGCCCCGCCTGATGGGTCATTTCGAATTATGCAAGCGGCTCGCCCCAGGTTTCGTTGCAAAATTACAAGATGCCACGCCCCTCCCAACTCCTGCACCCCGCGCGCCCACCCGCGCCCACCCGCCCGGCCGCGACCGTGCTGTTGCTGCGCGACACACCCGGTGGGCTCGAAGTGCTGATGACACGCCGCTCCACAACAGCCAGTTTTGTGCCGGGCGCCTACGTCTTCCCCGGTGGCGGCGTGGACGCGCTCGACAGCGCCAGCCACGCCCAGGCCAGGCGCCGCGAGACACAGAGCGACCTGCACCTGACGCAGGCGATTGCCGCCATCCGCGAGAGTTTTGAGGAGCTGGGGGTGCTGCTGGCGCGCCGCTCTGATGGCAGCCCCGCCAACCAGCACGACATCGATGCGCTGGACCGAGGCGCGCCCTTTGTCGCTCAATGTCAAAGCCGATGCCTGACGCTGGCGGCCGACGAGGTGTTTGTGCTGGCGCACTGGATCACCGACCGCGACCTGCCGCGCCGCTTTGACGTGCCGTTTCTGGTCGCCCGCATGCCCGAGGGGCAAACGCCAGTCGCGGACGAGAGCGAGCAGTTCGAGCCGGTCTGGGTGCGCCCCGTTGACGCGCTGGCGCGGCATGAGGCGGGCCAGTTCTTCATCATCTACCCGACCATCCGCACACTGGAGCGGCTGCTGCACTACGCCAGCGTGGACGCAGTGCTGCAAGCCTGCGCCGTCAACGAGCGGCCGCTCTGGACTTGCTGCCCGCGCGCCGGTCTGCTGGGCGGGTGCGAGGTCCGCTTCATGGAGCATGAGCTCCCCTTTGGCGAACTGGCGCTGGTCTGCCCGGATGGGCAAGTCGTGCACCCGTTGGACTGGCAGACCGAGCAGCCGGTGGCACTCTTGAAGAACGTGCTGCGCCTGACCGCGCCCAACCCTGGCGCCATGACCGGGCCCGGCACCAACAGCTATCTGGTGGGCGACCCGGCGACCGGTTACCTCGTGATCGACCCCGGTCCGGCCGACCCGGATCACCTTGAAAAACTGTGGCGTGCGGCCGGCGGTGACATCCGCATGATTGTGTGCACCCATTCGCACCCGGACCACGCCCCGGGCGCCCTGCCCTTGCAGGCGCTGTGCCTGCAGCACGGCCAGCCGCGGCCACCGATTCTGGGTCTGCCCAGCGCGCCGACGGCCCGCGCCCACAGTGTATTCACGCCCAACAGAACACTATTGAATAGTGAGCTGCTCACGCTTATTCCACGGGGGTCAGAGGCTGATTTGTCATATATTTCAGGCCACACGCTCAAGGTGATTCATACCCCCGGCCACGCCGCCAACCACCTGTGCCTGGTCTTGCTGGAAGACCGTTTGCTGTTCAGCGGCGACCACATCCTGAGCGGCAGCACCACGGTGATTGATCCGCCCGATGGCGACATGCAGGCTTATCTGGACTCCCTGGACGTGTTGAGCGCCGCCTGCGAAGAACACCAGCTCGAATTCATCCTGCCCGCCCATGGCTACGTGATTGGCGGTTTTGACGGCGAGGCAGCCGGGGCCATTACGCGTCTGAAAGCCCATCGCCTGCAGCGCGAAGCCAAAATCGTGCAGGCGATGCAGGCACAACCGCAAGGCACACTGGACGACTGGGTCGCGCAGGTCTACGACGACGTCCCGCCGCGCATGTGGCCGGTGGCCAAGCGCTCGCTCATGGCCCATGTGGCGCGCATTGAAGTCAATTTATCCCTGAATGACTGATTCTTGGCTGATGTTGGTGGGAGTGGGACGGATGCCGGGGGCTCTCAACGCTTCGCTTTTTGAAATCGCCCCCAACATCCGCCCCACTCCGGCATTGCTGCTTGATCCGATCTGGGTGCCATTGGGGCACGTGCACCAAATACCGCTGCAGACACAAAGCCGTCGTTCAACCTTGCAATATAGCCGCTCCAAAGCTTTCATTGAGGTGGGCGCGTCAAGCGTTTCGCAAACGCTTCAAACTCCTCCAGTGGCAGCGGCCTGCTAAACAAACAGCCATGGCGGGCAGGTCAGCCCATGCCTGCCAGGAACTTGCGCTGCTCCTGGGTCTCGCCTTCGGCGATGACTGCTAGGCCCATGCTGTCAGCCAATGAGATCACCATCTTGGCGATGGCGGAGTCGTTGTGGCCAATCATATTGGCTCCCAATCGTCTCCTGACTGTTTGGACGCGGGAGTCATCGGCTTTTTTGGTGAAACTGCCGGCACCGCAAGCGGCACCGTTGGTCGTGAACTTTTAAAGCTGGAGGGGCCCACAGTGCTCAAGGACCGATGGTGCTTTGATCCGGACTGGTTCAGTTCGAAAAGGCCGACTCATTGGAGTATTTTGGGTATCGCTGAGTTTGAACGCGGCCACCACTTGGGCCAAGCGCTGTGCCTGATCACTCATGCTGTCGGCAGCAGCCGTTGACTCTTCCACCAGCGCAGCGTTCTGTTGCGTCATCTGATCGAGTTGCCGGATAGCAGCATTGATTTCATCAATGCCATGCCGTTGATCAGATGTCTGCGAGCTGATATCACCAACGATCTCTGACACCTTTCCAATGCTCTGAACAATCTCATTCATGGTCTGGCCTGCCGCAGCGACTAGACTGATACCTGCTTCGACTCGCTCAACGCTATTGACGATGAGACTCTTGATCTCTTTTGCTGCTTCAGCGGAGCGTCCAGCAAGACTGCGCACTTCGCTGGCCACCACGGCAAATCCGCGGCCCTGTTCACCAGCACGCGCAGCCTCTACCGCAGCATTGAGCGCGAGGATATTGGTCTGGAACGCAATACCGTCAATGACTTGGATGATGTCAGATATCCTGGCTGAACTGGTGGAGATGTCGTTCATTGTGGAAACCACCTGCGACACAACCTCTCCACCACGGTGTGCTATTTGGCTAGCACTGCCAGCAAGCTGATTGGCCATATTCGCTGAATCGGCGCTATGCCGCACCGTCTCCGTCAATTCCTGCATGGATGCCGCCGTTTCCTCCAAACTGCTGGCCGTTTGCTCAGTTCGATTGCTTAAATCCAGAGAGCCTGCAGCGACTTCTCGGGAGGCGTTTGCGATGGATGCGCTGCTGGAACGCACATCACGCATAACCTGCTCGGTCTTCTGAACAAACTCATTGAAAGCCTGCGCCATCTCGGAAATTTCATCCCGCCCTTGGACGGGAAGGCGCTGAGTCAAATCTCCTGAACCAGAGCCGATCTCTCGCATCGCATCCCGTATCCTCACAAGACCGCCAAGCAGATGGTTTACAACACCCATCGAAAGAAGTGCCGCTGCAATTCCAACGGCAACAATGGTCAGCGCAGCATACGTAAGCAACTGATTCAAGCGCGCCAAGGCTTCGCTCTCGCTGGCTGCGGTTACCAAGGTCCAGTCGGTTTCTGGTACCGGTGTTCCCTTTAGCAAAAACCCATTTCCGTCAATTTGGGCCCGTGGTGGTTCGGCCCCCTCTTTCAGCGCGCGTGATATCACGTCTGGAGTTAAATCTTTGGAAAGCTCTGCCAGGGGCTTAAGTGTGAGTTCGGCGCGAGGGTGGGCAATGATCTTTCCGTCCTTGTCCACAATAAATGCAAATCCGCTGGCTGTCGGCTTAATTTGCTGCAAGTCTTTTAGAACATCTTCCAGCGCGACATCTGTTGCTACCACAGCCACAGTGTTGGATCCTTCCTTGACGGGATATGCAAAAGATACGACCAGCTTCTTGCTGGATGCTCCGATATAAGGTGCGGTGAGAACGGCTTTACCCTGGCTATCGGCCAGCTTGTACCAGGGACGTGCAGTTGGGTCGTAATCCGCCGGCCGATTCCGAGATGGCACCGATATCATGCGTTTGTCGGCATGACCGACGTAGGCAAGGTCCAGCTTTCCGGCATCGATTGCCTGCTGCAAACCAACATTGGGATCGACTGCGTTGGCTTGTGTTGCCATCGAGGTCACTATGTCCTTTTGCATTTTTGCCCACAAGCCAATACGCTTACCCTCAGCCTTGGCCGTTTGTGCCAAGTTGGCAGCAATGTCCTCAAGTAAGAAACCACGCGCCAAGCTGTAGCTGACCAACGTGGCGGTAACAACCGCCAAAATCACAACCAACACACTGATGCCAATCAGGCGCGATCGAATCGATGCAAACATTTTTTTCCTCTTTGATGGCTGGTCTATGTTCGACACAAACATAGTTCACGAGAGCGGCCAACTTGGCATCCAGCAGACCGTAGCCTGCTGTGCCGCGCTCAATCGAGCATGGTTTTAAGAACTCGGCGCGTCGCTGGGGCCTAGATGGCTGTCACGACTGTGCTTTCGTTGAAATTTCTCTCAACGATTTTAGGCGCTGCCGGCGCCCCTTTGTTTGCGGGTCTGATGGTTTACAAGATTGAGATTGACTTCGATCAATTGCGTGCCAACGAAGCCCAGCAACGCGCATTGAACGACCCGGCCAAGGCGACCCCGGCTCTGTGGACCATCACCAAACCGAACCTCGACGTGATCGAACAAGCCGGCGCCAAGCTGCTGCATCAGCATCCCTGCTTTCAGCGCTTGCTGAGTGACCTTGGCGTGCCGGCTGATTTCATCGACGTTACTTTTGCGCAAACTGGTTGCCCACAGGCGGCAGACCATTCACAACTGTGATGGGATACAACGGTCGGAACCCGGGGCACCGTATGTCCGCATTGCGGTGACCAATTTCTTGCCACGAAGGTCAGAAGCGGGTACGTCGCCAAACGTCACGAATGGCTCGTGACCGGCAGTGAAGTGGACCGCCAGAAAGCGGCCGTTGTTCTTGCGGAAATCCGCGATGGTCTTGAAGTCCGGTGTCAGGCGGCTGGTTAACCACATCAGTTCAACATTGCGTTGGCACTCGCGCTCCAGGCGCCGGCTGGACTGGATGCGGTTGAGGCAGCCCTAAATGTAGAGTTTCAGAAGCACCGACGGGTGGTAACTCGGTCTGCCAGTCATCGCTGGCGTCATGCCATCAAACCCAAGGGCAACGAAGTCAAGCTCGTCCACAAATACGTCACCAACACGCACCGCATTGTCCTCAGCGATGTAGTCATCCAGACACTCAGGTAGCAGCGTGACTTGGCTTCGCTCTTCACCCTGGATATACCGCTTCATCTGCACGCCTCCATCAATGGACTCACGTTGATACCGACACACAACCCCCTTAAGCCGCGTACATGGTCGACACGCTTTCACACAGTCTCGCTGCAGTCCTGTCAACGATCTTCACGCAGCCAGCGTCAGTAATGCGGATTGAACGCCGCCAACTGAACGACTGCTTTATGGAAGGGGAAGGCTGTCCCACAAGATCTTCCGCCTCCAGTAAGCTGACACCCGTGCGCACCCGGTTCTGATTGTTGGCAGGTGCTCAAATCTGTCGCCGAGGCAAACCGCAGCCGCTCGGCCACTACATGCCGGCTTCGCCTGCCCACTGTTCCAGTGCTGAAGCCATGCTCAAGCACCGAGGAATTCACCAACCGGCTTAAGGTCTTCAATCCGGTCGCAAATAGCCTTGATGACCACTAGGATCGGAACCCCTAGCAAAAGTCCCCATATGCCCCAGAGCCAGCCCCAGGCCAGTACGCCGACGAAGATGGCAACCGGATTCATCTTGTTGGTGCGACTCGTCAACCAAGGTGTCAGCAGGAAAGCTTCGATCGAATGAATCACCAGGGAAGTTCCGCTTACTATCAGCGCCATCTCCAGCGTGCCAAACTGCAGGAAGCTCACCAGCGCCGAACCGGTCGCGATGGCCACACTGCCGACATAGGGAATCAGATCGAGCACACCTGCGGCAACACCCCATACCGCCGCGTGCTCCAGACCGATGGCCAAGAAGCTCAACCAGGTGGCCAAACCGACCAGGATACTTGTAAACAGCTGCACCAGCATGTAGCGTTGGATCTGGTCGTGAATCTGATTGAGTGCCTGCAACGTGACTTTCTTCTTGCTCAGCGTGGGTCCGGTAAGTTTGATCAACTTGCGCCGGAACTGGTCGCCCGAGGCCATGAGAAAGAAAGTGATCAGCGCCACCATCCCGATCTGGCCCAACATCCCCAGCAGTCCCATGGTGCCGCTCCACAGATGGTCCTTGATATTGAACTTGGGCTTTTCAATCTGCACCCGTTGGACGCTCCGGCTAACCGGTGCGGCCTGGGTCGACTCATCGGCCGCTTGCTCAATTTGAGCGGCCGCCCTCTGCACTGTTGTCAGTGTATTGTTCGGCTTGCCTGGCAGGGATCGAACCGAATCGTGCAGCTTTTGCGCGGCCGCGGGGAGCAATTCGACCAGCTTGCTGGCGTCATCGCTCAAAGAATAAGCACCTGCTCCGATGCCGCTGAGAATGCCCAATATCAATACCGCTGCGCTCAATGCGCGTGGGATCCGGAGCAACTGCAGCCAATCCACCACCGGCGACAGTGCATAACTGAAAAGCAAGCCGACCAACACCGGAATAAAGACGGCACCGGCCCAACGCAACGCAAAAACGCTGGCCAGCGTAGCTATCACCACCAGCGAAACGCTGCGCACGTCCACTGGCATATGCAGTAGCACGCGCGATGGTTCTGCCGGCTCGGTGGCCGCTGTCTCTGCCTGCGCACCCATACCGTCGTGTTGCACTGAAGTTGAATCTGTCACTGCTGGCTCCTGCTTACCGCCGAGTGTATTCTCGGTTCAGAAGCGGTAGTCAAGAAACTTCTTGCGGGTCGCCAACAACCAGTACTTATTTGTCAAGCCTTTTTCTTGATTACAGCATTTGGCTTTTGACATCATGGTCCGCTTATCATGATCGGCAGCAGTGAACTGATTCGATGGACCGCTTCAAGAGCCGGCCAAGGCCACATTCTGACTTCCTCACTTTGACTGACCGTTATGTAGAACTCGGGCCGCCGAAGGACAGCCATCAAGCGTCGCAACCCAATGACGGGGCCATTCCGGTCATTCTTCCATGCGGTCCACGAGCGTCGACTTGACATAGCAAAGCAGCGCATCACCCAGATGGAAATCGGAGCACAAATCGTTTTGGAGCCCAAGTAGCACGAGGCAATAAATCGGGCATTCTCTCAATTCAACTTCCCTAAACGGTACTTTCTGATTTTGTCGTGCAGCGTGGTCTTGGCCATACCCACGGCTTCGGCAGTACGCGCCAGGCTACCTCCGTTTCGGCTCAGGGCTTCCGCAATGAGCGCGCTCTCGAAGGCTTCCACGGTCTCCGCCAGTTGCCGGGGACCGGCGGAAACCTCGGCTGCGAAGGGCGGGAAACCGAGCTCAATACCCAGCACCCAGCGGTCGGCCACGTTTCGCAGTTCCCGCACATTGCCTGGCCAGTCGTAAGCCATCAGGCGGCCCTGACGGGGTGGCTCGGCTGCAGACACCGGTCTCTGATGACGGGCAGCACCTTGCAGCAGGAAGTGCTCGAACATGAGGGGAATATCTTCCCGCCGCTCGCGCAGGGGCGGCAGCTGTAAAGTGACGGCATTGAGCCGGTAGTAGAGGTCGGCGCGGAAGCGGCCTTGGTCCGATAGCTCCTTCAGGTCCACCTTGGTTGCGGCGATAACCCGGCAGTTCACCGGGATGGGGGAGTTGGAGCCCAGCCGTTCCAGGCTGCGTTCCTGCAGCACCCGCAGGAGCTTGATCTGCATGCTGAGAGGCATCGACTCGATTTCGTCGAGCAACAAGGTGCCACCGCTAGCGTACTCGATCTTTCCAATTCGGCGCTTGCCGGCACCGGTATAAGCCCCTGCCTCGTGGCCAAATATTTCGCTTTCGAACAGGGTCTCTGGCAGGCCGCCGCAGTTGATGGCGACGAAGTGGCCGGAGCGACTCGGCCCGGCTTCGTGCAGGCAGCGGGCCACCAGTTCCTTGCCGGTGCCAGTTTCACCCTGGATGAGAATGTCGGCAGCGCTGTTGCCTAGGTCAGCCACCAGTTGCCGCACCCGGGCCATGGCCGGCGAGCGGCCGAGGAGCTTGGCTTCAAGTTGGTCTCGGTTGCTCAGACGGGCGCGCAGTTGACGCACTTCCAGGGTCAGGCGGCGTTTGTCTAGGGCCCGGCGCACCACTTCCACCAGGTAGTCCGGGGAGAAGGGCTTTTCGATAAAGTCGTGGGCGCCGTCCTTCATGGCCTGGACCGCCAGGGACACGTCGCCGTGGCCGGTAATCAGCACGACCGGCAGATCCGGGTCAATGGCCCGCAGTTCCTTGAGTAGGGCCATGCCGTCCATACCCGGCAGTCGGATGTCGCTCACGACCACGCCGGGAAAATCGCGCGTGACGCGGCGCAGGGCCTTTTCGGCGCTGTCCAGGCCGCTGGCCGGAATGTCTTCCAGCTGCAGGGCCTGTTCGCAGCCCAGGCGGACGTCCGGGTCGTCCTCGACCACCAGTACCTGGAAGATTTCAGTCATGTTGTTGGCCCTCCTGGGGCGGCTGGAATGTCCAGCGTGAAGATGGCGCCGCCTTCTGGATGATTGTCGCCAGACAGGCTGCCGCCAAAATCGGCGACGATACCGGCAGAGATGGTCAAGCCGAGTCCCAGGCCACTGCCTGCCTCCTTGGTCGTGAAAAACGGTTCGAACAGGTGTGTTCGTGCTTGCGCGGACAGGCCCGGCCCTCGGTCCCGCACCTGGATCAGAATCCGCTCGCCCTGGCGCCGGGCGGTGATGTCGAGCGCTTGTGCCGGCTGGCCTTCCATGGCGTCCAGGGCGTTCCCGGCCAGATTCACCAGCACCTGCTCCAGCCGGTTGGCATCGCACCAGGCTTGCAGCTCTTCGTCCGACAGATCGATGCAGGCCACGACGCCAGCGCGCCTCAAGCGCTGCTCCAACAGGAACAGGGCGTTATCCACGGCCCGGCGCAGCGGTACGACCTGGGGGCGGCCCGAGGACTTGCGGGCGAAGGATTTCAACTGGCCCGTGAGGCGGCCCATCCGATCCACCAGGTCGGCGATGCGATTCAGGTTGCTGTCAGCGGTCTGCTGGTCACCGCGGGCGAGGAACTTGCGGGCATTGCCGGAGAGGGTGCGTAGCGCCGCCAGCGGTTGATTCAGCTCGTGGGCGATGCCGGAGGAGAGCTGGCCGATAACGGCCAGCTTGCCGGCCTGGACCAGCTCGTCTTGAGCGGCACGCAAGGTGCGCTCGGCCCGGGTGCGTTCTGCCACCTCCACTTGCAAGCGGGTGTTGGCGGCAGAGAGGTCGGCGGTGCGCTCCACTACCTTGCGTTCGAGTTCGTCGTGCGCTTGCTGGAGCGCCTCCCGGGCCGCCAGCCGGTCTTTCAGATGGCGTCGCCGCTCGTTCAGCATCAGCGTCAGGATGCACAGGAAGGCTGCGCCCACGCCAGCCACGGCCGCCCGGTTGGCTGCCATGCCACGCACCTGCTCCTGCAGGGAGAAGACCGTGATGCTCCAGGGGCTGCCGGGCAGCGGCTGGGTCTGGGCCAGGAACTTGCCGGCGACGGGAAACATGGAGACCATCTCCGGCCCCAGCTTGGGCAGGGACACCAGGCGGGCGCCGTGCTCCAGTGCCGTCATTTCCACCACGCCCAAGGGATTGAGGGCGCGGCGGTTGTATTGCTGGGTGCGGTCAAAGGCGCGGCGGGTGGCTTCGTCCAGGGGTGTCAGGGTGGTGAACTTCCAGTCCCGCACCGAGGCTAGGATGACCACGCCGTTCTCATCGGCGACCAGGACCGGCGCTTCCGCCGTGACCCAGGATTTTTCCAGTTGTTGCAGGCCCACCTTGACCACGGCCACGCCTACCGTGCCCTGGCCATTGGTCAAGGACGAGGCCAGGTAGTATCCGGGCTCGCCCCGGGTGGTGCCGATGCCAAAGATGCGCCCGCTGCCGGTCTCCATGGCCTGGCGAAAATAGGGACGAAAAGAGAGATCCTCCCCAAGAAAGCTGTCGGGCCGGCGCCAGTTGCTGGTGGCCAGGACTTTGCCCTTGCTGTCCAGCACGTAGATCGAGAGGGTGCCAGCCCGCTCGTTGAGCTGTTCCAGGTATTGGTTCACCTGCGCCGTCCGGGTCGGGTGGGGTGCGGCCAGCATTTGCAGCACGTCCCGCTCCAGACCCAGGGTGGTGGAAAAGTAGGCGTACTTGTCGATTTCCCGCTCCAGGCTGGTGGCGTACAGGTCCAACCGGTGGCGCCCGGTGACCTGCAACTCGGCCAGGCCCATGGCCAAGCTGAAGCGGAAGGCGAACAGGCTGGCTCCGGCGATGAGGGTCACAAAACCCAGAAACAGGCCAACGCGGCTGAGTAGCTTTGTTTGATGGGGTGACATAGTGGGACCCAGGACGTTCGGTTTTCCGAATTATGCCGGACGGTACAGCCATCCACCGCGACCGCCGACTAGGGCGGGGTCAGGCCACCGCAATGTCGATGTCTTGCGGCAATGGCAGCACTTCTTCGGACTCGGCCAATTCGTCACTCACCGGATCAATTGCGTTTTCCCACTTGGCGACCACAGCGGTGGCGATGGCATTGCCCAGAATGTTGGTCACGGTGCGGCCCATGTCAAGGAAGTGATCCACGCCCAGCACCAGCAGCAGACCAGCTTCCGGCAGACCAAACATGGGCAACACGGCGGCCACCACCACGAGGGAGGCACGGGGGACGCCAGCGATGCCCTTGGAGGAAACCATCAGCACCAGCAACATGGTGACTTGCTGGCCGAGGCTCATGGGGATGTTGTAGGCTTGCGAGATGAACAACGCAGCAAAAGTGGTGTACATCATCGAGCCATCAAGATTGAAGGAATAGCCCAGGGGCAGAACAAAACCGGTGACCCGGTCTTTGACGCCGAACTTCTCCAGCTGTTCCATCAGCTTGGGGTAGGCAGATTCACTGCTAGCGGTGGAGAAGCCAAGCAGCATGGGGCCACGGACCAGTTTAAGGAGACGGAACACGTCCTTGCCCAACACAAAATAGCCAGCACTGATCACCACCAACCACAAGGTCGCCAGGGCGAGGTAAAAGCTGCCCATGTACCGGCCGTACACCAGTAAGATGCCCAGTCCCTGTGTGGTGATGACGGCAGCCACGGCGGCAAAAACACCGATCGGGGCGAAACGCATCACGTAGTCTGTGACCTGCAACATCACATGAACCATTTCCTCAGTGGTCTTTAGCAGGCTCTTGGCATTGCGGTCCTGCAGCTTGCCCAGCGCCACGCCAAAGAACAGGGCAAAGATGAGAATCTGCAAAATCTCATTGTTGGCCATGGATTCGAAGATGCTCCTTGGGAAGACGTGGGTGATGAAGTCCTTCAGGTTGAGCGCCGCCGTCTTCAGGTTGGTGACGGTACCGGCATCCGGCAAGGGCACACCAACGGAGTCACCCGGTCGCAACAGATTGGCCATGGTCAGGCCGATAAGCAGAGAACACAGGGACGCGCTGACAAACCAGCCCAAGGCCTTGGCGCCGATGCGGCCCACGGCCTTGGCATCGCCCATGCCTGCCAGGCCAGCCACCAGGGTGCCAAACACCAGGGGGGCGATGATCATCTTGATCAGTCGCAGGAAGATGTCGGTGAAGATCGAGAAATAGCCAGCAATTTCCTTGGCGGCTGCAGCATCAGGTGCCAAGGCATGGCAAACGTAGCCGACAGCGATGCCGGCCAGCATGGCCACGATGATCCACGTTGTGAGCTTGTTCATTTTCATTGGAGGACTCCGTTACCGCCTTAAGGCGGCGTTTAAGATTAAAAAATCGTAGGCGCTCCTAATTAGCACGATCTGCGCCATCGGAGGCCTTATCGATTCCCGGGTCCAGTGCTCTGATTTGTATGGTTATTTTTATTTTCCGAGAAGCCAGCGCGACGGGTTCCCGTATCTGTCGGCGTGCCAGCATTCGGTTATCCGAACTATCCTTGATCAATTTCATCTTTGAACTGGACGAGACTCTGTAGATTCCCCCCTGGCTCAGTTTTGCGCTGAGTTTGTCGGGAATTGGTTCGCCAACTTGCCTGTACATTCGTCTTGACGTGTATTTTGGGCAACCCTGCTCGCTGTATGAGAGCTATCCACAAAATCTGTTGTCTAGGCTGGGGATAAGAGCCGTAACTGTCAATTTGGGTTCGCACCGTCCCCCAAACGTGGGAGACGAAGTTGCTTCGGTTTGTTGGGTCAGTAAGAATGCTGCCGGCTTGGGCTAGATTCGTGTCGAATTAGCTCCTCAACCTGGGCTCGAACCTGGGGGTATGGGGCGACGATGTTGTGAATGATTGGCGAAGGCCGCATTCAGCCCGCCACGACTGGGCCACCCGTGAAGAATCAATTGAGCTTCCAGAAAGCTGCCTGGCGTGACCGTCGACAAACGCTGCACACCTGTCCCTCACCAGAATTAAGGCCTGCCACGTGAACCGGGGGCGCTTCCCGCAGAGGTTGGGGCGTGGGTCCCCTCCGATTTAGTTACGACATAACTTGCAAGCAAGTTAGTCTCCTCTGAAACTTCGTTTTCTGGGCATTTGACAGCATGAGGCGGGGCCCACGCCCCAACTTCTGCCATCCGATCAGTGCCGGCTGCCTACCGGCCGGATGGTGAGCGTGCCAATATTTGGGCCTATTGAAAAACGCCCTCTTCATGCCAAGATACAGGTCTGTTGAACTCTTACTCGTGGGGACGGTCTTTTGCCAGCTCTCATTATTTCCGCGCTGGCGCTGCTCTTTGTTCTCTGGCTGCTCGGCGAGCCCTATCTGACCGAGCGCAAGCGCCAGAGAATTCGCGCCCAGCCCTTCCCCGCCGCCTGGCGCGAGATATTGAAGCGCCGCGTGCCCTATGTGCGCGCACTGCCCGCCGACCTGCAACTCCAGCTCAAGCGCCACATCCAGGTGTTTGTCGCCGAGAAGACCTTCATCGGCTGCGCTGGCCTGGAAATCACCGACGAAATGCGCGTCACGATTGCAGCCCAAGCCTGCCTGCTGATCCTCAATCGGCCCGGCGACTACTACCCCAATCTGCGCCAAATCCTGGTCTACCCCGGCAGCTTCGTGGTCCATCAGGCGCACACGGACGACAGCGGTGTGGCTCACCAGGGGCGCCAGATCCTGTCCGGCGAATCCTGGTCCGAGGGCCAGGTGATCCTGTCGTGGCAGGACACGCTTGCAGGGGCCGCTACGCCCACCGATGGCCAAAACGTGGCGATCCATGAATTTGCCCATCAGCTGGATCAGGAAACCGGCCCCGCCAATGGCGCACCGCTACTGGCGCGGCGCGCGCACTACGCGCGTTGGTCGCAGGTGCTGGGGGCCGAGTTCGACGCGCTGAGAACCCGGGCCTCACCCGACGAGGCCTCCTTGTTCAGCGACTATGGCGCCACCGACCCGGCGGAATTTTTCGCCGTGATCTCGGAGGTGTTCTTCGAGCAGCCGCAGCGCATGGCAGAGGAACACCCGGCGCTGTACCACGAACTGGCCCAGTTTTACCGCCTGGACCCGCTGAGCTGGTAAGGCGGCAGGCACGGTTAACATGCCGCCATGATTCACGCTAAAAAACCTGTTCCCCCAGCCCCGCGCGAGGGTGAGCGCCTGGCCAAGCGCGTCGCTGAAATGGTGCCCTGCTCGCGCCGCGAGGCAGAACAGTACATTGAAGGCGGCTGGGTCAGCGTGAACGGGCAAGTGGTGGAAGAGCCCATGTTCCGGGTCTCTGACCAGCGGGTCGAGGTCGACCCCGACGCCAGCCTGCTGGAGCTCAGCGCCGTCACCCTGCTGCTGCACAAGCCGCCCGGGTTCGATGCCATGGCCGCGCCAGGCCAGGCCAATCGTCACGTCAAATCGGCGCAGCAATTGCTCAGCGCCGCCACGCACGCCACCGATGACGCGTCGGGCGTGCGACTGCTCAAGCGCCACTTTGCCAAGCTCACGGCCTGCGTGCCGCTGGAGACCGCCGCCAGCGGCCTGGTGGTGTTCACCCAGGACTGGCGCGTGCTGCGCAAACTCACCGAAGACGCTCAATT
The DNA here is from genome assembly GCF_000013605.1 of Rhodoferax ferrireducens T118. Classification (NCBI taxonomy): domain Bacteria; kingdom Pseudomonadati; phylum Pseudomonadota; class Betaproteobacteria; order Burkholderiales; family Comamonadaceae; genus Rhodoferax; species Rhodoferax ferrireducens. The sequence continues at coordinate 3,848,862 of NC_007908.1, forward strand.
GATGGAGCAGGAAGTGATTGTGGAGGTGGCGGGCGAGGTGCCAGCGCAGAGCCTGCAGCGCATCAACCAGGGGCTGGCGGTGGACGGCCAGCCCCTGCCAGCGGTCAAAGTCAGTCTCAACAGCACCGGCGAGACCTCATCGAAGCTGCGTTTTGCCCTCAAGGGCTCCCACCCGGGCCTGATCGCCTACCTGTGCGAGCGTTTGGGGCTGCAGATTGTGAGCATGAAGCGCCTGCGCATCGGGCGGGTATCGATGACACAGTTGCCCCTGGGGCAATGGCGCTACCTGCAGGCGCATGAGCGGTTCTAGACGGCGCTGAACAGCCGATCGCGCGCCGCGTCGGTGATGGCCAGCACACACGGGTGCGTGATGCGCCGCTCCACCGACACCGCAAAAAATTCCTCCACCAGTTCATCGCTGCGGCCGATCACATCGACACCAAACTGTGCCACCGTCTCGGCTTCCAGCACCGTGGGCGCCATGAAAACGCCGCGCCCCTCGCGTCCGAACGCTTTCAGCAGTGCGGCGTCATCAAACTCGCCAATCACCTGCGGGTGAATCTGGTGCCGGGTCAACCAGCCCTCCAGTTGCTGGCGGACCGACGCCGAGCCGCCCTGGATCAACATCGGCATGTCATTCAGGCATTTTGGAAATAGGCCTTGCAGCCGGGACTTGAGCGTTGGCGCGCAGAAAAAACTCATGCTGCTGCTGCCCAGCGGGTGGCTGAAGGCCTTGACGCTGATGCGCCGGGGCAGCGGTTCGTCGGCGATCACCAGATCCAGGCGGTGCAAGGCCAATTGCGCCAGCAGATCAGGAAACTTGCCTTCGCTGCAAATGAGCTTGACCGGCTCCTTCACCAGCAGGGCGGGCTCCAGCAGACGGTAAACCACCGACTTGGCGACCGAATCAGCCACCCCAACCCGGAAGTCCAGCACCCGCCGCCCGCCGCGGGCCTGGCGCACGGCGGCCTCCAGTTCAGCGCCCAGCGTGAATATCTGCTCGGCATAGTCCAGCGCCAGCCGACCGTCCTCGGTCAACTCCAACTGGCGACCGCTTTTGCGAAAAAGTTTGCGCCCGAGCCACTCTTCGAGCAGCTTGATCTGGCCGGACAGGGTTTGCGGCGTCGTGTGCAGTTGCTCACCCGCGCGCATGATGCCGCCGGCCTTGGCCGTAACCCAGAAATAGTACAAGTGCTTGAAATTCATTCATTCGTCTCCAGCTTTAGCCATCGTCTTGCTCTGGCTGACACGGATCGCGTGTTCGCCATTTCGCGAACATTATTCGCTTTTTTCGAAGTTAAATTGTTACAAATACGAATTTACACGAAGTGATTGGAACTTTATAGTGTTGCTTGTGTCACACCATGTGATCGAAACAGGAGAATAACCATGCGACTCAGTACCAAAGGCCGATTTGCCGTCACAGCGATGATTGACGTGGCGCTACGCGAAAAATTGGGACCGGTTCCCCTGTCCGACATTGCGGTGCGGCAGCAGATTTCGCTCTCGTACCTGGAGCAAATGTTCAGCAAGCTGCGCCAGCACGGTTTGGTGGCCAGCACACGCGGACCCGGCGGTGGTTACGCGCTGGGGCAGCAGGCTGACCGCATCACAGTCGCTGACATCATTGGTGCCGTTGAAGACGAGACCGATCGCAGCACAAAAGACGCCGTTCGCCACGCGAAGACCGCCGCAAGCAGCGCGGGCAAGGACATGGCACAGGACCTGTGGGACAGCTTGAACACCAAAATGATGGACTACATGCAGTCGGTCACCTTGCGCAGTCTAGCGCTCGGGCAACTGGCCAAAGGGGTTCGGATTGAAGAAGAACCGGCACCCAACCGGGGGGTGTTCAAGAAGCCCAAACAGGAGTCTGTGCAGCGCAGTGTGCCCAACTCCGTCTTTGCACTGGGTCAGGCTATGCTGGCCCGGGGTTAACGCCCCGGGTTACCCCAGCACAGCGTCGGGAAAAAGTGTGAAGCCCACCGATAAGCCGGATTCTGTGCAGGATGGTTGCCCACCCTGTGACTGCCATTAATCTGGGCGGTTGGTCACCCAACCGCTCGGTGCTACCTACCCGCCAGCTCTGGGGGCCCCATCAACGCTGGCCTACTTGGTATTGCTGCGCGTAGAGATTGCCCGTTTCACCCGAACTTAATCGGCTCGTCTCTGTTGCTCTGATCCTCACCTTATAACGCGCACTTGCGTGCACGCATTTCAGTGGACAGCCGTTAGCTGCTACGCTGCCCTATGCAGTCCGGACGTTCCTCCAGTGCGGTGTTTCCACCCGACGCTTGCGCGTCGTCCTTGCGGCTTGCACCAGCGGCAGTCTGGCGGGCTTCACGCTCGTATTATCGCGGTTGAGCGTGGCTTACAGCCCTGGCTTCTAAACTTATACCCAAAACAATTGATCAAGTGGTTCAAAATAACTGTTCAATCATTTTTTGAGGAGCCGCCCCATGAAAGCCGACAACATCCTGCAAACCATTGGCAACACGCCGCACGTGCGTATCAACCGCCTGTTTGGCAACAGCCACAACGTGTGGATCAAGTCCGAGCGCAGCAACCCCGGTGGTTCGATCAAGGATCGTATTGCGCTGGCGATGGTGGAATCAGCTGAAAAGAGCGGAGAACTCAAGCCCGGGGCCACCATCATCGAACCCACCTCTGGCAACACCGGTGTGGGCTTGGCGCTGGTTGCCGCCGTCAAGGGCTACCCGCTGATTCTGGTGATGCCTGACAGCATGAGCATTGAGCGCCGTCGCCTGATGCTGGCCTATGGGGCATCGTTTGACCTCACGCCGCGTGAAAAAGGCATGAAAGGCGCGATTGCCCGCGCGCAAGAGTTGGTGGCGGCCACGCCCGGCAGCTGGATGCCGCAACAATTTGAGAACCCGGCCAACATCGACGCGCATGTGCGCACCACGGCGCAAGAAATTCTGGCCGACTTCCCCGATGGCATCGACGTGTTGATCACCGGTGTCGGCACCGGCGGCCACCTCACCGGCGTGGCGCAGGTATTGAAAGCCAAATGGCCTAACTTGAAGGTATATGCGGTGGAGCCTGTGGCATCCCCGGTGATCTCGGGCGGTGCGCCGGGACCCCACCCGATTCAAGGCATTGGCGCGGGCTTCATCCCGAAAAACCTGCACACCGACTTGCTCGACGGCGTGATCCAGGTCGATGCCGAACCGGCGCGCGAATACGCCCGTCGCAGTGCGCGTGAAGAAGGCCTGCTGGTGGGTATTTCCAGTGGCGCCACGCTGGCCGCCATCGCCCAAAAATTGCCTGGATTGCCCGCCGGAGCCACGGTGCTGGGCTTCAACTACGACACCGGTGAGCGCTACCTGTCGGTCGAGGGCTTTTTGCCGGCCTGATCCTCTTCGCGATCACGGGCTGCCCAAGTGCAGCCGGTAAAATGGGCGGCTTCTGCTTGATAGACACAAGCCAATTGGCCCTCACCATGATCCGACTCTCTGAGCTCAAGCTCGCGCTTGACCACACGCCTGACGACCTGCAGGCACTCATCCTGAAAATCCTGGGCATTGCGACCACTGAGCTAGCCCAGTGGCAGATTTTCAAACGCAGTTTTGACGCCCGCCAAGCGCAGGTGCGGGTGGTTTATATCGTGGATGTGGCGCTGGTTGAACCGGCGCAAGAAGGCCCGGTGCTGCAGCGGCATGCGGCTAACCCGCACATACAACCCACGCCCGACATGAGCTATCGGCTGGTGGCACAAGCCCCCGCGAATTTGGCCGTGCGCCCGGTGGTGGTTGGCTTTGGCCCGTGCGGCATTTTTGCCGCGCTCATGCTGGCGCACATGGGCTTCAAGCCGATCGTGCTGGAGCGCGGTAAAAAAGTGCGCGAGCGCACCCAGGACACCTGGGGCCTGTGGCGCAAGCATGTGCTCAACCCCGAATCCAATGTGCAGTTTGGCGAGGGCGGTGCGGGCACGTTCTCGGATGGCAAGCTCTATAGCCAGATCAAGGACCCGCGTTATTTGGGGCGCAAGGTGATGACCGAATTTGTCAAGGCCGGTGCACCGCCCGAGATTCTGGTGGAGTCGCACCCGCACATTGGCACCTTCAAGCTGGTCAAGGTGGTGGAAAACCTGCGCGCCCAGATCATCTCGCTCGGCGGCGAGATCCGCTTTGAGCAGCGCGTGACTGACGTGCTGGTAGAAGACAACCCACAAGGTCAGCATATGCGCGGCCTGACCGTGCTGGATCAATCGACCGGACAGAGTTACGACCTGCGCGCTGACCAGGTGGTCATGGCACTGGGCCACAGCTCGCGTGACACCTTCGCCATGCTGCATGAGCGCGGCGTCGCCATGGATGCCAAACCGTTCTCGGTCGGCTTTCGCATTGAGCATCCGCAGAGCGTGATCGACCGGGCCCGCTGGGGCCGCCACGCCGGCCACCCCAGCCTGGGCGCGGCCGACTACAAACTGGTGCACCACGCGCAAAACGGCCGCGCGGTGTACAGCTTTTGCATGTGCCCCGGCGGCACCGTGGTGGCCGCGACCTCGGAGCCGGGCCGGGTGGTGACCAACGGCATGAGCCAGTACTCGCGCAACGAACGCAACGCCAATGCGGGCCTGGTGGTAGGCATTGAGCCCACGGACTTCTGCCAGGATGAAGCCGCGTTTGTGCAAGCGTTTGGCACGGCAGCCGGAGCGCGCCATTTTGAAGGGTCGCAGCGTCTGAAACGGCAGAACCCCAAGGCCACGCACCCACTGGCGGGCATCAACCTGCAGCGCCAACTGGAGTCGGGCGCCTACCTGCTGGGCGGCAGCAATTACGAGGCGCCGGGACAACTGGTCGGTGAATTTATTCAGGGCCGGGCCTCTACCACCTTGGGCTCGGTGTTGCCGTCTTACCAACCGGGCGTAAAACTGGGCGACTTGCACCAGGCCCTGCCCGACTATGCGATTGCCGCCCTGCGCGAAGCCTTGCCGGCATTTGGCCAGAAGATCAAGGGCTTTGACATGCCAGATGCGGTGCTGACGGGCGTTGAAACCCGCACCTCATCGCCCTTGCGCATGCCGCGTGGGGACAATTTTCAGAGCGTCAACACGCGAGGGCTGTACCCCGCCGGCGAAGGCGCCGGCTACGCCGGTGGCATATTGTCAGCCGGGGTGGATGGCATCAAAGTGGCCGAAGCGCTGGCACTGAGCCTGACGCACTGAATCTATATAAAAACAGGCGCTAGCCCCCGTCAATCAGGCACAATAAGCTATAAAATTAATAGCGAACATTGCATCCTGGCAGCTCAGGATACAAAGGGCTGCGGTGCGACAGCGACCTCAGACTGCCCGCTTGAACAGCGCCAGCAGCGAGCCCGCCAGCACAAACAGGCTGCCAAAGGTGCGGTTCATGACACGAATGTGGGACGGTTCCTTCAAGGCCCCCAGCACCTTGGCCGCCAAGGCGGTGTAACCGGCCATCACCACCATGTCGGTAAACGCCAGCGTGGCGCCGATAGTCAGGTACTGCGGCAGCAGCGGCTGCGACAAATTCATGAACTGCGGCACCACCGCCAGCAGAAACACCGTGCCCTTGGGGTTGACCACATTGATCATCCAGGCGCGCAGAATCATGGAGCGCCGGCTGACAAGCTCGCCGGAATCTGACACTGCCACCATCGGCCGCGCAGGGGCGCGCCACTGCGCAATGCCCAGCCACACCAGATACGCCACGCCCAGCCACTTGACGACGGTAAACGCGGTGCTGGACGCCGCAACCAGCGCGCCCAAACCCACACCGACAACTGCCAACTGCGTCCAGATGCCCAGCACCAAGCCAAAAATGATGACATAGCCGCGCTTGAAACCATGATTCAAGCCGGCGCTCATCGAGGCAATGGCGCCCGGCCCAGGCGAGATGCTGATGGCCCACGAGGCGGCGAAAAAGGTTAACCAGGTAGAGAGTTCCATGCGCCGAGTTTAATGGGGCAAAAAGCTCACAGCGGCGCGTTTTGCAAAGCCGCGATGCGCTCTTCAATCGGCGGGTGGGTCGAGAACAGCTTGCCAATGCCACCCGCAATGCCCATGGCCGCCATGCTCTTGGGCAACTCGCCCGGCGTCATGCCACCGAGCCGCGCCAGCGCGTTGATCATCGGCTGCTTGCGATTCATGAGCTTGGCAGCGCCAGCATCGGCCCGGAATTCACGGTGACGGGAGAACCAGGCCACCACGATGGCGGCCGCAAAACCGAGCACGATGTCAAGCACGACGGTGGTGATCATGTAGCCAATGCCGGGGCCGCTGGAGCGCTCGTCGCCTTTGCGCAAGAAGCCGTCGATGGCAAAGGCGATCACGCGGCTCAGGAACACCACAAAGGTGTTCATCACGCCTTGAATCAGGGCCATGGTGACCATGTCACCATTGGCAACGTGGGCAACTTCGTGGCCGATCACGGCCTCAATCTCTTCACGCGTCATACCCTGCAACAAGCCGGTGGACACAGCCACCAGCGCCGAGTTCTTGAACGCTCCGGTGGCGAAGGCATTGGGCGCACCGTCAAAAATACCCACTTCCGGCATACCAATGCCAGCTGTGTCGGCCAATTTGCGCACGGTCTCCACAATCCAGGCCTCGTCGACGTTTTGCGGCTGGCTGATGATGCGCACGCCCGTGGTCCATTTGGCCATCGGCTTGCTGATCAACAGCGAAATGATGGCGCCGCCAAAACCAATGACCAAGGCAAAGCCGAGCAAGGAGCCCAGGTCAAGCCCGCTTGCCGTCAGGTAACGGTTCACCCCCAGCAAGCTGGCAACGATGCCCAGCACCGCGACCACGGCGACATTGGTCAAAACAAACAAGAGAATACGTTTCATGATTTCTTTCAAATACGGTTCAAAACCAGCGAACCATTGGCACCGATGTTAGGGGCGCGGTGTCCGATTTCAAGACTTTGCGCCACAATTGCCCATGAAGTTTACGGGCATTGGCTTGCGATTCGCATCACAGTGGACGGCGCGACTTTTCGACTTGACACCAGCAGCCGGGACAGAGCTGAAGTTCCGTCCCACCCCCATTTAAATCATTCGCCACGGCAGTGTTTCGCCAGACCGAAGCGGCTTGAGTTCGGCTTCACCAAAGGCAAAACGCGCCGGCGGTGTCCAGGTCTCGCGCCGCAAGCTAATGCGACCCGTGTTTCGTGGCAAGCCATAAAAATCGGCGCCATGAAAGCTGGCAAAAGCCTCCAGCCTGTCCAGCGCAGCCACCGAATCAAACGCCTCGGCATACATCTCCATGGCGGCGTGCGCCGTGTAGCAGCCAGCGCAGCCCGAGGCGTTCTCTTTCAAGTGGGCCGGATGCGGCGCGCTGTCGGTGCCCAAAAAGAACTTGTTCGAGCCGCTGGTGGCCGCGGCAAGCAGGGCCTGGCGGTGAACTTCCCGCTTCAACACCGGCAAACAGTAGTAATGCGGGCGAATGCCGCCGGTAAAGATGGCATTGCGGTTGTACAGCAGATGATGTGCGGTGAGCGTGGCGGCGGTGAAGCGATCCGCATCGGCAACGTACTGCGCGGCCTCTTTGGTGGTGATGTGCTCGAACACGATTTTCAGTTCAGGAAAATCACGGCGCAAAGGGATCAACTGCGTATCAATGAAGACCGCCTCGCGGTCAAACAGGTCGATCTCGGGTGCGGTCACTTCCCCATGCACCAGCAACAGCAGGCCCGCGCGCTGCATGGCTTCCAGCGTTGGGTAGGTCTTGCGCAGGTCGGTCACACCGGCGTCGCTGTTGGTGGTGGCGCCCGCCGGGTAGAGCTTGACGGCTACCACGCCGGCATCCCGCGCACGTTTGATCTCATCGGGGGGCAAGTTGTCGGTGAGGTAGAGCGTCATCAGTGGCTGAAACCGCAGGCCGGGAGGCACCGCTGCCTGGATTCGCTCCTGGTAGGCGAGCGCCGCCGCTGTCGTTGTGACGGGCGGGCGCAGGTTGGGCATGATGATGGCGCGGCCAAACTGGGCGGCAGTGTGCGGCACCACCGTGCGCAGGGCGTCGCCATCACGCACGTGCAAATGCCAGTCGTCGGGTTGTGTCAGGGTGATGGTGAGAGCCTGGGCTTGTGTCATGGTCGGTATTGTCCCAAATCAGCCAATGGGATCGACCTACAGCAACACAACATCGGTCGGATCCTTTCGGCCCTGCGCCAGCAAATAGTCCCACAAGGCCTGCGCCGCACTCTTGGTCGCGCGCTCAACTGATGGGGCCGATCTGTGCCCCCCGAGCTTGCCGTTTTCCTTGACCGAGGGCCGCTCCCGGTAGAGCCGTACCTCCATGGTGATCTGCAGACCTTTCAGGTCCAGCGGCACCGCACTTACCAATTTTCTGGCGCACAAATCTTTCTTGACGGCACTGAAAGGCAAAAAGGCAATGCCATGGCCTTCCAGCGCCATCGCCTTCAGGCCTTCCGCCATGTCGGTCTCATAAACGCGGTCAAAGTGAATGGCAGTGCCCGACTGCTTGAGGATCAGGTCCACCATCTGCCCCAAATAGGCGCCAGGCGCGTAGCCCAGGTACGGCAAGGGTTGGCCCGGTCGCCCTGGCAACAGAAACATCGGCGCACCGTCTGCATCCGGTTTGGCATAAGGCGCCACCACCTCTTCGCCCAAACTGACCATCTCGTAGCGATCAGCATCGAGCTGAAAGGGCTGGGACGGATGATGATAGGCAATCAACAGATCGCAACTCCCCTCCACCAGGCGCATGACGGCGTCGTGCACATTGAGCGCAATCAGGCGGCTCTTGATGGGGCCGAATTGTTGCCGCAAGGCCGACACCCAGGCCGGAAAAAACGTGAAAGCCAGTGTGTGCGGCACGGCAAATTCAATCACATCCTGCCCGGCAGAGGCATGCCCGCGCAGCATGGCGCGCGTGCTTTGCAGAGCCTGCAATACCTCCAATGACTGGGCATAGAGCGTTTCGCCCCCCGGGGTGAGACGGGTCGGATAATTGCTTCGATCGACCAGATCGGTGCCAGCCCATGTTTCAAGCGACTGAATGCGCCGCGAAAACGCCGGCTGCGTGACGTGGCGCAATTGCGCGGAACGGCTGAAACTGCGGGTCTCAGCCAGGGAGACAAAGTCTTCTAGCCATTTGGTTTCCATGCTCGGGATTATGCGCGAATTGCATGACCTTGGACTCTCATACTGACGAACCCTCGCCAACGCCGATCAACTACCCGCCATGTTTTCAATAGCTGCATGCGCTTATCTGACGGGAAAACAGGTTTTTCTTCAAGCTGGGTAGGCCGAGAATTGATCCGCCACAGCCCACCAACGGCCTTTCTCCCTGGCGAAGAAGAACATGTCTCGTCCCCCCATGTTGATGGTTTGTCCGCCCATGGTGAATGACATGTCGAAGTAGTAGGCCACAACCGCGGCGTCGCCATAGACATGGATGACGGGGTCGATTTCCTCCCAGTGGTGAATCTGCGTGGCCTCGGCAAAACCCTTCCAGCCCGCAAGGCACTCGGCGGCGCCGTCCCGCCGCAGCCGGTCGGTGGCGGTAATGGCGACCATGTTGGGGTGAAAGTAGTTGACAAGGTCATCCGGATCGCCTTGGGTCCAGGCATCATTCAATGCGCGCAGGGTTGCCCAGATTTCCTGTTTGACGGGGTCGTTGAAGCTGATGGTCATGGTGATTCCTTGTCGTGGGTGGTGAAAAACAGCGATGTTGCCGCATCCGGTGTGCTGCATGAAGTGGCAGAATTGACAAAATAAGCGCCAAAAATGCCATCGTCTCGCATCGCACTCCTGATTGAACCCGGCTCCACGCCGTCCAGTGTCATGACCACACTGGACATGATCAACATCGCCCGGCGTTACCCGCAGGCAGCGGATTGCCAGGTCGATCTGCTCTCCTCGATGGGCGGAGCCATTGAGCTTGCTGCGGCGGTGCGCGTGGAAACCCAAGCCATGCCAGCTTCACTGGCGCGTTATGCCGCAGTCATCCTGCCCGGCTTCTTTGCGGACGATGTCGCATCCCTGACGCTGCAGTTGCAAACCCTCTGGCAACCGGCCATGGCACGCTTGCGCACCGTGCGCCCGGGCACGCCGGTGGCGGCCAGTTGCTACGGCACCTTCGTGCTGGCCGAAAGCGGCTTGCTGGACGGGCGCCACGCCACCACCACCTGGTGGCTGCAGGCGGTCTTTCGGCAACGCTATCCCGCAATCCATCTGGATGCCGACCGGGTCTTGGTAGATGACGGCAACGCCATCACCGCGGGTGCCATGACGGCGCACACCGACCTCTCGCTGCACATGTTGCGCCGCCTGTTCGGCGCGGCACTGGCGCGCCATGTGGGCGGCATCATGCTGGTGGACGGGGCCAGAACCTCGCAACGCCCGTTCATGGCACTGCAGCGCCATTTTGCCGATCCGCTGATACAGGAAGCAGCTGACTGGATGGCGCAACGTTGCACGACACCCGTCTCCACCCAAGACCTGGCTGCCGCGCTGCACGTCAGCTACCGCACACTGCACCGCCGCTTCAGCGCCGCTGCAGGCATGCCGCCGCTGACCTATCTGCAGGAACTGCGCGTGGAACACGCCAAGGAGTTGCTCGAAGACAGCCGGTTGAGCCTGGAACAGATCGTGGAGCGCATTGGCTACAGCGATGTGTCGGCATTTCGACGGCTGTTCTCCAGAACCGCAGGCTTGAGCCCAGCGCAATACCGCCAACGGTTCAAAAGAACACTGTAACAACGGGCTATTGACACGGTGCTAAGCTTTGTCGCTTGTCAACACACCAGATGAGGATTTCCATGAACAGCATCAATTTCAAGCGTGAGATACAAGGCACCGTCGATCATGCGGTGGAGCGTGTGACCAAGGCGCTGGGTGAGGAAGGCTTCGGCATCCTGACGCGCATCGACATGCACAGCAAAATCAAGGAAAAAACCGGCAAGGACATCATCCCCACCATCATTCTTGGCGCCTGCAATCCAAACCTGGCCTATGAGGCCTACACCGCCAACAGCGACGTGGCGAGTCTGCTGCCGTGCAACGCCGTCATCCGTGAAGTCGCGCCGGGCGTGATTTCGGTGGAACTCGCCGCACCCTCGGGCTTGATGCGCATCCTGGGCGACGCGAAGCTCACCGCCATGGCGCAGGAGGCCGACGAGCGCCTCCAGCGTGCGCTGGCCAAGCTGTAGCCGACCGACCTGGTCCCCAGGCGTAACGCCGTTGCGCCCAACGCGTTGTATTTGTCAAGACCGGGCCATTGGGGCATGCGCCGGGCGTACCCGGCCGTTGAGCGGATAGGCCGGGTCGGTATAGCCAGGCGTGGACGGGTGGCCCGGTCTGACCAGGCTATCCACCAGTGCCTCATCTTCCTCGGCAAACACGTAGTCGAGCGCGGGCAGGTAGTCTTGCCACTGCTTGAGCGTGCGCGGCCCGGCAATGACCGAGCTGACCACCGGGTTGGCCAGCACCCAGCTGCAGGCAAATTGCGCCAGGCTGATGCCCTTGGCCTCGGCATGCACTTTAAGCTGCTGCGCGATCACCAGCGACTCTTCCCGAAACTCGGTCTCTGCCAGGCGCTTGTCGGCGCGGCCTGCGCGGCTGCTTGGGTCTGGTGTCTGCCCCGGCGGGTACTTGCCGGTGAGCACGCCGCGCGCCACCGGGCTGTAGGGCGTCACACCAATGCCGTAATGCGCGCAGGCTGGCAGCACCTCCACCTCAGGACTGCGGTTGAGCAGGTTGTAGTAAGGCTGGCACACCACGGGGCCTGGCATGCCAAGCTGCCCGGCCAGACGCATCAACTCGGCAATGCGCCAGCCCCGGAAGTTGGATACCCCCCAATAGCGAATCTGACCCGCGCGCAGCATCGCATCCAGCGCGCGCAAGGGATCTTCCAGGTTCATGCCGTTGTAGTCGCGGTGCAAGTACAGAATGTCCACGAAATCCGTTTGCAGGCGCGCCAGCGAAGCCTCCACTTCGCGCAGCATCCAGGAGCGCGAGTAATGGCCCTCGTTCACCCGGTCTGACATGCTGTTGCCGAGTTTGGTGGCCAGTACCCAGTCATGGCGCTGGCCCTTGAGAAGTTCGCCCACCATGGTCTCCGAGCCACCCTTGCTGTACACGTCGGCCGTGTCGATGTAATTCACGCCATGGGCGTGGGCATCGGCCACGATGGACGCGGCCTCGGCTTGACCGGTCTGGTCGCCGAACATCATGGTGCCCAGGCACAGGGCGGAAACTCGCAGATTGCTTTTGCCAAGAGAGCGGTATTGCATGAGGGCCTTTCAGATAGGAATGGAATGCAGTCTATGCCAAAGCTTCCATTTTTACATCGCGATCATTGACCACCGGCAGAGCCGCGTCAGAGTCCCCCCCTCAACGCGGGCTGCAGCCTGCGCGACGTCGGCGGCTGTCCTGGGTTTAGACTGCGCACCTAAGCGAAGCCCCGCTGCAAGTTCTGCGGGGCTTATTTTTTGTCCGTTTTTCTCGCGCCCTGACAGGACCTCGACAGGACTCCCATGAAATCACTGCTTGCCACTATTCCCAGGTTGAGCTACGCCTTGTTCGCCGCATTTCTGGTGGCGATGGCGGTGCGCAGCATACTGGACCAGACTCGTCCGCTCAAGTTACCGCAACATTTGCTGAACGACATCAACAGCGCGATGGCGACTTGGGAGCATGCTCCGAAAGCCCCGCGGTGGCCGAATAATCTGGAAGATCGAATGACCCAACCGGGCAAATGGAATGTGCCAACCACTACGTAAAAGACCTGCGCCGTCCTTCGGTCTGTGCTTGTCTGCCACTCGATGCACGCTCATGCGTTGCATGCTCGTGTTCTGCGCCATTTTTGGGCTCAGCACATCGGTGGCGGCATTGTCGGCACCCGCTCCGATTCTTCTGGATGAATCAAATCCGCTGGTACAGGCTTGGCCGGCGGTGACGCTGCTCTCCGACCCGCAAAAGAAGCTGGGCATCAAGGAAGTCATGGAGGCAAGGGACCGGTTCACCACACCAGAAACCGCCTATGGCACGCTGGGATTGCGCAAGGATGCCGTGTGGCTTCTGGTCCCGATCTCAGTGTCCAGCCAAAGCAATGGCCTTTGGGTGTTGGATATCGATTACCCCGTGCTCAACCGTATCGACGTCTACCTTACCCATGACAAAACCCTCATGGAACAAGCCAGGCTGGGCAGCCTGCAACCCCAAGACCAGCGACCCATTCGCAGTCGCTCGCATTCTTTTGGCTTGAAGCTGAAAGCGGGCGCCAACTACGATTTGTACCTGCGCATCGAAAGCAAGGGCGCCCTGATATTGCCCATCACGCTGAGCAAGCCCTCGGAATTTCATGCCAATGCGCTGGGGGAACAAATGCTGCAAGGCCTGCTCACCGGCCTAGCCCTGTGCCTGCTGGTGTACAGCCTGGCGCAATGGCTTACCCTGGGTGAGCCTCTGTACGTCAAGTACGCCATCCTCATATTTGGAAGCCTGCTGTTTTCAATGCTTCAATTTGGCGTCGGAGCCCAATATGTGTGGCGCGGCAATACGTGGATGGAACTCCATACCGCCGGTTTGGCATCGCTGATCGCCGCCACCGGCTCCTTCCTGTTTATCGAACAAGCCCTGGAGGGCCCCGACGTCCACCCATGGATCAGTCGGCTCATGAAAGCGGGTGCCGGTTTTACCGTTTTCTTTGCCTTGTGTTTCTCCTTTGACTTGATCGACATCTATATCGTCACGGCCGTCATCAGCACGCTGGGTCTGGCGCCAGCCCTGCTGGGTTTGCCGGGCGCCATTTCACGGGCACGTCGCGGCGACAGTGTTGGCATCTATTTTTTGTTGGCGTGGGCGGCCTATTTTGTGACGACAGCGGTCATGGTCGAAGTGATCAAGGGGCGCGTCGGCGTCAACTTCTGGACCCTGCACTCCTTCCAGTTTGGCGCCACCTTCGACATGTTGGTATTCATGCGGGTGCTGGGCTTGCGAACCAAAGCCTTGCACAAGGCGGTAGAACATGCCAGGCGTGAACGGGACAGCCTGCATTCGCTGGCACATACGGACCCGCTGACCGGACTGCCCAATCGCCGCAGTCTGAATGCTTCGATGGCGGACGCCATCAATCACGCCGGACCGGAAAATGTTGTCGCTGTGTATATGATGGACCTGGACGGGTTCAAACAAATCAACGACCAGTACGGTCATGACGTTGGCGATGAACTGCTGATCGCCGTCGCGGCGCGCCTGCGGGCCAATGTGCGTCACAGCGACCTTATCGCGCGCTTGGGTGGCGACGAATTTGTCGTGATATCCAGCGGTTTGCACAGTGTGCAACAAGCCAGAGACCGTGCCGACAAGCTTCTTGAGGCGTTCAACGACCCCTTTGCCTTGTCAGAGAAAATCTGCCGCATCGGTCTGACCATAGGCTATGCGCTTGCGCCCCAGGATGGGAGCGACGCCATCAGTCTTTTCAAGCGCGCCGATGCCGCCATGTATGCCGGCAAGAATGACGGCAAGCATTGTGCACGTCGCGGCGATGGCACAGTACCCGCCTCAAGTCATACGGACTGGCAACCACTCGATGGCAGCAAGGTCACGGAGTTCTAAGACCCTTGGCACGGCGGCGTGCACAGCGCCCATTGGCCGCCAGCCGTTCGACGTGTGTCTGTCAGCGTCCAACCAAGGCGCCATAGGCCTGACGCGTCTCGGGCGACACAGACTCAAGCAGCTGCGCATACGGTGTTTTGTGGCGCATCAGCATCCGGGCCGAGGCCACCGTTTTGGAGCGGCAGAACCAGTGGCAGGTGTGCTGCATCAAAAACAGCTCGGCCGACAGCGTGAAGGCTTTGTTCTTCTGCGTCAGATGACGGCTGTTTTGGGCCGCCTGTTCAATGCCATTGGCATGAATGCGCAAGGCCTGGCGCAGATCAAACGTGCTGTCTGGCAGCAACCTGTCAGCCCAGGGAATCGCCAACGCCAACCGGCTGACCCGCGTTTGCGCCTCATCGACGCCCGAAAACTCAGCCACAAAACGATTGAACTGGTCACACAGCGTCACCTCAGCCGCGTCCAGCATGCGCCAGATCTGCGTCTGGCGTTCGGGGTCAGGCTCAGACAGCGCACGCAGGTAGCCGTCGGTCAGGTTCTCCATCAGCTTTTCAATCTGGTATTTGCCCAGATAACTTCCCAGCAAGGCGATGCGTCTGCCCTGCTCGCGCGACTTGACCACGTAGGCGCCAGCGGCAAGCAATGTCAAAAGTACAAGTAATTCCATGGTTGGATGAGGTGATTGTTGGAATGCCGCTTGAGTGTAGTGGCCAGCCTGTTTGCGCCACGCGCTTGACTTGCCGCAATTCAGGGCGAGGGACGCCTGTCCGCGCCCTGCTCATGCTGTTCCAGCGCCAGCAGCAAACTGGTGCGATGTTCCCGCGCCACCACTTGCCAGGGCAAACCGCTCAGGGCGCCCTCCAGCGCCCACAGCAGATTCAGGCTCGCAGACCCGCTGCAACGCTTGACTTTGGCATAGGCCACCACTGAGCCCAGTTTTTTCAATTGCGCCAGGGTGCGGATACCGGCCGCTTCCAGCATTTGCCGCGATTTGGGCCCCAGGTTCGGCAGCGTTGCAACGGACGCCGCAGCGCCCTGGGCAACTCCACCAGGTTTAGCCGGTGCCGTGCGGACTTTGACCGGCCCAGGCGCTTCGACCAGGCTCAGTGCATCGGCAGTGACCCGCACCAGTTGACACAAGTTGTGGCGGTCGTCCCATTGATCGGCTGTCAGCAGCAAATGAGGCCTGGCACGCGGATAGGGTGCCGCCTCGACCACTTCCTCAAGCAACCCGCGCCCCTGCACCGTGTTTTTGAGAAACAGTTGGTTGTCGCACACCAGCCCGACCGGACGCCCGTCGTAATAAAGGCAGTATTCGCCAAACATCTTGCGCGCCGTCACGGCACCACAGTCCGCGAGTTGGTCAAGCAGAAAATCAATGATGCTTTGAGTGGTTGACATGGTTTACCTTGTGCCCGGCAAGCGGCGCCTGTTCTGAACTCCGTTACATCACAACCATCAGTCAAACACAACGATTGAAATGATCAGGCAAGAAACGTTTGGCAACAAGTTCAGAGCTTCGAAATGACTGACCACAAAAAAATCGCAGGGCTTGTCCCATGCGGTGACTCTGCGTAGGCGCGGCTTAAAAAGAGCAGCCCATCGGATGGGACCTGGTGTTGTATCAATTTTCGACGAGATATGCCTTGAAAAGTCAAGCACGCGTTTGAGCATTATCAATAGCTTAGATCGTGAATTGATCAAATGATTACACAACAGGAGAAATTCAAATGAAGTTCCTTGCCGTTGTTCTAAGTTCATCGATACTGGTCGCTTGCGGCGGGGGTGGCTCGGGCGGCCCAGCTTCATCCACCGCTGGACCATCCACGGATGGGTCATCAACCACCGGGTCATCGACCACCGGGTCATCAACCACTGGGTCATCAACCACTGGGTCTTCAACCTCTGGGTCGTCCACCTCTGGGTCGTCCACCTCTGGGTCATCGCCCCCTGCGGTATCGCCCGCAAGCCCTGAACTCGCAAAGTATGAGGGCGCGTGGCAGGAAAATTGCGTTGACCATTTGCGATTCACCAAGACCTTCATCGCAACGGGCAGCAGCACCTTCTCGGTCGCGACCAAAGAAGAATACTTCGACAACGCAGACTGCACCGGTGCTGTGGTCGCGACCGGCAGCTACGGTGTACCCGATGAAAACGTGCAGTACGCGCCGGCCCTGGCGGCCTCCGTCACATTGCCGACTGGCGAAAACATCACAGCCGACGTTAATCCTGCAACCTCAGTCTACGCCGTGGCAACCTTTAGCATCACGGGTAGCGGCGTAAAGTCGACGGAGCTTATTGGCACGACGCTGTACGCACGCATTGAATACACCGGCGGGTACGTCACCCCGCCACACCCGGCGTTAAACGGCCAAACCACCCAGGGCGCACTCCTGCTACGCAATGATGAGTTACTCGCCCTGGTGCCGATTGTTGGCTTCACGAACTCATTCAAGGTCCTTCATCGGTACGCTCGGTGATTGATCTGCTGGGCACGCCGTTGCGACGGTTGGGGCCAGAGGCCATACGACGCATGCTCCGCGAGACCTAAAACCCAGGGGGTCCGACAAACCGTCAGCCCCTGGCGGGTTCCATCTGAATCGAAGCTGCTCAGTCCAAGGCCATCAGGTGGGTCAAAAACTTGTCGGTGCCAACAAGCGGTCCCATCGACGCTGAACGGCCAGGGCGTCAACGCAGGCGCAAAATAGCCAAAACTCAGTGACGTCACGCAATTGCGTTACTCTGACCCCTCGCCAAAGCGACTTTTTGTAAACAACCTCAAAGCACTCGGTTCTTCCAGAAAGTATTCAATGCCCGCCGAAATCACGATCGAACGAATCATTCATCCGCATATCCTCACCTGCACGCCCGATACCCTCTTGTCCGATGCAGCGCAACGCATGGTGGAAACGCGTTGTAGTTCGATTCTGGTGGCCGTGGACGGGGCCATCGTCGGCATCTGGTCGGAGCAAGACGCGCTGGCATTGGATATAACCACCCCGCAGGCATTCCGTTGTCCCATCGCGCAACACATGACATCCCCGGTGAAAACCATCAATGTCAAAACCAGCCTCGGCGAGGCTGCCCTGCGTTTCCGGGAGGAAAAGGTGCGCCATTTCCTGGCAGTGAACGATGACGGAAAACATAAGGGCATTGTCAGCCAGACCGATATCGTGATCAACCAAGGAATCGAATACTACATTTCCTTGCGCGAAGTGCAATCGGTTCTGAATCGCCAGTATCCGATCATCCCGAGCGCGGCACCTTTGGGCGAGGCTGTGAGAAACATGCACAGCGGCCGCTTCGATGCCCTCATCACGCAATACCCGGACGGTGATTACGGCATCCTCACCGAGCGCGACGTGGTGCGCCTGATCAGCGGCGACAAGCCGATCGCCATCGTCGGCGAGCTTGCCAGCCGGCCGCTTATTTGCGTTCCCGGCGCTACCAGCCTCTATCAAGCGCGCAACCTGTTTATAGACAAGCACATTCGCCACCTCGGCGTCACCGGCAGCGACGGCAAGCTGTTGGGGCTGGTGACGTTCGCCGAACTGCTGGCGAGCATCGAGCACGACTATATTCGTGAGTTACGCGAAACACTCAAGAAACGCGAGCGCAGTCTGGTGATTTCCAAGCAGCATCAGCGCCTGGCCGCCAAAGTGTTCGAGAGTACGTTCGAGGGCATCATGATCACCAACGCCGAAAGCGTGATCGAATCGGTCAACCCGGCTTTTACCCAGATCACCGGCTTCATGGCGCATGAAGTGATCGGCAAGACCCCGGCCATCCTTTCTTCTGGCAAGCACCAGGAAATTTTTTACCGCAAGATGCGCGAAGATATAGCCGCCACCGGCCATTGGCAGGGAGAAATCTGGAACCGGCGTCGCACCGGAGAAACCTATCCGGAATGGCTCACGATCAACGCCGTCAGTAACGATGACGGCGAGGTCACCCATTATGTCGGCGTTTTTTCCGACATCACCACACGCAAGGCGGCGGAAGAACAAGTGCTTTTTCTCGCCCACCACGATGGCCTTACCGGCCTGCCCAACCGCGCCTTGTTCGCCGACAGGCTGCACCAGGCTATCGTTCACGCCCACCGCGACCGGGCCAAGGTGGCGGTGATGTTCCTTGATCTCGACAACTTCAAGCAGACCAACGATACCCTGGGACATCACATTGGCGACCAACTGCTGCAAATGGTCGCGCAACGCCTGACCAACTGCATGCGAGAGGGCGACACCGTTGCACGCCTGGGTGGCGACGAATTCACCGTGGTTCTCGAATCAATCACCAACACGGGTGACATCGCATACCTCTCGCAAAAAATCATCGATACCGTGTCCCATCCACTCCTGCTCGATGGACATGAAATCGCCGTGACCTGCAGTATCGGTGTCAGCGTCTATCCCGACGACAGTGAAGAGTCCGATGACTTGATCAAGTATGCCGACACGGCGATGTACCGGGCCAAGGAAGGTGGGCGCAACAATTTCCGGTTTTTCATCGCACCGGGAAAGAAATAGGACCGGTCTCGACGGGACGCCTGGCGTGCCATGCCTTACCGATACAGGAGGAGCGTGACCCACCGCAAGCCCGAGGCAAGGCTCGGGCGCCAGTTACTGATTTTTCTTGGCGACTTCGTTACCGATGTATCCACCACCCAAGGCGCCGGCTATGGTTGCCAGGGTTTTACCATTGCCACCACCCACCTGATTGCCCAGCAGTCCACCGACCACTGCGCCCACGCCAATTCCAACTGGACTATTTTGAGCAGCAGGTGCCGCAGGCGGCTGCGAAGGCACCGGGGCATATTGCCGAGCCGGCTTGACAGGCGCACGCGTGTATTGATGCACTGCAGGCTTGCTCTGCATGGCCTCGTTGGCACCCCTCTCAGGTATGGCGGCCAGCGGCGTCGGCACCGAAGCAACCACGCCAGTCTTGGGCGCACTGTCTGCTGCGGAACTGTGTGACTTCGGTAGAACGTCCGTGATAGCGGCAATACCCACCAGGCAGACCAGCGTGACAGATACTGCTGCGGCTGCCAATAAGGGATGAATGCGATTGGATGTTGGTGTCATGTTCATAAGAAATTTTGTTGAGTAAATCGCCATTTGGCGTGCGTATGCATTAAACGTTCGAGCGATGAAATGGGGTGTACTCAGATTGTTTCGTTTGTAAGGTCCGGTAACGACGTTGAAAAACATCAGCTGCCTTTCAAAGTGAACTTCGACTGCCGAGAAAGTTCGTCGACAACCGCAAACGGGAAAGAGCTTTTTCACGTGTCCATGTTTGCAGGTGTCGCGGTGCGCGTGGTCGACAGTTACATCGCGGGCGAGGTGGCTTCGTCAAAGGTCAGGATCAGCGGGGTGCCAATGGCTTACCATGGCCGTTGACGCCCCCTACGTGGGATGAGCGACGGGATAATCTTCGTCTCTATGGGAAGTTTCAAACCGACGTGATCACAAAATGTCTTTACTAATTATTGATGCGCTGAACATCATCAGGCGTATTCACGAGGCTATTGCCGAGCCAGACAGCGAGGAGAAGGTGGCCGACACCATCAAATCAAGCCTGGGCTCGTTCAAGCGCGCCCTCAAGACCCACAGGCCGACCCACGCGGTTGCGGTGTTTGACCATGGGGGTCGCACCTGGAAACATGACCTCTATGATGGCTACCAGGCCAACCGCAAACCCATGCCGCAACCCTTGCGCGATGGCTTGCTGACCCTCAAGCGTGAACTGCATGACATGGGCTTGCACTGGATTGCCATTGAGGGCATAGAAGCGGACGATGCCATTGCCGCGCTGGTCGAGAAATGGTGCAAGTACAGTGCAAAACAAGCCATCATTTTGTCGACCGACAAGGACTTTTTGCAGCTGCTCAATG
This sequence comes from Rhodoferax ferrireducens T118, assembly GCF_000013605.1. Classification (NCBI taxonomy): domain Bacteria; kingdom Pseudomonadati; phylum Pseudomonadota; class Betaproteobacteria; order Burkholderiales; family Comamonadaceae; genus Rhodoferax; species Rhodoferax ferrireducens. The sequence goes on from NC_007908.1 coordinate 3,869,329, forward strand.
ACCAGGTCTGCATCTACGACCACTTCAAAGAGGTTTGGCGTGACTCAGCTTATGTGCAGGAGAAATTTGGTGTCACACCATCGCAGATGGGCGATCTGCTGGCCCTCATGGGTGACGCAGTGGATGGCGTCCCCGGTGTGGACAAGGTCGGCCGCAAAACCGCAGCCACGCTGCTTCGCATCAACGGCAATCTTGACCGACTGATCTCCAACGCCGACAAGGTAGGGGGCCAGGTTGGCGCGAATCTGCGCAAGGGAATTGAGATAGCCAGGCTGTCCAGACAGCTGGTTTCATTCAAGACCGATAGGCCGCTTGGGCTGACCTGGAAGATGCTGGCGCAGGTCCGGATACCAACACCCCCGTCTCACACCATGGCCGATAGTTCGCCATGAGCACACTACAGCGGAGTCCGGTGGTCTGACCAGAGACCTCACCCATGACATCCGACACTGATGGCAACCCGACTTTGAAGACCCTGCTGGCGGTGCTGAAGTTGGTCGGGATGCGATTGTCGGTGGAGCCGGAGAATCACGCGCACGCGTGGACTGACTTGGTATGGGACCGTCTTAGACACAGACCTGACATCCACATCTCCAGACAGCAGACATTCAAAGTTTCATTTTCGACGCCCACTGCGGATATGAACCATGGTAGGACGGGTACAACAGTAGAAGTCGTTGCCTGCCGATGAACCGGTTCAACCGATCATTGTCACGACAGTGTCTTTCAGACTTCCTTCCACCCAGAGGTCCTTGGCCTTTGCGAGAATCTCCCAATAGGGACGGTCCTGCATCAGTTTGGCGTTGAGCTGGGCCATCTCTTCGAGGCTGTTCATATCAAAAAACCAGTAAACCCTCGTGCTGCCAAACATCTGGGCGCCCGTCTTCATGCTCATGTTATAGGCCTTGTTTATATGGGATGTAACTTCGTTGCAGAACTGAAGTGCTCCCGGCATGTCCACCGCACTCTTGACGGCGGCACTACGAATGAAGCGATACATAATGGACTCCTATGAATTTTGGTCGGTCGCATCCGTCTCAACCAAGTACGGAAAACCTTTTCATCGCAATACAGATGCGGGTTCATAATGTGCTTCGGGATGGCTGATGCTTTTGAGAATAATCAACTGATTCGGTCATGGTTGGAGACCTGACGAAGGCCTATTGCGTAGTTTGAAGCGGAAGATCAGCGCTGCCCGGATGCGTGCCACTGCCGTTGCGATGGTCGCCACCGAGGCTGTATGTGACCACCCCGGGGTGACAGCCATCACGCGCTTCAACTCGCGCAATTGGGCATCCAGAAAGCTTACTGCGGTGACCGACCGCTTCCGCTGCGGTCCGGGTCTACAATTTTCTCCAGACCTGACATTCGCCTCGACGCTCGGCATCCGGCGACGGCGGCTGACTCTTCAAGACACACAGGCGACCGTCGACTTTCGGAACTGCTTACTCTAAAGCCGACATCGGCACGAGTGGCTTGACCGTCGGCAAAGTGGAGATGATTTCACCGACTGGAGCAACCGCCGTCGACGAATACAAGCCGCAGACCAGTGATTGCCTCCAAGATATAAAGATGCTCGGGCATCGGTCGTGGAAAGAATGCAATTCAGTCCTCAATTTGTGCCGATGAAATCGCTGTTTGCATCTCTGCGCACAAGCCATATAGCTGTTGTGCCGCCGGCGTTAGCACTGATGATCGTCGCTTGATCAGTCCCATCTTGCGTTTAACGACCGGATCGACCAGTGGCACACTGACCAGCAAGGGGTGATCTGCGGCTGGCATGGCCATGGCGGGCACGACGGCAACCCCCAACCCTGCCTCGACAAGTCCGATCATTGTTGTGCCATGCCGGGTTTCGTACATGCTCTGGGGTTTATCGTTGACACCAGCCAACGCCTGGTCCAGTAGCAATCGATTGCCTGATGACTTGTTTGCGGAGATGAAGTCGTATTGAGCCAGTTCCGACCAGGTTACCTGCGTCTTTTTGGCCAGGGGGTGGTCGCGCCGGCAAGCGGCCACAAAGTGTTCTTCCAGCAGCGGCTCAAACTCCACATCGTTTTCTTGCGAGCCGACAAAGTTCAAGCCAAAATCGGCTTCACCGCGTGCCACCGCAATCAGGACTTCGTTTGCGCTGTCATCTATGATCTTGACGCGGATTTTTGGGTAGCGCTGGTGGTAAAGAGCAATCACGCCGGTGAGGAAGTAGTTCACTGCCGAGGGCACACAGGCCACGGTGACCTCGCCCATCCTGGTAGCCGCGACTCCGCGAATCCCCAGCAGGGTGGTGTCGAGTGCGTCAAGTATCTGTCTGAGCTGCCGATCGAAGTCACGTCCCACGGTGGTCAGATTGACGCGTCGGGTGGTGCGATCGAGCAGACGCACGCCAAGCGCTTCCTCCAGCTTTTCAATGCGCCGGCTGAACGCCGGTTGCGAGATATGCACCGATTCAGCTGCCTTGCGAAAACTGCCCATTTCCGCCACAGCCCTGAAGGCCAACAAGTCATCGAGGTCAAAGTTCATCGTCATCTCATTATTTGGGGTCTATTGATGCATATTGTGGATCAATCAATCCTAAATATGCAATTCACAAATCAACACAAGGACGCGATCATTCGCGCCAGCGTTTTCGCCGATCTTGAAATCCAGGACGACACAACGCGAACCGAGTAACCGAAAAAAATATTGGAAGACAAACTCATGAATCCTTATAAGCAGGCCACCAAAGCCTGTGTCTCAATAGCTGTTCTGACTGGGGCCTGCGCCGTCAACGCGCAAAGCACAGTCGCCCTTCACGGTATTGCAGACGCCAGCGTACGCTGCACCGACGGCCTTGGCATTGACTACGGCCCTTCAGGTGCAGCCACCGGCGCCTATCGGCTTGACAACTCCGTCAAATACTCGGGCAAGTTCAGCGACTTCACTGTGCAGGCCACGCATGCTTTTGGTGAACAAGCCGCCAGCTCATCGGCCCTGTCCTCCTCGGGCGTGGGCATGAGCTACCAAACCGCTGATGTTGCGGCAACCCTGGGTTACGCTGAATTCAAAAGTGCAGCGAACCTTCAACTCAAAGGCTATGTGGCAGCGACCTTACCCGGCGCGGCCAATGGCATGTCGCTCGGGCTGGTGCACACCTCTTAAAAGCGGATACCCGTTCAATCCCTACAAAACCAGGAGACAAGAATGACCCCAAATACCACCCAACGTGTTGTTACAAGAGCGATCAAAACGCTGACCGGCCTCTTCACATGCGCCGTACTTTCGATGCCAATGGCGGCGTTGGCGCAAGCCCCCATCATCATCAAATTTTCACATGTCGCTGCCATTGACACACCAAAGGGCCAAGCAGCTGAATACTTCAAAAAAATCGTCGAGGAGCGCACCAAAGGTCAAGTCAAGGTCGAGGTGTTTGCCAACAGCACCCTGTTTAAGGACAAAGAGGAGCTTGAAGCGCTGCAAATCGGCGCGGTGCAGATGCTGGCCCCGGTGCCGGGCAAGTTTGGCCCGCTTGGTGTCAAGGAATTTGAGGTGTTCGATTTGCCCTATATCTTCAAGGACATCGATGCGGTGCACCGTTTTGCCCGCGGCCCGGGCGGTGCCAGTCTGTTGAAAAGGCTCGAATCGCGCGGTGTCACAGGCTTGGCCTATTGGGACAACGGCTTTCGGGTCATGAGCGCCAACAAACCGATCCACGTCCCCAGCGACATGAAGGGGCTGAAGATGCGCATCAACTCCAGCAAGGTCAATGCATCCATCATGAAGTCGGTCGGTGCGCAGCCGCAAAGTCTGGCGTTTTCCGAGGTCTATCAGGCGCTGCAAACCGGTGTGGTCGATGGCACCGAAGGCCCGCTGTCCAACCTGTACACACAAAAGCAATATGAAGTGCAGAAACATGTGACTTTGAGCTACCACACCATCAGCAACTATGTGGTGGTGACCAACAAGAAGTTCTGGGACGGCCTGCCAGCCCCCATTCGCAGCACACTCGAAACCGCCATCAAAGATGCCACAGTCTTCAATGACAGCGTGGCAGAAAAAGATGAGGCGGCATCGCTTGCCGCCATCAAGGCCTCAGGCAAGTCCACGGTGTACGCACCGAGTGCCGCCGAACGGGACGCATGGGCCAAAGCCATGGCCCCGGTGCATGCCGAAATGGCAGACCGGGTCGGAGGCAAAACCTTCATCGACACGGTACGCGCCGCCTCGGCGAACTGATCCCCTGATTTATCAAGACAGCCCGTCGGCCATCCACTAGCAGTATGGCCCGGGCATGAACACGCCCCAAAAGTCTGGAGACACGCCATGAAATTTCTTGATCGACTTGAGGAGACGTTCATCGCCTTCCTCATTGCCGGTGCCACGCTGGTTATTTTTGCAGCCGTGGTGCACCGCTTTGTTGCCTCCTGGAGCATTCCCGTGGTTCAGGAACTGGCGCTTGCCATCAACATGTCCTGGGCGCAGGAGCTGTGCATCATCATGTTTGTCTGGATGGCCAAGTTTGGCGCGGCCTACGGTGTGCGCACCGGCATTCACGTCGGGGTCGATGTGTTGATCAACCAATTGGGCGAACGGAAGCGCCGACGGTTTGTTCTATTCGGGTTGCTCGCAGGTGCGCTGTTCACCCTCATCGTCGCTGTGCTCGGGGTCCGCTTTGTCTGGGAAAACGGCGCGCACTACGCCTTCATGAATACATTGGGACAAGCTTCCGAAGGCATATTTCCCGGGCCGACGACGCCTGATCTGGAGTGGCAAACCTGGATCGTCTATTCGGCCGTTCCGCTGGGCACGGCCCTGATGTGCTTTCGGTTTTTGCAGGTGGCCTGGACTTTTGCCCGCACCGGCGAACTGCCGCACCACGACCATGGCCACGTAGACGGCTTGGACGAACCCGATGTCGAAGACGAATTCCATCCGCATGACCTGCACACCTCGCGCCACGGCAACGCCAAAGGGAACCCATAACCATGAGCACTGCTGTCATCCTCTTTCTGCTGATCGCGCTCATGCTAACCGGCATGCCGATCTCTATTTCGCTTGGACTTACCGTCCTTTCGTTTCTGTACCTGTTCACCCATGTGCCGATTGAGTCCGTCGCACTCAAGCTGTTCACCGGCATCGAGAAGTTCGAGATCATGGCGATTCCGTTCTTCATCCTGGCGGGCAACTTCCTGACCCACGGCGGCGTGGCCCGGCGCATGATCCATTTTGCGACCTCCATGGTCGGCCATTTCTACGGTGGCCTGGGACTCTCCGGTGTGGTGGCCTGCGCCCTGTTTGCTGCAATATCAGGCTCGTCACCCGCTACGGTTGTCGCCATCGGTTCGATTTTGTTGCCGGCCATGGTCAAGGCGGGCTACCCCATGAAATTTGGTGCCGGTGTGGTGACCACGGCCGGCGGGCTGGGCATTCTGATTCCGCCGTCGATTGCGATGATCATCTACGCGGTGGCCACCAATTCGTCGATTGGCGCGCTGTTCATGGCCGGTGTGATTCCCGGCCTGCTGCTGGCCGTGTTGCTGGGCGTGACCACCTGGTATGTGGCCCGCAAAAACAATTACCCACGCCAGCGCAAGGCCAGCTGGGCCGAGCGTTGGAAAGCCCTGCGTGAAGCCATCTGGGGCGTGCTGTTGGTGGTTATCGTGATGGGTGGAATCTACTCCGGTGTGTTCACGCCCACAGAGGCTGCTGCGGTAGCGGCGGTCTACGCCTTTGTCATTGCAATCTTTGTCTACAAGGACATGCAACTTAAAGACGTGCCCAAGGTCTTGGTTTCCTCGGCCAATATGAGCGCCATGCTGCTCTACATCATCACCAATGCGGCTCTGTTCTCTTTTTTGATGTCTTACCAGCATGTGCCCGAAGAAATGGCGGGCTGGATGTTGTCGCAGGGTTTGGGTCAGGTCGGATTCCTGTTGATGGCCAACATCTTGCTGCTGGCGGCGGGCAACTTCATGGAGCCTTCCTCCATCATCCTGATCCTGGCGCCCATCCTCTTTCCCATTGCCATCAAGCTGGGTATTGACCCCATCCACTTCGGCATCATCATGACGGTGAATATGGAGATCGGCATGTGCCACCCGCCGGTTGGCCTGAACCTGTACGTGGCCTCGGGCATCACCAAGATGGGCATCACCGAACTCACGGTGGCGGTCTGGCCCTGGCTGCTGACGATGCTGGGCTTCCTGGTGCTGGTGACCTACTGGGCCCCGCTGTCCATCTGGCTGCCAAAAGCCCTCGGAATGATGTAACAAATCGTGCTCAAGCCCTTATGAACACTGCGCAAGACGCTCACTTTTTTAAAGGAAACTCACCCATGAACCTGACCGACTGGATTGGCCGTAGCGAACGCGTGTGCGACACGGCTACACCAACGCCTTACGCCGCGCTGTCAGCAACTTTCGACCGCGAACCCACACGACCTGAAGCGGGCACACCGCTGCCGCCGCTGTGGCATTGGCTGTACTTTTTGCCGCTGGTCCGCCAATCCGAAATTGGGCCCGACGGTCATGCCAAGCGCGGTGGCTTCTTGCCCCCGGTGCCGTTGCCACGGCGCATGTGGGCGGGTAGCCAATTCACTTTTCACAAGCCACTTTGCATTGGCGATGCGCTGGAGCGCACCTCGACGATCATCGAAGTGTCTGAAAAATCCGGCCGCACCGGCAAGTTGGTATTTGTCAAGGTGCGCCATGAGATTCGTCGTGAGGGTGAACCCGATGTCGCATTGACCGAGTTTCACGACATCGTTTACCGCGAAGCCGCCCGCCCCGACGATGTGGCACCACCACCCAAAGCTGCACCGGCCACATGCGCCTGGGAAAAGCGCTGGGTGCCTGACGACGTGCTGCTGTTTCGCTACTCGGCGCTCACCTTCAACGGCCACCGCATCCACTACGACCGGAAATACGTCACAGAGGTTGAGGGCTACCCCGGCCTGATCGTACATGGCCCGATGGTCGCCACACTGCTGTTGGATTTGCTGCGCCACCAGATGCCCGATGCGCAAGTGCTGAGCTACGAGTTCCGCGCCGTGCGCCCAGTGTTTGACATCAACACCTTCTCCGTCTGTGGCGAGCCGCAAGACGACGGTAAAACCATCCACCTGTGGGCCAAGGACCATGAAGGCTGGCTGACCATGGATGCCACTGCGGTCATCGCCTGAGGAGTCAACATGCAACCTCTCAAAGGCATCACCATTGTCACCCTGGAGCACGCCATTGCGGCGCCCTTCGCCACCCGCCAGCTGGCCGACCTGGGTGCACGCGTCATCAAGATCGAGCGCCCCGGCGTAGGCGACTTTGCCCGCGGCTACGACAACCGGGTGCGCGGCATAGCCTCGCACTTTGTCTGGACCAACCGCAGCAAGGAAAGCCTGACGCTTGATGTCAAGCACCCCGAGGCGCAAAAAATCCTCAAACGCATCATCGACGAAGAAGCCGACGTGGTGGTGCAAAACCTGGCTCCCGGTGCTGCAGCCCGCCTGGGCCTGTCGTATGAGGTGTTGAGCCAGGCCAAGCCCGGCATCATCGTCTGCGATATTTCCGGCTATGGCGACAACGGCCCTTACCGCGACAAAAAAGCCTACGACCTGCTGATCCAGAGCGAGGCCGGTTTTGTGTCCGTCACCGGCACCGAAGACACACCTTCCAAGGCCGGGCCATCGATTGCCGACATTGCCGCCGGTATGTATGCCTACACCAACATCCTGGCCGCACTGATGCACCGCCAACAGACTGGCGAGGGCCAGCACATCGACATTTCCATGCTCGAGGCCCTGACCGAGTGGATGGGCTACCCGCTGTACTACAGCCTGGACGGTGCCGCGCCGCCCAAGCGCACCGGTGCCAGCCACGCCACCATCTACCCCTACGGCCCGTTCCCGGCTGGTGACGGCAAGACCGTGATGCTGGGCCTGCAAAACGAACGCGAGTGGAAAGCCTTTTGCGAGCAAGTGTTGCAGCAGCCCGAGTTGGCTGCAGACGAGCGTTTTGCCAGCAACCCCAAGCGGGTGGCGTTGCGCACCACGCTGTACGCGCTGATCGTGCAAACCTTCTCCAGCCTGAGCGCAGCGCAAGTGGTGCAGCGCCTGGAAGCGGCGCAAATTGCCAACGCCCAAGTCAACACCATGGCCGAGGTCTGGGCGCATCCGCAACTTCAGGCACGCAAGCGCTGGGCTTCGGTGGACACCTCGGTGGGCACGGTGCCCGCCCTGCTGCCCCCGGGCTCCTGGAGCAAGGGTGCACCCCGCATGGATGCGGTGCCGGCCCTGGGTCAGCACACCGATGGCATTCTGGCCACGCTGGGCTACAGCGCGGAACAATTCGCCGCATTACACGCTGAAGGTGCCGTGTGAACGCAATGAACTCCATGAATGTCGCGCAGCCCCTCACCTACCTGTTTGTGCCGGGCAACCGGCCCGAGCGTTTTGCCAAGGCCCTGGCCAGCGGCGCGGATCGGGTCATTCTTGACCTGGAAGATGCGGTGGCACCCGCTGATAGGGCCCAAGCGCGTGGGGCCATCGCAGACTGGGTCGGGACCTTGACCCTGCAAGACTGCGCGCGTTTGCTGGTACGTATCAACGACGTGACAAGCCCCTGCCATGTTGATGATGTTTTCTGGCTGCAGTCCTCGCCAATCAACCATATCATGCTATCAAAATGCGAGTCTCCTGCACAAGTGGCACAGGTCTTGGCTCACATGCCACCCGGCTCCAGCGTGTTGCCGCTGATCGAGACCGTGCGTGGCGTGCTGGCCGCCAACGCTATCGCACAGGCCAAGCAGGTAGAACGGCTGGCCTTTGGTTCGCTGGACTACCTGCTCGATCTGGATCTGCCCGGCCCCGGCTTTGCGCTGGATGCGGCAGCCCTTGCCATTGCCATGGCATCTCGCGCCGCGGACCTGCCCCCACCGGTGGCCGGGGTCACACCCGAGCTGGACGCGGGCCAGGTGCAGCGTGATCTGGTCCACGCCCGCGCCCTGGGTTTTGGGGCCAAGATGTGTATCCACCCGACCCAGGTGGCCGTGGTGCGCGAGGCCTTCACGCCCGACGCGCAAGCGCTCGCCTGGGCCCAGCGCGTCATCACCCAATGGCGGCAGTCCAACGGGGCAGGCGCAATCCAGGTCGACGGGAAGATGGTCGACAAACCGGTGCTGTTACGCGCCGAGCGCATTCTGGCCTTCTCAAACAAATTTATTTAACTTTCACACAGACAGGGGAAACCTCATGGCCTCCACCATCATTGACTCCCGGATTTTTGGCGACATGTTCAGCGATGCCCGCATGCGCCAGGTCTGGTCGGACGAAAACCGAACCGCCAAATACCTTGACATCGAGCGCGCCTTGGCCAAGGTGCAGGGCGAGCTGGGCATCATCCCCAAAGAGGCCGCGGACGAGATCGTCCAACACTGCGAGCTGTCCATGATCGACTGGGACAAGCTCAAAGCCAAGACAGAGCAGATTGGCTACCCCATCATTGCCGTGGTGAACCAGATCAACACCAATTGCCGCGACGGCCTGGGCGAATACTGCCACTGGGGTGCCACCACGCAAGACATCACCGACACGGCCACCGTGCTGCAAATGCGCGAAGGCCTGGCCCTGGTCGAGCAGGACCTGGCCGACATTTCGGACGCGCTGGCCACACTGGCCAAGAAGTACCGCGACACGCCCATCATTGGCCGCAGCAACCTGCAACAGTCCACACCCATCACCTTTGGCTACAAGATGGCCAGTATCCTGGCCGGCATCGAGCGCCACCGCGAGCGCCTGAGCCAGCTCAAACCCCGTGTGCTGATGGGTGAGTTTGGCGGTGCCTCCGGCACACTCTCTTCGCTGGAAAAAGGTGCCATGGAAACCCAGGCCGGCCTGATGAAAGAGCTGGGTCTGGCGCAGCCGCTGATCTCCTGGCACACGGTGCGCGACACCATTGCCGAAGTCGGTGCCTTCCTCGGCCTGGTGGGCGGCTCACTCGGCAAGATCGCGATGGACGTGAAGCTGATGATGCAGACCGAAGTGGGCGAGGTGTTTGAGCCCTATGCCCCTGGCCGTGGTTCGTCTTCCACCATGCCGCAAAAGCGCAACCCGATCTCCTGCCTGTATATCCACGCCAACGTGTCGGTGGCACGCCAGCACGCTGCGGCCTTGATGGATGCCATGGTGGCCGACCATGAGCGCTCCACCGGCCCCTGGGAAATTGAATGGGTGTCGCTGCCGGAAATCTTCTGCCTGATGTCGGGCGCGTTGAAACAAACCAAGTTTGTGCTGCAAGGCCTGGAGGTGGATGCGGTGCGCATGCGCGCCAACATGGACATCACCAACGGGCTGGTCATGTCCGAGGCGGTGATGATGGGACTGGGCCCGTACATTGGCCGCGAATACGCTCACGACCTGGTGTACGACCTGTGCCGCCAGGCATTAAAAGAGCATCGCCCGCTGATCGACATTCTGGAAGCCCACCCCGAGATCAACAAACACGTGACCCGTGTCCAGCTCGAAGCCATGTGCGACCCTATCAACCACCTCGGCCAGGCCGGTGTGATGGTGGACCGTGTGCTGGCGGCGCGCCAGGGAGTTTGACCCACCATGCCCACCCCTGACAAACAAGCCGTCGTTGACGTGCTGGTGATCGGCGGCGGCAACGCCGCCCTGTGCGCCGCGCTGATGGCGCGCGAGGCCGGCGCCAGCGTGTTGCTGCTGGAAGCCGCCCCGCGCGAATGGCGTGGCGGCAACTCGGCCCACACCCGCAACCTGCGTTGCATGCACGACGCGCCGCAAGACGTGCTGGTCGATGCCTACACCGAAGAGGAGTATTGGCAAGACCTGCTCAAAGTCACAGGTGGTTTGACCAACGAGCGGCTGGCGCGGCGTGTGATCCGCGACTCCAGCACCTGCCGGCCCTGGATGCGCAGCCACGGCGTGCACTTTCAACCCTCGCTCTCCGGGGCGTTGCACACGGCACGCACCAACGCCTTTTTCATGGGCGGTGGCAAGGCACTGGTCAACGCCTACTTTCGCAGCGCGGAGAAGCTGGGCGTGCAGGTGCGTTACAACGCACCCGTGAACCGGCTGGAGATTGCCGACGACCACTTTGTTGCCGCCCATGTGCAGGTGCAGCGCCCGAACGGCAGTACCGGCACCGAGCGCATCACCGCCCGCGCCTGTGTGCTGGCCGCCGGTGGCTTTGAGTCCAACCGCGATTGGCTGCGCGAAGCCTGGGGCACCAATGAACGGGGCGAAACCCCGTCCGACAACTTCCTGATCCGCGGCACAAAGTTCAACCAAGGCACGCTGCTGCGCCACCTGCTGAACGACCACGGCGCCGACGTGATTGGCGACCCGACACAAGCTCATATGGTGGCGATTGATGCGCGTGCGCCGCTGTACGACGGTGGCATCTGCACCCGCATTGACTGTGTGTCGCTGGGCGTGGTGGTGAACCGTGAGGCCCAGCGCTTTTACGACGAGGGCGAAGACTTCTGGCCCAAGCGCTACGCCATCTGGGGCCGCCTGGTGGCCCGGCAACCGGGGCAAATTGCCTACTCCATCATTGATGCCAAAGCCATTGGCCGCTTCATGCCACCGGTGTTCCCCGGGGTCAAGGCCAATAGCCTGAAAGAGCTGGCGGGCCAACTCGGCCTGGACGGCAACACCTTCATGCGAACACTCAACAACTACAACAACGCCTGCCAGGCCGGCACCTTTGACCACACGGCGCTGGACAACTGCCACACCGAAGGCGTGCTGCCCGCCAAAACCCACTGGGCCCGGCCCATCGACACCGCGCCGTTTTACGCCTACGCGCTGCGCCCTGGGGTGACCTTCACCTACCTTGGCCTCAAGACCGATGAAACGGCGGCCGTGCGCTTCGGCGATGTGCCCAGCGACAACCTGTTTGTGGCCGGTGAAATGATGGCCGGCAATGTGCTGGGCAAGGGCTACACGGCTGGGGTGGGCATGTCGATTGGCACGGCTTTTGGCCGTATAGCCGGCATGCAGTCTGCGCAGGCAGCTACCAAATCAGGAGCAAGTCATGCAAATGCTTGAAAGCCTGATTCAGGATGCCCGGCAACTCGCCGTTGGCCACGGCGTGGTATCACCCGCCGTGGCTGAAGTCGCACGGCAAATGCAAATCTGCAACGCCTGTCGCTACTGCGAAGGCTTTTGCGCCGTGTTCCCGGCCATGACACGGCGGCTGGAATTTGGTGCCGCCGACGTTCACTACCTGGCCAACCTGTGCCACAACTGCGGGGCCTGCTTACACGCCTGCCAGTACGCGCCGCCGCATGAATTTGCGGTGAACGTGCCGCAAGCCATGGCGCAGGTACGCGGTGAAACCTATGTGGCCTATGCCTGGCCGGCCGCGCTGGGCAAGCTTTACCAACGCAACGGTTTAACCCTGTCACTGGCCCTGGCGGCGGGGCTGGCGCTGTTTTTGCTGCTGGCCCTGGCCATCAACGGCAACCTGTGGGGCGGGCCCGTGGTGGGCGACTTTTCCAAGCTGTTTCCGCACAACTTGCTGGTGCTGATGTTTGCGCCGGTCTTCTTGTGGGCGGTGCTGGCCTTGGGGCTGGGTGTGACGCGTTTCCTGCGCGATATGTCGCCCGCCACGTCGGGCCAAGCCATCGCAGGTGGCGATCTCCTGCAAGCCACGCACGATGTGCTGGTGCTCAAGTACCTGGACGGCGGCCACGGTGAGGGTTGCAACAACGAAGACGATGCCTTCACGCTGTCACGCAGTCGGGCGCACCACCTGACCTTTTACGGCTTCATGCTGTGTTTTGCCGCCACCAGCGTAGCGACGGTCTACCACTATGCCTTTGGCTGGCATGCGCCCTATGACTGGCCCAGCCTGCCGAAACTGCTGGGTGTGGTCGGTGGCGTGAGTCTGTTGCTGGGCACAACCGGGCTGTTCAGGCTCAGGCAGCGCCGCCATCCGTTACACGGCGACGCGGCTCAGAAGCCCATGGACTACGGCTTTATCGCGCTCCTATTCTTGACCAGTGCCACCGGTCTGGTGCTTTGGTTGGCACGCGGCACACCGGCGCTGGCCCTGCTGCTGGCGCTGCACCTGGGTGTGGTGATGGCCCTGTTTGCAACCCTGCCCTACGGCAAGTTTGCCCACGGAGTTTTCCGCACCGCGTCATTGCTGCGCTATGCCGTGGAAAAGCGCCAGCCGAGTTCGCTGGCATTAGAGGATGAGTGAGTCGCCCTCCACCAAGGATTTCAAATGACCCTGTCCATACCCTGCGTATTGATGCGCGCCGGCACCTCGCGTGCCCCCTTCTTCCTGCACGACTGGCTGCCCGAAGGTGATGAGGCGCCTAACCAGGCGCTGATCGGCGCCATCGGCGCGTCCGACCGGCTGCAACTCGACGGTCTGGGCGGCACGAAGCGGATCGCCACAAACGACGGCTAACCGGCCCCAAAACAACGAAACTAGCTCACCCGGAAGCTGACCGTGGCGAACGACGCCTGACGCCGCACACAAGCCTTTCGCTAAATGGCATCGGGAAGCGCGCCGGCCAGGAAGTCATAGACCGAGCGGATGAGTTTGCTGGTGCGTATCTCGCGGTGCACCGCGAGCCACATGGGTAAAGGCGGGATGCGCAGCACGTCGGGCAGCACCTGCACTACATCGGCGTCGGTGCGCGCCATGTAGCTTGCCAGAAACCCGATGCCCAGGCCCGCGCGCACAGCTTGCCATTGCACGATGAAGTCGTCCGTGCGAAACGCAAACAGATCTTTGCTGGCCGGAAAACCCATGGCCCTGAAGCCGTTCAGTATGGCCGTGTCAGTGTCGCTGCCTATCAACGTATGGCCCAGCAGATCCATAGGCTGGCGTATCGGGCTGCGCCGTGCCAGATAGGCGCGGTTGGCAAAAGCACCCAGCTTCACGTCACCAATTTTCTTGGCGACCAGGGTGCCCTGTTCGGGTCGGACCATGCGCACCGCAATATCCGCCTCGCGACGCAGCAGGTTGCTTACAGTGTTGCTGGCGACCAGTTCCACCTGAATGTCGGGTAGGGCCTGCCGCATTTGCGACAGGATGGGCGGAAGAATCTGGACTGCCACGGGCGTGCTGGCGGTAATGCGCACAGTGCCCGTGTTTTTGGCCTGGGCGCCGGCGAGGGTGCGTGCCAACCGGTCTGCACCATCTGCCATGCCGCGTGCGGCATCGGCCAGCTTGAGGGCGGTGGCAGTGGGCACCAGGCCGCGCCCGGTGCGTTCAAACAGCACCACGCCCAGTTGGCTTTCCAACTCGGCAATATGCCGGCCCAGCGTGGGTTGGCTGGTGTGCAACACCTTGGCCGCGCCCAGCAGGCTGCCGTGGTCCAGGACCGCCAGGAAGGAGCGCACCAGGCTCCAGTCAAAGGAGGGGCGAGCGCTGGTGGTCATGCGGAGGTATGCATATTTGCATTTCAGGTATGAATATTTATGCAATTGTGGAGCATGCGCCTTGTCTTCACAATTCACTCCGTTGCAATACCCGTTGCCGTTCACAAGGAGTTACACCATGCAATCCACCGTTTTGATTCTGGGTGCACGCGGACGTTTCGGTCTGGCTGCCGCCCGTGCTTTTACCGACGCCGGCTGGTGTGTGCAGGGCCTGATGCGCCCCGGCGCACAAGTGCCCGCCGAGGCCAAAAATGACAACCGCATCAAGTGGGTGAGCGCTGACCTGCAAGACACCGCCGCTGTGGCCCGTGCCGCCCAGGATGCCTGCGTGGTGGTGCATGCCCTGAACCCGGTGTACACCCACAAGGCATGGAAGGCGCAGGCGCTGCCCATGACTGAAGCGGCCATCGACATCACCCGTGCGCTCAATGCCACCTTGATGTTCATGGGCAACATCTACAACTTCGGTGCGGACATGCCTGCCGTCGTGTCGGAAGACACGCCGCAGCGGGCCAGGACCGTCAAGGGCCAGATCCGCATCGCCATGGAAGAGCAGATTCGCCGAAGTGGTGTGCGCGCCATCGTGATCCGTGCCGGAGACTTTTTCGGCAGCGGCAAAGGCACCTGGTTTGACCAGGCCATTGTCAAAGGCATTCAGAAGGGCAAGTTCACCTACCCTGGCCACAAAGGCGTGGCCACGGCCTGGGCTTACTTGCCGGACCTGGCCCGCACCTTTGCAGAAGTGGCCGCACGCCGCGACACTCTCAAGGCATTCGAAGTCTTCCACTTTGCAGGCCACCGCATCACCGGTCAGCAGTGGCTGGATGCGATCCAACCCATCGCGCAAGCCCAGGGGTGGGTGAAGCCCAACGCCGCTTTGCAATACAGCCAGTTTCCATGGCCCATCATCCGCATCGGCGCGCTGTTTGTCCCAACCTGGGCGTCGCTGCTGGAGATGCGCTACCTGTGGGACAAAGCGCATGCACTGGACAACCGCAAGCTGGTGGCACTCTTGGGTGCAGAGCCGCACACTGCCTTGGCGCAAGCCGTGACCATGACACTGAAAGACCTGGGTTTCACCAAAGACGCTGTTGCAGCGCAAGCCACTCTCGTGTCGGCACGCTGATCGCGCAGTCACCAAGGCACCTCACCATGCAACGCAGAAGCATTTTGCGCATTCTGCGCAGTGGGCTTCGTTCACCGCTTGGGCACCGGCCTGAACACTCATGTGCATTTCCAGGATTTAAATAGCTACTCACGCATATTTGACGCGGGCTGGTGCCATAAAACATCCACAAATCTAGTCCGCCGACGACTGCTGCAGCGCCCACATCTCCGCATAGCGCCCATTGGCCGCCAGCAACTCGGCATGCGAACCGCGCTCAATGATGCGCCCGGCGTCCATCACCAGAATCTCATGCGCGTCCACCACCGTGGACAGCCGGTGCGCAATCACCAGCGTGGTCTTGTTCTGCGCCACACTTTGCAGCTCGGCCTGAATGGCGCGTTCGTTGGCCGAGTCCAGTGCCGAGGTGGCTTCGTCGAAGATCAGGATCGGCGGGTTTTTCAGCAGGGTGCGGGCAATCGCCACGCGCTGTTTTTCGCCGCCCGAGAGCTTGAGGCCACGCTCGCCCACCATGGTGTCGTAGCCTTTGGGCGTGGCGCTGATGAAGTTGTGGATGTGGGCGCTGCGCGCCGCCTCCTCCACCTGCTCCCGCGTGGCGCCGGGTTTGCCGTAGGCGATGTTGTATTCCACCGTGTCGTTGAACAGCACGGTGTCTTGCGGCACGATGCCAATCGCCTGGCGCACGCTGGCCTGCGTGACCTGTTTGATGTCCTGCCCGGCAATCAGAATCTGCCCCTGCTGCACGTCGTAAAACCTGAACAACAGCCGCGCCAGCGTGGACTTGCCGGAGCCCGAGGGGCCGACCACCGCCACCGTTTTACCGGCCGGGATCTCGAAGCTGATGTCGTGCAAAATCGGCCGCGCCGCCTCATAGGCAAAACTGACGTGGCTGAACGTCACGTTGGCGCCGTCCACCTTGAGCGGCTGCGCACCGGGCACGTCGGCAATTTCGCGCTCGCGCTCCATCAGGGTGAACATCTTGTCCAGGTCGGTCAGGCTCTGCTTGATCTCGCGGTACAGCACGCCCAAAAAGCCCAGCGGGATGTAGAGCTGGATCATGAAGGCGTTGACCATCACCAGGTCGCCCAGGGTCATGTGGCCTTCCACCACGCCCTGCGTCGCGCGCCAGAGCATGGCAACCAGGCCGGTGGCGATGATGAGCTGCTGGCCGGTGTTGAGCAGACTTAAAGTGCGCTGGCTCTTGAGGGCCGCCAGGCGGTAATTCTTCAGGTTTTCGTCGTAGCGGTGGGCCTCGAACTCTTCGTTGTTGAAGTACTTGACGGTCTCGAAGTTCAACAGCGAGTCGATGGCGCGGCTGTGGGCTTTGGAGTCCAGCTCGTTCATCTGGCGGCGAAACTTGGTGCGCCACTCGGTCACGCTGACTGTGAAGCTGATGTAGAACACCAGGGCGATGATGGTGATCAAGGCAAACCAGATGTCGAACTTGATGGCCAGGTAAGACAGCACCATGGTCACTTCGATCAGCGTCGGAATGATGCTGTAGAGCGAATACGAGATCAGCGAATTGACCGCCCGCGTGCCGCGCTCGATGTCGCGCGTCAGGCCGCCGGTCTGGCGCTCCAGGTGAAAGCGCAGGCTCAGGGCATGCAAATGGCGAAACACTTGCAGCGAAATCGTGCGCGACGCGCCTTCGGTGGCCTTGGCAAACACCAGCTCGCGCAGCTCGGCAAACAAGGTGGTGGACAGGCGCAGCAAGCCGTAGGCGAGCAGCAAGGCGGCCGGCACCACCAGCAAGGCCGTGGCGTCGATGCCGCCCTTGGGGTTCATGGTGTCGATCAGTTGCTTGAGCAGCAAAGGCACGCCGACGTTGGCCGTTTTGGCGGCCACCATGAACGCCAATGCGGCCATCACGCGCCATTTGTATTCCCACAGATAGGGAAACAGCCGACGCAAGGTGGCCCAGTCAGACCGGGCGGCGGCGGGGGTGGGTGCCGAGGGGGCGGCGGGGAAAACGTGGGTAGATCCGCCAGCGTGGCGCATGGGTGGACAATCCTCAAAATGTTGTGGACAGAGCTGGCTCGCTTTGCGTAGCTGCGGTCTGTCCCGCAAAGTATTAATTAACCTAGATTGTGCCCATGTCCGCAAACCCAAGCCCCAACCCCGCCACGACCGGCCGTGGCGCCAACGTCCAGTTGCCCACAGACCAGGAACTGGTGCTCAAGGTCATTCCCATGCCCGGCGACTGCAATGCCAATGGCGACATTTTTGGCGGCTGGGTGATGGCGCAAGTCGACCTGGCCGGCGCCGTGGTGCCGGCCCGCTATGTCAAGGGCCGCATGGTCACCGTGGCGGTGAATGAATTTGTGTTCAAGCAGCCGGTGCGCGTGGGCGATATCCTGTCGTTTTTTGCCAAGCTGACCCGCATTGGCCGGACCTCGATCACGGTCAAGATTGAGGTCTTTGCCGAACGTTTCGGGTCGCTCAATGAATACGCCAAGGTCACGGAGGCGTCCCTCACCTACGTGGCGATCGATGAACATGGCAAGCCGCGCGAAGTGCCACAGAAGCTGATTTGAATTAGCTATTCTTTTAGTAGCTAATTATTATTATTACACGAGGGCTAGAGACCAATTTAACCAATATTTTCTGTGCCACCCGGAGGCACGCAAGCACCGGCTGCCGTTGGGGGCAATGCCGCGTCGTTTGCAATCTGCCCCCAGAGCCCGTATAAATCAGGGCACTGTGCTTCAACCAGTTTTGGGGCCTCAACCTGGGAGTGCACCATGACAACCATCATCGGACTGGCAGGCAGCCTGCGCGCCGGCTCGTTCAACGCCGCGCTGCTGCGCGCGGCCGCCCCCTTGATGCCGGCGGGCGCCAGCCTGGACATCGCCAGCATCAAAGGCATCCCCCTGTACGACGGCGATGTCGAAGACAGCGAGGGTATTCCTCCCACGGTGAGCGCGCTGAAGGACCGGATCGCGGCGGCGGACGGGCTGCTGCTGGTCACGCCGGAGTACAACAATGCGATGCCCGGCGTGTTCAAGAATGCTCTCGACTGGCTGTCGCGTCCACCGGCCGACAGCGCGCGCGTCTTTGCCCATCGCCGGGTCGCCGTCATCGGCGCCTCGCCGGGCGGCTTCGGCACCATCCTGTCCCAGAATGCCTGGCTGCCGGTGCTGCGAACACTGGGCACGCAGCCCTGGTTCGGCGCCCGCCTGATGGTGGCCCGCGCTGGCAGTGTCTTCAACGACCAGGGCGACTTGGTGGACGAGAAAATCAAGGCCCAATTGCAGCAATTCCTGGCCGGTTTTGTCGATTTTGTGAAGTCGTAAGGCGATAAAAACCGGCGCGCAGGCAACCATGGCTCATGCAGATTTACCAGACTCCGGTACCAACTCGTCGCCCTGGCCCGCCCTGGACTACGCGGCTTGGAAGGACACCTGCGCCACGCTGCACCTGTGGACCCAGATCGTCGGCAAAATCCGGCTGACGCAAACGCCATGGCTCAACCATTCCTGGCATGTCCCGCTCTATGTCAC
This sequence comes from Rhodoferax ferrireducens T118, assembly GCF_000013605.1. NCBI lineage: Bacteria > Pseudomonadati > Pseudomonadota > Betaproteobacteria > Burkholderiales > Comamonadaceae > Rhodoferax > Rhodoferax ferrireducens. Next base: position 3,888,347 of record NC_007908.1, read on the forward strand.
GGCGCGCGGCCTGACGACCTCGCCCATGCCCTTTGGTGCGCGCACGTTTCAGATTGATTTCGACCTGATCGACCATCGACTGCTGATCGAAACCAGCGACGGGGCGGTGACAACGCTGCCCTTGAAGCCGCGCCCGGTGGCGGACTTTTACCGGGATCTGATGGCGCAACTGGCCGCGCTCGGACTGGACGTCAGGATTCACACCACACCCAATGAAATCGTGGATGGCATCCCGTTCGAACAGGATCAGCAACATGCGTCGTATGACGCCGCGCAGGCCCATAACTTCTGGCTCGCGCTGGTGCAGAGCGACCGCGTGCTCAAGCAATTCCGCGCCGGCTTCATCGGCAAGTGCAGCCCGGTGCATTTTTTTTGGGGCAGCTTTGACCTGGCGGTGACGCGTTTTTCGGGGCGAACGGCGCCGCAGCATCCCGGTGGCGTGCCGCATTGCCCGGACTGGGTCATGCGCGAGGCCTACTCGCACGAGGTCAGCAGCTGTGGTTTTTGGCCGGGCGGTGAGATGCTGCCCGAGCCGTTGTTCTATGCCTATGCTTATCCGGAACCACCCGGCTTCAATGCGGCAGCCGTGCGTCCCGCGGGCGCGCGTTACAACCCGGACTTGCACGAGTTCATCCTGCCGTACGACGAGGTACGACGGGCCGACGCACCGGATACCCGACTGCTTGAATTTTTGCAGAGCAGTTACGACGCCGCCGCCAATCTGGGGACCTGGGATCGCGCCGCGCTGGAGCGTACCTTGCCAGCGTGATGCGGCAGGTCGGTGGTCTCAGGCCGGCGCCATCGAGGCCTGCAGCGCTTGCCGGGTGAAATGATCGGCCGGAAAGAACGTTTCCATCGCCAGCTCCTGCAGCGTGACATCGACCGGTGAGCCAAAGTCGGCCGTTGCCGTGACTTGCTGGGGCAAGCGCTCAAACAGGTGGGCGCGCTGGCTGAACTGCAGTTGTTCGGGCTGCGGCGTGCGCCACCGCAGGCGGCCTGGTGATGAGGCCGGTTTGACTAGAACTCTCCGTGCCGGCCACCACCGGCTGCAAAGCGCACAGCGCCCTGCAGGCCTTCGTCGATGCACTGCCGCCCACGCTCCCACTCCTGGTGCAGAGCCTGCGGTAGCGGCAAGTCCCACTGGGCGTAGGCGCTCATGCGATCGGCCCGCATGGTTTTTTGCGGGTAGCTGGCCAGTTGCTGTGCCAGGGTCAGCGCCGCCTCCAGCGCCTGCCCCGCCGGCACCACGCGATTGCACAAACCCATTTGCAGCGCTTCGCCGGCTTCCACCTTGCGCCCGGTCAAAATCAGGTCCATGGCGTGACCCATGCCGATCAGCCGAGGCAGACGCACCGTACCGCCATCGATCAGGGGCACGCCGAAGCGGCGGCAGAACACGCCAAAGTAAGCGTCGACCTCCATGACCCGCAGGTCGCACCACAGCGCGAGTTCCATGCCACCGGCCACGGCAGCACCGCTGACCGCAGCAATCACCGGCTTTGACAACAGCAAACGCGAGGGCCCCATGGGTCCCAACGGACCGGACACAACGCAATCGTCTGGTGAAAAAGCTAGCCCCGCCAGCGGGCCCGGTTGATTGGCAGCACCTTGCTCCGCCATGCGGGCACCGGCCTGCAAGTCCCATCCGGCACAAAAGTGGCCATGGGCGCCATGAAACACAGCTACCCGCGCATTCTCATCGGCATCAAATGCAAGAAAGGCCGCGTGCAACGCACGGGCCGTTGCAGCGTCCACGGCATTGCGAACGTCGGGACGATTGAGCGTCACCACGCTGATGGCGCCATGCTGGCGGATGTCAACAGAGTTGGTCATGGCCCACATGATGACGTGTTTTTTGCGTCTGTCCGCATTTGCTTGTCGCCTGCCCGACAGCGTGTCGGTAAAAACCCTGTCGGTCTTCCAGCCCATAGTCGTTATAAACGAAAGGCTATGCAACAGGAGACAAAGTGCAGCTTCTACAACTGGTGATCAGCGGCATCGCACAAGGGTGCATTTACGGACTGATTGCGCTGGGCTTTGTGCTCATTTACAAAGCCACGGAGACCGTCAGTTTTGCCCAGGGCGAGCTCATGATGCTGGGCGCCTTCGGCGGCTTGGCGGGCATGACCCTGCTCGGGTTTCCGTACTGGCTGTCGGTGTTGGGCGCCATAGCCGCCATGGCGTTGTTCGGCATGGTGCTGGAGCGTGTGGTGATCCGCCCGATCCTGGGGCAACCGGCGTTTTCCATCGTCATGCTGACGATCGGCATTGGCTATGTGGCGCGCGGCCTGATCACCATGATTCCCAACATTGGCACCGAAACGCACATGCTGCCCGTGCCCTACAAGGACCAGATCTGGCATCTCGCCGGTCTGGTTCTCAACGTCGAGCAGATGGTGGTCATCGGCGTCACCGGCGTGCTATGTGTGCTGCTCTACACCCTGTTTCGCTACAGCAAGCTCGGCATCGCGATGCAGGCCGCATCCCAAAATCAGCTCGCGGCGTATTACATGGGCATTCCGGTGAAACGGCTCAACGGCATCGCCTGGGGCCTGGCAGCTGCCGTCGCGGCCATTGCCGGCCTGCTGCTGGCACCCATCACTTTTGTGCACGCCAACATGGGCTTTATCGGTCTCAAGGCTTTTCCGGCCGCCGTGGTGGGCGGCTTTGGCAGTTTGCCGGGCGCCATCGTGGGCGGCCTGATCATTGGCATCGTGGAGTCGCTCTCGGGCTTCTATCTGCCGGACGGCTTCAAGGACACGGCCGCCTACATCGTGGTGCTCATCATGCTGGTGGTCAAACCCAACGGCCTGTTCGGCGAGAAATTGAGCAAGAAAGTATGAGATTCATTTTCAAAACCGATTACGGGCAGGACATCCGGCTTGCAAAACATGGTGGACACCTGTTTTGGTACGGCGCACTCATGCTGGTGCTGCTGCTGGCACCCTGGCTGGTGCAGGAGTACTGGCTGGCGCAACTGACCTTTGTACTGATTTATGCCGTTGCGGGCCTGGGGCTGATGCTGCTGGCGGGCTTCACTGGCCTGTTCTCGCTCGGTCACGCCGCCTTTCTGGGCGTAGGCGCCTACACCCAGGCGGTGCTGACCAATATGGGACTGCCGTTTCCGCTGGCCCTGGCCTGCGCTGCGGGCCTGTCGGCTGCCGTGGGCCTGGTGGTGGGCTTGCCGGCACTGCGGGTCAAGGGCATCTACCTGGGCATCGCCACCCTGTCCTTCGGCTTCATCGTGGAAGAAGTGCTGGCGCGCTGGGAGTCGGTAACGGGCGGCAACTCGGGCATTCACATCAAAAAGCCCGACATGTTTGGCTGGACCCTGGACAGCGGCGAAGCGTTCTATTTTCTGTGCCTGTTGATCACGGTGCTGGCCACGTTGGGTATTCTGAACCTGCTGCGCTCGCCCACCGGGCGCGCCTTTGTCGCCATCCGCGACTCCGAAATTTCGGCCCAAAGCATGGGCATTCACCTGGCCTATTACAAGACGCTGTCGTTTGCCCTGTCGGCGGCACTGGCGGGCATCGCAGGCGCCCTGTATGCACACCAGCTGCAATTTATCTCGCCGGACCAGTTCAACATCCTGCAGTCGATTGACCTGTTGCTGATGATCGTGATTGGCGGCGTCGGATCGGTGCATGGGGCCTTCCTGGGTGCCATCTTCCTGATCACCATGCCGCAGGCCATCGCCATGGTGAAAGACTATTTGCCGCCGACCATCGGCCAGGCTCCCGGCTTGCAGGGTCTGGTGTACGGCGTCGTGCTGGTGGCCTTTGTGCTGTTTGAGCCGCTCGGCTTGTACGGTCGCTGGCTGAAAGTGCGCACCTATTTGCAGATGTTCCCGTTCTACCGCAAGGGCATGTTCAAGCGGCAAAAATCTTTCCAGAAATCGGACCGGCTGAAATGAATGCTGCCATGAACCCCACCCCTGTCCAGCCTGTGCCTCAACCACTCTTGTCCGCCCGGCAACTGAGCGTGCGCTTCGGCGGCGTGCTGGCGGTCAACAACGTCAGCTTTGATGTCCAACAGGGTGAGGTTTTCACCCTGATTGGCCCCAATGGCGCGGGCAAGACCACCGTTTTCAACTTGATCAGCCGCATCTACACCCCAACCAGCGGCGAGATCGACTACCTGGGGCCACAAGGTCTCATCCGGCTGACTGAGCAAGCGCCGCAAGATGTGGCCGGCCTGGGCATTGCGCGCACGTTTCAGAACATTGAATTGTTCGAGCACGCCACCGTGTTGCACAACCTGCTGATCGGTCGCCATACGCAGCGCAAGACCGGACTCTGGCAGGACCTGCTTTTCACCCGGACCGCGCGCGAGGCCGAGCTGAAGGCACGGGAAAAGGCGGAGGAAGTGATCGAATTTCTCGACCTGCAGCATCACCGTGACGCCATGGTGGCCGGTCTGCCGTACGGCGTGCGCAAAGTGGTTGAAGTGGCCCGGGCCTTGTGCACCGAGCCCAAGCTGCTGCTGCTCGATGAACCCTCAAGCGGCCTGAACGTGGAGGAAACCGAGGACATGGCGTTCTGGATTCAGGATATCAAAAACGATCTCGGCATCACGGTGCTGATGGTGGAACACGACATGACACTGGTCTCCAAGGTGTCCGACCGCGTGCTGGCCATGAATCAGGGCGAGGTGCTTGCCATGGGCACGCCGCGCGAAGTGCAAAGCGACCCCGGCGTGATCGAAGCCTATCTGGGCTCGGTCGATGACGTGTCTTCCCTGCGCAGGCAAACAGCATGAGCGACACGCCTCCCCCCATCAGCGATCAGCCGGTGCTCAAGCTGCTCAACGTCGAGAGCGCCTACGGCCCGATCAAGGCCATTCGCGGCGTGAGCCTGCAGGTGCGGCGCGGTGAAATTGCGACCGTGCTGGGATCCAACGGCGCGGGCAAAACCACCATTCTGAAAACCATCTCCGGCATCATCGATCCGCGCAAGGGCTCGATTGAGTTCAAGGGCAGCGACATCACGGCGCAAGACCCGGCCTACATCGTTCAGCAAGGCCTGAGCCATGTGCCCGAGGGGCGCGAGGTGTTCCCGCTGCTGAGCGTGCATGACAACCTGCTGATGGGTGCCTACACGCGCAAAGACAGCGACGGCGTGGCCAAGGACATGGAAGGTGTCTACAACTACTTTCCGATCCTGCGCGAGCGCGCCAACCAGAATGCCGGCCTGCTGTCGGGGGGGCAGCAGCAGATGTTGTCGATCTCGCGCGCCCTGATGGCCAACCCCGACCTGATCCTGCTGGACGAACCCAGTCTGGGCCTCTCGCCCAAGCTAACCAAAGAGATTTTCGAGATCGTGGTGCGCATCAACCGCGAACGCGGCACCACCATTTTGCTGGTGGAGCAGAACGCCAACATGGCGCTCAATGCGTCCGACTACGGCTATGTGCTGGAAAACGGCCGCATCGTGATGGAAGACACCTGTGCCCGCCTGCGCGAGAAGGACGACATCAAGGAGTTCTACCTCGGGCTGAAAGAAGACGGCGTGCGTGGCGAGCGGCGCTGGAAGAAGAAGAAAACCTGGAGATAACTAGATGACTCAACTCTGGGACTTGAGCGGCATTCAGGCCAACCGCGACATCGTGATGCCGGGCGAAACCATTCCGGCCATGTTCTGGAACGCAGTGAAGCAACGCGGCCCCAATGTCTGGCTGCGCCAGAAGCACCTGGGGCTGTGGCGCAGCCAAACCTGGAACCAGACGGCCCAGGCAGTCAGTGAAATTGCAGGCGGCCTCATGAGCCTGGGTTTTGCCAAGGGCGAGTGCACCTCGATTCTTGCCAATACCGTCGTGGAGTGGGTCTGGGCCGATCTGGCGGTTCTGTCCTGCGGCGGCGTCTCCAACGGCATCTACCCCACCGATGCGGCCTCGCAGGTGCAGTATTTGTGCGCCGACTCCCGCACCACATTTCTATTTGTGGAAGACGACGAGCAACTCGACAAGGCGCTTGAAGTGCGCGACCAGTTGCCGAGCCTGCGCAAAATCGTCGTGTTCGACATGGAAGGACTGCGCAACCTCGACGATGCCAACATCATCAGCCTGGACGACCTGCGTGCACTGGGCCGCGACTACCTGGCCCAACACCCGAATGAACTGCAACAGCGCGTTGACGCCTGCCAACCCGACGACCTGGCCATCCTGGTCTACACCTCCGGCACCACCGGCAAACCCAAGGGCGCCATGCATCTGCACGCCGGACTGGTCTACACCGTGCGTGGATTCAACACGCTGATCGCGCAGGATGAACGCGACGAGCGCATGTGCTTCCTGCCGCTGTGCCACATTGCCGAGCGCATGGGCGGCGAGTACTTTGCCTTGTACACAGGCACCAAACTCAACTTTGTGGAACACCCGGAGACCATCCCCGAAAACGTGCGCGAGATCGCGCCCACGGTCTTTACCGGCGTGCCGCGCGTGTGGGAGAAGTTCTACTCGGGGGTGATGATTTCCTTGAAAGAGGCCGGTGCCGTCCAACAGGCCGCCTACGCCTGGGGCATTGGTGTGGGTACCGCGATTGCCAACAAGGTGCTGGCCGGTGAGTCGGTGAGCGGCTGGCTCAAGCTGAAGTTCCAGATCGCACAGTGGCTGGCCCTGAACAACGTGCGCAAGCTCATTGGCATTCACCGTGCCCGCTTTCTGGTCACCGGCGCGGCGCCGATCTCGCCCGATCTGGTGCGCTGGTACCTGGCCCTGGGCGTGCCCATGCTCGAAGTCTGGGGCATGACGGAGACCTGCGGCGCGTCCACCGGCGTGCCCGCCGAGCGCATGCGCCCCGGCTCGATCGGGCCGGCCGCCAGCTTCAATGAAGTCCGGCTCGACCCGGCCACCGGCGAAATCCTGGTGCGCGGCAAGAACGTCTTTGCCGGTTACCTGAACCTGCCGGAAAAGACAGCGGAGACCATCGACCCAGACGGCTGGCTGCACACCGGCGATGTGGGCGCGATGGATGCGGATGGCTACTTCCGCATCACCGACCGCATGAAGGACATCATCATCACGGCCGGCGGCAAGAACGTCACCCCGAGCGAGCTGGAAAACGACCTGAAGTTCTCGCCCTACATCACCGATGCGGTGGTGATTGGCGACAAGCGTCCTTTTCTGACCGTGATCATCATGATCGATCAGGAAAACGTCGAGAAATACGCGCAGGATGCGGACGTTCCTTTCAGCAACTACGCGTCACTGACCCGCTCACCCGAGGTGCAGGCGCTGATTCAAGGCGAGATCGACCGGGTCAACAAGAAGTTCGCCCGCGTCGAGCAGATCAAGAAATTCTTCCTGCTGGAGAACCAGTTGACGGCGGAAGACGAAGAGCTGACACCCACCATGAAGCTCAAACGCAAATTGGTGGAAAAGAAGTATGCAGCCCAGATTGAGGCCATGTACCGCTGAACGCCAACAGTCTTCTTGCGGGTTTACGACAGCTTGACATTTATCGAGTGACGTCAAGAATGCAACAGGTCCAATTCGCATTCCTGAGCTTTTTTCTTTAACCAAACGGAGACAACGCATGAAAATCAAAGCGACAGTGGTACTGGCTGCACTGACCCTGGCAAGCACCCTTGCCACGGCTCAACAGGGCGTCAGCCCGACCGAGATCACGCTCGGCTCGATCCAGGATTTATCCGGCCCACTGGCTGGCTTTGGCAAGCAGGCGCGCCTGGGCATGCTGCTGGCCGTGGACGAGATCAACGAGCAAGGCGGGGTCAGTGGCCGCAAGCTCAAGCTGCTGGTGGAAGACTCGGGCTATGACCCCAAGAAAGCCGTGCTGGCAGCACAGAAACTGGTAAATCAGGACAAGATTTTCATGATGGTCGGCCACATTGGCACGGCGCAGAACATGGCGGCCATGCCGGTCCAGTTCGACAAGAACGTGATCAATTTTTTCCCGATCACGGCGGCGCGCGAAATGTACGAACCTTTCCACAAGCTGAAGTACTCGTTTGCCGCCACCTACTATGACCAGATGCGGCGCGCCGTGCCCCAAATGGTCAAGGACAAAGGTATCAAGAAAGTCTGCACCATTTACCAGGACGATGATTTCGGCCTGGAAGTGCTGCGGGGCGGCGAAGCTGGCCTCAAAACCATCAACATGGATTTCACCGAAAAGACGTCCTTCAAGCGCGGTGCGACCGACTTTTCGTCCCAGGTGGCGAAGATGAAAGCGGCAGCTTGTGAGATGGTGGTGTTGGGCACCATCATTCGCGAGACCATCGGCACCATTGGAGAATCCCGCAAGACCGGCTTCAACCCCATCTTCCTGGGATCCAGCGCCGCCTATACCGACCTGATCCACAAACTCGGCGGCAAGGCCATGGACGGGCTGTATGCAACGATGACCGTGCAAAACCCTTACACGGATGAGCAGTCGCCACAAATACGTTTCTGGGCCAACAAGTACAAAACCAAATTCAATGAAGACCCGAGTGTGTTCTCTGTGTATGGCTACCTCATCATCAACACCTTTGCCAACGTGGCGAGCAAGGCTGGCAAAAACCTGAGCACCGACAGCTTCATCAAGGTCATGGACACCTTGACCGTTCCACCCGATATCTTTGGCAGCACCACCATCACTTTCTCTCCCACCAAACGCCTGGGCAGCGACGCGTCGCGTCTGTCGCAGATTCAGGACAGCAAGTGGAAAGTGGTTGGACCCTATATCACTGATGGCGGGCCGGCCAAGAAATAGAAACTTCCCCCATTAGACAATGGCCACCTTCCGGTGGCCTTGTCTCTGGACGCATGGATAACTACGACATGATGTAGGCGCCGGAGCCGGTGGACAGCAACTTGCCGTCGGCGCCCAAAAATTCCATGCGGGTGGACGCCACCCGCGAACCCAGACGCATGACTTGAGCCCGCAACTCAAAATACTCACCAATGCCTGGACGCAGATAGTCGACACGCAAATCGATGGTGCCGAGCTTGCCAAAGCGATGCAACCGCTGCAAGGGTGTCTCATCCATATGGCGTGCGCCAATGGCGGCCATCACGGCCAGGCCGCCCATGGCATCGAGCCCGGCGCTGATAACGCCGCCGTGAAGCCGGTTGAAACTGAAGTGACCCACCAAGTCAGGCTTCATGTCGATGCGCCCCCGGACCTGGGTCGATTTGAGCGATGTGATCTTCAGGCCCAGCACCTGGTTGAAAACAATCATTTCCTCAAAGACTTTTTTCAGTCCGGTGACGAATTCGTCCTCGAACTCAACCTCTGGTTCAACTTCAATGTGTTTGGTCATGGTCTGATTGTCACAACCCAAGCTGACGCGAGGCCAACTCTTTCATGATTTCTTCGGTACCGCCGCCAATCATCATCACCTTGACCTCACGGTAGATGCGCTCGCAGGCAACACCGCGCATGAAACCCATGCCGCCCAGAATCTGCACGCCCTGGTCGGCGCAGAACTGCATGGTCTGCGTTGCATGGTTCTTGAGCAGGCAGACCTGCGCGACCCACTCGGCGCCCTTCGCCGCCTTGTCTCCAGAATCGGCGCGCGCCGACACAGCGTTGAGCCAGGCGCGGGTGGATTCGATGCGCATCTTCATGTCCATCAGCTTGTGGCGAATCACTTGATGATCCACCAGTGCCATGCCAAAGGTCTTGCGCTGACGCGCCCAGGCCAGCGCCTCGTCATAGCAGCATTCTGAAAAACCCAGCGCCATGGCGGCCATGGACAAACGCTCACCGTTGAAATTGGTCAGGATCATCTTGAAACCCGCGCCTTCTTCGCCCACCAGATAGTGAGCGGGCACACGCACCCCGTCGAAGCGCAACTGTGCCGTGTCGGAGCACAGCCAGCCCATTTTTTTCAGTGGACTGCGCGACAAGCCCGGCGCATCACCCGGCACCATCAGCATCGAGATGCCGCCCGGGCCTTTGTCTTTCAGATCGGTGCGTACCGCCACCGTGAACCAGTCAGCCCGCATGCCGGACGTGATGAATATCTTGTCCCCATCCACCACGTACTCGTCACCCTCAAGCCGCGCTGTGGTACGCAGCGCCGACACATCGGTGCCCCCGCCGGGCTCTGTGATGGCCAGCGCCGCAATCTTTTCTCCGCGCAACACCGGCGGCACCACTTCCAGCTGCAACGCCGCACTGCCGTGCCGGATCAGCGGCGGCAATCCGATGTTGTGGCTGAACAAACCGGCCATCAAGCCACCGCTGCCGCCAAAGCGCGCCAGCGCCACCGTCATGGCATTGCGCAAATGCCACGGGCTCGGTGTGCCGCCCAAGGCTTCGGGGTAACCCAGGGCCAGCCAACCCAGCTCGGCGGCATGGCGGTACAAGCGGCGCGGGAATTCACCCGCTTCTTCCCAATCGTTGAGATGCGGAGCAATCTCGCTCAAAGCAAAACGGCGCGCCGCGTCCTCCAGCAGGCGCACATCCTCATCCAGAATCTCGGGCATCGGCATATTTTCCTTGGCAGTGAATTTTGCTCTGGTCTGCGACAACGGGGGCCGTTCAGATCGACAAAACCTTAGGGCTCTGGGCGCGGTGAAAACCATTAAACGGCTTGATGGCATCGCGCTGCAACGCTTCCTTTGACGCCACCCGCATGGGCCAGCCCATGCGCACCTGCGGCCGGGCGCCGTCGATGCGCAGCGTGCTGCCGCTGATGAAAGCGGCCGCAGGGCTGAGCAGAAAAACAATACCGGCTGACGCTTCAGCCTCGGTACCAAAGCGTCCCAACGGAATGGTCTGGGTCATCTCGCGCAGCATCGGACCCATCTCGGGCGGGTAATGGTCCATGCCACTGGAGGCGATGTAGCCGGGCGCCACCGCATTGACCCGCACCCCCCGACCGGCCCATTCCAGCGCAGCGGTTTCGGTGAAACTCACCATGCCGGCACGCGCCGCGCCACTGTGCCCCATGCCGGGCATGGAGCCCCACATGTCAGCCACAATATTGACGATACTGCCGCCATGCTTGGCCATGGACTGCAAAAAACACTCACGCGCCATCAAAAAACCACCGGTCAGGTTGGTGTTGAGCACCGCCTCCCAGCCTTTGGCGCTGATGGCTTCCAGCGGCATCATGTACTGGCCACCAGCGTTGTTGACCAGGCCGTCAATGCGCCCGTGCGCGGCCACCACGGCCGCTACCGTCTGCTTGACCGTCGGCTCCTGCCGAATGTCGCAGACATGAAAACTGGCGACGCCGCCGTCCTGGTAGATTTCATCGACCACGCTTTGCAGCTTGTCGGCCTTGCGCCCGATCAGCACCACATGCGCACCCAGCGCCGCCAGTTCATGCGCCACGCAACGGCCAATACCGGAGCCGCCGCCCGTCACCAGCATCACCTGACCCGCAAACAAACCCGGCGCGAAGACAGATTGATAGTTCATCAGGATTCCTTCAAAAACAAAGCCATGGCGGCATCGGCCAATTCATCCAGCGACGCGCCTTTTTTTTCATCGAACCACTGCACCGACCAGTTCAGCGCGCCCAGAATCAACAACCTTGAGAGCTTCACCGGGGCACGCAAATGGCCACTCGCGTGCAGGGCTTCGAGCACCGGCGTCCAGGCTGATTCGTAGGCCACTTGCAGCATGGCCAGCGACGCACGCTGGCGCGCATTCAAGGACCGATGTTCATACAGCATCACAGGGATGAAATCGTTGCCCGGCCCCAGCAATGTGTCGAAGTGGGCCCGGATCAGGCGCCGGATCTGCACCAGGGGTCCACTTGCCGCTGACGCTGACGCTGGACCATGCAGTGCATCGGCCTGGCGCGCCAGGGCCGAGCGCATGCCCTCCTCCATCACCGCCAGCAGCAGCGCATCCTTGCTTTTGAAGTGATAAAAAGGCGAGCCGCTGTGCATGCCGACGGCAGCTGCGATGTCGCGCGTGCTGGTGGCATCAAAGCCTTTGTCACGAAACAGCCGGGCGGCTGCGGTGAGCAATTGATGCCGCCGGTTCCCGTCGTCGCGCTCGTCCTCGGTCTTGCGCGGGCGCCCGCGAGCGCGCTTGGGGGCAGGGTGGGCCAGCAGCCCGGATTCGTGATTAATGGGTGAGGCTGGAACAGTCATTGCCCCGAAGCATACCCAGATTATTTATTTTTAGCAAGCGTTTGCTTTGTGAAAATATTAAAGCAGAACTATCCTATTTTTTCAGGTCGACCCGCAGCTTTGCCGCCTAGCGCATGTGGGGCGCGCACCGAGCTCAACCAGTTACCTTGCGCACCACAGCACGACCCAGAGCACGGGCTTTTTGTTTGAGTGTAAAACGCTGGAAGTTGGTCTTGACCACGCCTTCGGTAAACGCCGTGCGTTTGCTGTAATCCATGCTGACTTCCACAATCACCGGCTGACCTTTTTTGGCCATGGCGTTCGCTGCGGCAATCTGCTCGGTCAGGTCGGCATCGGTGGCAATCTTGAAGTATCCGGCGCCCACTGCGCGGGCCACCCCATCAATCACGATGGTGCTAAGCACCGTACACGGTTTTCGGTTGTACGGAATCTCCTGCGCCTGTGAAATCTGCGACAGCTCGCCATCGCAAAACACGTAATACACCACGCCCAGTTGGTACTGGGTAGCGGTGATGATTTCCATGCAGGTCATGCGAAAGCACCCGTCCCCGACGATGCAGTTCACCGGCACGTCCGGGCGTGCCAGCTTGGCACCCATGGCGGCGGGGATGGAATAGCCCATGGCGTTGAAATCGCTCGGCAGAATGCCCGACTTGGCCGTCAAAATGGGCCAAAGTTCAGCGGTCAGGTAGGTGTGATTGCCGTCGTCCACCACCGTCACGGCGTCTGCTGGCGTGGCGGCACGCAGCGCGTCAAAAAAGCGCGCCGGGTTGACGCGACCTTGGCTGTCGTGGTCGTACCAGGTTTGGCGGTAGGCTTTTTTGTCGGCGGCGATGCGGCCTGCCAATCCCGTCTCGGCACGCGCTGCAGGCTGGACCCTGCGCAAAGCGGCCAACAGTTGTGGCACCACCACCCTGGCGTCACCCTCAATTGCCACTTGGGCCGGGTAGTTGGCGTTGAAGACATGGGAGCAGATGTCAACGTGAATCAACTGCGACGGTACCGTCAGGCCAAAACTCCCCGACGCGATTTCACCAAACCGGGTGCCGACGGCCAGCAGCACGTCGCAATCGACAAACGCGTTGCGTGCTGCCGGCACCGCTGACGGCCCAAAGCTGAATCCCGCGTGTAATGGGTGGCTCGCCGGGAACACCGAGAAGCCTTGCAAGGTAGTGGCTACCGGGGCCTGCAGGTGGTCGGCCAAGGCCATCAATTCTGCTGAACAATCACGTGCGCCCCAGCCCACGAAGAGGCCCGGCTTCCTGGCGTTTTGCAGCAACGCCACGGCAGCATCAATCGGGGTGGCTGCGGCCGGTTCCGGCAAGGCCGGGGCAGCCCAGCGCGGCAGTTCACCCACGTCATCGGGGAACATTTGTACATTCATCGGCAATTCGATAAACACCGGGCCGGGTTCTCCAGTGGTGGCCACTCGATAGGCTTCAAACAGCGTGGAGACCACATCGCGGGTGTGTTCAATCTTGTAGGTGGCTTTGGTGATGCCCTTCATGAACTGGTGCAAATCCATCTCGTGCAATTGGAACTTCCAGTCAATGTCGGTGCGAATGCCGCCACAAATCACCAGCATGGGCACGCCGTCCAAAAAGGCTTCGCCAATGCCACTGGCTGCATGGGTCAGACCTGCGGCCGGCACCACCAGCAGCGTACCCACCGAATCCGACAGGCGGCTCAAACCATCGGCCATGAAGGAGGCACCACCTTCGTGGCTCACCAGCATGGGCGTGATCAGTTCTGACTTGTTGAGCTCGTCATAGAGCTCGGTGTTGTGCACTCCGGGGATGCCAAAGGTGTATCGGATGCCCAGTTGCTCCAGGGCGTAACGTGCCAGCCATGCGCCAGTCTTTTTCATGCTGATGTCTCCAAAAAAATAATTGTCAAAGTTTCGGCCTGTCAGGCCCGCGACAGACCGCTGCCGGCGACGATGGAGCGTGCGGCAGAACGTGCCGTCAGGATGCAACCGGGCAGGAAGGTACCCTCCAGGGAGCGTTTTCCGCAAGCACCACCGCCGCCGAAGCCCGCAGCTTCGCCCACACAGTACAAGCCTTCCATCGCCTGGCCGCCGGCATCGAGCACCCGGCTTTGCAGGTCGGTCTGCAAGCCCCCCAGACTTTTGCGCGTAATGAGTTGCGTCTGGATGGCCATGAAAGGACCTGCCCCGCGCGCCTGCAGCGGTGCCGGCTTGCAGGTGCGCATCTTGTCAGGCCCCCAGTGGCGTGCGTGTTCGATGCGGCGGATCTGCTCGTCGTTGTAAAGTTTGTCGCCAAGCGCAAAGTTGGCGTCAAACGCATCCACAGTTTTCTGCAGGACGTCAGCGCGAACGTCATGGGTTCCGGCCAGCGCGTTCATCTTGGCGGCCAGTCCCGCCAGCGTATCGTCCACCAGAAAATGACGGCTCTCGCAGAGCATCTGTTTCACCAACCGGTGATTGCCAAACAAGGTTTCTTTCAGGAACATCAAGGTCTGGTGGTCGCGAATGCGCTGGTTGTGTTCGGCGCCCGACAAGGCCAACTCCTTGATCGCGATGCGCCAGTTCAGCAGGTGCCAGACATAGGGCTTTTCCTGCGCCGCAACGCGCTGGCAAAGTGTGTGCGTGTCGAATCCCACCACCAGAGGTTCCGGCCCAATGCGTTCCCCCCGGTGGTTCAGCCACAGGGCCGACTTGCAGGGAATGATGGACAGGCCGTGGCCTTCAAAGTGGGGCTTTGGATGGGGCACACCCGCAGCGTAGTTCCACATTTCGCCAGCATGGGTGATCTGCGCACCAAGCCCTGCAACGAGGTGATGGAGTTTTCCATTGGCATACGGGTGGGCACCGTTGAGCATGCTTGCCGGCATGGGGCGGCCCTGGATCCAATTGGCTCGGGTTTGCTCCAGGCTGCCATTGATGCCGCCCATGGCCAGTACGACGGTTTGTGCTGCCATTTGCACATGTTGGCCGGTCGCGCGATTGATCGCATTGGCGCCAACCGTCACGCCATTGGTCGACTCCAGCTCCGTCACCTCGTGGTCGTGCAGGACGGTCAAACGGTTCCCGGTGTCGGCCTGGCGCATCAGCTCGATCATGCGCCGCGTCAGTCGCTGCGACGTGCCCCAGACGACGTGGTATCTCGGCAGTGTGTTGCCATTGCCCTGCATGCCACGTTCGACCCAATTCACCGCTGGCATGAAGGAGAGTCCGCTCTCCGTCAGCCAGTCATAGACCTGTACGCGCGAGTGCTCCACATAGTAGGACGCCCACTGGCGGGGCAGCACGTCGTCCTCAGCCAACTCGCCAAAGCGCAACCAGTCCCTGAGCGCAATTTCCGCAGAGTCCTTGATCTTCATGCGCCGCTGCACCGGGGTATCGACCAGTGCCATGCCGCCGAACGCCCACAAGGCCAAGCCCCCCAGTCGTTCGGGTGTGTCGCGGTCCACCAGGGTGACGGTTTTGCCAGCTCGCAGGCATTCGATGGCCGTCACGATGCCGGCCAGGCCACCGCCAATCACCAGCACGTCAGATTGAATCGCTTTTTGCATTGCTGTCTGCTTCCTTTGTTCAAGCGCGTTGACTGACTGTCAAGTTTCATTCCGGATCAAGATCAAAAATCGCACGGTTGCCCCTTGGAAACCTCTGCCGTGATGCGCAGGTGCGATGGCCGCGCAGCGGTCTTCGCGGAGCTCCCCTCTCATAATTCCTCTATGATCCGCCATCCCAACGACGCGCTATGTCGTGCACCCGACACAAGACGCAGACATGTCTACTCACATCAATCTCAAGTCTGATTTGGCCGCGTTGACTGTCGCAGGAGGCTGGTTCGCCTCCATACCACAGGCATTGCGGGAAGCGCTATTGGTCAATGCTGAAATCCGAACCATTGCAGCGGGCCAGCGCCTGTTTGCGCGAGGTGACGCACCTGACGGGATTTACTGCGTATTGACAGGTGTTGTCCGGGTGACGGGCATTACTGAAAATGGCCAGGAAGCCATCTTGGCCATGCTTGAATCGCCACAATGGTTTGGTGAGATTGCCTTGTTTGACAACGAGCCACGAACCCATGACGCATGGGCAGAGTCAGATGCGAAATTGCTCCGGGTTTCACAACGAGCACTGGAGAAAATGTTGTCAGAGCGACCCGATGACTGGCGGCATTTTGGCCGTCTGCTGACACAGAAGTTACGCTCCGTCTTCGTTGCCATGGAGGACATCTTTCTCTTGCCACCTACTGCCCGACTGGCAAGAAGACTGTTGAGCATGGCCAAAGGCTACGGTGCCTGGACTGACCATACCAGCCGCGTGATTTCTATCTCGCAGGAACAGCTCGGACTGATGTTGTCGCTGTCCCGCCAGACCGTCAATCAATCTCTAAGGGAGCTGGAAGACGCGGGATCCATCCACCGCCATCGAGGGTCCATCGAGATGGTGGACTTGCGCAAGCTCGAAGCGGCAGGCAGATGAAGTTGCCGGTATTGACGTTGCTGTCAGTCCAATTCAGTTCAAGCCTGCTCAATTCTTCCAAGAACTATCAAGCTATTAAACTAATAGCAACTTACGCATATTAGACGGGGGCTAGAGCCCGATTTTGTCTAAGTTTTTGAAAAATCCGGCTTGCGCTTTTCCATGAACGCCGTGAACGCCTCGCGTGCCGCCGGTTCGCGCAGCAGGCGGCCAAAGCTGGCGCCCTCTTCCACCATGCGCTCGGCGACCATGCCGGCCTGCCCTTTTTTCATCAGTCGCTTGGTTTCAATCAAGGCGCTCAGGGGTTTGGCGGCCAGCTTGCGGGCCTGGCGTTGCGCCAGCGCATTGGCCTCGGACGGCGGCACAATGCGGCTGATCAGGCCCATCTCCAGCGCGGACTCGGCCAGGAACGGCTCACCCAACAGCAAGGCCTCGGCCGCACGGCCATAACCCATCAACTGCGGCGCCAGGTAACTTGATGCGGCTTCGGGGCACAGGCCCAGATTGACGAACGGCATGGAAAATGCCGCGTTGTCACCGGCATAAACCAGATCGCAATGAAACAGCATGGTGGTGCCGATGCCCACGGCCGGGCCACAGACCGCCGCGACTATGGGTTTGGAAAAAGTGCTGATGGCGCGCAAAAAACGAAAAACCGGCGAGTCTTGCGTGGCCGCCTGCGCATGCAAAAAATCTCCAATGTCGTTGCCGGCACTGAAAATCGTCTCGTGCCCTTGAAAGACAAGGGCACGAAGCTGCGCGTCGGCTTGCGCCTGCTGCAAGGCGTCAGCCATGGCCGCATACATGGCCTGGGTGAAGGCGTTTTTTTTGCTCACACGATTCAGGGTGATGGTCATCACACCGGCGCTGGTATCGATCAATAAGTCCGTCATGTTGTCTCATTCAAGGTTTTTGCAAGCGCTTCGCGCACAGGATCCGGCCTGCCGTTGATGGGCATTATTCTTTGTAGTAAACCAACTGATGCGTGGTGGCCAGCAAGCTGCCAGCAGCATTCCAGAGTTGCCCGGCCTGGTCAAAAAAACCGTTGCGATAGCCCTGCCCGCGTGCCTGCGCCAGCAGGAAACCGGTGCCGGACTCGGCCAGCTGCTCGGGCCCGGCATGAAAATAAACCGTCAGCGACACCGTGCCGGCGGGCACCAGCAGCGCCCGGCGCAACCAGACGCGCGGGAAGAACCCGTCGGCCATGGCCACCAGGGATGTGAAGTCCAGCGGGCGCGGCGGCTCGTCACGAATCCAGAGCTGCGTCAGGCTGGCCTGCTGCGGGTCGGCACTGGCTGCACCACCGTCCCATTTGGAAGGCAGCGGCCCCGTAATTGATCGCATGTCGTAGCGCGCAAACCAGGCCAGCTTCCCGCCTGGCGCGGCGTTGCGGGGCAGCGAGTCGGGCCGGGGCACTTCAGGGCAGGGCAGGTCACTGGCACTCCAGGTGTCGCGCCGCAAGCCGGTGATGGCGGTGCCCGTCAGGGCCACAACGTCCACCCCGTTGGCATCGGTCTGGCGCAAGGCCAGGACCCAGTGCTGGGTCGAGCGATTGGTTTGCACTGGCGTGGCCACCACCTTGAACGGCCCCGGTGTCAGGGCGCTGGTGTAGTTCACCGTCAAGGCCACTGGGTCGCCCAGACGCGAGGGATGCGTCATGACGGCGTTCAGGGCAATGGCAGCCGTGACGCCACCAAAAGGCCCCACCATGTTCCACCAGGCCGGGCTGGTGTGCCCCAAAAATTGGTCGGGTGCCGTGTCAAAGTCTGGCGTCAAAGTGAGCGCCGTGTCGAAAGGATGTGAACTCATGGGCCGCAGTATCGCAGCACACCCGGCAGCAGGGCGTCATCTGGGTGACGACGGGTTTTGCCACGCTGTTGGCCCCAACTTTGTATCGCAATCCTTTGAGTTCCGGGCGCTGGCCGTGATGGCAGAGTTCGGGACATGGCCCCCGCCTCACACGGTCAAACGCCCAGAAAACGAAGTTTCAGAGGAGACTGACTTGCTTGCAAGTCATGTCGTAACTAAATCGGCGGGGATCCATGCCCCAATCTCTGCGGGCGACGTTCCTGGTTAACGAAGCATGTTTTGATGCTCGCGAAGGACAGGGCTGCAGCGTAAGGCGTCGGTCACGAATACCCGCTTCAGCGCATTTCGCCTTCGCAGCCAACGGGCAGCCGGACTTCATCGCAGCGTGACGCTTGCGCCCGCCGATGGCGGGCCGGCTCAGGCCGGCACCAAGCGCACGACCACTGGCTGGCCGACCGCCCCCGAGTAATTCCAGCCCCAGCACCATGCCGAGCCATCGGTGGTGATACCGCAGGTGGCCGCACCACCCGCGTCAAGCGCGCGAAACACCAGTCCGCCGCTGACGCGCACCGGCGCCGCCCTGGCGGTGGTGGTGCCGTCGCCGAGCTGGCCCCCAAGGTTCTCGCCCCAGCACCAAGCGCTGCCGTCCGCCGCGACGCCGCAGGCATGCGAGGTGCCCGAGCTCAGCTGCACGAATTTCGGCCCCGACACCGCCTGCGGCGTGGCGCTGAAGGCATTGGGGTCGCCGACGCCGAGCACCGATCCGCTACCCCAACACCATGCCGTGCCGTCCACCTCGCGCGCGCAGGCATGCATCGCGCCGACGCCGATCCCTTCGAACACGCGGTCACCGCCGACCGCCACCGGGGTCGTTGCACTGCCGGAGAAGGCGCTGCCGAGCACCGGGTACGACACCGTCAGCCAGCACCACGCGCGGCCTGCGGCATCGAGCGCACAGGCATGCAGATCGCCCAGCGCGATCTGCTTGAGCGCGAGCCCCGGCGCCACTTGGCGCAGCGTGGACGGCGACCTCGCACTCCAGCACCACGCGCTGCCGTCGGCCTTGACGCCACAGGCATCGCCGCCGAAAGTACCCACGTCGATCTGCACGAAGCGGTCGGTGCTTGCGCCCACCGGCGTCGGTAAGGGTTGCGGTGCCAAGTCGTTGACCCCACCCCAGCACCAAGCGCGCCCGTCCACGGCCAGCGCGCAAGTCGTGAAGCGGCCGCCGTCGATAGAAGCGAAAGCCGGTGTGCCGCCCGCTGCAAGGGGGACAGAAGAACAGGGGAACATGTCGTCGTCGCCGCAGGCTGCACGCGACGCAGAAGCCAGCTGCCCGGCGTCGTTGAGGCCCCAGCACCAAGCCTGGCCCGCCGGCGTGAGCATGCAACTGTGGCCGTCGCCCTGGCCAACGCGATCGAAGACCGGGACGCCCGTGAGCCGCGCGGGAACCGGCACGTCGTAGACCGGGCGCAGCACCTCGGCACCCCCGCCACAGGCAGCCGCGACGAGGCCGGCCATCAACGCCACCAGGGCTGCACGAATGGAAGGTACGATGGACAGGAAAATCAAACGCAAGAGGCGAAGTGGGGCATGGGTTAGGTACATCAAAACGCTCCCTTCAAGACGAACTCATGGGCAAGACACCCACAACTTCATGCTATCAACCTGGCTCATTTGTACAGTGACAACTATCAACGAGTTTGATTTGCATCTCTGACTTCCATTTCTTTGGTTGAAGCATTCTTTTTTGCCGCGCTAATGACCTTTTTCGCTGCGATCCGGGCTCACGACTTTCTTCGGACTTGACGCTCAAGTTTTGTCGTTAACGTTCAGATCTGGCAGCGTTCAACAGTGATTGCGGCCGGTCGCTTGGACCCACAAAAGGCCAGCCGTCTGACCAGATCTCATCTTCAACGGCTGGCATAGAGGAAGGAGTTCCGTAACTCGACCGGCCGGACTGTGTCTGAAACTGCCCCACAAAACCCAGCCCCATTTGCCCACCTCGTTGGCGTTCACCCCATCTCAATCACCCTGGCCACATCCTCACGACATTTCGAATACGGTCCCTGCAGCAGCAAGTCGCCACCCGCGACTGTCCCAGCTAAGTCGCTAATCGCGGCAGTGCCTTTCACTTCGGTAACCATGACGGTGATAAGGGTGGAGAATCTGTAATTGACCACTCAAAAAATCTGGAGCAAAATTTTCTTGACCGAGTCGTTACCCTCGGCATAGGAGACCCGTAGATGCTCAAGAACCATACTTACGCTCATACCTGACTGACGGTTTGCTGTCATACCGTTTCCCATACTTGAGGAAGCATCTGAAAGGGTCAGGGTTCGTTTTGAGCCCTGACCTTTCTTGTTGTGGCCGCCAGTTTGCGACGAGAGGGGGTTCATATGTGTTGCGGCATAGTTGCTTGCCACCACGCAAAGCAATGATTCCCATACAACCGCCAGACTAAAAAAGCCCACAGGATTTCTCGAAAGGGCTTGATTTGTTTGGATTTCTTGGCTCAAGGTCTAATTGACAGGAGGACTTGCCGTGGCCGAACAGCAACCGACATTCGACGCAGCGAAGTACAAAAACGCGCAGCGAGAGCAATGGAACAAGGATGGCGCAGCATGGCGGCGCTGGAATCCCACTCTGGATCGTTGGTATGGCGAAGTAACCCGCAAGATGCTCGACTTGGCCCGGATTCAGCCAGGTCAGCGCATCCTAGACATCGCCGCCGGGGCAGGTGAACCGGCGGTCAGTGCCTCCGAACGGGTTGGCCCTAGCGGTTACGTGCTGGCGACCGACATCTCGGAAGGGATCGTTGAGCTTGCGCTCCAAGTCGCCCGTGAACGTGGCCTCAAACAGATTGAGGCCCGCGCCATGGACGGCGAGAAACTAGATCTCCCTGACGCTTCTTTTGATGCGGTGCTGTGTCGACTTGGTCTGATGTATATGCCGCACCCCGTGACAGCGCTACGCGAGTGGCGCCGTGCCCTGAGGCCGGGCGGTCGGGTCGCCGTCGTTGTCTTTTCCACGCCCGATCGAAACAGTTGGGGTGCTTTGCCCGCTTCCATCATCCGCCGGCGCGCGCAACTCCCGCCTCCCGTTCCGGGGCAACCCGGCCCATTTAGCCTTGGCGCTCCCAGGGTGCTCGAAAACATCTTCAGTCAAGCCGAATTCGCCAACCCCGAGGTTCACACCGTGCAGGTGCCCCTGAGGATGGCCAGTTCCGCCGAGTACGTGCGGGTCGCCCGAGAAGCCTTCGGTGGATTCAATGCCATGATGGCTCACCTGCCCCCTCAAGAACGCGAGTCCGTTTGGAACGAAGTGGAAGGCGCAATGCACAGTTTCGATTCGCCTGCCGGGTTCGAGGTGCCGGGTGAGTGCCTTGTCGGTGCGGCCACGAAGTGATCGTACGCAGACTGCTGACCATCAGTTGCGGCCGACACCATCCGGCGGGGCTTCGCCCGCCTATACGGGCGGCTGAACTGAGGCGTAAGACCGGGTGCCGTCAGCAACGGGCGACCGAGCGCGGGTGTTGACGCCTCTCAAATTGTGATCAAAATTCGGGCCACCAGCGCAGCAAAACCCGTGACGACGAAAAAAAGGCCACTGGTGCGTGGCCTTCTTCATCTGACTTAGCGCTTAGACGCGCTCGAAAATTCCCGCGGCGCCCTGCCCCATGCCGATGCACATGGACACCATGCCGTACTTGAGCTGCTTGCGCTGCAGCGCATGGATCAAGGTGGCGGCGCGGATGGCACCGGTAGCGCCAAGCGGGTGACCCAGCGAAATGGCACCACCCATCGGGTTGACCTTGGACTGGTCGAGCCCAAGCGTGTTGATCACGGCCAGCGACTGGGCAGCAAAGGCTTCATTAAGTTCGATCCAGTCCATGTCATCCTGGCTCAAGCCGGCATAGCGCAGCGCAGCGGGTATCGCCTCGATCGGGCCAATGCCCATGATTTCTGGCGGCACGCCTTTGGCGGCAAAACTGACGAAACGTGCCAGCGGTGTCAAGCCAAACTGCTTGACCGCTTTTTCACTGGCCAAAATTAGCACACCGGCACCGTCCGAGGTCTGCGAGCTGTTGCCGGCGGTCACCGTGCCGCGTGCGGCGAAGGGTGATTTGAGCTTGGCCAGACCTTCCAGCGAGGTGTCCGGGCGGGCGCCCTCATCCACACTGACGGTGCGCTTTTTCTCGATCACCTCGCCGGTGGCCAGATTGGGCGCGCGATCGGTCACTTCAATCGGCGTCGTTTCAGCGCCGAAGTAACCCGCCGCTTGCGCAGCGAGTGCGCGCTGGTGCGATTGGAGTGCAAACGCGTCCTGTGCCTCACGGCTGATCTTCCACTGCGTCGCCACCTTCTCGGCGGTCAAACCCATGCCGTAGGCAATACCGACGTTCTCGTCTTTGGCGAACATCAGCGGCGAGAAGGACGGCGCATTGCCGCCCATCGGCACCATGCTCATGCTCTCGACGCCGGCGGCAATCATCACCTCGGCTTCACCAACGCGAATGCGGTCGGCCGCCATCTGGATCGCCGACAGGCCGGAGGCGCAGAAACGGTTGACGGTGATGCCGCCCACGCTGGTGGGCAGACCGGCCAGCACGACTGCCGTGCGTGCCACGTTCAGGCCCTGCTGGCCTTCGGGCATGGCACAGCCGCAGATCATGTCTTCGATCATGTTGCGGTCCAGCGTGGGCACCTGGGCCAGCGCGGACTGCAACACACTGACCAGCAGATCATCCGGTCGCATGTTGCGGAAAAAACCCCGGTGCGAGCGCCCGATGGGGCTGCGCGTGGCGGCGACGATATAGGCTTCTTGCATTTGTTTCATAACAGTTTCTCAGTCAGTTGTTAGTTGCGCACGGGCTTGCCGGTGGAGAGCATGCCCATGATGCGTTCCTGCGTCTTGGGGTGCGTGAGCAAGGAGCAGAAGGCCTGGCGCTCCAGCGTCATCAGATACTCTTCGCTGACCAGGCTGCCGGCATCCACGTCACCACCACACACCACGTTGGCAATCAGGCTGGCAATGTGGTAGTCGTGCGCGCTGATGAAGCCGCCGTCGCGCATATTGACCAGCGAGCCCTTGATGGTGGCCACGCCGCTGCGCCCTGCCACCGCGAACAGGCGCTTTTGCGGCGCCCGGTAGCCCGAGTTGAACATCGCCTTGGCCTCGTTGATGGCCACAAACAGCAACTCGTCCTTGTGCGGAACGATCACATCGCCCTCAAGCACATAACCGAGCTTGCGCGACTCCAGTGCACTGGTTCCCACCTTGGCCATGGCCGCAGCGGTGAAGCCCTCGGTCAGGAATGGCAGCAGGTCTTTACCGGTAGACGCGGCGGCTTTCTCAGCCGCGCGACGGGCGATATAGGTCAGCCCACCGCCACCGGGCACCAGGCCGACACCCACTTCGACCAGACCGACATAGCTTTCCATGGCAAGCACGCGTTTGGCGGAAAACACTGCCAGTTCGCAGCCGCCACCGAGCGCCAGGCCGCGCACCGCCGACACCACGGGCACGTTGGCATAGCGCAGCTTGAGCATGGCCTCTTGCATTTCCAGCTCAGCCCCATCGATCGCCTTGGCACCGCCCATCATGAAGGCGGGCAGCATGGCCTGCAAATCGGCACCGGCTGAAAACAGCTCGTCGTTCGACCAGATGACAAGCCCCTGGTAGCTGGCCTCGGCCAGTTCCACACCCTTGAGCAGACCTTCAACCACGGCCGGGCCAATGGCGTGCATCTTGGTCTTGATGCTGGCAATCACCACGTCGTCGGCCAGCGTCCACAGGCGAATCGCATCGTCTTCAAACAGTGTCTTGCCCGCGGTTTGGGCCTTGGGCGCATCGGCACCCAGCACGCTCTCGGGGAAGTGCTGGCGCGTGTACACCGGCAGGCTGCGCGGCAATACAAATTGGCCCGTGCTGGGGTTCCACGAACCCTGCGGTGTGTGCACGCCACCGGCCTCAAGCACCGGGCCTTTGAAGACCCAAGCCGGCAGTGGCGCTTTGCACAAGGCTTTGCCTGCGTCGATATCCTCTTTGATCATGTTGGCCACGTTGAGCCAACCGGCTTCTTGCCACAACTCGAACGGGCCCTGCTTCATGCCAAAGCCCCAGCGCATGCAGAAGTCCACGTCGCGCGCATTGTCAGCAATGGCTTCCAGGTGCACCGCAGCGTAGTGAAAGGCATTGCGCAAAATGGCCCACAAGAACTGGCCCTGCGCGCCTTCGCTGTCACGCAGCAATTTCAGCCGTTCGGCGGCCGGTTTTTTCAGCATGCGCGCATAGACCTGGTCTGCCTTCTGGCCACCGGGCACGTACTCTTTGGATTCGCCGTCAAAACGCAGCACATCGCGGCCAACTTTCTTGAAGAAGCCGGCCTTGGTTTTTTGACCCAGGTTGCCCATTTCCAGCAAGGTCTTGAGCACCGCGGGGGTGGCAAAACTTTCATAGAACGGATCGGTGTCAAGCGTCAAGGTGTCTTGCAAGGTCTTGATCACGTGTGTCATGGTGTCCAGCCCCACCACGTCAGCGGTGCGGAAGGTACCGGAACTGGCGCGGCCCAGCTTTTTGCCGGTCAGGTCATCGACCACGTCATAGCTCAGGCCAAAATTCTCGACCTCTTTCATGGTCAACAACATACCGGCGACACCCACGCGGTTGGCGATGAAATTGGGGGAATCCTTGGCCCGCACCACACCTTTGCCCAGGTTGCTGGTGACAAAGGCTTCGAGGTCGTCCAGGATCTGCGGTTGCGTGGTGGGTGTGTTGATCAACTCCACCAGCATCATGTAGCGCGGCGGGTTGAAGAAGTGGATGCCGCAAAAGCGTGGCTTGATTTCTTCCGGCAGGACTTCACTGAGCTTGGTGATCGACAGGCCCGAGGTGTTGGACGCCACGATGGCGTGCGGCGCCAGGAAAGGGGCAATTTTCTTGTACAGATCGAGCTTCCAGTCCATGCGCTCGGCGATGGCTTCAATCACCAGATCGCAGTCCAAGAGCTGGTCCATGTGCTCTTCGTAATTGGCCTGCTGGATCAAGGCAGCATCTTCCACCACGCCCAGTGGCGCGGGCTTGAGCTTTTTCAGGCCCTCAATGGCGCGCGTGACGATGCCGTTCTTGGGGCCTTCTTTGGCGGGCAGGTCAAACAGCACGACCGGCACCTTGCAGTTGACCAGATGGGCGGCAATTTGCGCACCCATCACGCCGGCACCCAGCACGGCTACTTTTTTGACTTGAAATCTTGACATTGATTTAATCTCCGTTCGGGCTGAGCTTGTCGAAGCCCTTGAATATGTTCACAAATGCCCTTCGACAAGCTCAGGGCGAACGGCTAACTGATTACGGAACGCGCGTCCAGGTTTGGGTTCGATAGAAAAACGCGATGTAGCCGCGCACCTGAAGCTGCTTGCCGTCTTCGATCGGCGTCAGGCGCAAGGTGTAGTCCTTGCCGTTGTCAGGGTCGAGGATCTTGCCGCCTTCCCAAACCTCCTTGCCATCGGATCTTTTGGCGCCACGGATGATCTCCAGCCCCAACACCGGCTTGTTTTTGCGCTCATCGGTGCACTTGTCGCAGACATCGTCCTGCCTGGCGTCTTTGCGCAGCAGTTTCTCGATGCGGCCCGAGAGCACGCCCGCGTTATCGCTGATGCGCACCTCGGATGACACCTCGCCGGTCTTGTCGTCAACGGTGCGCCAGACGCCCACGGGCGTCATCTGGGCCAGTGCCGGCCATGCCAGCGCGGCCAAAACAACAGCAGCAATTTGCCTGAACATAAGGACTCCTTGGCTCTCAGGCCAGGGCCGCATCGGTGTCCATCAACACTTTGCTGCCGGCGCGTGCCGTGCGCATCAGCGTGGCGGTTTCGGGGAACAGTTTGGCAAAGTAGAAGCGCGCCGTCTGCACCTTGGCCAGGTAGAAGGAGTCGGTGTTGCCGGCGGCAATTTCACGCAAGGCCACTTGCGCCATGCGGGCCCAGAAGTAGCCAAACACCAGGTGACCGGCCACGCGCAGGTAGTCCACGGCGGCAGCGCCCACTTCATCGGCGTTCTGGAAGCCCTTGAAACCGATTTCGGTCGTGAACTTGGTCATCTGGTCGCCAAGAATGGCGATCGGGGTGATGAATTCGGCCATCTTTTCGTTGACGCCTTCTTCGGCCACCAGTTGGCCAACGAGCTTGCCAAACTTGCGCAAGGTGGCGCCGTTGTTGCCCAGGATTTTGCGTCCCAGCAAGTCCAGCGACTGGACTGTGTTGGTGCCTTCATAAATCATGTTGATGCGGTTGTCGCGCGCAAATTGCTCCATGCCCCAGTCCTTGATGTAACCGTGGCCACCAAACACCTGCATACAGGCATTGGTGGAAATATGGCCGTTGTCCGTGATGAAGGCTTTGACGATCGGGGTCAGCATGGCCAGCAATTCACCAGCGTCCTTGCGCACTTTCTCGTCAGGATGGCTGTGCTCTTTTTCCAGCAACATGGCGCTGTAACACAACAGGGCGCGGCCGCCTTCGGCGTAGGCCTTGGCCGTGAGCAGCATCTTGCGCACGTCCGGATGCACGATGATCGGGTCGGCCGGCTTGTCCTTGGCCTTGACGCCGGTGAGCGAGCGCATCTGGATGCGCTCCTTGGCGTAGGCCAGCGCGTTCTGATAAGCCACTTCCGTCTGGCCGAGCGACTGGTTGCCGACACCCAGACGCGCCGCGTTCATCATCACAAACATGGCTTGCATGCCTTTGTTGGGCTGCCCCACCATGGTGCCGACCGCGCCGTCGAGCACCAGTTGCGCCGTGGCGTTGCCACAGATGCCCATCTTGTGCTCCAGGCCGCCGCAGTAAATACCATTGCGAGCGCCCAGCGAGCCGTCCTGCTTGACCAGGAACTTGGGCACGATGAAAAGACTCACCCCCTTGATGCCAACCGGTGCATCGGGCAGACGGGCCAACACCAGGTGAATGATGTTGCTGGCCATGTCGTTCTCGCCGGCACTGATGAATATTTTTTCGCCCGTAATTTTGTACGTGCCGTCGGCCTGCGGCTCGGCCTTGCTGCGCATCAGACCCAGGTCAGTGCCGCAATGCGCCTCGGTCAGGCACATGGTGCCGAGCCACTCACCACTGGTCATCTTGTGCAGATAGGTCTGCTTTTGCTCTTCAGTGCCGTGCGCATGCAGGGCCGCATAAGCACCGTGCGTCAGCCCCGGGTACATGGTCCAGGATTGATTGGCGCTGTTGAGCATCTCGTAGAAACACTGATTGACGATGTGCGGCAGACCCTGACCCCCAAAGGCGGTGTCGCAGGCCAGCGCGGGCCAACCCCCTTCAACGTATTTGGCGTAAGCCTCCTTGAAGCCGGTGGGCGTGGTGACCTCATGCGTCACCGGGTCGAGCTTGCAGCCCTCGGCATCGCCGCTCTGGTTCAAGGGAAAAGCCACTTCGGCGGCAAATTTGCCACCTTCTTCCAGCACGGCGTTGATGGTGTCAACATCCATATCGGCGTGCTTGGGGATGGCTGTCAAATCGTCAACAACGTGGAGCACTTCGTGCATCACAAACTGCATGTCACGCAGAGGGGGGGTATAGGTCGGCATGCTTACTTCTCCTTTAAATTTCGATTGGATGCTGGGGAACGGTGTGATGCGCCAGCGGCAGACTTGCCGTAGCGCTTGAGAATATTGTCAAAGCCGGTGTGGGCGCGCCCGATGGCGGCTGGATTCTGCAAAAACCGGGCTTCATAGTGCAAGGCCAGGATCAGGCCATGGATTTCGAAGGCCATTTGCTCTTCGTCAGCATCCTCATGGAGCTGCCCCTCCTGCTTGGCCTGGACGACGGCGCGGTACATGGCGGCCAGCCAGGTCTTGACCGAACTCGCCAGTGCATCACGCACCGGCCCGGGACGGTCATCAAACTCAACCGCACCGCTGATGAAAATACAGCCGGACTGAAGTTCGATCGCCACGCGTTTCATCCAGTTGGCAAACAGGGCCCGCACCCGCGGCAGGCCCCGGGCTTCATCCATGGCCGGGGCAAAAACCTCGTCATAAAAGCGGGCGTAATACTCGTGGATGACGGAAATCTGCAGCTCTTCGCGCGATCCAAAATGCGCAAAAACCCCCGATTTGCTCATCCGGGTCACCTCGGCCAAGGCCCCGATGCTCAGGCCTTCCAGTCCGATCTCTGCGGCCAGCCCCAAAGCGGCGTCAATAATGGCCTGCTTGGTCTGCTGCCCCTTGTGCAAGGCATGCCCGGCGCCCGGGCGGCGGCTGGAAGGTGCATATTGAACAGGTGATTTGGTGGAGGTCATAACACTAGAAAAGAACGATCGTGCTATTTTGCAACAAATCCGAACGCCATGCAGCCCGGAGGCCCCATCTAGAGAGATTTTTCTAGTCAGAACGCGGGTTTACCCGCACTAATTAGCGTTTCAAGGACACCACGAGCTTTGCCAGGTTGGCCAAAACGTACAAGTCTGATAATCGCTCAGAGCATCAGTGCCAGGGCGGCCTCGAGGTGTTCGCAAGGCAGGCGCTTGAAGTTGGAGCGCGCAAAGCGCTGCAGGCGCCCAACGACAAAAGCAATCAGGACCGACGCCCGCACCTGGGTGTCAAGACTGGGTGTGGCCGAGCCACGCAACTCGGCGCCCGCGCGCAGGCTTTGCTTGAGGCTGGACTCGATCTTGTCGAAAAACTGGTTCATGCGCTGTTGCAGGCGCTCGTTCTCGAACACCAGCGCATCACCCACCATGACGCGGGTCATGCCGGGATTTTTCTCGGCGAACTGCAGCAGCATGGTCACCACCTGCGCGGCCTGACGCACGCCTAACTGGGCGCTGGTCACGGCGTCCAGCAATGGTCCCGCCCCAGCGGCCACGACACCCTCCGTCATGGGTGAGCTCTGGCGTTCGGCAATCTGGTTGACCAGCGAAAACACCGTCTGTTCAATGAACTCGATCAGGCCCTCAAACATCTGCGCCTTGCTGGCAAAGTGCCGGTACAACGCGGCCTCGCTGACCTCAAGACGCGCCGCCAGGGCCGCAGTGGTGATGCGCTCCGAGCCGGGCTGTTCCAGCATCTGCGCCAGGGCTTGCAGTATCTGCTCCCGGCGCTCCCCCGGTTTCAGCCGCTTGCGCGCCAGAGCGGCCGGTTCTCGGTTGTCGGTGCTTGGGAAAGAGAGCAGGGAGGGGGTCAATTCGGCGTTAGACATGGGCACAGAACAGTGGGTTGAATTCATTCTCGCATAGCGCTACCAAGGGTTTTTGCGGGGGTCAGACCGGAAACACCAGGGTAAAGCGGGCACCGCGCCCCTCCCGGGCGTTGCCGACAACCAGCAGACCGTGGTGCGCCCGGGCAATCTCGTCAACGATCGCCAGGCCCAGGCCATTGCCTTGGCTGGCCGTGCCCGGCATACGGTAAAAGCGCGCCAGGACACGCTGGCGTTCCTCCACCGGCACACCCGGGCCGTTATCTTCAACCTCCAGAAATGCGGCGCCGCCATCGGGCATACGACCACAGCGCAGCGTGACGACCCCGCCCGCCGGTGTGTATTTCAGCGCGTTGTCCGTCAGGTTGCCGAGCAGCTCGCGCAACAACCACGCGTGACCCGCCACCTGCACGGCTTGCACATCCAGCCCCAAATCGATCTGCTTGGCCGTGGCGGCATCCAGGTGCGCCTCCAGCAGGGTTTCGCACAGCTCTTTCAAATCGACGGTTTGCACTGGCTGTTGGTCCAGACCGTGGGCGTCGGCACGCGACAAGGCCAGCAGTTGATTGGCCAATTGCGAGGTACGGCGGGTGGCATCGCGCAGGCGCCTGATTTGCTCTACTCCTATATTTATAGCTGCTTGCACTTTATTCACGGGGGCTAGAGGCTGGTTTTGTATAAATTTTCCGCAGGATGAACAAGTGGCTACGGGCATGCTGGCCGCCTGCGCCCAGGCCTCGACCTGCGCCTGCAGGCCCGCCAGCGGCGTGCGCAGTTGATGCGCGGCGTCGGTCACAAAGCGGCGCTGGCTCTCAGCCTGGGCGTTGACCAGACCGAACAAGCGGTTCAGCGACTGCACCAGCGGGCGCACCTCTTCGGGCGAGGCCTGCACATCCATCGCACTCAAGTCGCTCGGCGAGCGCTGCTCGACCGCCTCCTTCAGGTCCAGCAAGGGACGCAGCGCCTGTCTGACCGCCCAATTGACCACAAACACCCCCAGCACCATCAGCACCAGATTGGGCAACAAGACCTTGAGCAGCACCAGTTTGACCCACTGTTGGCGCGGATCGGACCCATCTGCCAAACGCACGACCAGCTCCCCAGCGGCGGTTTGGAGGCGCTGCGAGACTATGCGGTAGGTCACACCGCCCTGCTCTGCGCTGGCGAACTCAGGCTCGCGTGTGGTCGGCGGCAACCCGCTCAACCAGTCATGACCCAGCAGCACCCGCCCCTCCAGATCGGCAATGCAGAAGGCTGAAAGACCGACCCGGTCTCTGAGAAATTCTGCGATGACCGGGGCCATCAGCAGGACCGGCGGGGCATCGGACGTTTTGCCTCTGGCGATCACCGAGTCCGCCAGCAAGGGCACCAGCTTGAGCAGTTGGCGGTCTTGCTGCAAGGCGGCAGCGTCGGCATAACGGTAGTCAAACCAGGCATTGACGCCAGCCAGCAGACACAGGGGCACCAATAACAGCAGCAGCAAGCGCCGCTGCAGGCCGGAGGACATGGTTGCCAGCTGCATCGGTCAAGGCGCTGGATGGCGCGAATCGCTTATGCCGGCTTCGATCAGTTCCAGACGGTAGCCAAAGCCGCGAATCGAGCGCAGCCCGATGCCATGCGGCTCCAACTTGCCGCGCAAGCGGGAGATGTACACCTCCACCGCATTGGGTGTGATCTCCTTGTCCCACCCGGTCAGCGCCTGCAGCAGCTTGTCTTTGTTGGCGGGTTTGGGCGCGTTGATGAGCAGGTACTCCAGCACCGTCCACTCACGCGGCCCCAGCTCGATTGCCTGGCCGCTGGGCCGCAGGCAGGCCAGCCGCGTCGCCGTGTTGAGTTCCAGCGCGCCAAAACTGAGCACCGCCGAGGTAGCCGCCTGCGAGCGGCGCAAGAGTGCGCGCAGGCGTGCCAGCAGCTCGGGCAACTCGAACGGTTTGACCATGTAATCATCGGCTCCGGTGTCGAGCCCCTGCACCCGCTCGTGCAGGGCGTCGCGCGCGGTGAGCAGCAGCACGGGCATGGCGGGCGCGTCTTTGCGCAAACGCTGGGTCAGCGCCAGACCATCCATGCCAGGCAAACCAATGTCGAGAACAGCCACGTCAAACGATTCGTGGCGCATGGCTTCCAGCGCGCGCTCGGCATTGCTAACCCAGTCCACGGCGTAACCGGCGTCGGTGAGGCCGAGCTTGATGCCACTGGCCACCATGACATCATCTTCCACCAACAATAATCGCATTAAATTGGCCTCCAGCCACCGTGGAATAAGCACATATAGCTATTACAATGATAGCAAACTAATTCTCGATGCGCTCAACCTCCAGCCCCAAGCCCTTGGTCGGCGCGGGTCCGGCAGGGTCGCGTTGGGACCGGATTTTGATGTTTTGTTAATGAGAGCGAATCATCGTGCCAAAGGCCTGATCGGTCAAAATCTCCAGCAACAGCACATGCGGCACCCGGCCATCAATGATGTGCACCGAGTTGACACCGCTCTTGGCTGCATCAAGCGCACCGCTGATCTTGGGCAGCATGCCGCCGCTGATGGTGCCATCAAGAAACAAGTCATCAATCTGGCGGGCACTCAGGTTGGTGAGCAAGTTACCCGCTTTATCAAGCACGCCGCTGATATTGGTGAGCATCATCAGCTTTTCAGCCTTCAGCACGGTGGCGAGCTTGGCCGCGACCACATCGGCATTGATGTTGTAGCTCTCGTTGTTCTCGCCAAAACCAATCGGGCTGATGACCGGAATGAAAGCGTCGTCCTGCAGCGCCTTGACGACGCTGGGATCAATGCTGACGATGTCGCCGACCTGGCCGACGTCGTACTCCTTGCTGGCATCGGTGTTGTCGCGCATCTTGAGTTTTTGGGCGCGGATCATGCCGCCGTCACGCCCGGTCAGGCCCACGGCCTTGCCGCCGGCCTGGTTGATCAGACCCACGATGTCCTGTTGCACTTCGCCACCCAGCACCCACTCGACAATTTCCATGGTTTCGGCATCGGTCACGCGCATGCCCTGGATGAATTCGCCCTTTTTGCCCAAGCGCTTCAAGGCGGCTTCAATCTGCGGCCCGCCGCCGTGCACCACCACCGGGTTGATGCCGACCAGCTTGAGCAATACCACGTCCTCCGCAAAATCGGCCTGCAATGCCGGGTCGGTCATGGCGTTGCCACCGTACTTGATGACCATGGTCTTGCCATGGAACTTGCGGATGTAGGGCAGCGCCTGGGCCAGGATTTCGGCCTTGTCGCGCGGCGCAATGTTGCTAACGTCGGTCATGGGTTACATCAACTCTTGATCGCGAAATCTTCTTTGGTTTTTCCATCCACCAGCAGCGCTGTCAACCAGCGCGGCGTCAAACCCCGGCCACTCCAGCCTTCCCCATTGGGACCCCGGTATTTGGCAGCCACCGGCAAGGCGACTTTCTTGGGGGCGCCAGCGGGTTTGACGCCAGCACCGGCCTTGCCGACCTTGGTGGCTTTGGCTTTGCCCTTGGCCCCGCGTGCCTTGCCAGGCTGCAAATCCTTCAGGGTGATACCAAAAGCCTGCATCTTGGCCAAAATATCCTGCACCGTCTTGCCAAACTCCCGTGCTTTGATATCACTGGCCTGCTTTTGCAGTTTCTCTATCTGACTTTGAATCTCGATCAAATCGCTCATACTGAATCCTCTATCTTGGAAAATTGAAAATCTCTGCGCTGACGGCCTTGGCGGGCCCTTTATTTAGATCGTTTTAATACGTCAGATTATCTCTTCTTATTATTACCTTCAATTGGTTGATGCATACTATTTTTTGCGTCCATTCATCAAGATTCGTTTTTCAAATATTTAATCGTCGCCGTCGCTTTTTCGGAGCGTGCTGCCCCATCACAGCCGCCTATTTGCTTCCAATTTGGCAGATTGACGAAACGATGCAGTGCGCCAGACGACGACATATTCCCCGAATATGGCCAAATCCAATCAGGAAATTAGACGGCGGGAGTTATTGTCACGAATTCAAGTCAGTCAATAATGAAGGAGGGCGGAGAAACTGGCTCAGAAATGAATCCCCCGCATCATCTGCTGCATCGCGACTGCTTCTGGCGACAGATGTTGTTTCACCACTTTATCGCCCGGCTTCGCGCCCTTGGCGGCGCCCGAGTCCGGGAACATCCGGAAGGCTGTATTCATGGCAATCTGCGCCACCCGCGGCAACACGGCATGCAAAACCTGACCCGTAATGCCCAGCCGGGTGGCAATGCGCACTGGTTTGAAAATACAGGCTTCGGCAACCATGTCGGCGGCCTCTTCGGGCGCCAGCGTGGGCACGTTGTTGTACAGCCCGGTCGGCGCGATCATGGGGGTGCGCACCAATGGCATGTTGATGGTGGTAAAGCTGACGCCCTGATCGGCAAACTCGCTCGATGCGCAGCGGGCCCAGGCTTCCAGGGCGGCCTTGGAGGCCACATAGGCGCTGAAACGCGGCGCGTTGGTGAGCACGCCGATGGAGCTGATATTGACCACATGACCTTTGTGTTTGGCCACCATACCCGGCAGCAGTCCCATGGTGACGCGCAGGCAGCCAAAATAATTGAGCTGCATGGTGCGCTCAAAGTCATGAAAACGATCGTAGCTGGACTCAATGGCGCGGCGAATGGAGCGGCCGGCGTTGTTGATCAGGAAATCCACGCCGCCATGGTCATCAATCAACTGTTTGATGAACCGGTCGCAGTCCGCCATGTCGGCAATATCCGCCGGGTAGGCGATGAAACTGTAGCCTTTGGCTTTGGCCTCCTTGCAGGCTTCTTCGAGCTTGTCGACATCACGACCGCAGATGACGGTAATGGCACCAGCCTCCGCAAATTTGTGAGCGGTCGCCAGGCCGATACCCGATGAACCACCGGTGATCAGGACCACTTTGCCTGCCACAGTGCCGCGCAGGGTGTGGTCAATATGCAGAGCGGGGTCAAGATGACGCTCCCAGTAATCCCACAAGCGCCAGGCGTAATCCTTCAGGTTGGGGCAGGCCACCCCCGTGCCTTTGAGCGCTGCGAGCGTGTCGCGGCAGTCAAACCGCGTGGGGTAGTTCACAAACGTGAGCATGTCCTCGGGCAGGCCCAGGTCTTTCATGATGGCCTGGCGCACCCGGCGCACCGGCGCCAGCGCCATCAGACCCTTGGTGACACTGCGAGGAATGAACCCGAGCAGAGCGGCATTGATAAACAAATTCATCTTGGGCGCGTGCGCGGCGCGACTGAAAATGTCGAGCACGTCGCCCACGCGGTAGCCCACCGGATCCACCAGGTGGAAGCACTTCTTCGTGATTCCCTTTTGGTGACTGATGACGTCCAGTGCGTTCACCACAAAGTCCACCGGCACAATATTGATGCGTCCACCTTCCAGTCCGACCGACGGCATCCAGGGCGGCAGCACCTGGCGCATGCGCTGAATCAACTTGAAGAAGTAGTAGGGTCCGTCAATCTTGTCCATCTCACCGGTACTGCTATCGCCCACCACCATGGCTGGCCGGTACACTGACCAGGGCAGCTTGCACTCATGGCGCACAATTTTTTCACTTTCATGCTTGGTCATGAAATAAGGGTGCTCGTAGTTCTCGGCCTCCTCAAACATGTCCTCGCGGAACACGCCCTCGTACAACCCAGCCGCCGCGATCGAGCTCACATGGTGAAAGTGCCTGGCCTGAATGGCGGCAGCCAGTTCCACCGTGTTGCGGGTTCCCTCAATGTTGACGGCAATCTGGCTGGCTTCATCAGCCCCCAGGTCATAGACGGCAGCCAGATGGTAGAAATGGTCAATCTGACCTTTGATTTGTTTGATGGCATCGGCAGAGACGCCCAGCTTTTTGGCCGTCAGGTCGCCGAACACAGGCACCACCCGCGCGGCGCCGGCACCCCAGTACTTGCGCAGACCCGCCACCTTGCCTTCACTCTCCTGGCGAATCAAGAAGTGCACCACCGAGCCCTTGCGCTCAAGAAGTTTTTTGACGAGCCGCTTGCCAATGAACCCGGTGGCACCGGTAACAAAATACTGCATGAAAGCCTCCAATTAGAGAATATCTATTCTGGCTGAAACCGGACCAATGTCTATTCAGCATAAACCCGCGCCCGGCTAGGGCCCGCGCCCTAGAGAATTAGGATGTACCACCTACACGACGATTCAACGAGCCCTTAAAGTGCTGCTCATGCACTCAATCCCACGAGTGCAACCCGGTTCAAGCAACTCACACCCTATCTGGAGCGCCTCATGGTCACAAAACTGAAGAAAACTACCCCCAAAAAGAAGACCGACACACGTCTGAAGGGATCAGTCAAAGATTCAGCCCAGCAAATCTGGCAGGCGGGTCTGGGCGCTTTCAACAAGGCCCAGGCCGAAGGCTCGAAGGCCTTTGAGGCCCTGGTCAAGGAAGGCGTGAGCTTGCAACGCAAGACCCAATCGGTTGCCGAAGAAAAAATCTCGGAAGCCACCAGCAAAATGTCCACCATGGCAACCGATATTTCGTCCAAAGCCTCCGGCCAATGGGACAAGCTGGAAAGCATTTTTGAAGATCGCGTGGCCAAGGCGCTGAACAAGCTCGGCGTGCCCTCAGCCAAAGACGTCAACGCCCTGATCGCCCGCATCGATGAACTCAACAAGAGCGTGCAAAAACTCTCGGCCAAAAACCCGGCGCCGACAGCAGCTGCCAAGGCTGCGGCCAAAGTTGCGCCAAAGAAAACAGTCAAGCCTGTGGCCAGGTCGGCCGTCAAGCCAGTCGTCAAAGCGACGCCGAAGGCGGTGGTCAAACGTGCGGCGCCAGCGCGCAAAGCAGCCGCGGTCGAAACGGTTGAACCTGCTGCGGCCCAAGTCTGATAGCGGCGTGTCGTGAAGCCACTGACACAGCTTGCGCGGCGAGGGCCGTGCAAGATGATTCTCCTGAAGGGCGCTTAGGCGCCCTTTTTTGCTTTTTTAGCCTATGGGAAACATGCCGCCGTACGCGAAGCGAACCAGACCCGTGCCCAACTGATCCAGTTACCAGTCTTGCTGCATTGCAGCAAATCTTCATCACCCTCACCTCTACACTTTGAGCTTATGAAACTGAAAACATCTCGCCCGCCAAGAATTGCGCTGGCACTGGCGGGTGGCGGTCCGCTGGGTGCCATTTATGAGATCGGCGCCCTGTGTGCGCTTCAGGAGTCACTCAACGGCATCGACTTCACCAAGTTGCAGCACTATGTTGGCGTGTCCGCTGGGGGCTTCATAGCCGCCGGTTTGGCCAATGGCATCACTCCCCATGAGCTGTGTGCGTCATTTATTGAGAATGACAGCGAGACGTCCGACAGGTCCGAAACGTTTGATCCGTCCTGGCTGCTGGAGCCCGCCTATGGCGAGTTTGTGCGCCGCGGCATCATGCTGCCCGGTTTGCTGCTGTCGGCCTTGTGGCATTTCACGGCGGGCAGGAAATCGTTCATCCGGGCACTGGAACGCCTGAGCCCCGGCCTGCCCACCGGCATTTTCTCCAATGAGCAGATCCATGTTGAGCTGGCCCGCATCTACGCGCGCGAGGGCCGCACCAACGACTTTCGCCAGCTCAAAACCGAGCTCACCCTGGTGGCCACCAATCTGGACAGCAGCGTAGCGGTGCCCTTTGGTCGCCCGGGCTGGGACCATGTGCCGATCTCCAAAGCGGTGCAGGCCAGCGCGGCGCTGCCGGGCCTGTTTCCTCCGGTGGAAATTGATGACAGCTACTATGTTGACGGCGCCCTGAAAAAGACCATGCACGCCTCCGTTGCCCTGGCCAGCGGCGTTGACCTGATGTTGTGCCTGAACCCATTGGTGCCGTTTGATGCCACCGCACCACAGGTCGCCAAAGTCATGCGGCGTGGCCTGCCAGCTGAAAAGCACCACATCCCGCGCATCATCGACGGCGGACTGCCCGCGGTGCTGAGCCAGACCTTTCGCTCCATGATTCATTCACGCCTGAGCCTGGGCATGAAGCACTACGAGCACCTCTACCCCAACACCGACATCATCCTGATTGAGCCCGACCACCGGGACCCGGAGATGTACCTGGCCAATACCTTCAGCTACTCCCAGCGCCGCAACCTGGCCGAGCACGCTTATCAGCAGACACGCCAGATGCTGCGCTCCAACAAAACCGGCCTGTCCGAGAAACTGCGGCGTCACGGCATCAGCCTGCACCACGAATCGCTGGACGACCCCAAGCGGCACTTGAGTGCGCCGGCCAAGCCCGCCAGCCAGGTGGGGCGCGCCATCGCGAATCTGCAGGAAATCATGGACGATCTGGGCCATGTCGTGCGATCAGCAGCGCATAAGAGCAGCCCCTCATGGTAAAAAAAGCGCCCCGGCGCACCGCCGAACGGATTCTGGAGGTCACGCTGGAGCTGTTCAACCGCTTTGGCGAGCCCAATGTATCCACCACCTTGATATCAGCCGAACTGGGCATCAGCCCGGGCAACCTGTACTACCACTACCCGGCCAAAGACGAACTCATCAACTCGCTGTTTGACCGTTACGAGCGCGCCTTGAACGAGCTGCTCAATGCCAGCGACGGCGTGCGCGACGTGGAAGACGCCTGGTTCTTCATGCACAGTCTGTTTGAGTTGATCTGGCAGTACCGGTTTTTATACCGCGACCTCAACGATTTGCTGAGCAAGAACCGGCGGCTCGAAACCCATTTCCAATCGGTCCTTAAAAACAAGACCCGCGCCGTCAAAGCCTTGCTGGACGGCATGAGCCGCACCGGCGCGGTGCGTATTGATTCGCGTGAAGTCGAAGCCACGGCCACCAGCATGGTGGTGGTGCTGACCTACTGGCTGAGTTTTGAATATGTGCGCGACCCGCGCCGGGCACTCGAGCCTGAAAACGCGCAGGCAGCACTGCTGCGCGGTGCGCACCACGTCTTGAATTTGCTGGTGCCCTATCTGGAGCCGAGTCAGCGCCAGCACTTGCTGCAACTGGTGGGCGCCTACAATAACAGCGAGAAATAGAAAAGCCGGTCACACCTGCCACAGGAGACAAAAATGGCCAAATGGACTGCTTTCCCCTTCGCGGGCGATTATGTTTTTACCGCTGCCAGCGTCAAAAAGAACTGGGAGCGGCTGCACTTGGGTGACGCCGAGCCACTGCCCAAAGACGCCAAAGTGCTGCAGGCCTGGGCGCTATTTCACAACGGTGAATTCCAGAAGGCCAGGGACATGGGCCTCAAAATCGGTGGCGCCGGCCTCACCGTTGCCAACAAGGCGGCGTGCATTTATGCGACCTACCTGGAACAACAAGAAAAAGCCCGGCTCGACCTCTATATGGACGTTGCCCGACGCGCCAGTGCGCAAGCCGCAGAAGACCCAAGCAATTTCAACGCCCTGTACTGGCAGGCTTATGCACTGGGCCGCTACAGTCAAGGTATCAGCGTGGCCAAAGCGCTAGCCCAGGGACTGGGCAGCAAGGTGAAAAAAGAGCTGGAAAACGTGATCGAAATCGAACCCAAACACGCCGATGCCCACATCGCCCTGGGCTCGTTTCACGCGGAGGTAATCGACAAGGTGGGTTCGCTGATTGGTGGCATGACCTACGGCGCCAAAAAAGACATCGGCCTGCGGCTGTTCCAGGACGCTCTCAAGCTGAATTTTCAATCCGCCATTGGCATGATCGAATACGCCAACGCCATGCTCATGCTCGATGGCGACAAAATGATGAAGGAAGCGACCCGCCTGTACCAGCAAGCCGCTGCCGCCAAGCCCATGGATGCGATGGAACGGCTGGATGTGGAAATGGCAAGGGTTGAACTGGAAGAAGATTAGATTCTTGTCGTTTTTGGCCGCCAGCCCGCATAGGATGGCCGTACATTGCCATTAAAATGATAGCTAAGAAGCCGATTCATTCCAGGGCAACATCAAGGTCAGCAGGGTCAGCTTGGTAAATTCCGGCTCAAACTGGTCGATGATTTTCTGCGGATCGGGGCACAGCGTTGAGTCACTGATGACGCCAAACTGCACGCCCCCGCCGTAACTCAAGATCGAGACGCCCAATCCGACCGTACCCGACTGCGGTACCCAAACCAGGTTTTGCTCCAGCGTGGCGCCGAGGAACTTGAGCTTCTCGCGCGGACCCGGCACGTTGGTCATGACGGCGGTTGTTTTTTTGGAAAACAGGGTCAACAGCGCGTCTTGCGCCGGCTTCATCAACACCCCCGCCACCGCCAGCAGCGCAAACGCCAGCAGCGGCTGCATGCTGCCTTTCATCTCACCCATGCGCGCGCGCACCGCGAACACGCGCTCGATCGGGTTCTCTATCCCGATGGGCAGAACCACCGGTGCCAAGCCAAAGCGATTGCCCAATTGGTAGGCTTCTTCGATCGGGCGCAGGTTCACCGGCACCATGGCACGGATCTCCTTGCCTGCAACGTCATCGCCGAAGGACTTGAGGTAGCCACCCAGAGCGCCGGCTACGCAGCTCAACAACACATCGTTGATGGAGCAGTTCAGCGCACGCCCGACCGCCTTGACGTCGTCCAGCGGGATCGGTTGGCACCAGGCCACGCGTTTGCGCGTGCCGGGCGTGCCCTTGAGGCGCGTCGGCGAGTCGTCGGGCATGAGCGCCAGCGCGGCCGCATCCCGCACCACGTGGTACGCCATTTTGGCCAGATCCAGCGAACCGGCCAAACCCTTCTCCAAGCCCTGCTCCAGCCCTTTTTGCGGATCGATCAAGGTCTCCAGGGCGTTGACCGCGCCATCCCCCACCGCGTCAAGTGCTTTGACCAGCACATCCGTCAACGGCCGGATCAGCGTGTCAGCAATCCAGTCATCCGCACCCTCCAGCCCCTCACCCTGCGCAGGCTGGGTCCCGCTGCGAGGGGGTGCCGAACCGCCATCCACCATGGACTGGGTCACGGCAATCAGCGCCAGGCCATCGGCAATGCAATGATGCAGGCGCGCCATCAAGGCCGAGCCGCCCTGGTAATGCTCAACCAGGCGAAACTCCCACAGGGGATGGTTCATGTCGAGCGATTGCATGGCAAGCTCGGCCAGGCGCTCCTGCAATGCCGTTTGCTCCCCGCCCTGGGCTGTCACAGACAAGGTCTCGCGCACCACATGGCGCTCGATCCGGAAGTCCGTATCGGTCACCCAGCTGGCGCCGCTTGCATCCTGCTGCACCCGCTGACCAAAGCGCGGGTATTGCAGCAAGCGCTCCTCAATGCGCCGGCACACCGCCGGGTAGCTGACCCCTGGCTTGATGATCCACACCCCCACGATCATCATCAAATTGCTGGGCGAATCCATGCGCAACCAGGCCGTGTCGACCTTGCTCATGCGCTCATGTGTCGGCCCGGCTGGCTGATCTTGATCCTGCGGCATCTTCCTTCTTGCCCGTGTGCCTGCTACCGGGCGTGCGGTCTTGGTGGCGACTTTTCTGGCAACGATTCGGGTAACCATAAACACTCCTGACGGGGCAAACCAAAAGCATAACGACAGTTCCTGGGGAACACCCCCTATTCTGTCGGCAAGACGCACACTAAGATACGCCGCAATGACCCCAAACCTGTGGGTTTTTGACTTTATCTGGAGAAGACCATGCCTGACTTGAAAACAAAATTCGAAACCGCCCTTGCCGATTCAAAAAACCTGAGTGAACGCCCGGACAACGCCACGCTACTCAAAATTTACGCCCTTTACAAGCAAGCCAGCGTTGGCGACAACAACGACAAGAAACCCGGTTTCAGTGACATGGTGGGGCGCGCCAAATGGGAAGCCTGGAGCAACCTCAAAGGCACCAGCAGCAACGATGCCATGCAGCAATACATTGACCTGATTGAATCCCTGAGCTGAATCGCCCGCCCCTGCCGCTCGCCAGTTGCGCTCTGCTCACCCCAAGGTGCTGGCGACTGAGCCCCGCGTCACTGGCTTTTGCTGATGTGGGGTTTCGCATGCGCCCGGAGCTTGGGCTTGGGCGTGAGCAGGTCATCCAGATTTTTGATGATTTCACTTTCGATCCGGGCCTTGAACGCGCCCACCAGAAAACCGAGTTTGGCCTGGAGTTCAAACTTGTCCTTGGTCACCGACAAGGTGCCGTGAACACCTGAGCGTGTAAAAGACACTTCATCAACTGTCTTGCCTTCTTCGTAAATGCAGCGCATGCCAAGTTCTTCTTCGGCATGCTCGGCCCATTTGAAGGCCACTTTGCGCGCATCAGCCAGTCCAAGCGTGTGTTGACGCAAGATATGAAGATCAGCCACTGAGGTGCTCCGTTGTTGTTTGTTCCAGGACTCGGGTCCGCTCAGCCGCCGGCATTTTCGCCAACTGCCGCACTGCATCATAAAACCGTTGCCAGTCCCGGCCCTGGCGCTCAAACAAAGTCTCAAATGCCGGCACCAGTTCGTCATACGCCGCCTGAGCGGCAAACGCCGCGTTGTTGGCGCTCGCAACCCAGGCGTCATAGCCAGCGTAACCACCCCAGCTGCTTCTGAGCCGGGCGTAGTCATCGCGGAAATTCTGCATTGCTGCCTTTTTCATAGCTACTTGTTCAATAGTGACGGTGGCTGGAGGCTTGTTTTGTTTATAGATTTCATCCAACCGGGTGCGCGTTGCGCGCGACAGCGCCCGCAACTGCCTGCGCCGGGCGTCAAACTCGGCATATTCTTTGCGGGCCAACGCCGAGCCATGCACCGAGAGCCAGCGCTCCCCGCCCAGACGTTCAACCGCCGTGGCAAAAGACTCGTTGAACAGGGTGTCGCCCTTGACATACAACACCTGATGGGCCAGCTCATGAAAAATCATGCGCGCCAACTCCCCCTCCGGGTAGTGGATGAAGGTATTGAGCAGCGGATCGCCACCGGCCCAGTTCAGCCAGCCCAAAGTCGAGTAGGCCGGGACGCCATACACACTGGTTTCCAGCCCTTCGCGCTGCAGCGCAAGCGCCTCGGCATGCGCCTCGTCCTCGTTGAAATAACCACGGTAACCGACACAGCCCGCCACCGGGAAACACCAGGTCTTGAGCGTCAATGAAAACGCAGGCGCCGCCACCACGTTCCACACCACGGAGCGGCGCCGCAAGTCGGCATAACGCTGGTAACTGGCGTTGTCGGGAAGTTGCAGATCGGTCACGGCAAAGCGACGAATGCGCTCGGCCAGCATCAGGCGCTGCTTCAAGGCCGGCGCAACACTCTCATCAGCCAGCCACGTCGCGATCGGTCGAGCCGCCGTCATCATTCGCAGATGGCCGCCAACGGATTGCAGGTAGTAGCCCGTGTCGGCGCAACTGGCTAGCCAGGGGATGAAGGTCAGGAGGACCAAGGTTCGGAGGGTGCGCATCAAAAAAACAGTTTACGATATAGCACCATGCTTTACAAATTCAAATCCAAAAACACCGGTGACGTCATCATGTTGCAGCCCAACGGACGACGCGTGCTGCAGATCATCGGCAAAGATGTGCCTGAAGACATCGAGACCACGGGTGAAAAAGGCATCATCCTGCCAGAGCAGATGCCTGCCGCCATTGCCGCACTGGAGGCGGCCATTGCGCGGGAAGAAGCGGATCAGAAAGCCGCGCTGGCGGAGGCACTGGCACACAATGAACCCGCGCCCCACTTTGAATCGGTCTCCCTGCGCCAGCGGGCGCAGCCCTTTATTGAGATGCTCAAGCGCTGCCAGGAAGATGGCAGCGACGTTGTCTGGGGCGTTTAACAGGCGCCAGCGCCACCTGCTGACGCCGTGGCTTAACGGTAGCTGCGGGCGTCCTCAATCACCTTGCCATCATTGGGCAGGCTGCCCGGCAGCAAGATCTCGACCGCGCCGCGCAGCTTGGTGACATCCCGAATGGCCTCGCCAATCTTGGCGGCCAGCGCATCCGGGCCACTGCACGCCGTCTCCACCTTGAGCGTCATCACATCGTTGGCCATCTCACCTGTCACCACCAGCCGGGCGCGCGCCACTTCAGGAAAACGTTTGATGATGTCGGCAATCTGGCCCGGGTGCACAAACATGCCGCGGATTTTGGTCGTCTGGTCAGCCCGGCCCAGCCAGCCCTTGATGCGCGTGTTGGTGCGCCCGGTCGGGCAGGGGCCGCTCAACACCGCCGACAAGTCCCCGGTGCCGAAGCGAATGAGCGGATAGTCCGGGTTCAATGTCGTGACCACCACTTCACCCACTTCACCGTCCTGCACCGGGTCACCGGTGCCGGGCCGCACGATCTCGACAATCACATTTTCATCCAGAACCAGCCCCTCTCGCGCCGGGGTTTCGTAGGCGATCGAACCCAGATCAGCGGTTGCATAACACTGGTAACCGGCAATGCCGCGCTCGGCAAACCAGTCCCGCAGGGATGGCGGAAAGGCTTCACCGCCAAACATGGCTTTCTTGACGCTCGGCAGTGCCACACCCATCTCATGCGCCTTGTCGACAATGATTTTCAGAAAACTCGGTGTCCCAATATAGCCCGCCGGCTGCAGTTCGCGCATGGCTTGCACTTGCTGCTCTGTCTGGCCGGTACCGCCCGGGAAAACGGTGCAACCGAGCGCGTGGGCACCGGATTCCATCATGGAGCCAGCGGGCACAAAGTGGTAGCTGAAGCTGTTGTGAATCAGTTCACGTGGGCGAAAACCGGCCGCAAACATGGCGCGCGCCATGCGCCAATAGTCTTTGGCCGCTCCTTCAGGCTCATAAATGGGGCCGGGGCTGGCAAAAACGCGCGGCATCCGCTCGCCAAAGCCGATCGCGCTGAAGCCGCCAAACACGTTGCCGCCGCCGGCCCGGCTGGCCTGCTGGCGCTCCAGCAACTCATGCTTGCGCGTGACGGGCAGCGACGCCAAGGCCGCCCGACTGGTCACCGTGGCCGGGTTGACGTCCTGCAAAATCTGATGAAAGGCGGCC
Source organism: Rhodoferax ferrireducens T118 (assembly GCF_000013605.1). Classification (NCBI taxonomy): domain Bacteria; kingdom Pseudomonadati; phylum Pseudomonadota; class Betaproteobacteria; order Burkholderiales; family Comamonadaceae; genus Rhodoferax; species Rhodoferax ferrireducens. The sequence goes on from NC_007908.1 coordinate 3,932,723, forward strand.
GATGAATCTCTGGCATGGGCCACCTGAGCCGGCAATGCCGTCATCAGGGCAGTTTCACGCGCCGTGTGGTCGCGCGTTTCCAACGCATCGTAATGTTCAATCATGTTTCTTCCTGTAAGGCCCCGACCGCAACTGGGTCGACGCACGGCAGTCATCGTTTTCAGGCCAGCCAGCGCTTGCGCCGCTTGTAACTCTTCACATCCTTGAAGCTCTTGCGCTCACCCCCGCCCACGCCCAGGTAGAACTCCTTGACGTCTTCGTTGTTGGCGAGATCGCTGGCCACACCGTCCATCACCACCCGGCCGGACTCCATGATGTAGCCGTAGTCGGCGTATTTCAGGGCCATGTTGGTGTTTTGCTCGGCAAGCAAGAAAGTGACTTTTTCTCGTCTGTTGAGGTCTTTCACAATCTCGAACACTTCTTCCACAATCTGCGGCGCCAGACCCATGGATGGCTCATCGAGCAACACCATGCTGGGGTTGGCCATCAGGGCGCGACCAATGGCGCACATCTGCTGCTCGCCGCCCGAGGTGTAGGCCGCCTGGCTGGTGCGACGCGTCTTCAGGCGCGGAAAGTAGGTGTAGACCTTGTCGAGATTGCGCGCGACCTCAGCCTTGTCCTTGCGGGTGTAGCTGCCGGTCAGCAGATTTTCTTCGATCGTCAGGTGCGCAAAACAGTGCCGCCCTTCCATCACCTGCACCACGCCGCGCTGCACCAGGTCAGACGGTGAAAGATTCTCGATGCGCTCGCCGCGCAGTTCAATCGACCCCTTGGTCACTTCACCACGCTCACCGCGCAGCAGGTTGGAAATGGCACGCAAGGTGGTGGTCTTGCCCGCGCCGTTGCCGCCCAGAATGGCCACGATTTTGCCTTCCGGCACATTGAGCGAAACGCCTTTGAGCACCAGAATGACGTGGTTGTAAATGACCTCGATGCCATTGACGTTGAGAACGATTTTTTTGGAGTCCATATATCCTTGCCTTCACCAATCTTTCACCAATCGGCAGCACTGCGCGCAATGCTGCCGGCTGGACTGTCATTGCCGACTTGAGAAGTCTTCATTGCGGACCCAGTCCGCAATGAGATTCAAAAGACCGAGAATGACAAGTCGATCAGGACTGGCAGTCCTTCACATCGCGCCGGGTCATCTTCTTGTCGGCAAGATATTTGTCCGCACCGGCCTTGATCATGGGTTTGAGAATCTGCTCATCCGCCTCGAGATAATCCGAGCTGATGTCCCATTTCTTTCCGTCCCAGGTCTCGATACGCGCCGCGGTCGAGCCCATGTGGTCAGCGCATGAAGTGCTGAGCGGGCGCATCACGCCGGCAAAGCCCAACGCATCAAGCTTCTTCTGGTCCAGCGCCAGGTTTTCCAGGCCCCAGCGCACCTGTTCGCCGGTCATGACCTTGCCCTTGCCAAAGCGCTCCTGAGCCTTGCGTACGGCTTCAATGCTCAGCATCTGGATGATCACGCCGCGCGTATACAGCACTTGGCCGACTTCGTCTTTAGGCCCCGTGCCTTGACCTTTGGCATGCACATATTTCAGGATGTCCTGCATGACTTTGGGCTGTTGACCCGAGGTGTTGAGCGCCAGTGCGTGATAGCCCTTGGCACCTTCGCCCACGTCCTTCACGTCCGGCTCGGCACCGGCCCACCACACGCCGTACATCTTGTCACGCGGGTAGCCGGTGGCCTGCGCTTCTTTCAACGAAGTGGAGTTCATCACGCCCCAGCCCCACAGCAGCACATAGTCAGGTTTGCTTTGACGAACCTGAAGCCAGGTGGCCTTTTGATCCACGCCCGGTGCGGTGACAGGCAACAACTGCAGCTCAAAGCCGTGCATCTTCGCGCGCTCTTGCAGCAGCGGAATCGGCTCCTTGCCAAATGGACTGTCGTGGTACACGAGTGTGATCTTCTTGCCCTTGAGCTTGTCGAGGCCACCCAGGCTCTTGCCAATGTGCTGAATCAGGATGTCGGCACCCGTCCAGTAGCTGCCCTGCAAGGGAAAATTCCACTTGAACGCCATGCCATCTTGCGAGACGGCCAGGCCGTAGCCGAGGGTCACCAAGGGAACTTTGTCCACCGGTGCCTTTTCGGTCAGGGCAAAGGTAATGCCGGTACTCTGCGGGTCAAACAACGCCACACCGGGTCGGCTCTTCAGGCGCTCGTAGCACTCAACGCCACGGTCGGTCGCGTAGCCGGTTTCGCATTCTTCGTAGGTCAGCTTGACACCATTGATGCCGCCATCACGTGCAATGACCATCTTGAGATAGTCCTGTTTGCCGTTGGCCCAGGGCGTGCCGTTGGGCGCGTAAGCACCCGTGCGGTAGGACAGCAGCGGGAAGAACTGCTCCTTGGCCTGCGCGTAGGCGCCAACCCCGATCGCAGCCAGCAGGCCTGCCAGAACAACGTTACGAATTTTCATGGAAGTCTCCTCATGTATTGGCACTCGCATGCCTGTGGTTAAAGAAAAAAGTGAATCAAAAAATAGTCTTAGTGGGGAAATGGCCATAAGCGCAGTTTTTGCTTGCCAATTGACCATAACTTGGCCAGACCATGGGGTTCGACGATCAGAAACCACACAATCAAGGAGCCAAACACGATCAACTCAGCATGCGAGGTCACAACGGTTGAAATCGGAACACCAACTGCACGCCCCAAAAAAGGCAGAAACTGGTTCAAGAAGATCGGCAAAATCACGATAAAGGCAGCGCCAAAAAAACTGCCCATGATGGAGCCCATGCCACCGATGATGACCATGAACAGCAACTTGAACGACAGGTCCACCGAGAATGCGGCAGGCTCCCAGGCACTCAGATAGACAAAGCCCCACAGCGCACCGGCCACGCCAATAATGAACGAGCTGACCGCAAAAGCGCTGAGCTTGGCATACATGGGACGGATGCCAATCACCGCAGCGGCCACATCCATATCGCGAATCGCCATCCACTCCCGGCCAACGGCACTGCGCACCAGGTTCTTGGCCAACAGCGCCAGCACCACCAAAATGGTCAGACAAAAAAGATACTTGGAGGTCGGACTCTCAATTGGAATACCGAACACCTGCAAGCCCGCCACCGATACCGACCCGGATGGTGCGTCATTGGTAAACCACTTGATGCGCAGGAACATCCAGTCACTAAAAAACTGCGCGGCCAGTGTCGCCACTGCCAGATAGAGCCCCTTCACGCGCAAGCTGGGTAGACCGAACAGGATGCCGAAAGCGCTGGCACACAGGCCGCCGAGAATGAGTGCAAGCAGCAGCGGCATACCGGGCACACGCACAAAGAAATTGAAGGCCGCGTAGGCACCCACCGCCATGAAGGCACCCGAGCCCAATGAAATTTGCCCACAGTAGCCAACCAGGATATTCACCCCCAAGGCGGCCAGCGACATGATCAAGAAAGGAATCAAAATCGCCCGAAACATGTAGCCACTGCTCAGCATTGGAACGACGATGAACGCCGCTGCGATGAGCAGCAACACCGCCCAGCGATCTTGCGCAATCGGGAATATCTGCTGATCAGCGCGATAAGTTGTCTTGAACTGGCCGTTTTCTCTGTAAAACATAATGCTTCTTTTCTTGTGTGCCGTTACACGCGGTCAATGATCTTTTCACCAAACAGCCCTTGCGGCCGGAACAGCAGAAACACCAGGGCCAGCACGTAGGCAAACCAGATTTCGATGCCACCACCGACGTAAGGTCCTACAAATACCTCGGACATTTTTTCACCGACGCCAATGATGAGCCCGCCAATAATGGCACCCGGCACCGAGGTCAGACCACCCAGAATCACCACCGGCAAGGCCCGCAGTGCCACCGTCGTGAGCGAAAACTGCACGCCCAGCTTGCTGCCCCAGATCACACCGGCCACCAAGGCGACCACGCCGGCGACACACCAGACAATGAACCAGATGCGGTTAAGCGGGATGCCAATACTTTGCGCCGCCTGATGATCATCAGCGACTGCTCGCAGTGCCCGCCCAGTGCTTGTTTTCTGGAAGAACAAGCTCAGCATGGCGACCAGCACGGCGGCAATCAGGGCGGCGTAAAGGTCTTCCTTGTTGATCAGGATGCCGCCCTCAAAGACGCTTTCAAACGCCAGCATCGGGTCTTTTGGCATGCCAATGTTAATTTCGTAAATATTGCTGCCAAAAAGGGTCTGCCCGATGCCATCGAGGAAATAGCCAATACCTAAAGTGGCCATCAGCAAGGTGGTGCCCTCTTGGTTGACCAGGTGGCGTAGCGCCAGTCGTTCAATCAGCCAGGCGACGACAAACATCACCATGCCCGCGAGCAAGAAGGCGGCAAGGTTGACAGCAATCCGATTGTCGATACCGGTCCAGCCCGGAATCCACTCAGAAAATCGCGCCATCGCCAGCGCTGCAAACAGCACCATGGCGCCCTGGGCAAAGTTGAAGACGCCTGAAGCCTTGTAGATCAGCACAAAGCCAAGCGCCACCAGCGAATACAACATGCCGGCCATCAGGCCACCGAGCAGGGTTTCAAGAAAAAATGCCATGATTAATGTCCCGTTCCAAGATAGGCGCTGATCACTTCTTCGTTGTTACGCACTTCATCGGGCGTGCCGTCGCCAATCTTCTTGCCGTAGTCCAGCACCACCACGCGGTCTGAGATATCCATCACCACCCCCATGTCATGCTCAATCAACACCACCGTGGTGCCAAATTCCTGATTGACGTCGAGCACAAAGCGGCACATGTCCTGCTTTTCCTCCACGTTCATGCCGGCCATCGGCTCGTCGAGCAGCAGCACCTGCGGCTCCATCGCCAGCGCCCGGCCCAGGTCGACGCGTTTTTGCAGACCGTAAGGCAACTGCCCGACCGGCGTCTTGCGATGCGCCTGGATTTCGAGAAAATCGATGATGTGTTCGACAAATTCGCGGTGCTTTTCTTCCTCGCGCTGGGCCGGGCCGATGCGCAGCGCCTGCAAAAACAGATTGCTCTTGATCCGCAGGTTGCGCCCGGTCATGATGTTGTCAATCACGCTCATGCCCTTGAACAACGCCAGGTTTTGAAAGGTGCGCGCGATACCCATCGCGGCAACCGCGTGGCTGTCCATGTGGCTGAAGGTTTTGCCGCGAAAACTGATGGAGCCTTGCTGGGGCGTATAGACCCCGTTGATGCAATTGAGCATGGAGCTCTTGCCCGCGCCATTGGGGCCGATGATGGCGCGCACCTCGTGCTCGCGCACATCAAATGAAATGTCAGTCAGCGCCTTGACGCCGCCGAAACTGAGAGAAATATTCTTGACGTCAAGAACGACATCACCTATTTTTTTGCTCATGCTGCCGCCTTGACGGGTGTAAATGTCTTCGCATCTTCAATTTTCAGCGTCGCGCTGATGCTGCCGGTGCGCCCATCCTCAAACTTGACCTGGGTTTCGATGAACTGCGATGTTTTGCCGCCATACAAGGCATCCACCAGCACATCGTATTTTTCGGCAATAAAGCCGCGCCGTACCTTGTTGGTGCGGGTCAATTCGCCGTCGTCGGCGTCGAGTTCCTTGTGCAGCACCAGAAAGCGGCTGACCTGCGAGCCCGCCAGCAACGTGTCCACGCTCAGGTCGGCATTCACCTTTTCAACACACTCCTTGACGAGTTGGTAGACCTCGGGCTTTTGCGCCAGATCGGTGTAACCGGCATACGGCAGGTTGCGCCGCTCGGCCCAGTTGCCCACCGCGTCAACATCGATGTTGATCATGACGCAGACCTTTTCGCGGCCGTCACCGTAGGCCACCACCTCTTTGATGTGCGGGAAGAACTTGAGCTTGTTCTCCACATACTTGGGGGCGAACATGGCGCCGTCATTGGCACCCCCCTTGATGCGCCCCACGTCTTTGACGCGGTCGATGATCTTGAGGTGGCCGTGGGCATCCAGAAAACCGGCATCGCTGGTGTGGTACCAGCCGTCCGGCGTCAACACCTCGGCAGTGGCTTCAGGATTCTTGAAATAGCCCTTGAGCAGGCCTGGCGACTTGACCAAAATTTCACCGTTGTCAGCCACCTTGATTTCGACCCCGGAACAGGGCACACCCACGGTGTCGGCGCGCGCTTCGTTATCGGGCTGCAGGCAGACAAACACAGCCGTCTCGGTAGAGCCGTAAAGCTGTTTGAGATTGATGCCGATGGAGCGATAAAAACTGAACAAGTCCGGACCGATGGCCTCGCCCGCGGTATAAGCCACCCGCACCCGACTCATGCCCAGGTTGTTGCGCAGTGGCCCATACACCATGAAGTTGCCCAGCGTGTACAGCACACGGTCGCTCAGCGGCACCGACTTGCCATCCATCAGCGTCGGGCCGACCCTTTTTGCCACGCCCATGAAGAATTGAAACATGTTGCGTTTCAGCGTGCCGGCATCTTCCATGCGGATCATCACGCTGGTCAACAAGCCTTCAAACACCCGCGGCGGTGCAAAGTAATAGGTGGGGCCAACCTCCTTCAGGTCGATCGTGACGGTGGCCGCCGACTCCGGACAATTGACCACATAGCCGCAAGCCAGCCACTGCGCGTAGCTGAAAATATTTTGTCCAATCCAGGCTGGCGGCAAATAGGCCAGCACTTCCTCGGAGTGGGTCAGCTTGTCAAAGTCAGCTCCGGCCTTGGCCCGGTTCAACAGCGAGTTATGGGTGTGCACCACACCTTTGGGGTTGCCGGTGGTACCCGAGGTGAAAAACATGGCCGCCACATCATCGGGCTTGATCCGGCTCACCTCGGATGGCAGGAATTCTTGGTGCTGGGCGGCAAACGTCTTGCCGGCGGCCAGCAAATCATCGACCGCCATCAGTCCCGGCTCGTCGTAGTTACGCAGGCCACGCGGATCGTCAAAGTAGATATTTGAAAGTTGCGGGCACTGTTCCCGGATTTCCAGCAGTTTGTCGACCTGTTCCTGGTCTTCGGCAAAGGCAAAACGCACGTCAGCATTGTTGATGGGGAAGACACACTCGGGCGCGGCGGCGTCCTGATAGAGCGGAATGGGAACGGCCCCCAGGGACTGCACGGCCAGCATGGTGGCGTACAAACGCGGCCGGTTGGCGCCAATCACAATCATGTGTTCGTCGCGGCGCAGCCCCGCTTGATGCAGGCCACAAGCAAGCTGCTCCACCAGCACGGCCAGATCAGCCCAGGACAGGGCTTGCCAAATGCCATACTCTTTTTCACGCATGGCAGTCTCGCCCGGACGCTGGGCGGCGTGATTCAACAGCAGTCGAGGAAAAGTGGTCTGCATCCCGATACCTTGTCTTAAGTTCAATAAATTTGCGGGACAGATCTTCCGCTCTGTCCTCAACTAACTGGACACCTTGTGGCACAGATCTTCAGCTCTGCCCCAACTGAGCCATCCGACTTGGCCATCGGCCGCCGGCTTGCTGGAATGAGGCGAATAGTAAACATTCATTTGACGTCAAGTTGTCATTTGAACGACAATTCAGGCTTTTCTCGATAGGTGTTTTCCCTGCGCGTCTCAGTCACCACGGCGCGTGCTTGGCACTTCTTTTCTTGCTCTGCTCTATGAGTTCCGATGTTTCTCTCCACCAGCGCCGCCGGCCGCTGACCGCGGCCGAACTCGACACGATTCCATGGCTGGACCGGCTCTCGCCTGCGGAGTACGAACGGGCGGTGGACGACCTGAAAATCAGCGATGCCGTCGCAGGCGAGTACGTTTGCCGCACGGGTCGCCCGGTCACCTATTGGTTTGGCGTGGTGGACGGATTGCTCAAGATGAGCAGCGACAACGCCGAGGGCCAGACCATGACCTTCACCGGCGTGCCGCCCGGCGGCTGGTTTGGCGAAGGCACGGCGTTGAAGCGCGAAAGCTACCGCTACAACATCCAGGCCCTGCGCAAAAGCCGGGTGGCCGGGCTGAACGTGGACACCTTCCACTGGCTGCTGGACCACTCGATTGGCTTCAACCGCTTTGTGATGAATCAGCTCAACGAGCGGCTTGGCCAGTTCATCGCCGCGCGCGAGATTGACCGCATGAACAACCCCGACATCCGGGTGGCACGCAGTCTGGCCGCGCTGTTCAACCCGGTGCTGTACCCCGGCGTCGGCGAGGTGCTGCGCATCACGCAGCAGGAGCTGGCCTACTTGGTGGGTCTGTCGCGCCAGCGCGTGAATGAAGCCCTGACAGCGCTGGCCGAGCAAGGCGTGATTCGCGTCGAATATGGCGGCCTGCGCGTGTTAAGTCTGGTCGCATTGCGCTCCCAGATATTTTTATAATAAACAAGCCTCTAGCCCGCGTAAAATAAGCACATACAGCTACTATATTTATAGCAAATGACAGATTCAAAATCCCCTCCCCTCTTTCGCCGCGCGGCGCCTCCCACGGCCCGCGCACCCATTCCAGCAGGCCAGACCAACACCGCCGCCGTGGGCCCCAACGGAACCTTGCGCCTGAACAAACGCATGGCCGAACTCGGCCTGGCATCACGCCGCGAAGCCGATGACTGGATTGCCAAGGGCTGGGTCAAGGTCAACGGCGTGGTGGCGACCATGGGCATGCAGGTGCTGCCCGATGTGCGCATTGAGATCGACAAACAAGCCCAGGGCCAGCAAGCCAAGCAAGTGACGGTGCTGGTGCACAAGCCGATCGGCCTCGTCAGCGGCCAGGCTGAAGACGGTCACTTGCCCGCCATCACCCTGGTGCAGCCGCAAAACCGCTGGGCGCAGGACAACGCCCGTTTCTTCTTCCACCCCAGCCAGCTCAAAAGCCTGGTGCCCGCCGGGCGCCTTGACATTGACTCGACCGGGCTGCTGGTGCTGACGCAAGACGGCCGGGTGGCGCGCCAATTGATCGGCGAAGACGCCGTCATGGAAAAGGAATACCTGGTGCGGGTGGTTTACAACGCTGATCAAGGCGCGGCCACCAGCACCGGCCAGCTCAGCCGCATTGACGATGACGACCCCGTCAGCACCGATGTGCAGTCGGTCTTTCCACGCGAGAAACTCGCCTTGCTGCGCCACGGCCTGAGCCTGGACGGACAGGCGCTTCAACCAGCCAAGGTGGACTGGCAAAACCCCGAGCAGCTGCGTTTTATCTTGACTGAGGGCAAGAAACGCCAGATTCGCCGCATGTGCGAGCTGGTGGGTCTGAAAGTGGTTGGCCTCAAGCGTGTGCGCATTGGCAAGGTGATGCTGGGCAATCTGCCGCTGGGCCAGTGGCGCTACCTGGCGCCACATGAGAAATTCTGAGACATTGTGGGACAGACCAAAGCTACACGGAGTGAGCGTGCTCTGTCCTCAACTGATACCGGGATGTCGGATGTCCACATTGTGGGACAGACCAAAGCTACACGGAGTGAGCGTGCTCTGTCCTCAACTGATCGTCGGAGGTAGGAAGTTGCACCATGGCCAAGCCGCCGTCCCCCAAACCCCCTAAACACCTGCACAGCTCGGACCTGCGGGGTGTGGCGCAATTGGCGACACAGGCCACGGCCAGCGTCGCCCGCATCGCCGAAGGGGTACACCAATCGGTCTGGAGCAGCCTGGGCGTCCCCGGTGGCAAGGCGCCTGGGCAAACCCGCGGCATCACCGGCCTGGTCTACAAGAGTGTGCACGGTGTGACCCGGTTGCTCGGCAAAGGCGTGGACACCTTGTTGGCCCGGTTGCAGCCTGCGCTGGACGCAGCACAAACTGCCCCAGCCGGTAGCCCCCAGCGCGCGGCGGTGCTGGCGGCACTCAATGGTGTGATGGGGGATCACCTGCTTGAAAGCCACAACCCGCTCGCTACTCCCATGACCCTGCACTACCAGGGCGAGACGCTGAACTGGCAGGCCCTGCCTCCCATGCCGCACGCCACGGGCAAGGTCCTGCTGCTGATTCACGGGCTCTGCATGAACGACTTGCAATGGCACACGCAACAGAACGGGCAGGTGGTGGACCATGGCGAGACGCTGGCCGCCACGTTGGGCTACACCCCGGTTTATCTGCGCTACAACACCGGTCTGCACACCTCGCAAAACGGACATGACTTGTCAAACCAGCTGGAGCAACTGCTGACGCATTGGCCGACACCGATCAAGGAAATCACCGTGCTGGCCCACAGCATGGGCGGCTTGCTGATCCGCAGTGCGTTCTACTACGCCAGGCAGGATGGTTTGCGTTGGCCCGGTCGTCTGAAAAACATCGTGTTTCTGGGTACGCCGCACCATGGCGCGCCGCTGGAGCGGGCCGGCAACTGGGTGGATGTGGTCCTGGCCAGCACACCCTACAGCGCGCCTTTGGCCAAGCTGGGCCAGTTGCGCAGCGCTGGCATCACCGATCTGCGCTACGGCTTTGTGCTCGACCGTGACTGGCAGGGGCACGACCGCTTTCAACGCAAGCCCGATGCCCGCCAGCCGCTCCCGCTGCCGGCCGGTGTGGCCTGCTACGCGGTGGCCGCCACCACGGCCGCCCGGCGCAGCACCCTGGCAGATCGCCTGATTGGCGATGGCCTGGTGCCCCTGCACAGTGCGCTGGGGCAGCACGATGAGCCGCAAAGAAACCTGGTGTTTGCCAAAACGTCGCAGTGGATTGCCTACCGTACCAGCCACTTGGGCTTGTTGAGCAGCCCCGAGGTCACTCAAAAAATAGTGCAGTGGCTGACGCCAGCGTCGGCGCCAGGCCAAGGCAGCAACTAGCCGCCCGCTTACGCCGCCCGCGGCTGCGCCACCTCGCGCATGATCGCGCTGACGTCCCGGCCGACACCGCGATAGCCGGTGAAGCGGCCCGACGCATCAAACATCGGCTCCCCGCTGACCTGAAAGTACTGGCGCTCGCCCGCGTCATCGATCCGGCTGAAGACAAAATCGAGAAACGGCCGGCGCGCCGCCACATTCGCCTTGAGAACCGCGCGCTCCGCCTCATTCCAGCGCAACGCCTGCTCCTGTTTGATTTCTCCCAGCAGGCTTTCCATCGATATGCCCAGCATGTCCAGCACCGGGCCATACACCTTGGTGAATTGCCCCTGCGCGTCCTGCTCCCAGTACCAGTCCGATGCCAGTTCCGTCAGGCGGCGAAAGCGGGCTTCACTTTCAGTCAATTCAGCGGTCCGCTCCGCCACCGTTTGCTCCAGCACCTGGCTGTAATTCTGGAGTTTTTTGTACAACAAGCGCACTTCCAGCATGTTGTGAATCCGTGTCTTGACTTCGACCAGATCAAACGGTTTGGCCACAAAATCCTTCGCGCCCGAGGCCAGCGCCCGCAGCTTGTGACCCGGCTGCGCCGTGACCACAAGAATCGGCACATAACCATCGGGGTCAATTTCCTTCAGGCCTTCCATGACCTGAAAACCGTCCATGCCCGGCATCTGCAGATCGAGCAGAATCAGGTCGTAGTGGTTGGCGCGATGCAAATCACAGACCGCAAACGGATCCATGGTCGACGTCAGGCGCTGATAACCCGCGCCTCGCAGCATTTGCTCCAGCAACTGCACGTTGGCCTCCTGGTCGTCCACGATCAGGATACGGGCATTGAGAATATCGGCAGTACTAACCATAAATTTCACTTTCTTGTCAATTTGCACTGGGACCAAGGTTCGGCCAGGACAGGCTATGGCAACTTTGCGTCATCATCACAGCTCGGCGAGCCCTGAGATGCGATAGTCGTTCTTTCCTGCGCCTTTGGCCTCATACAAGGCCAGATCCGCGCTCTTCATCAGCGTCTCGACGTTATCACCATGCACCGGGTAAACACTGACACCGACGCTGGCCGTCACATTCACGCTGCTGCCTTGAATGCTGCAGGGCTTTGACACGGCTTGCAGCACCTTGGACACCAGCTTTTCCATATCGTCACCATGACTCAGTTCCGCCAACGCAATCACAAATTCATCGCCACCCACCCGCGCCACCGTGTCCTCTTGACGCACGGCGCCCACCAGACGGGTAGCCACCATTTTGAGCAGGGCGTCGCCCCCATCGTGGCCCAGGGTGTCGTTGATCTCCTTGAACCCGTCGAGATCCAGATACACGACCGCCATATTGCCCCTGTTCCTGCGCGCATGGGCAATGCCCAAGGCCATTCTGTCCATCAGGAGTCGTCTATTGGGCAGCCCGGTCAAGGGGTCATGCAGTGCCAGGGATTCCAGCGCTCGGTTCTGGTGTTCGAGTTGTTTGTACAACAGGCGCACTTCCAGCATATTGTGAATGCGCGTCCTGACTTCCATCAGGTCAAATGGTTTGCTGATGAAGTCTTTCGCCCCGGAGGCCAATGCCCTCAGCTTATGGTCCGGATGGGCCGTGATCACCAGTATCGGAAAGTAGCCGTCGGCATCGGCTTCATCTTCCTTCAGCGCCTCCATCACCTGAAAACCATCCCGGCCGGGCATCTCGAGATCGAGCAATATCAGGTCGTAACGGTTGGTGCGATGCAGGTCGCACACGGCATATGGATCCATGGTTGACGTCAGGCGCCGATAGCCGGCTTCACGCAGTATTTGCTCCAGCAGCCGCACATTGACCTCCTGATCGTCCACGATCAGGATGCTGGCAGCAAGAATATCGGCGGCGTCAAGCATCACATGGATTCTTCCATTGCGGCGTTGTCCAATCCGGTCCGCGCCGTTTCCAGCGCCATATCCAGCACTTCCATGAACTCGTTGACTTTGATCGGCTTGGTCAGGTAGCGCAAGAACCCGGCCTGCAGGCCTTTCTCAATGTCGCGAGGCATCGCATTGGCACTGATGGCCACCACCGGAATGTGCCGGGTTGCAGGGTCTTCACGCAGGATTTTCAGCGCCTGAAGGCCGCTGATGCCCGGCAGATTGATGTCCATCAGAATCACTTTGGGCAGATGAATGCGCGCCAGCGTAATACCTTGCATGCCATCCGTGGCACTCAACAGGCGCATATCCGGACGTCGCGCAATAAGCTGCTTGACCAACTCCATGTTGGCCCGGTTGTCTTCCACGTACAGCAGCGTGCGCAGCGCGGCGCCAGGCGCGGTGGGCGGCTGCGCCGGCACCAGCGGGGCATCGGAATCGGCGGCAAATTGCGGTGCCGCCACCAAATTCAACTCAAACCAGAACACGCTGCCGGTCCCGACGATACTTTGCGCGCCAATTTCGCCCCCCATCAATTCGACCAGCCGCTTGCTCACCACCAGGCCGATGCCGGTACCCTCTTCGGAACCAACCTCTTGCCCGAGCCGATTGAACGGCTGAAACAGTTGGGTCACTTTCTCTGCCGAGAGTCCTTCGCCCGAATCGCGCACACTGATCCGCAGGCGTTGCGCGGCGACCTTCTTGCACGTCACTTCGACCGTACCGCCCACGCGGTTGTACTTGATGGCGTTGGACATCAGGTTCACGATCACCTGCTTGACACGCGTCCGGTCGGCATTCACAAAGCAAGGGGCGTTGAACTGCGGAAAGCTGATGCGAATGTCGCTCTTTTGTGCCTGCGGTTCGATCATGGCTTGACAGTCAAGCAACACGTCCGGCAGCGCGATCGGCTCCATCGACAGCGACAGCTTGCCGGACTCGATCAAGGCCAGATCGAGAATCTCGTTGATCAACTCCAGCAGATACCAGCCGCCATGAAGAATCTGGTCGATGCTGGCCTTTTGCGTGGCCGTGGGCGGCGGCACACCCGACTCCATCAGTTGCGCAAAGCCCAGGATCGCATTGAGCGGAGAGCGCAACTCGTGGCTCATGCTCGACAGAAACTCTGATTTGGCGAGATTGGCCTTGTCGGCGGCTTGCCGGGCGCTCTCGAGTTCGACATTCTTGTCCCGCAGCGCCCGATCGAGCACCGCCCGCTCGGCTTCGACGCGCTTGCGCGCCGTGTTGTCGGTACCGATCAACAGGTAACCAATGATGACGCCCTGCGCGTCGCGCAGCGCCGTGACCGACACCACCGCCGGGAAGCGGCTGCCGTCTTTGCGGATGTAGGTCAGCTCGTAGATGTCCTCAATGCCGCGCGAGGCCTTGAACACCAGCGCTTCGAAGCCCGGCTCAATCTGGGTCCCGAGTTCGAGACTGAGTGCCTTGGCCCGCGCAATCACTTCTTTCGAATCGGAAATGTCGGCCGGGGTGACCTTGTTCATCACCTCTGCCGCCGTGTAACCCAGCATGCGCTCGGCGCCGACGTTGAAAATCTGAATGACGCCCTTGGCGTCAGTGGCAATGCTGGAAAAATTGGCGCTGTTGAAAATCGCGCTCTGCAAGGCCCCCGCCTGAAGCAGCGCTTCTTCGGCCTGTTTGCGCGCGGTGGTATCGCGCAAAATGCCGGTGAAATAGCGCTCGCCGCCCAACCACATCTCGCTGACGGCCATCTCCATCGGGAAAACACTGCCATCCTGGCGCCGGCCCAGCACCTCGCGCCCCAAGCCGGCCGCACGCGCCTCGTCACTGGCACTGTAGTACTCAAGTGAGCCATTGCGCTGATCCTGGTCCAATTCGGGAATCAGCAGGCTGAAGTTCTGCCCGACCAGCTCGATCCCGCTATAGCCAAACATGCGCTCAGCGGCCGGATTCACGGTCTTGATCATGCCGCCGCGGGCATAAATGGTGATGATGCCATCCGCCACGGTATTGAGAATGGTCTGGATCAGGGCCGTGCTGTCGCGCAGGGCCTGCTGGGCCGCATATTCCTCGGTGACGTCACGAAACACGAGCACGGCACCGATCACCTGTCCGTCGCGGTCGCGAATCGGTGCGCAACTGTCGGCAATATCGCACTCGCTGCCATCGCGTGCAATCACAACCGTGTGATTGGCCAGGCCCTGAATCGTGCCGTGCGCCAGGGTTTCCGCCACGGGAACGGTGGCGCTGAGCCGGGTTTCCTTGTTGATGATTGTGAAAATCTCGTCCACCGGGCGACCGCTGGCCTGCGCTTGTGTCCAGCCGGTGAGCCGCTCGGCCAGGGGATTGAGCAGCGTCACGCGCGCAGCGGCGTCGGTGGCAATCACGGCATCCCCAATGGAATGCAGCGTCACGGCGAATTTTTCCTCGCTCTCCCGCAAAGTCAGGTTGGCCTGATGCAGTTGCTGATTGGTCCACTCCTGCTCCTTCAGCAGGTGCTGACGCTCTGCTTCAACCTGCTTGCGCGCGGTGTTGTCGGTGCCGATCAGGAGGTAACCGATGACGGTGCCGCGCGCATTGCGCAAGGCGGTGACCGACACGATGGCCGGAAAACGGCTGCCGTCTTTGCGGATGTAGGTCAGCTCGTAAATGTCTTCAATACCGCGCGAGGCTTTGAACACCAGGGCCTCGAAACCCGGCGCAATGGCGGTTTCAAGCTCAGCGCTCAGTTCGGTGGCACGCAAGATCAATTCCTGCGGATCGGAGATATCGGCGGGCGTGATCTTGTTCAGGACATCGGCGGCGGCATAGCCCAGCATGCGCTCGGCGCCAATATTGAAAATCTGAATAACGCCCCGTTCATCGGTGGCAATACTCGAAAAATTGGCGCTATTGAGAATCGCGTTCTGCAAGGCCCCGGTTTTGAGCAAGGCCTCCTGTCGCCTGAACTCGGTCAGACCCTCCGGCGTGCCTGCGACAGCCTTGGGCAAGTCAGGGATAGGGTCAGTTTTTAACATGGTCGATGATTGTTATAGCGCGAATGAGCATACCGACCCAGTTTGCGCTGGTCCGTGCGTTATCGAACATAAGGCGGCAATTTCATGAAGCGGGCCAATGGGGACTCTTTAGCGCTGGCGAACATCGCCCAGCAAACGATCGTATTCATTTTTCACCACGCCGTAGCATTCACACACGCGCGACTCCAAGCCCTGGCGGTCAAGCACCGTGATGTGGCCGCGGCGGTAGCGAATGCACTGCGCTTGCTGCAAGTGCCCGGCAGCGGCGGTGATGCCTTCACGGCGAACGCCGATCATGCTGGCAATCAATTCCTGCGTCATGGTCAGCTCAGTCGAGGGCAAACGATCCAGCGTTGCCAACAGCCAGCGGCACAACTGTTGCTCCACCGAATGGTGCCGATTGCAGACTGCGGTTTGGGACATCTGCGTCATCAAGGCCTGGGTGTAGCGCAGCAGCAAACGCATCATCGGGCCAGCCCGATTGAATTCTTCCAGCAGCAAGTGCGTTTTCAGCCGGTAACCGCTACCACCCGTCTGCACCGTGGCGCAGTGGGGCGTGCTGTTGCCGCCCAGGAACAGCGAAACGCCGAGCATGCCCTCATTGCCCACCCCCGCGATCTCGGCCGAGCCGCCATCCTCCGTCGTGTATTGGAGCGACACAATGGCCGTGGCTGGAAAATAGACGTGCTGCAACTGGCCACCGGATTCACAAAGCACGTCGCCCAGCAACATGGGAACCAACTCCAATTGGGGCGCGATGCGCTCCAACTCAGCGGCCGGCAGGGCCGCGAGAAGGTGGTTTTGAGTGGGGCCCCGCGGCAAATCCATATGCAGTCTCCGAAAGAGCGCCAAAGCGGCATGGGCATGCGCGATCATAACTGCGACTCTGTGACGACTGACTGCTCTTGGTCAATGAGCTGAAAACGACTTGATCGCTTGATGGGGCATCAGCGCGTCGCCAGCTGTCCGGCGCACCGGCCAAGAACATCTTCTGGCAAGTCACGGACAGTGTGGCCATTGGAACGACCGCGCACTTGGAGGGCATCGTGCTGGGTAAAACGCTGGTTGCCGTGAATACGGGCGCATCGTCGAACGGCCGGCTGTTCGCACAAACTGCCGTCATGCTTCAAATGTCGCCGTCACGGCAATTGACATTAGATGAACCCTTCACCACTCACAGCTCTTGAAAGTGATGGGCATCGCCCATAATTGAAGGTTGGCGGCGCCGATCCCAGGGCGCCGGTTTCATTTGTCAGACCTTCGAACCCAAAATGACCAAACAAACCCTTTCCTTCCAGGCCGAAGTGGCCCAGTTGCTGCACCTCGTCACCCATTCGCTGTACTCCAACAAAGAGATTTTCCTGCGCGAGTTGATTTCCAACGCGTCGGACGCCTGCGACAAGCTGCGTTACGAGGCCATCAACGACAGCGGCCTGTACGAAGACGCACCCACCCTTGAAGTGCGCGTGTCGTTCGACCCGGCGGCCAAAACGCTCACGATCTCCGACAACGGCATCGGTATGAGCGCACAGGAAGCCATTGACCACCTGGGCACGATTGCCAAGAGCGGCACCAAAGATTTTGTGAGCAAGCTCAGCGGCGACCAAAAAGCCGACTCGCAGCTCATCGGCCAGTTCGGCGTCGGTTTTTACTCCGGCTTTATCGTGGCCGACAAGATCACGGTCGAGTCGCGCCGCGCTGGCATGAAAGCCTCTGAGGGTGTGCGCTGGATCAGCGGCGGCGCCGGTGACTTTGAAGTTGAAACCATCGAGCGCGCAGCACGCGGCACCAGCGTCATCCTGCACCTGCGCGACGACGCCATGGACTATTGCAGCGCCTGGAAGCTCAAGAGCATCATCAACAAGTATTCAGACCACATCAGCCTGCCGATCCTGATGGAAAAAGAAGAGTGGAAAGATGGCGAACTGATCAACCCGAGTGACGAAAAGGGCGGCCGCCAGCCCGGTGGCATGGTCAAGACCGGCGAGTGGGAAACCGTCAACAAGGGCAACGCCATCTGGGCGCGCGCCAAGAAAGACATCACGCCCGAGCAGTACACCGAGTTCTACAAACAGATCAGCCATGATTTTGAGGCGCCGCTGGCCTACACCCACAACCGGGTCGAAGGCAGCACCGAATACACGCAACTGCTGTACCTGCCCAGCAAAGCGCCGATGGACTTGTTCAACCGCGAGAAGTCTGCGGGCGTCAAGCTCTATGTGAAACGCGTTTTCATCATGGACGACGCCGAGGCGCTCTTACCCACCTACCTGCGCTTTGTCAAGGGCGTGGTCGATTCGGCCGACCTGCCGCTCAACGTGAGCCGGGAGCTTCTGCAGGAAAGCCGCGACGTCAAAGCCATCCGTGAAGGTTGTACCAAACGCGTGCTGGGCATGCTGGAAGATCTGGCCAAGCATGACAAGCTGCCAGCACCTTCCGCCGACGGCGGGACGGACACCACCGCAGGGGTTTCCGATGTCTTGAGTGAAGAAGACAAGGCCAACGAGGGCAAGTACAGCAAGTTCTACGCCGAATTTGGCGCCGTGCTGAAAGAAGGCCTGGGCGAAGACTATGCCAACAAGGACCGTCTGGCCAAGCTCTTGCGTTTTGCCAGCAGCAGCACCGACACCGTGAGCGTGAGCTTCGCCGACTACAAGGCGCGCATGAAAGAAGGCCAGGAAGCCATCTACTACATCACCGCCGATACCCCGGCTGCCGCCAAGAACAGCCCGCAACTCGAAGTGTTCAAGAAAAAGGGCATTGAAGTGCTCTTGATGACCGATCGCGTGGACGAATGGGCGCTGAACTACCTGCAGGAATTTGACGGCACGCCGCTGCAGTCCGTGGCCAAGGGCGCGGTCGACCTGGGCAAGCTGCAAGACGAGGCCGAGAAGAAAGCGGCCGAAGAAGCGGCTGAAACCTTCAAGCCCTTGCTGGCCAAGCTGAAAGAAGCGCTCAAAGACAAAGCCGAGGACGTGCGCGTGACCACCCGGCTGGTCGACTCGCCCGCCTGCCTGGTGGTGCAAGACCACGGCATGAGCACCCAACTGGCGCGCATGCTCAAGCAGGCGGGTCAGGCCGCACCGGACGTCAAACCGGTGCTGGAAGTCAACGCCGAACACCCGCTGGTGAAAAAGCTCGATGGCTCGGTGCACTTCAACGACCTGGCCCACATCCTGTTCGACCAGGCGCTGCTGGCCGAAGGCGGCCTGCCCGCTGACCCGGCGGCTTATGTGAAACGGGTGAATGCCTTGTTGGTGTGATTTTTATATAACAAATAAGGCTCTAACCCCTGTCGCTACTGCGTTATATGCTACTTAATTAGTAGCAATTCAAGCGCAAAAAGCCCCGCAGTCAAACCGACTGGCGGGGCTTTTTTTAGGGGTGCTTGTGTGTCGGCGGCAATCTAACGCGGCGTTGCCCCCGGGCTTGTCATCGTGCCGTCAGCTATGCCACCAGCAGCGTGCCCGGGCATTCCAGGTAACCGCGCATTCTTTGGATGAATTCAGCCGCATACATGCCGTCCACCACCCGGTGGTCGAACGATGACGACAGGTTCATCATCTTGCGCGCCACCACCAGCCCGCCTCTGATCATGGGCCGCTCAACGATGCGGTTGGTGCCCACAATGCCCACTTCGGGGTGGTTGATCACCGGGGTGCTGACAATACCCCCCAGCGCGCCCAGGCTGGTCAGGGTGATGGTGGAGCCGCTCAAATCCTCGCGCGCGGCCTTGCCGCTGCGGGCGGCTTCGCTGGCGCGCAGCACGGCGCTTGCTGTGGCCCACAGGTCCAGCGTTTCGGCGTGGCGGATCACCGGCACCATCAGACCGTTGCTGGTCTGGGTGGCCATGCCCAGATGCACGGCCGAATAACGGGTGACCACACCGGCTTCGTCGTCATAACGGGCGTTGACCTCGGGGTGCTCACGCACCGCCAGCACCATGGCGCGGATCAAGAACGGCAGCAGGGTCAGGCGGCCCCGCGTGGCGCCGTACTGGGTGTTCAAGCGCGCGCGCAGGTCTTCGAGTTCGGTCACGTCGATTTCTTCGACATAGGTGAAGTGCGGAATGCGGCGTTTCGCCTCCTGCATTTTTTGCGCGATCTTGCGGCGCAGGCCAATCACGGGGATGGCCTCTTCGCCGTCGCGTTGCGCGTAGCGCTGATCGGCCCCGGCCCGCTCGGGTGCGTGCCCGCCGCGCTTGGCGTGGGCATCCAGATCGTCTTGCGTGATGCGGCCGGCCGGGCCGGTGCCTGTGATGGTGCCCAGGTCAATACCCAGTTCCCAGGCCTGGCGCCGCACCGCGGGGGCGGCAATGGACAAGGCGCCGCGCGGTCGGGCAACCGGTGCTGTCGCGGTCGGCGCAGGTTGGGGCGCGGCTACGGTTGCCAGCGCTGGTGTTGGGGTTTTGGCCGCAGGGGCAGGTGCTGCCACGGGTGCAGCCACAGCAGCTGCTGGCGCTGTCACAGGCACGACCGCCGCATCGGCGGCGGGCTGAGCCGAACCTTGCACTTCAATGTGGATGATCTCGGTGCCCACCGCCACCACCTGCCCTGCCGTGACGTTGAGCGACACCACGGTGCCCGCCACCGAGGACGGGATTTCAACCGTGGCTTTGTCGGTCATCACGTCGGCCAGGATCTGGTCCTCGGCGACCACGTCGCCCACCTTCACATGCCAGACCACCAGCTCGACTTCGGCAATGCCTTCGCCAATATCGGGCATCTTGATTGTTTGAATGCTCATCTCAGGACTCCATCACACGTTTGAATGCCGCTGCAACCCGCGCTGGCCCGGGGAAATACGCCCACTCCTGCGCGTGTGGGTAAGGGGTATCCCAGCCCGCCACACGCTCAATCGGGGCTTGCAGGTGGTAAAAACAATGCTCCTGAATCAGGCTTGAGAGTTCAGCGCCCAGCCCGTTGGTGCGGGTCGCCTCATGCACGATCACGCAGCGGCCGGTCTTTTTGACCGAGGCCACCAGGGTGTCGAGGTCCAGCGGCCACAGGCTGCGCAGATCGATGATTTCAGCGTCCACCCCGCTCTCGTTCGCCGCCGCTTCGGCCACATAGACCATGGTGCCGTAAGCAATCACGGTCAGCGCCGACCCCGGCCGCACGACCGCCGCCGAGTCCAGCGGCACGGTGTAGTAACCCTCGGGCACCAAACCCAGCGGGTGCTTGGACCAGGGCACCACCGGCTTCTCGTGGTGGCCATCAAACGGGCCGTTGTAGAGCCGCTTGGGCTCCAGAAAGATGACCGGGTCGTCGTTCTCGATCGACGCAATCAGCAACCCTTTGGCGTCATACGGATTGGACGGCATCACGGTGCGCAGGCCGCAGACCTGGGTGAACATGGCCTCCGGGCTCTGGCTGTGGGTTTGTCCGCCGTAGATGCCGCCGCCACATGGCATGCGGATGGTCATCGGACAGGTAAAGTCACCGGCCGAGCGGTAACGCAAGCGCGCCGCCTCCGACACGATCTGATCAGTGGCGGGATAAACATAGTCGGCAAACTGAATCTCGACCACCGGGCGCAGGCCGTAGGCGGCCATGCCAACGGCCGTGCCGACAATACCGCCCTCGGAAATGGGGGCGTCAAACACGCGCTGGTTGCCGTACTTCTGCTGCAGCCCTTCGGTGCAGCGGAACACGCCGCCAAAATAGCCCACGTCCTGGCCATACACGACCACGTTGCTGTCACGCGCCAGCATCACATCCATGGCGGAGCGCAGCGCCTGGATCATGGTCATCGGGGTTGTGTTGGGAGTGTTGTTGTCCGTCATGATCAAGCTCCCAACTCTTCGCGCTGCGCGCGCAAATGCGCGGGCATGTCTTTGTAGACGTCTTCAAACATCGCTTCCAGGCGTTGCGGTCGGCCGTCGGCCAGGGTGCCGTAGCGCTCGGCCTCTTTCTGCGCCACTGCGACCTGCGCTTCGAGCTCTTTTTGCGCCGCTTCGTGCTCGGCATCCGACCAGGCACCGAGTTTGATCAGATGCTGCTTGAGGCGCGCAATCGGGTCGCCCAGCGGAAAGCGTGCCGCGTCGTTGGCCGGGCGGTACTTGCTGGGGTCGTCCGACGTGGAGTGCGGTCCGGCACGGTAGGTCACCCACTCAATCAGCGTCGGGCCGAAATTGCTGCGCGCACGCTCCAGCGCCCATTGGGAGGCGGCATAGGCGGCCAGAAAATCATTGCCATCAACGCGCAGCGAGGCAATGCCACTGCCAACACCGCGCGCGGCAAAGGTGGTGCCTTCGCCCCCGGCGATGGCCTGAAAGGTGGAAATCGCCCACTGGTTGTTGACCACGTTGAGAATGACCGGCGCGCGGTACACGTGGGCAAAGGTCAGGCCGGTGTGAAAGTCAGCTTCGGCGGTGGCACCGTCGCCGATCCAGGCCGAGGCCACCTTGTCATCCCCCTTGATGGCCGAGGCCATGGCCCAGCCCACCGCCTGGATCACCTGCGTCGCCAGATTGCCCGAGATTGAGAAGAAGCCCTGCTTCTTGCTCGAATACATCACCGGCAGCTGGCGCCCCTTCATCGGGTCGCGCTCATTGGAATAGAGCTGGCAGATCATGCTCACCAGGTCGTTGTCTTCGCGCGCCAGCAACAGGCCTTGCTGGCGGTAGGTCGGAAAGCACATGTCGCCCTCACCCAGCGCCAGCGCGTGGGCGGTGGCAATGGCTTCTTCACCCAGGCACTGCATGTAGAACGACATTTTTTTCTGCCGCTGCGCGATCAGCATGCGGGCATCGAAGGCGCGCGTGAGCATCATGGCGCGCAAACCCCGGCGCAACAGCGCCACATCGACGTGCGGCGCCCAGGGTCCCACCGCCTGGCCCGCGTCATCGAGCACGCGGATCAGCGCAAAGGCCAGGTCACTGGTCTGAGCGGCCGCCACATCCACCGGGGGGCGGCGTTTGGAACCGGCAGCTGAGAGGGGAAGATAAGAAAAATCGGTGTCATGGCCAGGTCGCCCGGTGGGCTCCGGCACATGCAGATGAAGGGTTTCGCGTTTGGGCATCGGTAGGTCTCCTTGCAAGATTGTGTCCTGCATTAGATGGTCTGTAAATCAGCTCAAGAAGCCGGTCGGGTAGCCGCACTCTGAGCCAACAATGCAGCAATGCCTACGGGATCACCGCAGGCATTGCTTGGGGTGTGAAGCATAACGGATTTTGCTTGATCGCCCCACAAATACACAAGGCCAAGGTCGCCCACGCCGACGTCAATCTCCGCCACCTTGGGTAACAAAAAGACCCGCTAGCCCCCGTCGATTCAGCGCAAGAAACTATCAAAACAATAGCAATCACGCATTGACTTGGATGTGAACGCGCTCAGTCCGTTGGGCGGTAGGTGCTGGCGCCGTGCGGTGCCGCGGTGAACTCCGGCAGCGCTTCGGCTCTGGAGGAGAACTCGCGCAGGGCCGGGTAGTTTTCTGCCGGGACGATCTCGGGCAGCATTTGCTGGGTGAACTGCCATGCCACCGCCGCGCTGACACCGGCCTGGTTGATCGTGGTGCGGGTGAATGCCAACGGCCGACGTTTGAATTCCGATTCAAGCGCGCCATACGCAGCCAGTAGCTGGCCGGTCACGCGTGTCATCCAGGGTTCATGCAACTTCTCGAGCGGCCGCAAGTTTCGTTCGTAAACGATCTGGACGCTTTTTTCACAGGCGGCCAGGGCCAGCCCGATCACGCAAAGCGCATGCTGGCGCTCGGCCAGGCCAGCGGGCATCAGGCTCTTGCGCGGTGTCGCCAGCGCTTCGGCAAACTCCAGGATCAGCGTCGAATCCATCAGCACTTCGCCGTCATCGCAGACCAGCGACGGCGCTTTGACGACAGGGTTGATTCTCTGAAACTGTGCGAAGGTGCTGAAGACCGAGAGCGAGCGGTGCTCAAAGCGCAAGCCCAACAACTGCAAAGAGATCGCCACGCGGCGGACGTAGGGCGAATCGAGCATGCCGATGAGTTCCATGGGTTCTCCTTGTCAATGTGTCTGCTATCTTTGCCGCCTCAATGAGTTAGCGCTCATCAGCGGGCGCAGGAAGGATTGAGGCTAGCTCACCCTCGATGTCTAAGCCGTGCGAGGCAGCGAGGCGTGCGATGTGAACGCCAAAGACACCACGCAGTTCACCCACAGCACCATTGAAAATCCAGCTTGCGTAGTGGCCTTGGTGAGCACCAAACTGAATGACATGGCGATCATCGGTCTCGACTGTGGCGAGGAACTTCCGACATGCGGCCCGCATCGCGCGAAGACTGAGTGGCAATTCCTTCTCGGCGTCGAGTTTTCCAAGTTCGGCGGTGAGAAACTCTCGAATGCGAAGAACGGACTCAACGCAGTGACGTGGCACCTCCATTTCGGACGGAACAAACAGGACCCGCCTGTCTTCCAGGAATGCGAGGACGCGTCGGGCCACAACACACTCCGCCTCGGGTGGATTCCATTGAGCGCCGAAGATGGGAACGCTGAGGCCGGTGACGCGGGAGACGACTTCACGAAATTTCATTGGTGCTCCTGAGCGTTATAAAAGGTAAATCGCAGACACTGCGGTATGACTTGGCTGCGGGAAGAATTGCCAAGCCCTCGTCAGTCAAGGATATCTTTAACATTCGTGCAGACCTCCAAATGATGATTGGGACCGCTCAAGACAACCGCTATTGACAGTCGGCTCAAGACGTTGCGAAAAGCTTTCAGCCACCTAAGCTTATCGACAAATCCAGGCTGTAGCCCCCGTCAATACTGCGCAAGAAGCTATTAAATAAATAGCACTCATCCAACTGTCGTGCTAACCCCGGAACCGCTTGCGCGTCAGCGCCAGCGCGATCCAGAAGCCTCCCACCGTGTACACCGCCAGCACCAGCACATGACGCAACGCATGCGTCGGCCACTGGTCCATGAACAGGGGGCGCACCAGTTCGACGGCGTTGGTCAGCGGCAGCCAGCTCGATATCGTGCGCACCACCACAGGCAATTGCTCCAGCGGGAAAAAGATGCCGCTCAGGAACATCATGGGTGTCAGAAACAGCGTGAAGTAGTAGGTGAAAAAGTCGTAGCCCTTGGCCAGCGCGTTAAAGATCAGCGCAATACAACTGAAGGTGATGCCCACGCCCAGCAGCA
The DNA here is from genome assembly GCF_000013605.1 of Rhodoferax ferrireducens T118. Classification (NCBI taxonomy): domain Bacteria; kingdom Pseudomonadati; phylum Pseudomonadota; class Betaproteobacteria; order Burkholderiales; family Comamonadaceae; genus Rhodoferax; species Rhodoferax ferrireducens. Next base: position 3,957,384 of record NC_007908.1, read on the forward strand.
CCGGCCAGGCCACCAGCAGCTTCGGGCTGTAGCTGATGCCCAGGGCCAGCATCACGCCCAGAATGGCCGTCACGGTGAACAGCGCCTTGAACGCGGCCCACAGCATCTCGGCCAGCACGATGTCGTCCAGGTTCACCGGCGCATTCATGATGCCGTCCCACGTTTTTTGCACATGCATGCGCGAAAACGCCGAGTACAGCGCCTCAAAACTGGCCGCCTGCATGGCGCTCATGCAGATCGAGCCGCTGGCCAGAAACAGGATGTAGGGCACCGGCGTGCCGTCGACGCTGACCTTGCCGACCAGCGCGCCCATGCCGTAGCCAAAAGCGACCAGCCACATCAATGGTTCGGCAATATTGCCCACCAGGCTGGGAATGGCCAGCTTGCGCCAGACCAGCAGATTGCGCAGGAATACCGGCCACCAGCGCATTGAGAGTTCGGGCGCGCGCCAGACTGATTGATGGACTGGGGTGTTCGTTTGAGTGCTCATGCCTCCTCCCTGATCTGGCGGCCGGTGAGTTTGAGAAACAAATCCTCCAGATTGGCCGGACGGTGCAGCGTACGCAGCTGCGGGTAAGCGGCCAGCGCCTGCAGCAACGGTTTGGCGTCAAGCGTATAGAAAAACACCGTCTCGCCACTCACCTCCGTGCGCGCCGCCAAGGCTTTGAGTGGCGAATCCGCCAGCGCCAGCGCGCCCGCGCCAAAGACCTCGACCACATCGGGCTCCAGATACTGGGCAATCAGATCGCGCGGCGCCCCTTCGGCAATCTTCCTGCCATGGTCCACCACCAGCAGCCGGTTGCACAGTCGCTCGGCCTCGTCCATGAAGTGTGTGGTCAGCAAGATCGATTTGCCTTCGGCCAGCAACAACTGCAGGCGCTCCCACATCAGGTGGCGCGCCTGCGGGTCCAGCCCGGTGGTGGGCTCGTCCAGCAGCAACAAGCGCGGGTTGTTGACCAGCGCGCGCGCCAGGCTCAGGCGTCGCTTCATGCCGCCCGAGAGCTCACCCGGTTTGGCATTGGCCTTGTGGGTCAGAGAGGCAAACTGCAGCAGCGCCGGCACGCGTTCACGGATTTGCGCGTCCTTCATGCCGAAGTAGCGGCCATAGACCAGCAGGTTCTCGGCACACGTAAAGTCGGGGTCGAGCGTGTCGAACTGGCTCACCACGCCCAGCTGCGTCTTGATGGCCAGCGCGTCACGCGGCATGTGCAGGCCAAACGCGGTGACCAGCCCCTCATCGGGCACGGTCAGGCCCAGACACATGCGGATGGTGGTGGTCTTGCCCGCGCCGTTGGGACCGATCACGCCCAGGCATTCGCCCGGCGCGATTTCAAAAGACATGTCGCTCACCACCGTGGCGTCAGCGTAGCGCTTGACCAGGTGTTCGACAGATAGGATGGATTCACTCATGGGCGGAATTGTCGCCCAGCCGGCGTGGGCCGCGCACGCGTCGGATAAATCCAATGCTGGCCACCGCTGATCGGCGGCCGGTAGTGCCCCAATCTGGCTAAGATTAGCCCCTACCCTCATTGTTTTTTTTGAACGGACGCGGCAACGCGCAAACTTCATGACCACACTCGGCACGCCACTCTCCCACCACGCCACCAAAGTCATGCTGCTCGGTAGCGGCGAACTCGGCAAGGAAGTGATCATTGCGCTGCAGCGTCTGGGGGTGGAAACCATTGCGGTGGACCGCTACAACCACGCACCCGGCCAGCAGGTGGCGCACCACACCCGCACCATCACCATGAGCGACCCGGCGCTGCTCAAGGCGTTGATCCAGGCGGAAAAGCCCGACCTGGTGGTGCCCGAGATTGAAGCCATTGCCACCCCGATGCTCGAAGTGCTGGAAGCCACCGGCGTGGTGCGCGTCATCCCCACCGCGCGCGCCGCGCGCCTGACCATGGACCGCGAAGGCATTCGCCGCCTGGCGGCTGAAACGCTGGGCTTGCCCACCAGCCCGTACCAGTTTTGCGACTCCTTTGAGGAACTGCAAGCCGCCATCGAAGGTGGCATTGGCTACCCGTGCATCGTCAAACCGGTGATGAGCTCATCGGGCAAGGGCCAAAGCAAAATCAGTGGCCCAGCCGATGTGCAAAAAGCCTGGGACTACGCCATGGCCGGTGGCCGCGTCAGCCATGGCCGCGTCATCGTCGAAGGCTTCATTGACTTTGACTACGAGATCACCCTGCTCACCGTGCGCGCCAAGGGTGCCGATGGCCAGATCGAAACCCATTTTTGTGAACCCGTGGGCCACCTGCAGGTCAACGGCGACTATGTGGAAAGCTGGCAGCCGCACCCGATGCACCCGGCGGCCCTGGAAAGAGCGCGCCACATTGCCAAGACGGTGACGGATGACCTGGGCATTGCTGTGGACGGCCAGGCCTCGGGCCTCGGGATTTTTGGCGTCGAGCTGTTCGTCAAGGGCGAGCAGGTCTGGTTCAGCGAAGTCAGCCCGCGTCCGCACGACACCGGCCTGGTGACGCTCACCACCCAATGGCAAAGCGAATTTGAACTGCACGCCCGCGCCATTTTGGGCCTGCCGGTGAACACCGCGCTGCGCAACCCCGGTGCCAGCGCCGTGATCTACGGCGGCGTTGATGCCAAAGGCATCGTGTTTGATGGCGTGGACGAAGCCCTGCGCGTGCCCGGCACCGACCTGCGCCTGTTTGGCAAGCCCGAGAGCTTTGTCAAGCGCCGCATGGGCGTGGCGCTGGCCGCGCATGCCGACGTTGAACAGGCACGGGTCAATGCCAAGCTGGCAGCGTCGAAGGTGAAACCGCGCGCAGCGTGAGTTTTTTGCTATTTAATAAATAGCTGCCCACGCTTATACGACGGGGGCTAGCAGCTGTTTTTACATAGATCCTCAAGCCAGCCAAAAACAACTAGTTTTTGTCGTAGTTCGGCGAGCGTGGCCCGTACAACATACCGTTGGCCGTACCTGCCGACAACAGGCGCGTAGTGGCAACGCCCGCAACCTGATGACTTTGATCCAGCGCAGTCGCCATCACCTGTTTGATGATGGCCGTAATCAACAACCCGGCCAATCCCCCTTGCTGCTGGCTTCGCCCCTCTTCGCTGGAGGCAGAAGCGGCGCCGGTCCACAGCAACTTGCCGGTTTTCAAGTCCACCAACTTGGCTTCGGCCGAGACGACCGAGGCACTGCTGATCACCTGGTACACCGTTCCGTACTTGCCGATTGTGATGTACAGGGCCGCATCCGCGCCAAATATCTGGCGCAACTTGTCGACCGGCGTCGCGTGCATATCAGTTGCTTGCGTCATCCCGTTTTCCTTGAAGGCTTCGGCCACCAAGGTTACGGGCATCACGTAGTAGCCGGCCTCGGCAAGTGGTCGGGTGGCATGGGACAGCACGCTGTACGAGGCCTGCACTTCAGGTGTGTTGTTCACCGGCGGCAAGATCAAAATGGAGCGTGGACGGCTTTCCTTGTACGCGGTGTAATCGAAAGGTGGTGCTTTGGTCGCGCATCCCGTCATCACGAGGAAGCTGGCGGTCACAGCCAGTACTTTAAAATATTTTTTCCAGTTCATAGGGCCTTCTCTTATTTCTTGAAATTGCGCAACAGGAAGTCCATGAATGTTTCAGATTCAGGATACTGTTTCTTTTCGGTCTGCATTTGTTGGGCAAACTGGTCCAATTTACCCTGCTGCCCATACAGCAAGCCCAGGTGAGCGTAGTAGCCCGGTGGCACAGCTCCCCCGCTGGCCTTGATCTTCTGCAAGTCTTCTTCCATGAGCTGCGTTTGCGCATCCGGACTCAGCTTGTCGGCGCGGAAGTACGCATCTACGTTGTTCTGGTAGCCCTGCCATTGGTAGAGAGAAGCCGGTTTGGTGGCACACCCCCCCAACGCTGCACAGACCAGCAGCACCGCTGCCGCACTTGATCGACTATTTGACATGTATTTTCCTTGGTGTGATTGGTAAGCGATCAAAGAACAGGGTGCCACGCACCACTGTCGATACCGGACACAAGCTTGTTCACCGCATCACGAATAGCCAGGTCAAGTACCTTGCCATTGAGTGTCGAGTCGTAACCCGCCGTTCCGCCAAATCCAACGACTTCGCGTTCAGACAGGCTGAACTCGCCTGCGCCTTGCGAAGAGAACACCACCTCCGATGTCAGCGTATTCACGATGTTCAAATTGACCTTGGCATAAGCAATTTGCGTTTTGCCACGACCCAAAAGACCAAATAGTTGCCTGTCGCCAACGTCCTTGCGTCCAAACTCTGTCACATCACCTGTGACGACAAATTCGGCGCCTTTGATTGTTTGCGCTTTTTTCTGGAGCGCGGCTTCTTCCTTGATTTCGCTCATGTTGGTGCGATCCAGCACGCTGAAGCGGTTGGTTTGTTGCAAGTGGGTGAGCAAAATAGTGTGTGCTTGACCCCCCAGACGGTCCACATTGTCGGAAAAAACACCACGCATAAAGGATGAACGATTGTCAAACTTCCCGACCGAAATCGGAGTGCGTGGGCCGCTGTAGGCCTGGCCGGCAGACTCCACTTTTTGAACGGCAATGATTCTGGATTCCTCCTGGTGGGCACACCCGACAAGTGACAGAAACGCTGCCATGAAACATGGCAAATAGATGGACTTTCTCATCTCAAAGCAACTCCCTTTGTATGCCTCCCTCGGACATCGAACGATTGATCAATGTCAACATGAGAGGTATCAAACTGTAACAAAGAATAAACATGAAACTGGTCCAATAGATCGAAATTCTGCTGGCATAAGGGGCGGCCTGCGCCTTTGGAACATCCGCCTCGGCGTCATCCTTGGTGCGGATGTCGTGCAGGTCAACCACTACGCCGCGTGTCGTGCTGCCATTGAACCTGTCTGAGCCGGGGCTAGAGCCGTATTTGCCATAAATATGGACAGTCGCAGCTGTCCACACAAAAACAGACCGATGGGGCGATTGAGTCCACTTCTCGTCGGCTCCAAAAGACACATTGCTGCCGCTCACCACGGGCAGCTCGTTAGTTGTCTAGTTTTTGAATTTAGGCGACCTGCCAGCAGTCATTCGCATTGCCCGCAAGAGTGCACATTGCCAACAATGATTTTCTTTAATGCCCGCCCGATACCCGACATTGACATTGGCGGTTTGGCCTCAGAAATGTCACAATCAATTTCACTGAAACGCCTCACGTATTGCCCCAGCGCGCGGGCCACCCCTGTGAGATGACTGCGATACGTCAGTCAGCGATGATGTCCAAGCGAACCGCATTGGTATCTGGCGGCAAAACCGGCACCCGGATACGACGTCGGTCAGCATACGAATTGGTGATAGATCACACCGGCGATGCAGACTCGCTTGGGGACGCGCTGTGTTCATGGACATGAAAACCGCATCATCGATTTGCCAGGGAGTTCGTAAAACAGCGGCAACCTCAGACAGGCCAAGAGCGCATGATCATGAATCTGCAATTGAACCGTCGTCACTTGCACATAGGACAGTGACGGTAGGCAACTGGCGGAATGGATCTAGTTGCAGTGCTTCAGCCTTGGCGTCGGTAATCAGTGTCCACGGGCGGTCCAGTGGCGCCCAGGCTTGCTGGGCCGACCTGCCCAGTTTTGACGAGTCGGCCAAGACATAAATCTTGCTGGCCTGCGCCATCATCAGTTCCTTCAATTGGATCTGGTCGTTGCTGGCTTCACACAGGCCACGTCCTGCGACCACGCCATCGGTGCCTAGGAAGACCCGCTCGGCCGACAGGCGACGCAAGGTTAATTCGGCCAACGGCCCAGAGGTCGACAAACTTAGCCGTCTCACGGCGCCGCCTAGCATCACCAGTTCAATTCCGTCCTCACCAGACAGTGTTGCCATGACTTGCAGGTTATTTGTGATGACCCGCAGATCACTACGGCCGCGCAATTTTTCAGCAAGTGCAGCCGTCGTCGTGCCGCCGTCGATGATGACGGTTTCTCCGGGGCGGATGAGGGCTGCGGCTGCACGCGCAATTGCCTCCTTGTATTCCCTGTGCAAATGCTTGCGCTGAACGAGTGAAAGCTCCGGCTCATGACCTCCGACTGGCACCGCACCACCGAAGGTGCGGACCAGGCGCCCTTCGGCCTCGAGTTGGATCAGGTCGCGGCGCAGTGTGACGAGTGAGACGCCGAGATGACGGCTCAACGACTCGGATCCGCGGACCCCTGCTTGAAGGGCAACCACTAGATCTTCGTGGCGACGTGTGACTTTGTTCGACATGGACGCGTGCGGTTGCAGTATATGGGCGGCTGGCGGCAGTCTACCGCAATCCACAGCGCGAAATACCCCAGTGCCAGGGGCGCCGCTACCCGCGCCGGGTTGCCAATTCAATCGCCTGGCGCAAGGCTTCCAACATGGAGCGCTCGTCGGCAACTCCTTGCCCGGCGATGTCGAATGCCGTGCCATGGTCGACTGACGTGCGAATCACTGGTAGGCCAACGGTAACATTAACGCCGGCTTCAATGCCGAGCACCTTGATGGGGCCGTGACCCTGGTCGTGGTACATAGCCACCACCAGATCGAAATCGCCGCGTCCGGCACGGAAGAACAGCGTATCGGCGGGCAATGGACCTTCTATCTGCCAGCCTCTGGCCAAGCAGGCGGTGATGGCTGGCGTGATTTTCTGTTCCTCTTCGCCTCGCCCAAACAGACCGTTTTCCCCGGCATGGGGGTTGATCGCGCAGACGCCGATACGGGGCTGAGGAATTCCTGCGCGCACCAAGGTGTCGTGGCCACGGGCGATCGTCCGCTCGACCAAGCCGGGCTCGATACGATCGATGGCGTCGAGTAAGCCCATGTGCGTTGTCACGTGAATCACCCGCAGTTTTGGAGCGACCAGCATCATGGAAACTTCCGGCGTACCGGTCAGGTGGGCCAGCATTTCGGTATGGCCGGGGAACAAGTGACCGCCCGCGTGCAGAGCTTCCTTGTTCAGCGGTGCCGTGCAAATGGCGTCAGCGATGTCCGCTTTGATCAATTCCACTGCTTTGGCGACATAGCGATAAGCGGCATCACCCGCTATTGCGGATAACTTGCCGAAGGGCAGATCCGCTGGAATGAGCCCGAGATCCAGACAGTCCACTTGCCCGAAGGTAAATGTGGCTTCCTCGATACGGGTGCGGACTTTGACTTGCAGGTCAACGCCACACAGCGCGCCGGCCTGGCGCAGTCGGGCAGCATCACCGATAACCAGCGGCCGACAGGTTTCATATAGCGCGGGCTTAGCAAGGCTCTTCATGATGATTTCGGGGCCGATACCAGCTGCGTCTCCCATGGTGATGGCAATCAAAGGACGGTACATGTAGGAATCTTTCTGATTTAAGCGACCACGTTGCCGCTGCGGATGCGGGCGAGCTCGCTGTAGCTTTTGAGGAGTGCGGCCGGCGAGCCAAACGCGCCTGCCTTGGTAATGACGGGAATCTGCTGTTTGCCCAAGGCCAGTGAGAGGGGAACGCCCGGCTCGACTTCCTTGATGAGTTGCAGGGCATGGGTGCCAAATGTCGGCAGCAGCGCGCGTGCCGTCTCGCCACCGGTCGCGATGAGGGCACCGATAGCGGGTGCCAGTGGCAATACCAGGCTTCCGAGGGATTCACACAGGGCATGTCCGTAGGTAAGGTCGTTATGTTCCTCCAGGCCGGTCCGGATCATGACATCCCTGCCTGCACTCAAGGCTTCGCCTATTTGGTCGCGCAGTGATTGCCAAAGCGGATGGGTTTCGCCGGTGCGAAGCAAGGCGGGCGTGGGCACGAATACGGCGAAGTCGGCATGGGACTCGAGTACCTGCGCCTGCTGGCGCGATACAGCGGAAAGGCTGCCAACCACTGTGACAATCGGGCCGGATACCGCGAGCCGGGGCGAGGCCGCCTGTCCGACAAGTCCGGCGGCTTGTGGCAAGTGAGTCGCCAATCCGGCCGAACCGACCCAATAGACGGGCAGTCCGACCGACGCGGCAGCAATGGCGGCTAGATCGGCCTCCTCCTCGGCGTCGCAGACTATCGCCTGGACTGTTTTGCCGGCCACCAAGCGGGAAATCTCGTCGCGTAACTTGTTGCGCACGCCGGGCAAGGTGATGTTCGTCGCAGAGATGCCTGCACTGCGTAACATGGCCACGATATCGGCTTGCCCAGGGATGCTCTCATTTGCCCAAATCTCGGTCTGTTCGAGCGGCACGCCCTTTACAAACACGCGGCCGTTTTGCGTTGTGCGCCCGGTGGCAGGGAAGGCTGGCGCAACGATGGCCACGCCGGCTCGCGTGAGTGCTGCCATTTCCGCTGCAAAATTGCCGCGCAGCGTCGAATCAATTTTTTTGTAGAACAGGCGCTCGGAAGTGGCTTGAGCTTGCCACAGCGCGACGTTGATCGCACCTGCCTCCGCAGCAGGCCGGTAGCGGCAATCGGCATCGATCGCGATGACTTGGGCTTGCTCGGCAATTGCAGGGTTGAAAAGAACGATACTTTTCAACCCGGACTTGGCCGCACCCATCGCGCAATCGGCCGCTCCCGACAGGTCATCTGCAAGGATGAACAAAGAGTCGGCGAGCGCGGACATCACTCTGCTCCTGAGGCTTTGTCGGCGCCTACGCGCTTGTAGACCCAGGCCGTCAGCAGCGGCACCAGAATGGCCGTGATCACGACGCACGAGGCGACGATCACGGTCGCGCTTTTAGCAGCCTCGGCATAAACCGGATTGGAGGCAGCGATGATTACCGGCACGGTGGCCGCGTTACCGGCAGTGCTGGCCGCCGCGACACCGGCGACACCGTTGCCACCGACCAAACGATCCGCAAAGAACAGCGGAATTCCAGTCAGAACCACCACCGCAACACCCATGGCCACACCCATAAGGCCGGCTTGCCAGACCTTGTGGAGATCCAGGCCGGCGCCGAGGGCGAAAGCGAAGAAGGGAATCATCACCGGCACGGCCTTCGAGAGGAAGTCGCGCATGTTGCGGTCCAGGTTGCCGATCAACATACCAACGGCCAAGGGCAGGATTGCCCCGACCAGGGTTGGCCAAGGGAAGGCGGATAGTCCTGCAACTCCGAGTGTCAGCATGGTCAGGAATGGGCCTGATTCCAACGACATGATCGTATAGGCACCGACATCGGCTGGCTTGCCATATTGACCCATCAGCGCCATGTAAAGGCCCCCGTTGGTGTCGTTTAAGGCCGCCACGACAGCGAGCGTGGAAAGCCCCAAAAACATACCAGAACCGACCGGCTGTTCGCCGAGGAAATGCCCAAGTATCACGCCGAAGATCAGAGCGACAACTATCTTGGTGCCGAATAACGCGCCGCCTTTCTTGAGAATGTAGGGTGTTGCTTCAAGTGTGATGCTTGCTCCCATGCAGACATAGAAGACAGCTAGGATGGGCAATGCGCCAGTAAACAATGCCCCAGTGAACGAGCCGAAAAACTTCGGCGTTTCCGGGAGAAACGTTGCAAAAAATGCACCTAACAGCAGCGGGACAATCATCATTCCGCCGGGAATTCGATCAAGCGTTTTCTTGATGGCGATTTGTGCCATAGGAGTCTCCTTTAATGTTGAAGATTAACGATCGTAACGATCACAATATGATTATTACGATCTTTATCGTATCATATAGCGATCGAAAATAGTCAAAATATCGACTCGATCGGTTTGCCCGAACAAACATGTATCAATTGAGACAGACGACCAAGCTTTGTACACAAGGCGATTTCATCCCTGTCAGCGGGTGCACGACGCGGTCAAAGTCGCCCGTGCGTCTTCCTGTGAGACGACTCTAGTTTGTGGGGTGAATATCGGGCATCGAGCGAGCATTTGTGCTAGACGTATACCAGCAACCGCTGCACTCCGGGTACCGTTCGCGCTCCTACGCTGTCTTTCAATTTCAAGCCTGCGCCATCGCGTCTTCGCCACAGACCCGTGGAAACACAAGCTCATTTCGTACCTAACAAACCGTGAATATTGGCCAGTCGATTTGCCGGCTGTTGAACAGGCCCATCTGGATGCCAAACTGGCAGCAACGAAGGCAAAGCCGCGCGCAGCGTGAGTTTTTTGCTATTTAATCAATAGCTACCCGCACCTATACGACGGGGGCTAGAGCCGTATTTTTCATAAAATTCTATGACCATCCGTGGGTTCTGCCGCTGCCCGTCATGGCGCGTCCTTGACCATGAAGCGCGCCATCTGGGTCGAACTCCCCCGCAGCGGGTCGGGCGGTCCGAGGTTGGCAAAACTGACCGTGTAGCTGTGGCGCTGGGCCACGCCACCCGCCCAATGCTGAAACTGGGCCCGGGTCCATTCAAAGCGGTGTCCCGGGTGGCGTTTGCGCCCGGCTGCCATGCCATGCAACAGGTTGTATTCCTGGTTGGGGGTGGTCACCAACACCAGGCCCGGGTGCATGGTGGCGAAGACGGCGCGCTCCACCCGGGGCAAGTGGCCAGGGTCGATGTGCTCAATGGTTTCCAGCATCACGGCGGCATCGAAGCCCGGTAAATCCCGATCGACCTGCGTAAACGAGCCCAGGCGTACCGCCAGCCGTGGGTCGGGTCGCAGCCAGTCCAGGCCCAGCGCAAAACGCGCATCGGCCAGTACGCGCTCGTCGATGTCGATGCCCAGCAAGCGCACAAACTGCGCGTGCCCACGCAGGCGCAGCAGCAGCTCACCCGGTCCGCAGCCCAAGTCAAGGACGCTGGTCGCGCCGCTAGCCAGCAGTTCGCGCACCACCGTATCCAGGCGTTCATCGTGCAAGGTGCTTACCAAAGCTCAGTGCCCTCGTGTGGTGACGCTCATGATCTCACCCACTCAAGCGCGGCTTGATCTTTTCAGTATTGAAAAATTGATGTGGCGATCACTGGAACGCCACCTCGGCAAAGCTGCGCAGCTTGCGGCTGTGCAACTGGTCCACGCCCTGCTCGCGCAGCAGCTCGATGGCCCGCATGCCAATACGCAGATGCTGATCCACCCGTTCGCGGTAAAAATGGTTCGCCATGCCGGGCAGCTTGATCTCGCCGTGCAGCGGCTTGTCGCTCACGCACAGCAAGGTGCCGTAGGGCACGCGGAACCTGAAACCATTGGCGGCGATGGTGGCGCTTTCCATGTCCAGCGCCACGGCGCGGCTCTGGCTGAAGCGGCGTTGCGGGCCGTTGTCGGGCAGCAGTTCCCAGTTGCGGTTGTCGGTGCTGGCGACGGTGCCGGTGCGCATGATGCGTTTGAGCTCCGGGCCCTTGAGCTGCGTCACCTGCGACACAGCGGCTTCCAGCGCCACCTGAATTTCGGCCAAGGCCGGAATCGGCACCCACAAGGGCAGTTCCTCGTCCAGCACATGGTCTTCACGCACATAGCCGTGTGCCAGCACGTAGTCGCCCAACTGCTGCGTGTTGCGCAGGCCGGCGCAGTGCCCCAGCATGATCCAGGCATGCGGGCGCAGCACGGCGATGTGGTCGGTGATGGTCTTGGCGTTGGCCGGGCCGACGCCGATGTTGACCATGCTGATGCCGCTGCGGTCGGCGCGCACCAGGTGGTAGCCCGGCATTTGCGGCAGCCGTGGCGGTACTTTCCCGAGTTCGTCATCCGCCAGCGCCGGGGTGCCAATGCGGCGCGTGACCACGTTGCCGGGCTCCACGAACGCGATGTATTTGCTCGCCGGGCTGGCCATTTCCTCTTGCCCCAAGCGCACAAATTCGTCAATGTAGAACTGGTAATTGGTGAACAGCACAAAGTTCTGGAAATGCTCGGGCGCGGTGCCGGTGTAGTGGCGCAGGCGGTGCAGCGAATAGTCCACCCGTGGCGCGGTGAACAGCGACAAGGGTTGCGGCTCACCGGGATGCGGCTCATAAGTGCCGTTGGAAATGCTGTCATCCATGGCGGCCAGGTCGGGCAAATCGAACACGTCACGCATCAACTGGCGGCGCTGCGGGGTCAAGGTGCCTTCGATGTGGTCGTTCTCCGCGAACGAAAAATGCACCGGGATCGGCTGTGTGCTGGTGCCGACTTCCAGCTCGACCTGGTGGTTTTTCAGCAGCAGCGTGAATTGCTCCAGGTAGTAGTCGGCGTACAGATCGGGGCGGCTCAAAGTGGTCTCAAAGCGGCCCGGACCGGCCACAAAACCAAAACTCAGGCGTGCACTCTCGGGCGAGTGCAGGCGCGACACGGTGTCGGTCTGGACCCGCACAAACGGGTAGCAGGCGCGCACATGGCCGGGCAAGTCGTCACCGGCCACGAAGCGCTGCATGGCCTCACGCAAGTGGGTGATGTTGGTGTCATAAATTTCACGGACCCGGGCCAGCGCGGCGGCTGGGTCGGTGAAACTGGCAGGGGCAATGAAGGCGGGCAAATAGGACATGAGGCTATTGTCCACGGTCTGGCGCTTCGGGTAGAGTGAGAGCATTTCGGGGCCAACAGGAACTCTTATGGCGCAAGCATCGGGCTGGATCAAACGCGGTTTGCAGATAGGCTCAGGCCTGCTGCTTGCCTTGATGACGCTTGCCATCGTGGCCCTGCTGTACCTGGGCATCCCGCAAAACGCGGCCGGCATGGCCGCCAAGGGTGTCTGCTCCGCCGCCTTTGTGGCCGGACGCCCGTGGCAAAAGATGCTGGCCGATGATGTGCTGCCCGCCAGCCCGGTACTCAGCCTGATCAGCATCGCGGTCGATGAAAATGCCCGCAGCGTGACCGCCAGGTTCGCCGGTCTGTTTGCCCGCCAGGCCGTGCTGATGCCGCACCGGGGTTGCGTGCTGAATGTGACGCCGACCAGCGCCTCCAGAGCGGCGGCAAAGTCCGCCAAGCCGGATGCCGACAAACCGTGGCCACAGGGAGAGGCGGCGCTGCCCGTTGCGCAATGGAGCCCGGGCGTCGATGCGCTCGCGCTACAGAAGACAGTTGACGAAGCCTTTGCCGGCGCAGGCGATCCAAACGCTGCCAATGCCCGCGGTGTGGCGATTATTCACAAGGGGCGCCTGCTCGTGCTGCGCACCGCGCCGGGCTTCTCCAGCCAGACGCCCTTGCATGGCTGGTCGATGACCAAGACGGTCACCGGCATGCTGATGCACAAGCTCGCCGCCGACACGCATCTGTCGCTGGACTCGCCGGTGGTGGACGCCTTCCCGCCAGCGCGCGAGCCGACCTGGGTCGCCCCCTGGCGCACGGATGGCCGCAAGCGCATCAAGGTATCGGACCTGCTGTATATGCGCGACGGTCTGGCCAGCACGGAAGACTACCAACCCTGGGGTTCGGTGCCCCATATGTTGTGGGGACAACCCAACAACGTGGCCGCGTTTGCTGCCGCGTCTGCGGCACAAGCGCCGCCCGGCGCGCGCTGGCGTTACCTGAGTGCCACGGCCAATCTGCTGTCTGGCGTGGCGCGGGGACGCTTCACCCGCGACGCCGACTATTGGGCCTACCCGGCTCACGCCCTGTTTGAACCGATTGGTGCCACCAGCGCCGTGCTGGAAACCGATACTGACGGCAATTGGGTCGGCTCGTCTTACCTGTGGGCCAGTGCGGGCGACTGGGGCCGCCTGGGCCAACTGATGCTCAACGATGGCCGCTGGGGCGACACCCAGGTACTGCCACCGGGCTGGCTCCAACGCGCCGCCAGGCAGTCAACTGCGCAAGGCGAAGGCCGAGGCTACAGCGCACAAACCTGGCGCATTGGCGACCCAGTGGCGGGCGAATGCCGGGGGCGTGGCCTGCCGGCCGACACCCTGTCCATGAGCGGCCACTGGGGCCAGGTGGTCGCCATGGTGCCCTCACGCGCGGCGGTCATCGTGCGTTTGGGCTGGACCTTCAAGCGAGGCCAGTTTGACGCCTGCGCGTTTATTGCGGACATACTCAAGACCTTGCCGAAGTGAGCCCTGGCGCGCGCACTGCCCGCAGGTTCTCGGCAGGTTTGCAGGCAGTGATTCAAAAAAAACTGCCATACTGCCTGCCGTTTTATAGAGGAAACCAGAGTCCATGTTGAAGTTCACCTGCTGCGATGCAGTCAAGCAATTTTCTGAGCACGCTGCCGCGCCGCTGCTGCGCGGCATCACGCGCGGCTACGAGCGTGAGTGCCTGCGCGTTGACCGCAGCGGCACGCTGGCCCAAACCCCGCATCCACTCACGCTCGGCTCCAAGCTGACGCACCCCTGGATCACGACCGATTATTCCGAGGCGTTGCTCGAATTCATCACGCCACCGTCGCAAGACCCGGCGTTTCCACTGCAGTTCCTGCGCGACATCCATCGCTACAGCGCGCAGCAGTTGCAAGGCGAATACCTGTGGGCGGGCTCCATGCCCTGTGTGTTGAGTACGGATCAGGCCATCCCGATTGCCGACTATGGCCCGTCCAATGCCGCCCGCTTCAAATACGTCTACCGCGAGGGGCTGGGCCTGCGCTACGGCCGCCAGATGCAGACCATTGCCGGTGCCCATTACAACTGGTCCCTGCCGGCTGATTTCTGGCTGGCGCTGCAAGACTGCTGCTGCGCCAAGAACGTCGGCCAGGCGTTTGTCAGCGAGCGTTATTTCGGCCTGATCCGCAATTTTCTGCGTTTTGGCTGGCTGATTCCCTACCTGTTTGGCGCCTCCCCCGCCATCTGCGAATCGTTTCTGCGAGGACACCCTTCGGATTTGCCGGAACTGGTGCCGGGCACCCGCTACGGCCCCTATGCCACCAGCTTGCGCATGAGCGATCTGGGCTACCAGAACCGGGCCCAGGCCAACCTGCACATCAGCGTCAATTCACTGGCCGAGTACACGCAGGCACTCGAAGCCGCCATTCGCACGCCCGACCCCTACTATGAACAGCTCGGCGTGCGCGACGGCGACCACTGGAAGCAACTCAACGCCAATCTGCTGCAAACCGAAAGCGAGTACTACGCTGGCATCCGGCCCAAGCGCGTGGGCCATGATCGCCCGGCCAAGGCCTTGCAACGGGACGGCGTTGAGTACATCGAGATGCGCCTGTTCGACCTCAATCCGTTTATCGACATCGGCATCGCCCCGGAGCAAAGCACCTTTGCCGACGTGCTGCTGCTGATGTGTCTGTTTCGCGACAGCCCGCCCATCACCAGCCGCGAGCAAAGCGAAAACGACGAGAACAAGCACCGCATCGTCAACTACGGCCGTCAACCCGGTCTGCAGCTGCTGGTGCACAACCGCGAACAGCCGTTTCGCTCGCTGGCGCACGAACTGTTTGACGACATGCAGCCTTTTGCCGACATGCTGGACGCGGCCTACGGTGGCCAGCGCTACAGCAGCACCATGCAGGGTTTGCGCACGCGCATTGACCAGCCCGACAGCACACCATCGGCGCAGGTGCTGGAAGCCGCCCGGACACAAGGGGGATTTTTCAACTTTGGCATGCAAATGGCCCGGCAACACACCCAAGCCTTGCAAGCCCAGGCGCTGGATGCGGCCACCACGGCCAAGTTTGTCGCCAGTGTGAAAGACTCGCTGCAAGCGCAGCAAAAGATCGATGCCGCCGAGCAAGGCAGTTTTGAAGCGTTTGTGGCGCAGTACTTCGCCTGATGGCGCTTAGCGCCCGCTCAGGAATAATTTCTCAAATTCTGCGGCGGGCACGGGGCGGCTGGTCAGATAACCCTGGAACTGGTCGCAGCCCTGGGTTTGCAAATAGGCCAGCTGCTCTTTGTTTTCCACCCCCTCGGCCAGCACTTTCAGGCGCAAGCTGTGCGCCATGGCAATGATGGCCGTGACAATTTCCATGTCGTCGCGGTGCGCCGGAATATCGTCAATAAAGCGCTTGTCGATTTTCAGCACATCCAGGGGAAACAGCTTGAGATAAGCCAGTGACGAGTAGCCGGTGCCAAAGTCGTCAATCGCCAGGCGCACACCGAGAGCTTTGAGCCGGTCGAGCATCTGGATGGCCTGGGCTTCACGCTGCATCAGGGCGCTTTCGGTCAACTCCAGTTCCAAAAACGCCGCCGGATATCCGGTATCACGCAGCACCTGGGCCACGGTCTGGCTGATGTCACCCTGCAAAAACTGGTAGGCCGAGAGATTGACCGCCAGGGTGAGCGTGGGCAGGCCCGCCGCGCGCCAGCGCTGACCTTGCTGACAGGTTTCTCGCAACACCCAGTCATCGATTTCGCCGATCAAACCGGTCGCCTCTGCGATGGTGATGAAGCGCGCCGGCGGTACCAGGCCTTCGATCGGGCACTGCCAGCGCACCAAGGCTTCGGCACCGACGATGCGCCCGCTGGGGATGTCCACTTGCGGCTGGTAATACACGCGCAGCTCGCCCTGCGTGATGGCGCGGCGCAAACGCACTTCAATGTCGATGCGCGCACGCGCGGCTTGGGTCAGGCTCTCGGAAAAATACGCAAACCGGCCGCGCCCTTCGATTTTGGCCTGGTACAACGCGCTGTCGGCCTGTTGCAGCATCAACTCGGGCGTGAGGCCGTTGTCCGGATAAATACTGATGCCCACACTCGCCCCAATGCGCACTTCAACGCCGCTGGACAAGCCATAGGGCTCGCTCAAGACACGGATGATGTCATTGGCCACCCGCGCCGCCTGTTCGGCCCCGGCCACGTCTTCCATCAACACGGAAAATTCGTCGCCACCAAAGCGGCCGACCGTGTCGATGGTGCGCACCTGCTTGACCAGCCGGGTGGCCACCAGCTGCAATAACTCATCACCCACCAGATGACCAAAACTGTCGTTGATGTCCTTGAAACGATCCAGATCAAGCATCAGCAGCGCCAGATGCGTGCCGTCCCGCTGCGCCAGCTCAATGCCGTGCTGCAACCGTGACAGCAGCAACAAGCGGTTCGGCAAGCGTGTCAAGGGGTCGTGGTGGGCCAGGAAATCGAGCTCCAGCTGCGAACTGCGCAGTTTGGACAGGTCGGTCAACACCGCCACGTAATTGCAGACCCTGCCGGTGTGGTCCCTGATCACGTCGATGCTGATCAATTGCGGATAAATCTCGCTGTTTTTGCGGCGATTCCAGACTTCACCCTGCCAATGCCCGCTGACGTTGATGCTGTCCCACATCGCCGCGTAAAACGCGCTGTCATGCCGACCCGAGCGCAGCAGCGCCGGCGTTTGGTCAAGAACGTCAGCCGCGCTGTACCCGGTGATCTCGGAGAACGCGGGGTTGATGCGCACGATGCGCTGCGCGCTATCGGTCACCATCAGCCCTTCGCGGGTGCTGTCAAACACCGTGTCGGCCAGATGCAATCCAAGGTCCGACGTCTTGCGCTCGGTGATGTCGCGCACACAAATCACGAAAGCCGGTTGTTTGTCCCAGGTGATGGGGGCCGAGCGCAACTCGGCCCAGCCAATGCCGCTGGGGCGAATCAGGTTGATGTCTTGACGGGTTTCGCCGGAGTGGATCGGCACGGCCAGATCTTTACCCACCAGCTCGCCACGCTCGAACAGGCGCTCGGCGCTTTCATTGGCATAAAGCACCACGCCACGCTGATCCACCACCACGATGCCATCGCTGATGGTGGTGAGAATCAATTGAAAATTGATCAGATTTTCTGTCATGGCAACGCTTCTGGCTGCGCCAGTGAACCGGGCGCTTGCCCCTTACAAGACGACGGTGCCCGCGCCGTGCCCGTTTTCGGCCGTGATGGCCGACAGCACCGAATGCATGCGCGACAGATCGCCCAGCAGTTTGAGCACCGGCTCCGGCACTTCGCGCACCAGCATCGGGGTGGCGAAAACATCTTTTTCCAGGGCCTTCTCGGGCATGCCCAGCACCTCGACCACGTTGAGCACCCAAAAGCCCGCCCGGTACGTGGCGGCCAACACGTTGCTGAGCTGATCGACGACTTTTTGAATCTCGGGGTTGACCGACACCACATACAGGGTCAGCGAGATCCTGTGGTTGTCTTTGCTCACATTGCTGAGGCTGCGCACCGAGCGTGCAATGTGCCGTATCTGGGTGGATGACAGCGGCTTGTTGGCCAACTGAAAGGTCATGCCTTCGGCTTGTGCCTGCTTTAAATCGTCAAGATACTCCTGCGAGAAGGCGGTGACGATGTAGATGTTGAATGTGGGGTCCATGGCCAGCAGACGGCGCATGGTCTCAACCCCATCAATCCCGGGCATTTTCAGGTCCAGAAAGATCAAATCCGGGCGTTCTTCTCTGGCCATGGCGATGCCTTGCAGGCCGTCTTCGGCCACGCGCACCACGCAGCCGATCTCGCCGAGCACCAGCTGGAACGAGCCGCGCACGGCCGCGTCATCGTCAATTACCAGGATAGTTTGTGTCATTGCGCTTGTCTCATTCCAACGTGTTTATTTTGGGTTGAATGTTAGCCGGAAACAGCAGCCTGACTCCGGCAAGTTGTCGGTACTGATGCTCCCGCCCACCTCCTGCATCAGATGCCTGGATACCGACAGACCCAGACCCGTGCCTTTGCCAACCGGCTTGGTGGTAAAGAAGGGGTCAAAGATTTTTTCGCGAATTTCCTCCGGGATGCCGGGCCCGTTGTCACAGACGAACAGAATGACCTGGCCACCTTCAAGCCGGGCGCTGATGGTGATGCGCTGCTGGGTCTGTCCGGCCATCGCATCGCGGGCGTTGAGCAGCAAATTCACCAACACTTGTTGCAGGCTGCCCGCGCTGCATTGGATGGGCGGCAGGTCTGGCGGCAAATCGATCCGAACCTGCACGGCATTTTTGGTCAGCTCACTTTGGAGCAAGTCAACGGTCTTGTTAACCGTTGGCGGCAGGTCACAGCGCTCTTGCTGGCCTGCGTCAGGCCGAACGAAGATCAGCATGTTGGATACGATCTTCTTGATCCGGTCAATTTCGTGCAGCGCCTTGTTCAGCACCTCTTTCGAACTGGCGTCGGTCGCTTTGTCTCTGGCGTGTTCAACGTAATTCATGACACCCATCAAGGGATTGTTGATCTCATGGGCCACACCACCCACCATGGTGCCCAGGGCCGACAGCCTTTCGATCTGGATCATGTGCTCGCGATTTTCCAGCTCCTGGCGTGCCCGCTCCAGTCGCAGTGCATCTTCCTGGCGCAACAGGACCAGGGCCCGCTGCTGGTCGTTGTTGTGCTGCGCCAGCGCGGTTTGTTGATCCTGCAAGGGAAGAAACACCAACAGGTACAGAGCGGGGACTTTGATCAGAATCAAAGCCATGACGGCGACCACCGCCCACAAGGAATCGCTTGCCTTGCTGCCCGGCACCGACTCCAAGACAACGTTCATGCCCAGATGGATGAACACCTCAGCCGCGATGACCACCAGCACCAGCCGGATGACCACGCCAAGCGGGCTCAGACCGGTCTTTTCGAGAATAATTTTGCCCATCAGCGGCTCCGGATGATTGCTCGAAAGTTTATATTGAAAATAGCCATAACCCCCGTCAGATAAGGCTGATAGGCTACTAATTCTATAGCTGTTTAGGGTGGCTCCGGGGCTGCCGGTGCGGCACCATGGACCTGTCTCCCGTCAAGACAAGGCGCCCGGCGAAGCCGGTCAAAAATCAGCGCAATTGATCGACCACAGCCAGCAGCGGCAGCAGCACGCTGGCGCCCAGCTTTTTGGAGCGTTCGCCATTCCAGCCGACCCGCACATCGGGCAGATTGGCGTTGTCCTTGAACGGCATCTCGATGGTGAGAGCCAGGCAATCAAAGTTCTGCCCGACCCAGTTCGTCGCCAGTGTCGGGTTGGCCTGCCCGAGCGGCGTTTGGCCGTAGCCTTGCGCGGTCTGGAAATCGGGGCAGGTGGCGAGCCACGCCGCTTTGAAGCTGTTTTCCAGGGCTTCAAGTCGGGGCGTGTAACCAGGGTTGCCTTCGCAGCCGGCCACAAAGTTGTAAGGCAAAGCCTCGTCACCATGGGCATCCAGACACAGATCGACGCCCACCTGTTGCATCTTCTGGCGCACCAGAAACACTTCAGGCGACTTTTCCAGACTGGGCGCTGCCCACTCACGGTTCAGGTTGGCGCCCGCCGCATTGGTGCGCAAATTGCCACGCACGGCGCCATCGGGGTTCATGTTCGGCACCACGTGAAAGACACACTTGTCGAGCAGCACGCGCGCCACCGGATCAGCAGGGTCGAGCAAACGCTGCAGAAAGCCCTCGATAAACCACTCGGCCATGGCTTCACCGGGATGCTGGCGCGCAATCAGCCAGACTTTCTTTTTTTGCGCCAGCGACGTTGCAGCGGTGGCGTCGGTGATGCGCAGCAGCGTCATGTCGCGACCGTCCAGCGTGCCGCCCAGTCGTTCTTGCGTGACGTGCCCACAGCGCGCCACCGAGGCGATCAAATCCAGATGACGCTCATAGGAATAGGGTTCAAAGTAAGCAAAATAAATACATTGCGTCTCGGGCGTGAAGTCAAATGACAGGACCTGCCCGTCAAATTGCGTGTCGATGCGAAACCAGCGCTGGCGGTCATAACTGGCCACCGCGCGGTAGCCCGCCCAGCCCTTGGGATAGGCCGATTGACCGGCGTTGAGAAAACGCACGCTCAAAGCCACCCCGGCTGCGCCCTGCAATGAAAAATGAAACCACTGCGCAAAGTCACTGGCGTTGTCGCGGCGGATATTGAGTTGAATATCTTGCGGGTCGGCCAGACTCAGCACCTCGATGGCGCCGGCGTCAAACTGCGTTGAAATGTGAAGTGGAGTCATCGTCCCGGTCTGCTGCGTTAGGTTGACTGATTCTCTCAGATCAACCCATAGGCAGAGGCCAGCAAATAGCCCACCAGGCAGGAGGTGGATACACCGATCAGTCCGGGCAAGATGAAGCTGTGGTTGATCACATATTTGCCGATGCGGGTGGTGCCTGAGCGGTCAAACTGGATCGCGGCCAGATCACTCGGGTAGGTCGGCAAGATGTAGTAACCATAGGAGGCCGCGGCAAAAGCGACGATGTAGCCCGGTGGTACGCCAATGGCGAGCCCGACCGGCACCATGGCGCTGATGGCAGCGGCTTGCGAGTTGACCAATTTGGACACCAGCAGCAAAGCGATGGCGTAAGTCCAGGGTTTCGTTTTAACCAGCTCGGTCAGCACGACCTTGAGTTCTGCCAGATGCGCGTCAAATACGGTGTCGGCCATCCAGGCGATACCAAACACGGCCACCACGGCAATCATGCCGGCGCGAAACACTTCGGTCTTGCCAATGGTGGAGGGGTCGGTCTTGGTAAAGACAATCATCAAGGCACCGGCCAACAGCATGAACATCTGAATGGTGAGCACCATCGACAGCGGCTTGCCGTCTACCAGCGGTCGCACGGATGGAAAGGCGCCCAGACAGGCCACGATGACAATGGCGCCCAGGAAAATCCACATGGCGGTCCACTGGTCCCTGGAGAGGGTTTTGCCCATCAAGGTGGCGCTTTCGCCATAGATGATCTCGCGCTGCTCGGGGTCGGCAATGCGCTTTTGGAATTCCGGGTCATCGTCCAGGTCCTTGCCGCGGAACCAGCTGAAGATGCCGATCAACAACACGCCGGCCAGCGTGGAGGGAATGGTGATGGACAGCACCTGGACGAAGTCAATGACATGCCCATCCACCGGCACTTTGGCCAGAAAGGCCACCAAGGCCACCACCGCCACCGAGACCGGGCTGGCCAGGATACCCATCTGGCTGGAGATGGATGATGCTGCCATCGGGCGCTCGGGCCGTATGTTGTTCTTGATGGCAATGTCGTAAATGATGGGCAGCATGGTGTAGACCACGTGGCCGGTACCGCACAGAATAGTCAAAAAGCAGGTGGTGAACGGTGCCAGGATCGAGACGTATTTGGGATTGCGGCGCAGCATTTTTTCAGCACCCTTGAGCAGCACTTCCAGCCCGCCCGAGGCTTGCAGCGTGGCCGAGGCGGCCACCACGGCGATGATGGTCAGCATCACGTCCACCGGCGGCTTGCCGGGCTTGAGCCCGAACACAAAGGTCATGATGACGATGCCGATACCGCCGAGCAGACCGAGCGCGACGCCACCCTTACGCGCGCCATAGAACAGGCATATAAGAATGACTGCGACTTGCAGCAGAATGTCCATGGTGATGTTCTCGAGTTACTGAAAATGAAAATGTAATTCATATTGTGGTAAACCCTAACACCTGATTTGAGATTTGTTGATACAGGTCATCTGATCGGACGATTCCGGAGCCAATCAGCCGGACTACTGATAATCCAGCCATGAGTACAACCCAAACCCAGGCAGCCACTGCCACCCCTTCTTCTTCCAACAAGCGCTTCGAATCCCTGGCCCTGAACCCGGCCACACTGGCCAACCTGCAGCAACTTGGCTACCTGGAGATGACGCCGATTCAGGCCGCCAGCCTGCCCGCCGCACTGGCGGGCAAGGACCTGATTGCGCAAGCCGAAACCGGCAGCGGCAAGACGGCGGCCTTTGCCCTGGCGCTGCTGGAGCGCCTGAACCCGCGCCGCTTTGCGGTGCAGGCGCTGGTGCTGTGCCCCACGCGCGAGCTGGCGGACCAGGTCACGATCGAGATTCGCCGCCTGGCGCGTGCGACCGACAACATCAAAGTCGTCACCCTGTGCGGCGGCGTGGCCTTGCGCGGCCAGCGCGCTTCTCTGGAGCAGGGCGCGCACATTGTGGTGGGTACGCCCGGGCGCGTGATGGACCACCTGGCGCGCGAGTATTTGAACCTGGAAGCGCTCAACACGCTGGTGCTCGACGAGGCCGACCGCATGCTCGACATGGGGTTTTTTGACGACATGGCCACCGTTGCCAAACAGTGCCCGAAAGAGCGGCAAACGCTGCTGTTTTCGGCCACCTACCCGGAAGGCATCGAGAAACTGGCCCAACAATTCATGCGCGAGCCGCTGAGAGTCCAGGTGGCCGCGCAGCAAACCGAAAGCCTGATCGAGCAACGCTTTTATGAGGTCACGCGGGCCAACCGGTTCGAAGCGGTGGCGTTGCTGCTGAACCACTTTCGACCCATCAGCACGCTGGCGTTCTGCAACACCAAGCAGCAGTGCAAAGACCTGGTGACTTACCTGCAAGCGCAGGGCTTCAGCGCGCTGGCGTTGTATGGCGAGCTGGAGCAGCGCGAGCGCGACCAGGTGCTGGCCCAATTTTCCAATCGCAGCGCCTCGGTGCTGGTGGCCACTGATGTGGCCTCGCGCGGCCTGGACATCACGCAACTCGAAGCCGTGATCAATGTGGACATCACACCTGACCCCGAAGTGCATGTGCACCGCATTGGCCGCACCGGGCGCGCCGGTGAGTCGGGCCTGGCATTAAGCCTGGCCAGCATGAATGAAATGGGCTCGGTCGGCAAGATCGAGCAGTATCAAAAGCGTGAATCGGTTTGGCACAAGCTCGATGAACTCAAACCTACCGGCCAGGGGCCGCTGCTGCCACCGATGGTGACCTTGCAGATTCTGGGTGGCCGCAAGGAAAAAATTCGTCCCGGCGACGTGCTGGGCGCACTGACCGCCGATGCGGGCTACAGCCGCGAGCAGATCGGCAAGATCGTTGTCACCGAATTCACCACCTTTGTGGCGGTGCAGCGTGACATTGCGCTGGCGGCGATGCAGAAGCTCAACGCGGGCAAGGTCAAGGGCAAAAGCGTGAAAGTACGGCTTTTGTAACGATCACCGGGGCTGTCATCGTGTAAGGCAAATACCGACACGCTTTACAGTCGCTTGCTGACTTCAGTGAATCAAGTGGGCGACTACAGTTGTCTCAAGCGTCAGGACCATCCCGATGGCGCTCTGAACCCACCGGAGCCTCCTGATGAGCACCATTGCACTTGAACTCAATCCCTTTAGCCTGATGATGGAGCCTGAACGCGTGTTGCAAACCATGGAGCGTTCGCAACAACTGCGCGGCCTGCGCCGTCACAAATTACACCCGCTGGACAAACCGCTGATACCCTACACCAGTGAGGCGCTGGCCAGCCGCGCCGCGTATGACGAAGAGATTGATGCGCAAGACCGCAAAGCCCAGGCCAGCGCTTTCTTGCTGAACTGAGCCGGGTTTTATTTTTCCGCTGCGATGCGCGCGGCGGCGGCGCGTAATTTGTCTTTTTTGCTCGGGCGTTGGCCCTTGATGCCGCCGGTAGCGGGCAGATCGGCGGTGGCGTCACTGTCAGTTGCAGGGCTAACCGCCGTTGGTTCAAACCCCGGCACCTGTTCGCGCGGCAGGCTCAAACCCTGACGCTTTTCAATCAAACGCCAATGGGCATCGGTGGCAGCGCTGACAAAGCTCAGCGCCACGCCCTTTTCGCCCGCGCGGCCGGTGCGGCCGATGCGGTGGATATAGTCCAGCGCCGAGCGCGGTAAATCAAAATTCACCACCACCGGCAGTTGCGCGATGTCCAGGCCGCGCGCCGCCACATCGGTGGCCACCACCACCTTCAGGCGTGACGCCTTGAAATCAGCCAGCACTTGTGTGCGCTTGCCCTGGCTCAATTCGCCGTGAAACGGTTCGGCGTTGATGCGGGCCTTGCGCAGCTTGTCGGCCACCATCTCGGCGGCGTGTTTGGTGGCGACAAACACCAGCACCCGGCTCCAGTGGTGTTGCGCCATCAGATGGCGCAACAACTGAGTGCGCTGGGCGGCATCCACTTCAATCACGCGCTGCTCAATATCGGGCTGGGTTTGCGGTTCGGGCGCGACCTCGATGCGCACCGGGTCCCGCAGCAGCACTTGCGCCAGCGTCTGCACCGCGGGCGGAAAAGTCGCCGAGAAAAACAGGTTCTGCCGCTGCACGGGCAGCAAGGCCAGGATGCGGTTCAACTCTTCGGCAAAGCCCAGATCGAGCAAACGGTCGGCTTCATCAAGCACCAGCGTGGCAACACCGCTTAAGCTGAGCGCATTGTGATCAATCAGATCCAGCAAACGCCCCGGCGTCGCGACCACGATGTCGGCACCGCCGCGCAAGCGCAGCATCTGCGGATTGATCGAAACGCCGCCAAAGACGATGGACACCTTCAACGCGCGTGGCAGGTGCTGCCCAAGGAAGCGAATCTCCTCCCCGACCTGGGTGCTGAGCTCGCGCGTGGGCACCAGAATCAGGGCGCGCAGTCGCCGCGGGCTCTGTGGCACCGCGGCTTCGAATTGTTGCAACAGGGGCAAGGCGAACGCCGCCGTCTTGCCCGAGCCGGTTTGCGCCGATGCCAGCAAGTCACGACCTTGCAGCGCGGGCCCCATGGCCACCGCCTGGATCGGCGTCGGCGCAGACCAGGCCTGGTCGCTGATGGCGCGCAACAACGCAGGAGACAAACCGAGTGAAGAAAATGGCATGAGCAGGTGCTGGTTAAATTGAAGGGCGGACCGGGTCGAAGGGTCCAGTTTAAGCGGCAACGCCGCAGGCCGCATAATTGAAACGAAAGCGACCGAACCCTTATGCCACAACCACCCACACTGCCCGAGCACATCACCATTTTCGAGCGCGGCTGGCTCTCGTCCAACAACATTTTGCTGCTTGGCGGCGACACCTGCGCGCTGATTGACAGCGGTTATGTCACCCATGCGCCGCAAACACTCGCGCTGGTGCAGGCGGCGCTGAAAGGTCGAGCGCTCGACGTGCTGGTCAACACCCACCTGCACAGCGACCACTGCGGCGGCAACGCAGCGCTGCAGAGCGCTTACCCGGCGCTCATGACCCATATCCCGCCCGGACAGGCCCGCTTCGTCAGCCACTGGGACCCGCACGCGCTCACCTACACGCCCACCGGGCAGAGTTGCCCACAGTTCCGCTTCGATGCGCTGCTGCTGCCGGGCAGCGAGCTCAGGCTCGGCGACCAGCTGTGGCAGGTGCACGCCGCACCGGGGCACGACCCGCACTCGGTGATTTTGTTTGAACCGGCCTCCCGGACCCTGATTTCAGCCGATGCCTTGTGGGAACGCGGCTTTGGCGTGGTGTTCCCGGAACTCGAAGGACTGGATGCGTTTGACGCCGTCGGCAAAACCATCGATCTGATTGAGTCGCTGGCGCCAAAATGGGTGATTCCGGGGCATGGCAGCGCCTTTGACGGTGTCGAACAATCCATTGCCGTGGCGCGCGCCCGCCTGCACAGCTTTGTCACGCAGCCGGCCAAACACATCAGCTACGCCGCCAAAGTGTTGCTGAAGTTCAAGCTGCTCGAAGTGCAAGCCATCGCGTTGGACGATTTCATCGCCTGGGCCTGCGCCACCCCCTATTTCGCAACGATCTTCAGGCAGCATTTCCCGGAGCTGGATTTCGCGCACGGGATCGAGCAACTGATTGGGGACTTGGTCAAGTCAGGCGCCGCATCGCGGAACGGCGTGATGGTTCGCAACGCCGGATGAAAAAACGGCACCCGAAGGTGCCGTTCCGGCGGGATCAGCAAACTTAGAGGCCAAATAGGCCTCTAGCCACCGTCCCTATTGCGTAAGCAGCTATCTATTTGATATAGACCTTAGACCGCCACAGCCTTGGCCGCGGCCTTCACCTTCAAGCGCCAGCCATGCAGCAGCGGCTCGGTGTAGCCACTCGGTTGGCTCAAGCCCTTGAACACCAGATCGCAGGCGGCCATGTAGGCCATGCTGGTGTCAAAGTGCCCGGCCATGTTCTTGTACAGCGGGTCGCCTGCGTTTTGCTGGTCCACCACCGCCGCCATGCGCTCGAACGTTTCCTTGATCTGCGCCGCGCTCGCCACCCCATGGTGCAGCCAGTTGGCCATGTGCTGGCTGCTGATGCGCAGCGTGGCGCGGTCTTCCATCAAGGCGACGTTGTGGATGTCGGGCACCTTGGAGCAGCCCACGCCCTGGTCGATCCAGCGCACCACGTAGCCCAGGATGCCTTGGGCGTTGTTGTCGAGCTCCTGCTGGATCTCGGCGGCGCTCCAGTTTTTACTGGCCGCCACCGGCACTTGCAGCAGGCCGGTCAGCAGGTTGTCGCGCTGTTTGTCGGCGTTGATCTTTTCCATTTCTTTTTGCACCTCGCTCACCAGCACCTGGTGGTAGTGCAGCGCGTGCAGCGTGGCGCCGGTCGGGCTGGGCACCCAGGCGGTGTTGGCACCGGCGAGCGGGTGAGCGATCTTTTGCTTGAGCATGTCTTTCATCAGGTCCGGCATGGCCCACATGCCTTTGCCGATCTGCGCCTTGCCGCGCAGGCCGCAGGCCAGGCCGACCAGCACGTTGTTGCGCTCGTAAGCCTGAATCCAGGCGCTGGTTTTCATGTCGCCCTTGCGGATCATGGCGCCGCCTTGCATGGCGCTGTGCATCTCGTCGCCGGTGCGGTCCAGGAAGCCGGTGTTGATGAAGGCGACGCGGCTGGCGGCAGCGCCAATGCAGGCTTTCAGGTTGACGCTGGTGCGGCGCTCTTCGTCCATGATGCCGAGCTTGACGGTGCTGTCTCTCAAGCCGAGCATTTTTTCGACCCGGCCAAACAGCTCGTTGGCAAACGCGACTTCCACCGGGCCGTGCATCTTGGGCTTGACGATGTAAACCGAGCCCTTGCGTGAGTTGCGGATGCCATCCTTGGCCGTGCGCTTCAGGTCATGCATGGCGATGGTGGTGGTGACCACGGCGTCCAGAATGCCTTCGGGGATTTCACGTGTAACGCCTGCCTTGTCGGTGTACAGAATGGCCGGGTTGGTCATCAGGTGGCCGACGTTGCGCACAAACATGAGCGAGCGGCCGTGCAACACGACTGGTTTTCCCTTGCCCGCGGGCGGGGTGTAGAGACGGTCGGCATTGAGGCCGCGGGTAAAGGTCTTGCTGCCTTTGGTCACGCTCTCGGTCAACGTGCCTTGCAGGA
Organism: Rhodoferax ferrireducens T118; assembly: GCF_000013605.1. Classification (NCBI taxonomy): domain Bacteria; kingdom Pseudomonadati; phylum Pseudomonadota; class Betaproteobacteria; order Burkholderiales; family Comamonadaceae; genus Rhodoferax; species Rhodoferax ferrireducens. Next base: position 3,985,053 of record NC_007908.1, read on the forward strand.
TGCCCAGCCAGTTGCTGTAGGCCAGCACTTTGTCGTCCGCGTCGACGGCGGCGATCGAGTCTTCCAGGTCCAGAATGGTCGAGAGCGCAGCTTCCAACACCAGGTCGCAGACACCGGCGGGGTCGCTGGCACCAATCGGGGTGCTGCGGTTGATGATGATATCCAGGTGCAGGCCGTTGTGCTGCAGCAGCACCGAGCTCGGCGCCTTGGCGTCGCCCTGGTAGCCGACCAATTGCGCCGGGGTTTGCAGGCTGGTGTTGCTGCCATCAAGCAGCTTGACGGCCAGCTTGCCGTCCTTGATGCGGTAGCCGACCGAATCGACATGCGAGCCCTTGCGCAGCGGCGCGGTGCGGTCGAGCACATGGCGCGCGTAGGCAATCACTTTGGCGCCGCGCTTGGGGTTGTAGCCGCCTTTCTTGCCGACTTTTTCACAGCCCTTGGCTTCGTCAATCACGTCCGTGCCATACAGCGCGTCGTACAAACTGCCCCAGCGCGAGTTGGCGGCGTTCAGCGCGTAGCGGGCGTTCAGGATCGGCACCACCAGCTGCGGCCCGGCCTGGATGGCCAGCTCGGCATCGACCTGGGTGGTGGTGATGCGGGCTTTCTTGGGCGCCGGCACCAGGTAGCCGATCTGCTCCAGAAAGGCGCGGTAGGCGCTCATGCTGTTCGGCGCGGCCGTGTCACTCATATTGATGGGGCCGGGGTGGGCCGCGTGCCAGCTATCGAGCTCGGTTTGCAGGCGCTCACGCTCGGCCAGCAAGGCGATGTTCTTCGGCGCCAGATCAGCCACGATGGCGTCAACACCTTTCCAGAATTTGGCCGGGGCGACGCCGGTGCCGGGCAGCACTTGGGTGTCGATGAACTGCTGCAAAACAGTGGCAATTTGCAGGCGGTGCCTGGTGGTACGTTCGGTCATGGTGGGGTGAGTTCTCAAAAAAAGTTGCTGAATAGTGAACACGTCGACAAGCTGTCAGGGGGGCAATGATACAAAACCGGACTTACGCGGGAAAAAATTCCAGCACCGCACGCAGGCTGCCGCCCACACGCGTGGGCTGTGTGCCGAGCTCTTCAAACGGCAGTTGGTAGCGGTTGACCCACAGGGTCTGGTAGCCGTACCAGGTGGCGCCCAGCGCATCCCAGGCATTGCTGCTGACAAAGACGATTTGTTCGGCTTTGAATCCGGTGGCCTGCTCACCCAGCGCATAGGCTTGCGGGTCAGTTTTGTAGAGACGGATCGGGTCGACACTGATGACGTGATCCAGCAGGCCCGCAAAGCCGGCCGACTGCACCGCAGCGTGCAGCATGGGGGCGTCACCGTTGCTCAGGATGCCGGTCGGGATGCCGCGGCCTTTGAGCTCGCGCAACACCGCCAGGTTCTCCGGGAAGGCGCTTAAATGCTGGTACTGCGCCAGCAGTCGCTCGACTTGCTCTCCATGGCGGGCCTTGAAATCCGCCTCCAGATTTATATCAAATTGGCCTGTAGCCGCTGTCGAATAAGCGCCAGTAGATATCTTTTTTATAGCGTAAACAAGGGCCGCACGGGTCAAGGCGCTAAATGGCTGGTAGTGTGCCCCGTGGTTGCTGGTGGTCACGAGCCGGGTGTATTCAATCTGTTTGTCGCGCCACAGCACGCTCAGGGCCAGGCCATGGCCGGGAAATAATTCCTCCGCCAACTGGCCCACGCTGTACACATCAAACAAGGTGCCGTAGGCGTCAAAAAGTACGGCGCGGGGCACGGCGGCAATGGATGAACTGCTATTTGTCATGCGTCACTTTATTCCAGTTCAGAAAACGAGCAAAAAATGGCGCTCGTTAACGCCGATCGATTCTTGACTAGATGCTGCAGAGTTGCTGGCCGAACTCGGATACAGTGCGGGGCAAATGGCGGCGTTGCGCGTCAGTCACGCCGTGACATAAAAGACAATCAATCCTGCGGAAAGCCTGTTTGAAACATAAAAAAAAGATCGTGGGGATCGCCTTGCTGTGCCTGACGCTGGGCAGTGAGGCCCTCACGCTGGGACGCATTCGCGGCGCCGTGCTGATTGGCAAGCCGCTGGATGTGGCAGTTCAGGTGCAGATGGCTGCGGGCGAAGACATGACTTCCTTGTGTTTTGACGCCGACGTGTTTCACGCCGACACGCGGCAGGAGGCCAGTCGCGTGCGGGTGCTGGTCGACGCCTCGACGCAATCCCAAACCGCCAACGTGCGGATATTGTCTTCGGCGCTGGTGAACGAACCGGTCGTTACCGTCTATTTGCGCAGCGGCTGCAGCCAGAAATCAAGCCGGCGCTACGTCTTGCTGGCCGACTTTCCCAGCGAGCTGGCAGCACCGCTGCCCGCCTTGTTGGACGCCCCGTCAGCAACACCTTCGGCACCACCCCCTGTGGCCAGGCGCGTCGTCCCGGCTGAAGCACCCGAACCAGCGGCGCGAACGGAGAACCCCACCCATCGCCCGGCAAAAGAAACCTCCGAGGCCAGCCCCATGGGCGTGACGGCCGGCGCGACGCGCAGGGCCGCGCGAGCGGCGACCCAACCGCGCTTGAGACTCAACTTGCTCGAGCTGATGGAGGCGCGCGAACCAACGCTCAATTTCTCGACTGAACTGTTGACCCAGCCCAGCGGCAACCCGCAGCGTCGATCCGAAGCGGCGGCCCTGTGGCTGGCCTTGAATGCCTCGCCTGAAGAAACCTTGCGTCAGCACGCTCGATCGCTCGCCCTGGAGGCGGACGTTAATGCCTTGAAGGCATTGACCACCAGGAATCAGCGCGATTTGACCGACCTGAGCGCACGCTTGGCGCAGGCGGAGTCGGGGCGTTTTTCCGCCTGGGTTGTTGACGGACTTGTGGCCGGTCTGCTGCTCAGCCTGGCTGCGCTGGCTTTTCTTTGGAATCGCCGTCGCCGTGTTCAGGCCCATGACAACGACTGGTGGAACGGCGCCGTCACTTTGCAGCCACCGGCGACCGAGCCCGGGCCGGCGCCTGACACAAGCCCCATCCCGCGGGCACCAGATCAGTCACCCGGACTGGCCAAGACGTTGGCGCCGGCAGCAGCCGGGTTATGGAAGTCTTCTGCAGTTGCGTCCGACATGGACCTCAGCATGGTCGAGGTAAGTCATTCGGTGACTCATTCGATTTTTGATGATCTCATGCAGTCAGAAGTCGGCCGTGCAACAGCGCCCAACGAGCCCCAGAGACCGGTAGCCGCGGTTGCGGCGCAGGCGGTGAGCAAGGAGGCCGATCAGTCATCCCTGCCCAATCCACCTGCTTTGGACATGCTGGATCTGGACTTGTCTGAGTTGGACATGGGACCTCTTGTCTTCGGACCAGAGGCCATAACAGATGTCGACATTCCGCTCTCGATACCCGATGAGCCGGCTGTGCACCTGACGCAGCCGCGCGAGCAAAAGAATTTGATTGATTTTGATCCGCCGCAAGAGCCGAAACCACGTGGGCCGCGCAGCCACTAGCCGGCACGGCTTGCCAAATCAGCGGGCGAGTTCGTTCCAGTAGAAAAGAGTGGCCCTGGCGCACCCCGGAATCTGGCCGGAGGCTCTAGATATCAGTCGCCGCGTCAAGCATACGCACGCGCGCTTTCTCGACATGGCTGCGCATGGCGCGGCGCGCACCGTCAGCATCATGGCGCTTGATCAGCTCGAAAATCGCGCGGTGCTCATCGAGTGCATCCTGCGTGCGTTGCCACGGCTTCATTTGGGCCATGTGGCGCCACAGGTTGACCGCGTGGCTGACGTCGTACTCCAGTGACTTGAGCACCTTGACCAGGCGGGGATTGGCCGTGGCCTGGGCAATGGTTTCATGAAAGCCGTAATCAAAGTGGTGGGCCACGTCGCCGCGTGCGGTGGCCTTTTCGAAGCCTTCCAGCATTTCCTCCATCCGGGCGAGGTCGGCCGGCTTGCGGCGCAGCGCCGCCAGATGCGCACATTCAGGTTCGATCACCAGCCGCAGCTCCAGCCCGTGAATGATGTGGCTCATGTCCGTCGCGTACCGGCTGGCCGGAATCGCGGGGTCGGGCAGCGTCCCGCAGGCGCGTACATAAGTGCCGGAACCGCGTATGGGCTCCACCAGCCTGTCTTGTCGCAGCCGGTCCAGCGCCTGCCTGACGACGGGCCTGGACACCTGGAAAAAGTGCGCCAGTTGCACTTCCGGCGGCAGGCGCGTGTCCGGTGCGAGCTTGCCCGTCATGATCGAATGAAACAGGCTGTCATACACCCGCTCCGCAAAACGTTCATGGCGCACAGGCTCCAGGCCCAGGCCGGGCATGGCGGACGCGTTTTTGGCCTGGCTTGGCCCCGATGACCCGGCGGCGGCGTCGGCTTTTGACTGTTTCGGCATACGGCGGATTATCGGACGTGGCTTATCCATGACACATCGGTCTTTGAATAAGTAATTCAAATTTACATGTTAATTGGCCTGCCTGGTTGGAAATGAAGCATTGCAAGTCTCCTATTTGTAAATAGAATGGACAACTTCAGTTCCAAACCTGCCAGTTCCATCAGAGTGCCAGCCCTGCCGCTGGTTTGACGCAACCCACAAGAGGCACAGACAAGCATGAAGCAGCATTTCATCAACAACCGTTGGGCGTCCCCGGCATCGGGCGAATCCATTCCCGTCGTTGACCCGTCTGACGGCCAGGTTTTTGAGGCCATTGCGCGCGGCAACACGGCTGACATCGACCAGGCCGTGAGCGCGGCCCGTGCAGCGTATGAAGGTGACTGGGGTCGATTGAGCGCCATGGAGCGCGGGCGGCTGATGCAAAAGCTGGCGCAGAAAATGAGCGACCAGGCGGAAGAACTGGCACAGATCGAGGCGCGAGACTGCGGCAAGCCGGTCAAGCAGGCGCGCGCGGATGCGGCGGCGGTGGCCCGTTATTTCGAGTTTTATGCCGGTGCGGCCGACAAGTTGCTTGGCTACACCATTCCCTACCAGAACGGCTACACCGTGCTCGCCCTCCGCGAGCCGCATGGGGTGACGGGCCACATCATTCCGTGGAACTACCCGATGCAGATTTTCGGCCGCAGCGTCGGCGGGGCCCTCGCTGCCGGCAATGCCTGCGTCGTCAAGCCCGCCGAGGACGCCTGCCTGTCGCTGCTGCGCATTGCGGAGCTTGCCGCTGAAGTGGGCTTTCCTGCGGGCGCGCTCAATATCGTCACCGGCTATGGCCACGAGGTGGGTGATGCACTGGTCAAGCATCCTGGCATTGACCACGTGTCGTTCACCGGCTCGCCCGCCATCGGCAAGGTCGTCGTGCGTGCCGCGGCTGAAAACCACACCCCCGTCACGCTGGAACTGGGCGGCAAGTCGCCGCAAATCGTTTTTGCCGATACCGACTTCGACGCCATGCTGCCGGTGGTGGTCAATGCCATCGTGCAGAACGCCGGCCAGACCTGCTCGGCAGGCAGTCGCCTGCTGGTCGAGCGCAAGGCCTATGAAGAAGTGCTGGCCCGGCTGTCCAAGGCCTTTTCGCAATTGCAGGTCGGCCCCTCGAGCATGGACCTCGATTGCGGGCCCTTGATTCGCCAGACCCAGTTGCAGCGTGTCGCCGGCTTCCTCGAAGAAGCCGGGCGCGATGGTCTCGCCATTGCGGGCCAGGGACGGATCGTGGCTGATGCGCCGTCCACCGGTTTTTACCAGGCGCCCACGCTGGTGCGTGACGTGCCGCCAGCGCACCGCCTGGCGCAGGAAGAAGTGTTTGGCCCGGTTATTGCCGCCATGCCTTTTGACGATGAAGCCGGTGCCGTGAAGCTGGCCAACGGCACCGCCTATGGCCTGGTGTCGAGCATCTGGACGCGCGATGGCGCACGGCAGATGCGGCTGGCGCGCAAGGTGCGCTCCGGCCAGGTGTTCATCAACAACTACGGCGCCGGTGGCGGTGTCGAGCTTCCCTTCGGCGGCGTCAAGGCCAGCGGCTATGGCCGCGAGAAAGGCTTTGAGGCGCTCTACGGCTTCACCGTTCTCAAGACGATTGCCATCAAGCACGACTGAACGACGCTTTGACGCTGCCGCCGCAAGCGGTGGCAGCGATGCCCGAATTTCCATTTATTGATCAGGAGACATTTCATGCGTGTTAACAACAAAGTCATCATCGTCACGGGCGCCGGCGGCGGCATTGGCGAGGGTATTGCCAAGCGGCTGGCAGCCGAAGGTGCCAAGGTCGTTGTCAACGACATCAACCGCACGGCGGGCGAAAAGGTCGTGGGCGACATCACCCAAGCCGGCGGCGCAGCCGCTTTCTTCGCAGCCGACGTGACCCAATCGCTCGACATGAAAGCGCTGGTGGAGTTCGCCATGCAGTGTTACGGCAGGCTGGACGTGATGGTCAACAACGCCGGCTGGACGCACCGCAACCGTCCCGCACTGGAAGTCAGCGAAGACGAGTTCGACAAATGCTTCGCGGTGAACATGAAGAGCATCTACCTGTCCACCATTCACGCGGTGCCGGTGTTCCGCGCCAATGGCGGCGGCAGCTTCATCAACATTGCCTCGACGGCGGGCGTGCGTCCGCGCCCGGGACTGACTTGGTACAACGGCTCCAAGGGCGCGGTGATCACCACGTCGAAGTCACTCGCCGCAGAGCTGGGCCCGGACAACATTCGGGTGAACTGCATCAATCCGGTGTTCAACCCCGACACCGGCCTGGCCACCGAGTTTGCCGGCGGTCCGCTGGACGATGCGCGCCGAAACAAATTCCTGGCCACGATTCCGCTGGGCCGCTTTTCCACCGCGCTTGACGTCGCCAATGCCGCGCTGTACCTGTCCAGCGACGAAGCCACCTTTATCTCGGGCGTGTGTATTGAAGTTGACGGCGCGCGCTGCGTTTAAGGGCCATTCAAGAGCGCCTGTCGCATCGCCATCATCCCGGGCGACGGCATCGGCCTGAAGCTTGACCACTCTGATTTCGCTTCGTCAGAAAAACAAAAAAGCGGCCTTTTTGAGGGGCCGCTTTTCGCGAATTACCTTGCCAACCGGTTGACTGACAAGGGAATATTTTGGTGGCCCGGGGCGGAATCGAACCACCGACACAAGGATTTTCAATCCTCTGCTCTACCGACTGAGCTACCAGGCCAAGCCGCAAATTATAGCAGCATCTCCGCCCTCATCGAGACCCCACAGGTCAGGCGCCGTTGCGTTTTCCACGCGTCAAATCAACGCCTAATTGTTTCAGCTTGCGATAAAGGTGGGTTCTTTCAAGGCCGGTCTTTTCTGCCACCCGAGTCATGGAGCCGTTTTCTTTGCCCAGGTGGTATTCAAAGTACGCTTTTTCAAATTCGTCGCGCGACTCACGCAAAGGCTTGTCGAGCATGAAGGTTTGCTGCGACGGCGGCAACACATCTGCCGCGACAAGGCCCGATGGCGCGGCCGTGGCACCTACATCTGCCAGCGGCAAGTCAGGCAATGCCATGAGAGGCGCCACCAACTTGCGAATCGCACCACGCGCCAATCCCTGTTCGACCGCCTTGAGCAGCTTCTGCAGGGTAATCGGTTTTTCCAGAAATGCCAGCGCACCGATCTTGGTAGCCTCCACGGCCGTGTCAATGGTGGCGTGTCCGCTCATCATGATGACAGGCATGGTCAAAACACCGGTGGCTGACCACTCCTTGAGCAGCGTCACCCCATCGGTGTCGGGCATCCAGATATCGAGCAGCACCAGATCGGGCCGCTCACGCAAACGGGCAGCACGGGCTTGCGCCGCGTTTTCAGCCACTTCGACGCTATGCCCCTCGTCGTTCAGAATTTCCCATAACAGGTCGCGGATGCCGAGCTCGTCGTCAACCACCAGAATGTTTGCCATGATTACGCGCGTTCCTTGGGTATGCAAGAGTCGCCCGGCTCGCCCGGCGCGACATTCTCTGTGGCGAATGATAACGACACTTGCGCACCCAGCGTTTGGCCGTCCGCGACCCGGTTGGCGATATCCACGCGGGCACCATGTTCATCCGCAATTTTTTTGACGACCGCCAGGCCCAGACCAGTGCCCTTGGGCTTGGTCGTGACGTAGGGCTCAAACGCGCGTTTAAGAATACTGTCTGGAAATCCTGTGCCGCAGTCAAGCACGCTCAGGCGAGCCAGGCCGGCGTTCTCAAGCCACTGGGTTCTGATAATCACCGGATGCTCGGCGTCGGTGTTGCCAGCCGATTCCGAGGCATCCTGTGCGTTCTGCAGCAGGTTGTGCATCACTTGACGCAGCTGCTGTGCATCGCCCATGATGGTTGGAACGGATGGATCAAGCTCCATCTGTACGGGCACCGGCGAAGTCTCGCTGGCATACAGCTGCAACACGTCGGTCACCAGCGCATTCAAATCGACCGGCCTGAGTTCTGCCGCTGGGAGCCGTGCATAGTCGCGGAATTCGTTGACCAGACGCTTCATGGCGTCCACCTGCGTAACGATGGTTTTGACTGACTTGGTCAGCAGCGCCTGCTCAGGTGGCGCGATCTTGCCGGTCAGCTTCATCTCCAGCCGTTCGGCTGACAACTGGATCGGGGTCAGTGGGTTTTTGATCTCATGCGCCAATCGGCGGGCCACTTCACCCCACGCCTGGGCCCGTTGGGCGGACACGATTTCAGAGATGTCATCAAAGACCAGGAGCCGTGTGGCCCCCGGCAGCGAGGCGCCACGCGCTACCAAAACAAGAGCGTTGCTGGGCTGCCGTCCGGCCAGGTTGGTCACACCATTGCCAAGTTCGAAGGACTGCTGCCAATGGTCGAACCTGTGTTGGTCGTTGGATGCCAGAAACGAATCAAACTGCGCCTGAACGCTGGCGGCAAAGGTTTGCAGACCCTCAATGTCGCTCAAGCGCTGACCCTCGTAGGCCGCCAGCGGCACCCGGAGAATACGTGTGGCACCCGGATTGGAGGACACAATAACGCCTTGTGCATCGAGCACGATCACGCCAGCCGTGAGGTTGTCGAGAATGGTTTGCAAATTGGCGCGCGCGGAGTTCACCTGCTGCATGCTGGCCTGCACCGCCTGCCGAGCGTCTGAAAGCTGTTGTGTCATGTCGGCAAAGGAACGGGTCAAACCATCGAGTTCGTCGCGCCCCTGCAGCGACGCCTTGGGCGTCAAATCTCCCGCAGCCACCTGGCTCACGCCGTCGGCCAGCAAGAGCAGCGGGCGTGCAATCTGATTGCCCAGCACAACGGCTAGCAGGACCGCGCCAAATACGGCCAGAAACAGACTCAGCGTCAAGGTGCCGATGTACATGCGACGCAGCCCCTCACGCGCCAGCGCCCGTTCCTGATACTCTTGGTTGGCTTGCGTGACCGCCAGCGCATTGGCTACCAAAGTGGAAGGCAATGTTTGGGACACCAGGAGAAAACGCGGCTGTTCCAGCAAACCCAGGCTGTTGCTCGACACCAGAACCAAGGCCTTGATCCGGGCATTCACCACCACGCCCGGCACCCAATCATCGAGCCCCTCAATCCAGGTGATGAACTTTTGAGCACGCGCGCTGCGAAACTGCTGCTGGCTGGGTCGCTCCGGATTGAGTTGATAACGGGACTGGCCGGCGGCGGCAATCAGCTGTCCGGCAGCGCTCCACAGCAACACATCACTCTCACCCAACTGTTCGCGCACACGCTCCAGCGGCAAGGCGGCACTGACATCGGGCGTATTGGCCAGTTGTGAGGCGGCACCACGGGCTTTGCTGGCCAGGTCACTGGACAGTGCCTCCAGCGTGGCACGGCCGAGATTGAGACCTGCGTCCAGCGCCCCTTCCACCTTGACGTCGAACCAGCTTTCAATCGAGCGCGACACAAACTGATAGGAAACCACATAAATCAGAACGCCCGGGGCAAACCCCGCCAGCGCAAAAATCGCGGCCAGTTTGACCAGCAAGCGGCTGCCAAATTTACCCTGCCGCAAGCGCTTGACCAATCGGTAGGCGATCCAGACGATGACCATCAGCAACAGACTGGCCACCACCACGTTCAGAACGAAAAGTCGCGCGTAATTGCGCTCGTACATGTCACGATTGGTCGTCGCTTGCGTCAGCAGAAACAGCAGCACCAACCCAACAACCACCATGACGACCAGACCAACGCCCACAGTCCAGCGCAGCGTGCGCGAATTCCTCAGGGAGAATCGACCAGCAGGTTCAATGCTGGGGCCAACATGGCTCACGGAGCCGTCTCCAGCGTCAAGGCTCGACGTGAAAAGACCGAGATATCCCAATCGGTCTGACCCAAGGTGCCAATCTGCAACGGACGCGGCAGTTGGAACACATCCAGGCCGAAACGAAATTCGACCAGGTGGTGTTGCTCCGGGTCAATGTCAGAGACCTCGGCAATTTTCCAGCGCGACAAGCGTTGCACGGCCGCCAAGGCGTCGGGCAAGGTATCGAAGTTCTGATTCAGCGCGAGGCCCAACCCGGCATTGGTAATTTGACCGGAGGCCACGTTGAGGCGCCAGCGTCGGGTCAGCGGCTGATAGGCCAGGCGCATATGACGCTCAGCATGCACCACTTTTTTGTTCGTCCAATACCAGCGTTCGCGCAAGATATCCGCCTCGGCCACGAAAATCATGGCCACCCCTTTGAGCAGTGCGTCTTCAACCGCTGCAGACAGCTCGAATTGAACGCCGGCAGAAAGAACAATAGCGTCGCCCGCTCGCTCCACCTTGATGCTGGAAATTTCAGCCGGCCGCGTTTGCGCCCGAGCGGGGCCCACCGAACCCCACACCAAGCAGGTACAGGCCAGCAGCCCGATCAGGTCAAGCCGCGCGTTTCTCAAGCAGTGCGTAATAAAAGCCGTCATGGTCACCGATTGGATTGTCCGGGACGGCGTCGCCAGTCACCCGGTTAACTGGCAATAAATGCCCCGGCGAAGGCAGTAAACTGGCTTCGGTGTTGTGTGCAAGAAACGTTTGTATCTGATTCCCGCCCTCCGCTCTGAAAACGGAACAGGTGCAATACAAGAGCCGGCCACCCGGCTTGAGCACTTGCCACAGGGCTTTGAGCAGCCTGGCCTGCGTTGCGACCAGTTGGGCGATGTCCGACTCGCGCCGTAACCAGCGCACGTCGGGGTGCCGTCGCACAATGCCAGACGCAGTACAGGGCGCATCCAGCAAAATGGCGTCAAAAAGCTGACCATCCCACCAGGCTGAAACGTTGGCCGCGTCAGCCACCAGCACCCGTGCCTCTAGTCCCAGGCGTTGCAGCGTTTGATGAATTCGCTCGCAGCGCGCGGGATCAACATCCAGCGCCGTGACCTTGCCCTCGGTTATCTCCAGCAGGTGCGCGGTTTTCCCGCCTGGGGCGGCACAGGCATCCAGTATCTGCGGCGATCCAGCCGCCGCCAAGCCCGACAGGAGCAGCGGTGCAGCCAACTGCGCGGCAGCGTCCTGTACCGAAAACAGGCCCTCGGCAAAGCCGGGTAAGGCCTGCACTGGCTTGGCTTGTTCAAGCGTCACACCCGAGCTTCCCGCAGCGCTGGCATTCAAGCCGGCATCTTTGAGCAACTGCAAGTAGGGCAACACGGCGGACCGTCTCAGGTTCATCCGCAGGGTCATGGGTGCGTGACGGTTATTGGCCGCAAGAATGCTTTGCCACTGGTCCGGCCAGTCCTTCTGGAGCCGTTTGATCCACCACAGGGGGTGATTCCACAACGCCACCGGATTTTGATCGGTGAGTTGCACCAAGGTGTCACGCTCACGCAAGAATCGACGCAAGCAGGCATTGATAAAACGGGCCTGGGGCTGGGTTGCCGGACTTCTTTTGGCGGCTTCCACCGTCTGATTGACCAGGGTAAACACCTCATACGGCGCATCCTGCTCACGCCACGCCAGCGCCAACGCAGTGCAGAGTAACGCGTCGGCGGGCGGCGGCGGACTACGGGGCGCAAGCAACTGGCGCAGAGCTTCAGCGCGCCCGAGTGAGCGCAGCGCATGGAAAACCAGTGACTGCACGCCTGGCCGCAAATCGGCCGTCACCCCTTCCAGCGCAGCCGTTGCAGACATGCCGGCGCGTACGCCCAGCAAAACAGCGGCTACCGCCTGCAGCTGTCGCCACAAAGGAATTTTTTGTTCACTTGCATTCGTTGTCAAAGTTGCACCTGCTGCGTCAGCACGAGACCACATGCCCCGGTCCGGTGGGCACCGTCAAGATTTGCAAAAAAAACGCCTCAAGCCCGCACCAAACGGGCTTGAGGCGCTATGTTTAACATAGCAATCCGATCTTACTCGGCTGCTGCTCCTTCATTGGCTTCCGTTGCCTCTGCCTGACCCGCCAGTTCGGCGGCTTCTGCCTCGGCAATGGCCCGGCGCTCAGTGTCGTCCATGTTCTCGCGAACCTTGCGGGCTTCGTGATAAGCCATGCCGGTACCGGCAGGAATCAGTCGACCCACAATGACGTTTTCTTTCAAGCCGCGCAATTCGTCGCGCTTACCCATGATGGCCGCTTCAGTCAGCACCCGCGTGGTTTCCTGGAAGGATGCCGCACTGATGAAACTGTCGGTCGACAAGGATGCCTTGGTAATACCCAGCAGCAGATTGGTAAAGCGCGCTGGAATCTTGCCGTCGGCGCGCAAGGCGTCATTGGTATTGAGAATTTCCGAGCGCTCCACTTGCTCTCCGTTGATATAGGTGGAGTCACCAGCATTCTCGACCACGACCCGGCGCAACATCTGGCGAACAATCACTTCGATGTGCTTGTCATTGATCTTCACACCCTGCAAACGGTACACGTCCTGCACCTCGTCAACAATGTAGCGTGCCAGTTCCTCGGAGCCGAGCAATCGCAAGATGTCCTGCGGATCAGCCGGACCATCGACCACGCTTTCGCCCTTGTTGACGACCTGGCCTTCGTGCACGATGATGTTTTTCTCCTTGGGCACCAAGTCTTCCCAGACAGCGCCATCCGGATCGGTGATCTGCAGGCGAATCTTGCCTTTGGTTTCCTTGCCAAAAGACACGGTTCCCGTCATTTCAGCCAAAACGCCCTTGTCTTTGGGCGACCGGGCTTCAAACAGCTCGGCAACCCGCGGCAAGCCGCCGGTAATATCGCGGGTTTTTTGGCCCTCGATAGGAATCCGTGCCAGCACTTCGCCTGGGCTCACATCCTGACCGTCGCGCACCTGAACCAGCGCACCAATCGGGAAGCCGATGGTCACGGAATGGTCGGTGCCGGGAATCTTGACCTCGTTGCCGCTCGCATCAATCAACTTGACGATCGGACGGATGACCTTGGCCGAACCGCGGTGTTTCGGATCGATCACCACCATGGTGGACAAACCGGTCACCTCGTCCACCTGTTTGGCCACCGTCAGGCCTTCTTCGACATTTTCGAAATGGGCCTTACCCGCAAACTCGGTAATGATCGGTCGCGTCAAAGGATCCCAATTGGCCAGGATCGCGCCCGACTTGATGGTCTGATCCGCTTTCACGGCCAACACGGCGCCATACGGCACCTTGTGACGTTCACGCTCACGGCCATGCTCGTCATGGATGACGATCTCGCCGGAACGGGAAATCACCACCAATTCCTTTTTGCCATTCGTCACATAACGCATCGTGGCGTTGAAGCCGATGTTGCCGTTGGACTTGGCTTCCACGCTGGACGCGATGGCCGCACGCGAGGCGGCCCCGCCAATGTGGAAGGTACGCATGGTCAACTGCGTACCGGGCTCACCGATGGATTGCGCGGCAATCACACCCACCGCTTCGCCCCCGTTGACCAAGCCGCCCCGACCCAGATCGCGGCCGTAGCATTTGGCGCAAATACCAAAACGAGTCTCGCAAGTCAGCGCCGTGCGCACTTTGACTTCATCGACGCCCGCCACCTCAAGCTCATCGATCTGGTCTTCGTCGAGCATCGTGCCGGCCGGAGCCAGCACGGAACGATTCTCCGGATGCAACACATCATCGGCCGCCGTACGACCCAGAATACGATCACGCAACGACTCTATGACTTCACCGCCTTCGACGATGGCGCGCATCAGGTAACCGCTGTGCGTGCCACAGTCCTGTTCGGTCACGACCAGATCCTGCGTCACATCGACCAGACGACGCGTCAGGTAACCCGAGTTGGCTGTCTTCAAGGCCGTGTCGGCAAGACCTTTTCGTGCGCCGTGGGTGGAAATAAAGTATTCCAGCACGTTCAGGCCCTCGCGGAAGTTCGCGGTGATCGGCGTCTCAATGATGGAGCCGTCGGGCTTGGCCATCAGGCCCCGCATGCCGGCCACCTGACGAATCTGCGCTGGCGAACCGCGCGCACCGGAATCCGCCATCATGTAGATGGAGTTAAAGGACTCCTGCTGTACCTGCTGGCCATGACGATCCGTGACAATTTCCTTGGACAACTGAGCCATCATGACCTTGGACACCTCGTCGCCGGCCTTGCCCCAGATGTCCACCACCTTGTTATAGCGCTCGCCTGAAGTCACCAGACCCGAGGTGTACTGCTGCGCAATTTCCTTGACCTCTTGCTCGGCTTGCTCAATGATGCCCGGCTTTTCGGTCGGCACCAACATATCATCAAGACAGATCGAGATACCGGCCTTGGTGGCCAGCCGGAAACCATATTGCAGCAACTTGTCGGCAAACACCACGGTCTCTTTGAGACCGCATTTGCGGAACGACACATTGATCAGCTTGGAAATTTCTTTCTTCTTCAGCGCCTTGTTCACGTTTTCAAAAGGCAGGCCCTTGGGCAAAATTTCCGACAACAAGGCGCGTCCTGCGGTGGTTTCCCACAGCTTGGTCGAAGGCACCAATTCGCCGGTCTGCTTGTCCTTGATGTACTCGGTCAGCCGCACATTGATACGGGAGTTCAGTTCCACCGCACCGCCATCGAACGCGCGCTGCACTTCACCGACGTCGGCGAAAATCAGGCCCTCACCCTTGCCATTGATACGCTCCCGGGTTGTGTAATACAAGCCCAGCACCACGTCTTGCGAGGGCACAATCGACGGCTCGCCGTTGGACGGGAACAGCACATTGTTGGACGCAAGCATCAACGTGCGGCATTCCACTTGCGCTTCCACCGACAACGGCACGTGAACCGCCATCTGGTCACCGTCAAAGTCGGCATTGAATGCAGCGCAAACCAGCGGGTGCAGTTGAATCGCCTTGCCTTCAATCAAGATGGGCTCAAACGCCTGAATGCCCAAACGGTGCAGGGTTGGCGCACGGTTCAGCATCACAGGGTGCTCTTTGATCACCTCTTCCAGGATGTCCCACACCACCGGGGTGCCGGATTCAACTTCCTTCTTGGCCGCCTTGATGGTGGTCGCAATGCCCATGGCTTCCAGGCGCGCGAAGATGAAAGGCTTGAACAATTCAAGCGCCATCAGCTTGGGCAAGCCGCACTGATGGAGTTTGAGCGTGGGGCCCACCACAATCACGGAACGACCCGAGTAATCGACCCGTTTACCGAGCAAATTCTGACGGAAACGTCCCGATTTGCCTTTGATCATGTCGGCCAGCGACTTGAGGGCACGCTTGTTGGCGCCGGTCATGGCTTTGCCGCGACGGCCGTTGTCGAGCAGCGAATCCACGGCTTCTTGCAGCATGCGCTTTTCATTGCGGGCAATGATCTCGGGCGCCTTCAATTCAAGCAAACGACGCAGACGGCTGTTGCGGTTGATCACGCGACGATACAAGTCGTTCAGATCGGAGGTGGCGAAACGGCCACCGTCCAGCGGCACCAGGGGACGCAAGTCCGGTGGCAACACGGGCAACACTTCGAGCACCATCCACTCCGGCTTGATGCCGGATTTTTTGAACGCTTCAAGCAATTTGAGTCGCTTGGTGTTCTTCTTGATCTTCAGCTCGGAGCCCGTGGGGTCGTTACGCAGCCGCTCGATCGAACCATCAATATCAAGGCTCTGAAGCAAATCTTTAATGCCCTCAGCGCCCATCTTGGCCTGAAACTCGTCGCCATATTCCTTGAATTTGGCGTCAAAGTCATCTTCGGACATGATGCTGAATTTTTTCAGCGGCGTCATGCCCGGATCGGTCACAACATAGGCTTCAAAATACAGCACGCGTTCGATGTCACGCAAGGTCATGTCGAGCACCAGGCCCAGACGCGACGGCAGCGATTTCAGGAACCAGATATGGGCACAAGGTGCCGCCAGGTCGATGTGGCCCATGCGCTCGCGACGCACTTTGGTCTGGGTCACTTCAACGCCGCACTTTTCACAGATCACGCCACGGTGCTTGAGGCGCTTGTACTTGCCGCACAAGCATTCGTAGTCCTTGATGGGTCCGAAAATCTTGGCGCAAAACAGACCATCCCGCTCGGGCTTGAAGGTGCGGTAGTTGATGGTTTCCGGCTTTTTGACTTCGCCGAACGACCACGAACGGATCTTCTCGGGAGAAGCCATGCCAATCTTGATGGCATTGAAATGCTCATCCGGCGTGAACTGCTTGAACAGGTCGAGTAATGATTTCATGACGCTAATTCCTTTTTAATCGGTTGAGGACAGAGCAGACTGCTGCGCAATCCTGGTCTGTCCCGCAAAACATCAGGCCTAGCCGCGTTCCAGCTCGATATCAATACCGAGTGAGCGAATTTCCTTGACCAGCACATTGAACGACTCCGGCATGCCGGCTTCGATCGAATGCTCACCCTTGACAATGCTCTCGTACACCTTGGTACGGCCCTGCACGTCATCTGATTTGACTGTGAGCATTTCCTGCAACGTGTAGGCAGCCCCGTACGCTTCGAGCGCCCAGACCTCCATCTCACCGAAGCGCTGACCACCAAACTGAGCCTTGCCCCCCAACGGTTGCTGCGTGACGAGACTGTACGGGCCAGTGGAACGGGCATGCATTTTGTCGTCCACCAAATGGTGCAGCTTCAAATAGTGCATGTAACCAATCGTCGTGGGCCGCTCAAACGGGTCGCCGGTGCGGCCGTCGTACAGGTAAGCTTGGGTGCGCGCCGGGGTGAGCCCCTTTTGCCTGATCGCATCCTCAGGGTAAGCGAGCTTGAGCATGGCCCCGATGTCAGCCTCCGATGCGCCGTCAAACACGGGCGTGGCGAACGGCACACCCGACGTCAGATTACCAGCCATTTCCAGCACTTCGTCGTCACTCAGTTGAGCCAGGTCTTCCTTGCGACCGGTACCGTTGTAGAGCTCGTCCAGGAACTTGCGCAATTCGGCCACCTTGGCTTCAGCCTGCAACATGTCACCAATGCGCTGTCCAATACCTTTTGCAGCCCATCCCAGATGGACTTCGAGCACCTGGCCGATATTCATCCGTGACGGCACACCCAGGGGATTGAGCACAATATCGCAAGGCGTGCCATCCGCCATGAACGGCATGTCTTCAACCGGGACGATCTTGGACACCACGCCCTTGTTGCCGTGGCGGCCGGCCATTTTGTCGCCCGGTTGCAGATGGCGTTTGACAGCCAGATAAACCTTGACCATCTTCAAGACACCAGCAGGCAACTCGTCGCCTTGGGTCAACTTCTTGCGTTTTTCTTCAAAGGCGAGATCGAAGCTGTGCCGGGTCTGCTCCATCGAGTTCTTGATGCTCTCCAATTGAGCTGCGACATCGTCTTCAGCCGGACGAATATCAAACCAGTGGTGTTTTTCAACCGAAGTCAAATACGCCTTGTCAATGGTCGTGCCTTTGGCAAGTTTTTGCGGACCCCCATTGGCCACTTTGCCAACCAGTAACTTCTCGATCCGGTCAAATGAATCGGCTTCCACGAGACGCAGTTGGTCATTCAAGTCAAGCCGGAAACGCTTGAGTTCGTCATCAATGATTTGTTGTGCCCGGCGGTCGCGCACGATGCCTTCGCGGGTAAAGACCTGCACGTCGATCACGGTCCCCTGGGAGCCCTGGTCCACACGCAATGACGTGTCTTTCACGTCACTGGCTTTTTCACCGAAGATGGCACGCAGCAGCTTCTCTTCCGGTGTCAGTGTGGTCTCGCCCTTGGGGGTAACTTTGCCCACCAGCGTGTCACCCGGCTGAACTTCGGCGCCAACGTAAATGATGCCGGACTCATCCAGACGATTAAGCTGTTGTTCGCTCAAGTTCGGAATGTCACGGGTGATTTCTTCACAACCAAGTTTGGTATCACGCGCCATCACGACCAACTCCTCAATATGAATCGAGGTATAGCGATCGTCTGCCACCACGCGTTCGCTGATCAAAATTGAATCTTCGAAGTTGTAGCCGTTCCAGGTCATGAAGCCAATGAGCATGTTCTGGCCCAAAGCCAGTTCACCCAGATCGGTGGAAGCACCGTCAGCAATGACGTCTCCCTTGGCCAGCATGTCGCCCTTTTTGACAATGGGCCGCTGATGGATATTGGTATTTTGATTGGAGCGCTGGTATTTGATGAGGTTGTAAATATCAACACCCACTTCACCGGCTTGTGCCTCGTCGTCATTGACGCGAATCACAACCCGGGTTGCATCCACGTAATCCACCATGCCGCCCCGCGTTGCAGTCACGACAGTGCCGGAGTCAATCGCCGCAACGCGCTCAATGCCTGTGCCAACCATTGGCTTTTCCGGGCGCAGAATCGGCACGGCCTGACGCGACATATTTGCACCCATCAAGGCGCGGTTCGCATCATCGTGCTCCAGAAACGGCACCAAGGAGGCAGCCACTGACACGATCTGTGCTGGCGACACGTCCATGTATTGCACACGCTCGGGCCCGGCAAAAATCGTTTCACCTGCTTCACGCGCAGAGATCATCTCGCCCGTGAGCTTGCCGTCCTTATCCAGTACCGCATTGGCCTGCGCGATGACGAATTTACCTTCTTCAATCGCCGACAAATAGTCAATCTCCATCGTGACCTTGCCATCAACCACGCGACGATAGGGCGTTTCAATGAAACCGTAATCGTTGAGGCGGGCATACAGCGCCAGCGAATTGATCAGGCCGATGTTCGGACCTTCTGGCGTTTCAATCGGGCACACGCGACCGTAATGGGTCACGTGCACGTCACGCACTTCAAAGCCGGCGCGCTCGCGCGTCAAACCACCTGGGCCAAGGGCCGATACGCGGCGCTTGTGGGTGATCTCCGACAACGGGTTGGTCTGATCCATGAACTGGGACAACTGCGAAGCGCCGAAGAACTCTTTCAGTGCCGCCGAAATGGGCTTGCTGTTGATCAGGTCATGCGGCATGAGTGGCTCCTGCTCGGCCTGACCCAGACGCTCCTTGACCGCTTTTTCAATCCGCGCCAGACCGGTCCGGTACTGGTTTTCGGCCAGCTCACCCACGCAACGCACACGCCGGTTGCCAAGGTGGTCAATGTCGTCCACGTCGCCGCGACCATTGCGCAAGTCCACCAGAATCTTGACGACTGCCAGGATATCCTCGTTGGTCAGAACCATGGGGCCAGTCGATTCCGGTCGGCCCATCTTGGCGTTGAACTTCATCCGGCCGACACGCGACAGATCGTAGGTGTCAGGGTTGTAGAACAAGCGCTGGAACAGCGCCTGCACCGCGTCCTCGGTCGGCGGCTCACCCGGGCGCATCATGCGGTAGATGGCCACACGGGCTGCAAATTCGTCCACCGTTTCGTCACTGCGCAAGGTTTGCGAAATGTACGCACCCTGATCGAGTTCATTGGTGTAAATACACGGCAGATCCTGCACGCCAGCCAAACGTAGCTTCTTGATCAGTGCTTCCGTGAGTTCCTCATTGGCCTTGGCCAGAATTTCACCCGTATCGGTGTCAACGATATTGCGCGCCACCACACGACCCAGCAAGAAATCCTCGGGCACGCTGATGTGCGTGGTGCCAGACTGTTCCAGTTCGCGGGTGTGGCGGGCCGTCACTCGCTTCTCTTTGGCAACAATCACTTTGCCACTCTTGTCGGTGATATCGA
Organism: Rhodoferax ferrireducens T118; assembly: GCF_000013605.1. Lineage (NCBI taxonomy): Bacteria > Pseudomonadati > Pseudomonadota > Betaproteobacteria > Burkholderiales > Comamonadaceae > Rhodoferax > Rhodoferax ferrireducens. Next base: position 4,004,871 of record NC_007908.1, read on the forward strand.
AACGGGCCACTTCACCGCGCAGGCGCTCTGCCACAAACTCCATTTGGGCACCACTGTCCATCAGACGGAAATTGTCATTGACGAAGAAGTTCGCCAGGATGGACTCATGGTTCAAACCAATGGCCTTGAGCAGAATCGTGACCGGCATTTTGCGCCGACGATCCACACGGAAGTACAGAAAGTCCTTGGGGTCGAATTCAAAATCGAGCCAGGAACCGCGATATGGAATGATTCGGGCCGAGAACAGCAACTTGCCCGAACTGTGAGTTTTGCCCTTGTCGTGTTCAAAGAACACACCGGGGGAACGGTGCAACTGGGAGACGATCACGCGCTCCGTGCCGTTGATAATAAATGAGCCCTTGGTGGTCATCAGGGGCACTTCGCCCATGTAGACCTCTTGCTCTTTGACCTCTTTGATCACTTTATTTTGCGAGGTCGACGATTCACGGTCATAAATGAACAGCTGAACCTTGGCGCGCACTGCCGAGGCGAAAGTCAGACCACGGGTCTGGCACTCACGCACGTCGAAAGCGGGCTTGGCCAGGTTGTACTCGAGATATTTCATCTCGACAAAGCCATTGTGTGAAATGATCGGGAAAGCCGCTTCAAAAGCGGCTTGAAGCCCTTCTGCTGTTCGCTTTTTGGGGTGAACATCAGCCTGCAGGAACGCGGTGTAGGCATCCTTTTGCATTTGCAACAGGTAAGGAATTTCCAGCACGCTGTCGCGACTGCCAAAATTTTTGCGAATACGCTTGCGTTCGGTGTATGAGTAAGCCATGAGATCTCCGGGCAAAGACTAAGGAATCCTGGGGGTCCTAGGCGACTGTTAAATTGAGTCCCCAATGTCTCAATATTTTTCTTGGTGATTGGCCACTACCAATCATTGGCGGACGGTCATGCATTGCGCATGACCCGAACCAAGGCATCTTCTGCAGTCGGGATCAGAAGACACTGAAAAACAGACCTTGAGTCTGTTTTTCAGTGCTCTCTCATAAGCAGCAAAGGCTGGGGCCCTTTTGGAGCACCCAGCCTCTCTTGAGAGCTCAATTACTTGAGTTCGGCCTTGGCGCCAGCGTCCAGCAACTTCTTCAAGGCGGCTTCAGCATCAACCTTGGAAACGCCTTCCTTGACGTTCTTCGGAGCACCATCCACCATGTCTTTGGCTTCCTTCAGGCCCAGGCCCGTAATTTCGCGCACAGCCTTGATGACTGACACCTTGGCGGCACCAGCTTCCAGCAACACGACGTTGAATTCGGTCTTCTCTTCAGCCACAGCGGCAACAGCGCCACCGGCAGCGGGTGCCGACATAGCTGCGGCGCTCACGCCAAATTTCTCTTCGATGGCTTTCACCAGGTCGTTGAGTTCCATGACCGTCATGCTGTCCAGCGCGGTCAAAAATGCGTCTTTATCGAATGCCATTTTTATTTCCTAACAATATTGGTTACTACGCGTTGCCCGCAATCAAGCTGCAACTGCCTCTGCGGCGGCTTCTACCGGTGCGTCTGCCACACCAGCGCCTTTTTTCTCCGCGATCGCTGCCAGCACACGTGCTGTACGCGAAATTGGAGACTGCATCAAGCCCAGCAACTGTGCCAACAACACTTCCTTGGAGGGAATGCTTGCCAGTTGCTTTACGCCGTTCACGTCCAGTGCTTTTCCGCCGTATGCGCCCCCACGAATCACCAACTTGACGTTGGTCTTCGCGAAGTCAGCCACCACTCGCGCGGCAGCCACTGCATCTTCAGAGAAGCCATAGATCAGCGGACCGGTCATCAGGTCGGACACAATTTCAAATCCGCTACCCGTGACAGCACGGCGAGCCAAGGTGTTCTTCAACACACTCAGACTCACGCCATTGCTGCGCGCGGTGGAGCGCAATTTGGTCATGTCAGCGACCGTGATGCCACGGTATTCCGCCATCACGAGCGTTTGAGCTTTTGCGGCGAGGCCAGTCACATCACTGATGACCGCTTCTTTCTCACTGCGATTAAGACTCAAGATCAACTCCTTCAAAATGTGCTTGTCGGCAAATTGCCTTCAAACACGCCACATTGCAGCGACCAACTGTTTCGGAAACATGTTCCATCTGCAGCGGGATCGCCATCTGCGTTGGCTCAAGCCCTGGCTAACCCAGGGCCCATTGATTAAGTGCTTGTCCGTACCGGCACGGCCTGCACACCAACGGTCTCGGATGACCTGCTCATACCAATCAGCATGAACAGCCCACCACATCAGGCCACCTTTTAAAGTGGCCGGAATCTCTTAACTACGCGGCGATGCTTTGCAGGTCCACACGGATACCCACACCCATCGTGCTTGAAACCGCCACTTTTTTCAGATAAACACCCTTGCTCGTAGCTGGCTTGGCCTTGGTCAAAGCGTCTACCAGCGCGGCCAGATTGCCCTGCAGCTTGTCTGTGTCGAACGAGCGACGGCCAATCGTGGAGTGCACGATACCGGCTTTGTCGACGCGGAACTGCACTTGACCGGCCTTGGCGTTCTTGACAGCCGTTGCCACGTCCGGCGTCACGGTACCCACCTTGGGGTTAGGCATCAATCCGCGTGGACCGAGAATCTGACCCAAGGTGCCCACAACGCGCATCGCATCAGGCGCTGCAATCACAATATCAAACGGCATATCGCCGGCTTTGATCATGGCGGCCAAATCGTCCATACCCACGATGTCAGCGCCCGCCGCCTTGGCTTCTTCAGCCTTGGCACCCTGAGCAAACACCGCAACGCGCTTGGTCTTGCCAGTGCCATTGGGCAGCACGACAGCGCCGCGCACCACTTGGTCCGACTTTTTGGCATCAATGCCGAGCTGAACCGCCACGTCGATAGATTCATCGAACTTGGCTGTTGCACACTCTTTCACGAGACCCAATGCGTCTGCCAGGGGATACAGCTTGTTGCTGTCAACTTTTCCCTGGAAGGATTTTTGTTTTTTGGTGAGCTGGGTCATTTAAACACCCTCCACATTCACGCCCATCGAACGGGCAGAACCGGCAATGGTACGAACTGCGGCATCCATATCGGCAGCAGTCAAATCTTTCATCTTTGTTTTGGCGATCTCTTCAAGCTGGGCGCGTGTGATCTTGCCAACCTTGACAGACTGTGGCGTGGCCGAGCCTTTGGTCACTCCGACTGCCTTTTTGATCAGGATCGACGACGGCGGCGACTTGATGACAAAAGTAAAGCTTTTGTCTGCAAAAGCGGTGATAACCACCGGCAGCGGCAGACCGGGCTCAATGCCCTGGGTCTGCGCGTTGAACGCCTTGCAGAATTCCATAATATTCAAGCCACGCTGACCCAAAGCTGGGCCAATGGGTGGTGACGGATTGGCTTTGCCTGCTGGTACTTGCAGTTTGACAAAACCGACGATTTTTTTCGCCATGCTTTTCTCCTTGCGGGTAATGACGCCCGGCCCCTGCTTTAGATTTGCGGGCCCTGGCTCCCCGGGGTTAACGACTCTCTACATTTCAATACCTGGCACCGAGTCGGGAAGCGCCAAGCAAACGATCAGTTGAGGACAGAGCTGGCTCGCCATGCGTAGCTACAGCCTGTCCCACGAGGTCTCAGCTTATGTTTTCTCAATCTGAGAAAAATCAAGTTCCACTGGCGTGGCGCGGCCAAAGATTGTAACCGCGACGCGAACTTTGCTCTTTTCGTAGTTGACGTCTTCCACCGAGCCATTGAAATCGGTAAAAGGTCCATCCTTGACGCGCACAAACTCACCCACCTCAAATTCAACTTTGTGACGCGGCTTCTCGGTGCCTTCCTGCATCTGGTTGACGATCTTCAAGACTTCCGCCTCCGAGATCGGCGCCGGGCGGGTCTTCAGACCGCCGACAAAACCAGTGACCTTGTTGGTGTGCTTGACCAGGTGCCAGGTATCGTCGTCCATCACCATTTCAACCAGCACATAGCCTGGGAAAAACTTGCGTTCAGTCGTTTTTTTCTGACCATTCTTGATCTCGACCACTTCCTCCATGGGAACCAGAATGCGGCCAAATTTATGCTGCATACCAGAGCGATTGATGCGCTCCGTGATGTTGCGCTCAACCGCTTTTTCCATGCCTGAATAAGCATGAACAACGTACCAACGCAAATCGGGATTGGTCGGCGCCGTTGCCAGAACCTGCGCTGCCGCAGGCGTTTCAGTTGCCGGGGTTTCTACAGCGTCATTCATTATTTTTTCCACCCCAGAATCAAGTCATAAAACAGCCACTCAAGCGTCTTGTCCGTCAGCCAGAGAAATAAAGCCATCAGCAGCACAAAGCCAAACACATAAGCTGTCATTTGAATGGCTTCTTTGCGCGCGGGCCAAACGACTTTTTTAACCTCTCGCCAGGCGTCTTGACCGAAGGCGTACAGGGCTTTGCCCGGCTCGGATGTAAAAAAAACAACCACGGCGGCCGCCAAACCCAGCAGCAAAGCACCCCATTGAACCAGTTGCCCTTGCTTGCCGAACAAATAAAAGGCTGCAAGCGCGGCCACAACCAACACGGCGGCTGTCGCAAGTTTGGCCTTATCGGCGCCGGTACTGACAGTTTCAACTTGTGTGGTGGCCATTTTTCTCAATCTCGTACTTTTGCTGCATCAAATCAAATTCAGCCGTCTTGAGACGCTGAAGCCCGCTATTCGCATAGCGGGCCGGGAATCCACCTCATCGTGCGAATCTGGTGGCAGGGGCGGAAGGAATCGAACCATCAACCTTCGGTTTTGGAGACCGACGCTCTGCCAATTGAGCTACGCCCCTACAAATAAAATCTTCTATGCGATGATCTTCGCAACCACACCGGCACCGACCGTCTTGCCACCTTCGCGGATGGCGAAACGCAGGCCTTCTTCCATGGCGATCGGGTTGATCAGCTTGACGATGATCGACACGTTGTCGCCCGGCATCACCATTTCTTTGCCTTCCGGCAACTCGATCGCACCGGTCACGTCCGTGGTACGGAAGTAGAACTGGGGACGGTAGTTGTTGAAGAACGGGGTGTGCCGGCCACCTTCGTCTTTGGACAAGACATAGATCTCGCCCGTGAAGTGGGTGTGCGGTTTGATCGAACCGGGCTTGCACAGCACTTGGCCGCGCTGCACGTCTTCACGCTTGGTGCCGCGCAGCAAGATGCCGACGTTGTCACCCGCTTGACCTTGGTCGAGCAGTTTGCGGAACATTTCGACGCCCGTGCAGGTGGTCTTTTGGGTGTCGTGGATGCCGACGATTTCGATTTCTTCGCCGACTTTGATGATGCCGCGTTCAACGCGGCCGGTCACCACGGTGCCACGACCGGAGATCGAGAACACGTCTTCGACGGGCATCAGGAAGGCGCCATCAATGGCACGTTCCGGCAGGGGAATGTAGCTGTCCAGCGCATCAGCGAGTTTCATGATGGCTTGTTCGCCCATGGGGCCTTTGTCGCCTTCCATGGCGAGTTTGGCCGAGCCATGGATGATGGGGGTGGTGTCGCCCGGGAACTCGTACTTGTCGAGCAGTTCACGCACTTCCATTTCAACGAGTTCGAGCAGTTCGGCGTCGTCGACCATGTCGCATTTGTTCAGGAACACGATGATGTAAGGCACGCCGACCTGGCGCGCCAGCAGGATGTGTTCGCGGGTTTGCGGCATGGGGCCGTCAGCGGCGGACACGACCAGAATGGCGCCGTCCATTTGCGCCGCGCCGGTGATCATGTTCTTCACATAGTCAGCGTGGCCGGGGCAATCGACGTGGGCGTAATGGCGATTGGCGGTCTCGTACTCGACGTGGGCCGTGTTGATGGTGATGCCGCGCGCTTTTTCTTCGGGCGCTGCATCGATCTGGTCGTAGGCCTTGGCGGTGCCGCCAAATTTGGCCGCCAGCACGCTGGTGATAGCCGCTGTCAGGGTGGTCTTGCCGTGATCGACGTGGCCAATGGTGCCGACGTTGACGTGCGGCTTGCTACGCGAAAATTTTTCTTTTCCCATTTTCAGACTCCGAAAAGTGAAGGACTGTCAAATCAAAAATCATGGTGCCCATTCCGGGAATCGGACCCGGGACCTCTCCCTTACCAAGGGAGTGCTCTGCCACTGAGCCAAATGGGCCTGTGCGACCCGTCAAATACAGGTCACCAAAAACTACATAACCATCCCAGCACATCAAATATGGAGCGGGGTAGGAGAATCGAACTCCTCGCTTTAGCTTGGAAGGCTAAGGTATTACCACTATACGAACCCCGCACAAGCTTGCAAAACAAGCAGCCGCTGCGGCGTCCCCGCATACACATGAACACGCGCTCCGACGGCGAACCAACATTCAATTCATCACTGGTGGAGAGGGATGGATTCGAACCATCGTACTCGTAAGAGGGCAGATTTACAGTCTGCTGCCATTAACCACTCGGCCACCTCTCCTTGGTGAACCGTGGATTATGCCACGAAAAAACGGCATGGACACGAGCTCAAATGAAGAACTTTCGCTTACCAGGCAATCGGCGCGCAGCCATGCTGCAGCAGATAAGCGTTTGCCAGACCAAAATGCCCGCAACCCAGAAATGGCAAGGGCGGGCGGCGGGCGGACAGGGGCGATGGGTGGTTGGCCGTGAGCACCAGATGGTCGGCCGCGGCACGACCGCCCTGCCTGGCAGTCGCCGCGATCAGACGCTGTTTAGCCTGCGCGTGGGCACCCCACAACAGGAACACCACCGGATTATCGATTGATGCAACCGCCTTGACCACCTCATCGGTCAACGCCTCCCAGCCCCGCCCGGCATGGCTGGCGGGCTGGCCCTCCTCGACGGTGAGGCAGCTGTTGAGCAGCAAGACACCCTGGCGCGCCCAGGCGACCAGTGAGCCGTCGCCGTGTGGGATCAAGTTGCCTGGGCTCAGCAAGGGGTCCCGGGCAATTTCCCTGAATATATTGCACAGTGAAGGCGGCGGTCTGACACCAGGCGCCACCGAAAACGCCAGACCCTCGGCCTGACCGGGCCCGTGATAGGGGTCCTGGCCCAAAATAACAACTTTGACCTGTGCCAGCGGCGTCAGCGCCAGCGCGCGCAAGGGCTGCTGCGGGTAGATGACGGCGCCACCGGCCAGCCGCGCTCGCACGAAGCGCTCCAAGGCCCGACCCGTCTCACTGGTCAAAAACCGGTCCACCACAGGCCGCCAGTCGGCCGCCACCGGCCAGCGCTCAGGCGCCCACCCGGTCAAACGGGGCACGTCACTGGCGAACATGTCAGGCCGTGGCAAACAGCTCCGCCAAAGCCAGACCCGGGTCGGGAGCGCGCATGAAAGCCTCACCCACCAGGAACGCGTTGACACCGGCCGCCCCCATGCGCAGCACGTCGTCGCGGGTGTGGATGCCACTCTCACACACCAGCAAACGGTCGGCAGGCAATTCGCGCATGAGCGTCAAGGTGGTGTCCAGCGAGACCTCAAAAGTTTTGAGATTGCGGTTGTTGATGCCGATCAGCGGCGTTTTGAGCTGCAACGCACGCGCCAGCTCGGGCGCATCGTGCACCTCCACCAGCACCGCCATGTCCAGGCTGCGCGCAATCGCTTCAAGGTCTTTCATTTGCGCATCATCCAGAATGGCCGCAATCAGCAATACGGCATCGGCCCCGCAAGCGCGCGATTCATAAATTTGATAGGCGTCCAGCATGAAGTCCTTGCGCAGCACCGGCAACGGGCAGGAGGCGCGGGCCTGCTTGAGGTAATCAATACAACCCCGGAAAAACTGCAGGTCGGTGAGTACCGACAAACAGGCGGCCCCATGCTCCGCATAGCTTTGCGCTATATCGGCGGGAATGAAATCCTCGCGCAGCACACCCTTGGATGGGCTGGATTTTTTGATCTCGGCAATCACGGCGGGCTGCCCGGCGGCGATCTTGCCGCGCAGGGCGGCGACAAAATCCCGTGTCAACACACGCGACTCGGCATCGGCACGCATCGCGGTCAAGGGTTTGCGGGCAATCGCAGCTGCGATTTCCTGGCGTTTGACGGCCACAATTTTTTCCAGAATGTCGGTCACTTCGCTGCGCCTTTCAGTTGTTGGGACATGGAAACCAGTTGCGCCAGCTTGGCTCTGGCCGCGCCTGATTCAATGGCCACTCGTGCTTTGTCAATGCCAGCGCTCATCGTCGGCACGACGTTGGCAGCGTACAGCGCCACACCGGCATTGAGAATCACGATGTCTTTGGGCGCCCCCGCCGCGTTGTCCAGCACCCCCTGCAGCATGGTTTTGGACTGCTCCGGCGTTTCCACCTTGAGCGCGCGGTTGCTGGCCATGACCATGCCGAAGTCTTCCGGGTGAATCTCATACTCGGTGATTTCACCGTGTTTGAGCTCTCCGACCAACGTGGTCGCGCCCAGTGACACCTCATCCATACCGTCTTTGCCATACACCACGACCGCGTGCTCGGCGCCCAGCCGCTGCAGCGCGCGCACCTGAATACCCACCAGGTCCGGGTGAAACACACCCATCAGGATATTGGGGGCTCCCGCCGGGTTGGTCAGCGGCCCGAGCAGATTGAAGATGGTCTTGATGCCCAGCTCCTTGCGCACCGGCGCCACGTTCTTCATGGCCGGGTGGTGATTGGGCGCAAACATAAAGCCGACCCCCACCTGTTCAATACACTGGGCAATGGCCTCGGGCGACAGGTTGATGTTGACGCCCAGCGACTCCATCACGTCGGCGCTGCCGCTCTTGCTGCTGACGCTGCGGCCACCGTGCTTGCTGACCCGGGCGCCGGCAGCGGCGGCCACAAACATGGCGCAAGTTGAAATGTTGAAAGTGTGCGAGCCGTCACCGCCGGTGCCCACAATGTCCACCAGATGGCTTGTGTCGGCGACGTTGACCTTGGTGGAGAACTCGCGCATCACCTGCGCGGCGGCCGTGATTTCGCCGATGGTTTCCTTTTTGACGCGCAGGCCGGTGATCAGGGCCGCCATCATGACCGGCGACCACTCGCCCGTCATGATGCCGCGCATGATGTGCAGCATCTCGTCGTGAAAAATCTCGCGGTGCTCAATGGTGCGCAAGAGCGCTTCTTGCGGGGTGATTTTGTGGGTGTTCGGCATGGTCTTAAGTTGAGGAAAGCGTTGGCTCACGTGGCTTCAGTTTGTCGCGCTGGGTTTCAGGAAGGTGGATTGTCCGTCAAGGCCAGTTAAAAACAAGGCCACCTTGGGGTTCAAGGCATTGGTCCAGAATCCTTTGACAAACACATTGTTCAAATCATTTTGGCCTGTAGCCACCGTGGATACTGGGTCAAATGCTATTGAATCAGGAGTATTTTTCCTGCCTCCCGAGATCAGCATGGTCCAGCCCACGTAGACCAGATAGGCCGCCCCCACAAAGTTGGGTCGGCCAAGCCAGCGGCTCACGGCCTGCCCATTAAAAAATCGCGCATCGCCGCCACGGTGTGGTCAATACCCGCCGCATCGACATCCAGATGCGCCACAAAACGCAGGCGGTACAAGCCGGTGATCAGAATGCCACGCGCCGCCAGGTAGGGGATCAACTCCGCTGCGCGCGCTTTGGCCTCACCCACCAGATCGACAAACAAGATATTGGTCTGCGCCGGCTCCACCACCAGGCCTGCCAGCTTGCTCAGGCCCTCAGCCAGCCGCCTGATGAGCGCGTGGTCGTCGGCAAGCCTGGCAACGTGATGGTCCAGCGCGTACGTGCCCGCCGCTGCCAGCAGACCTGACTGGCGCATGCCGCCGCCCGCCATTTTGCGGATGCGGTGTGCGCGGGCGATGAAGTCCTGGCGGCCGCACAAGACCGAACCGACCGGCGCGCCCAGGCCCTTGCTCAGGCAGACCGAAACGCTGTCAAAACACTGGGCGATGCGACGCGCCTCAAGCAGCGCGTCAGTGCCGTGGGCGGCCGCCTGCGCAACCGCCGCGTTGAACAAGCGGGCGCCGTCCAGATGACGGCTCAGGCCTCTGGACCTGGCCAGCTCAGTGGCCTGCTGCACGTAATCAAACGGCAACAGCTTGCCGCCCCACGTGTTTTCCAGCGCCAGCAGCCGGGTGCGGGCGAAGTGCTCGTCATCGGGTTTGATGGCCGCTTCAATATCCGCCAGCAGCAAAGTGCCATCAGGCTGGTGGTTCAAAGGCTGCGGCTGCACGCTGCCAAACACCGCCGCGCCGCCGCCTTCCCAGCGATAGCAATGCGCGTATTGGCCCACGATGTATTCGTCGCCGCGCTGGCAATGGGCCAGGATGGCGCACAAATTGCTCTGCGTGCCGGTGGGCACAAACAGCGCCGCCTCAAAACCCAGCAGCGCCGCCAGTTTGTCCTGCAAGGCGTTGACGCTGGGGTCGTCGCCAAACACGTCGTCGCCCAGCGGGGCCGCCAGCATGGCCGCGCGCATGGCAGGGGTCGGCTGCGTCACGGTGTCGCTGCGCAGGTCAACTTTGATAGTTTGTGTTTTATGAGTCATTTTGGTCTCTAGCCTCTGTCAATATTACGTATAAAGCTACATTATCAATAGCAAATAAAGTGATGCCCAATTCCTGATCAGTCGATGGCAAAGCTTCCCAATCAGTTGGGGACAGAGCTTGTGCGCTTCGCGTCACTGCGGTCTGTCCCGCGAGGTTTCAGGAAGTTCTTCAGCATGGCATGCCCGTGCTCGGTCAGGATGCTCTCGGGGTGAAACTGCACACCTTCAATGTCCAGGCTGGTGTGTTTGATGCCCATGATCTCGCCGTCATCGGTCCAGGCGGTGATTTTCAGGCAAGGCGGGCAAGTGGCGCGCTCAATGGAGAGTGAGTGGTAGCGGTTGACGGTGAACTGCGCCGGCAGCCCGGCAAACACGCCCTCTTGGGTGGTGGTGATCAAGCTGGTCTTGCCGTGCATGAGCTGCTGGGCTCGAATAATCTTGCCGCCAAAGGCCGCGCCAATCGCTTGATGGCCCAGGCAGACGCCCAAAATCGGCAGCCGACCCGCAAAGTGCTGGATGGCCGCCACCGAAATACCGGCCTCCGTCGGTGAACAGGGGCCGGGCGAGATCACCAGCCGGTCCAGCGCGCCAGCGCTCAAGCGTGCCTCGATCTCTTCGAGTGTGATTTCATCATTGCGCGCCACCGTCACATCCGCACCCAGCTCGCCCAGGTACTGCACGATGTTGTAGGTGAAGCTGTCGTAGTTATCGATCATCAAGAGTTTCATGTGTCGCTCCGGCGAATGGTTAGGGTTATCCAATGGTAGGGGCCGTACCGCCACTGTCGGCGGGGGTCAGCAAAGTTGCCGGTTCAGAGGCCGGCGCAAACAGGACGAACCGGTCGCGCCCGGCCGCCTTGGCCTGGTACATGGCCTCATCGGCATGGCGCATCAGCGCCTTCTCATCGCTGGCGTGCTCCGGGTAGACGGCAATGCCGGTGCTGAACGACATGGTGGCGTTGCGCCCTGCTGACAGGGTGAACGGCCTGCCGAACGCCTGATGAATTTTCTCGGCGACCGCCATGGCATCCTGCGCGGCCTCGATGCTGGGCAGCAGCAGCACAAATTCATCGCCGCCCAGGCGTGCCACGGTGTCTGACTCGCGCACGCAGGCCTGCAGCCGCTGCGCCACGGCCTGCAACAATTCGTCACCCGCCTGGTGGCCAAAATCATCGTTGACGGGCTTGAACTTGTCCAGATCAAGGAACAGCAGCGCCAGGCGGCCGCGCTCGCGTCTGGCCTGGCTCATCGCCTGATGCAGCCGGTCTTGCAGCAAGCGCCGATTCGGCAGGCCGGTCAGCGGGTCGTAAAAGGCCAGTTGCCTGATATCGTCTTCAGCCGCCTTGCGCAGCGTGATGTCGGTGTGGGTGGCCACGTAATGACTAACGCCACCGTCGTCGCCACAGACCACCGTGATGCTGAGCCAAACCGGGAAGCACTCCCCGTTTTTGCGCCGGTCCCAGATTTCACCTTGCCAGGCACCGCCGCGTGTGATGCCATCCCACATGGCGGCGTAAAACGCCGGGTCATGCCGGCCTGATTGCAAAACCCGCGGTGTCGCGCCAAGAACGTCTTGCGCCGTGTAGCCAAACAGCTCGGTAAATGCGCGGTTGACGCGCAGAATCAGCTGGTTCGCATCGGTGACCATGATGGATTCCTGGCATTCAAAGGCGGTGGCGGCAACGCGCAGATCGGCTTCCCGCAGCTTGCGTTCGGTGACATCCTCAGTCGTTCCGATCAGGCGACTGGCCGCGTGAGAGCCGTCGTTATAGAGCACCGCCCGATTGCGCATAAAGCGCACCTGCCCATCCTGGCGCCGAATCTGGAATGTCAAGTCAAACGCCTGGCCTTGTTTGATCGTGACACGGGTTGCGTCCTTCATGCGCAGCAGTTCCCCTGGCAAGAGGAGCTGCTGCCAGTCGTTATTGAGTGCATTGACCGTCTGGGGGTTCAAGCCAAACAAACCAAACATCGCCAGGTCCCAGTGGTAGCGCCGTGTTTTCAGATCGAACTCCCAAATGCCGACACCGGTGGCCTCCGTTGCCAGCTTGAGCCGCTGATTGATCATGCGCTGCTGTACCCGTTGCCGCTGATAAATGATGAGGCCCGCCATGCACAGCAACCCGAAGAGTGCGTACACCAGAAGCTGGCTCCTGACATCGCGCTGCCAAGGGGCAAACATGGCATCCCAGCCCCGGCTGACCGACACGACCAGCGGTTTATCCATGGTCAGGTCGGCCGGCTGGATGGTTCGCAGCACAGGCAGTCGCTTGTCTCCCGTGGTGATGGCCTTGCCCTCGAAATAGCTGACCGGGCGTTTGCTCTCCAGATGCTGTCTGAAAAAGGAGCCCGCAACAGACAAATTTTTGCCGACTACATCGACCAACGCGGGCTGGCTGACAAATATCGTTCCGTCACCGTGCACCAGCATCGACCGCATGTCATCGGCATAGCGCACCGAATTCAGCAATATCTGCATGTCAACCGGGTCCACTGACGCCGACACCAGACCAGCAAACTGCCCTTGCGGCCCGGTAATGACGCGAGCAACACTGATGACAAATGTGTCCAGTACCGTTTTGAACGGCGCACTGACGTAGAGGGTCTTGGTACTCGGCGCCCGCAGCGCTGTCTGAAAATAGTCCCGGTCGTGAAAATTGCGCCCCAGCAGTTCTTCACGGTTCGACGCCGTGACCGTTCCTTTCTCATCCAGCACAGCGAAGGTGCGTACCGAAGGCATTGATACTTCCATGCTCTTGAGGCGACGGCTGACAAGTTCCCGGCCATCGGGCCGGCCCGCCCAATCGGGCAATTCGACCATGATCGATTCGAGCGCGAGGTTGATGGCGACCAGCTGACGCGAGAGGTTGTCTTCAATCACCTTCGACTGTGTCGCCAGGCGCTCGCGTTCCGTCGCCTCAACGCGCTCATGCTCACCATGAAGGTTGTAGGCGAGGTACGCGCCCAGAGCGCCCAGGCAGACAACCAGCAGCAGCCAATGTCGCGCATGACGCAGAAAACGTTTCACTCCAGCCCTTCCTCCACCAGCTCTGCCGCCCGCAGCAATGCCCGCGCTTTGGCCTCGGTCTCCTTCCATTCCAGCTCCGGCACCGAATCGGCCACGATGCCGGCCGCCGCCTGAACATAGAGTGTCTGGTCCTTGATGATGCCGGTGCGAATCGCAATCGCCACGTCCATGTCGCCGGCGTAACTCAGGTAACCGCAGGCGCCGCCATAAACCCCGCGCTTGGTCGGCTCCAACTGGTCGATCAGCTCCATGGCATGCACCTTGGGCGCACCGGTCAGGGTGCCGGCCGGAAAGGTGGCTTTGAGCACGTCCATGCTGGTCATGCCATCGTTCAGGGTGCCTTCGACATTGCTGACGATGTGCATCACATGGCTGTAGCGCTCGACGCTGAAGGCTTCGGTCACTTTCACGCTGCCGATTTTGGCGATGCGGCCGATGTCGTTGCGCGCCAGGTCGATCAGCATCACATGCTCGGCGCGCTCTTTCGGGTCGTTGATCAGCTCCACCTCGGCCGCCTTGTCCAGCTCCAGGCTGGCGCCACGCGGGCGCGTGCCGGCCAGTGGCCGGATGGTGACCTTCTGCTCGGTCTTGCCGTCAACAGTCACCTGCTCCTGGCGCACCAGAATCTCGGGTGAGGCGCCCACCACATGGAAGTCGCCGAAATGGTAGTAATACATGTACGGGCTGGGATTAAGCGCGCGCAAGGCCCGGTACAAGCTCAGCGGCGACTCGGTGTAGCGCTTCTTGATGCGCTGGCCCACCTGCACCTGCATGAAGTCGCCGCCGGCAATCAACTCCTTGGCGCGCTCCACGGCGGCAAGGTAGTCGGCCTTGGCAAAGTCGCGCTCGGCGCTGTGGCTTTGCGTCGGCTTGACCACCGGCGCGCTGACCGAGTATTTCAGCTGCTCCTTCAACTCGCGCAGGCGCTTCTTGGCGTTGGCATAAGCCTCGGGGCGGGCCGGGTCGGCATAGACAATCAGGTACAGCTTGCCCGACAGGTTGTCGATCACCGCCAGCTCTTCGCACTGCAACAGCAGGATGTCGGGGCAGCCAAGGGTGTCGGGCGGGCACGATTTTTCGAGCTTTTTCTCGATGTAGCGCACGGCGTCGTAGCCAAAGTAGCCGGCCAGGCCACCGCAAAAACGCGGCAGACCGGGGCGCAGCGCGACTTTGAAGCGCTTCTGGTAGTCCGAGATGAAATCCAGCGGGTTGGCGCGCGAGGTTTCCACCACGACACCGTCGGTCACCACTTCGGTACACACCTCCGGGCCAAAACCCATGGAGCGTAAGAGCGTGCGGGCCGGCAGGCCAATGAAGCTGTAGCGGCCGAAGCGCTCGCCGCCGACGACGGACTCCAGCAGAAAGCTGTATTTGCCGCTGTCTTTGGAATACGCCAGCTTCAGGTACAGCGACAAGGGGGTTTCCAGATCGGCAAAGGCTTCTGCCATCAGGGGAATGCGGTTGTAGCCTTGGGCGCTCAGGCTTTTGAATTCGAGTTCAGAGATCATGGACAGATTCTTTCAGTTCAAAGCCAGCCTATGGGCACGCGGCTGGAACAGGTGGCTGCCAACACGCGGTAGGACCAGCGGGCAGCACGACGTGCTGCGGTTCATTCAGACCAAGGGGGGAGAAAAGTCAGGCGCGAGCCGACGTGTCTGGTAGCGGGCGCCAGAGCCAGGCTCCCCGGTCGCTACAACCTGTGATGCTGATGCGGTGAATGAACATGCGCGCCAGTGTAGCAAACCCTGGCCCACCGACAGATTGACCGTCACATTCGGGACCTGTCATCGCAAACCCTAAGCGAAAACCCTCTTGCGCCGCACTGCCAATCACCCCCAGAATCGCGCCACCCACTAATTAGCACGGTCGTTCTATTAAAGGAAACTCATGAAGCTTGTTCAACATCTGGTGCTGGCACTGGGCGCCGCCCTGTTCGCCTTCAGCGCCCTGGCCGCCCCAGTCGAAATCCATGGCGTCAAACTGGAAGACACGACGCAAGTCCATGGAACTCAACTGCAACTCAATGGCGCCGGCACCCGCTACAAGTTCGTCGTCAAAGTCTATGTGGCGGGCTTGTATCTGGCCAAGAAGGTGAACACGCCCGATGAGGTCATCAACCAGCCCGGCCCGAAGCGCCTGATAGTCACCATGCTCAGAACCATTGATTCCAAGGAACTGGGCAAGCTGTTGACCCGCGGCGTGGAGGACAACACGGGCAAGGCGGCCATCTCCAAACTGATCCCGGGCCTGATCCGCATGGGTGAGATTTTTGCCGCGCAAAAAAACCTGGTGGCGGGCGACCAGTTCATGATCGATTGGGTGCCTGGCACTGGCACCGTCATCACCGTCAAGGACGTGGTGCAGGGCGAGCCGTTTCAGGAGCCGGAATTTTTCAAGGCGCTGATGATGATCTGGCTGGGCTCCTCACCGGCTGATTACAAACTCAAGGAGGCCTTGCTGGGCGGGAAGTGACCAGTCCACGAGACAGTGCGTCGGGGCCTGCAGCGGCTTTATGATGACAGATTTGATCGACACGGGCCGCATGGAGCAAACGCATGAATAGACTAAAGATTTCCACCCGACTCGCCCTTCTGATCGGCGTGCTGGCCATGTTGCTGGTGCTGACTGGCAGCATTGGCTTGTATGGCATGGGCAAAAGTGACGAGGCGATGGATATCGCCTACAAGGACTCCACCGTCCAAATTGCCAACATCGGCAACATCAAGTACCTGATGTTGCGCAACCGCCTGATGATTGCAAACGCCGTCATTGAGCAAACCCCCGAGAGCATCAAGCGGGCGGGTGACGAGGTCGAAGCCGATATCGCCAAAATCAGCAAGATCTGGGACGTCTACTTGGTCGGGCCCAAATCCTCTGAAGAGGCGCAGCTGGCCAAGGCCTACGCCGACAAGCGCGCCCAGTATGTGCAAGAGGGCCTGCGGCCTGCCGTCGCTGCCTTGCAGGCCAACGAGCTGCCCACCACACGGCAGCTCGTGGTGGAAAAAATCCGCCCCGCGTTTGACGCCGCGCGGGACGCGGCTGACGCCCTGCAAAAATTCCAGCTGGACGAAGCCAAAAAAGGTTTTGAGGCCAACAGCGACCGCTACCACACCATCCGCGCCGTGTGTATTGCCGCCATCGCCTTGGGCCTGCTGTTTGCCGCCTGGTTTGGCTGGATGTTGGCGCGCGGCATTGCCAACCCCTTGGCACGGGCGGTCAAGATCTCTGAAGCAGTGGCGCAGGGCGATTTGAGCCAAACCATCAGAGTCACCAACGGCACCGACGAAATATCGGCGCTGATGCGTGGCTTTGCCCACATGCAAACCAGCCTGGCCAGCGTCGTCACCAACGTGCGCCGAGGCTCCGAAGGCGTAGCCACGGCCAGCGCCGAAATTGCGCAAGGCAACAGCGACCTCTCAAGCCGCACCGAGAGTCAAGCCAGCGCGCTGGAAGAAACCGCCGCGTCCATGGAACAACTCAGCTCCACCGTCAAAGCCAACGCCGACAACGCGCGCCAGGCCAATCAACTGGCCCTGAGCGCCAGCACGGTCGCCGTGCAGGGCGGCGAAGTGGTGGCGCAGGTGGTGGACACCATGAAAGGCATCAACGACGCCTCGCGCAAGATCAGCGACATCATCAGCGTCATTGACGGCATCGCCTTCCAGACCAACATCCTGGCGCTCAACGCGGCCGTGGAAGCGGCGCGCGCCGGGGAGCAAGGCCGCGGTTTTGCCGTGGTGGCTTCTGAAGTGCGCTCGCTGGCCGGACGCTCGGCCGAGGCGGCCAAGGAAATCAAGAGCCTGATCAACGCCAACGTGGAACACGTTGAGCAGGGTACGCTGCTGGTGGACAAGGCGGGCAGCACCATGACCGAGGTGGTCAGCGCGATCAAGCGCGTGACGGACATCATGGGGGAGATCAGTGCCGCCAGCAACGAGCAAAGCCTGGGTGTGACACAAGTCGGCGAAGCGGTCACGCAAATGGACCAGGTCACCCAGCAAAACGCGGCGCTGGTCGAAGAAATGGCAGCAGCAGCCAGCAGCCTGAAAGTGCAGGCGCAGGAGCTGGTGCAAGTGGTGGCGGTGTTCAAGCTCAGCGCCAATGACGCCCAACAGGGTATGGCCACCATGGCTGCGGTGCGCTCGCACAAGCCGGGGGCGGTGCCGTTCAAGGGCGAGGAGCGGCGCGGCGCGGGCATCCCCAAGGGTGCAGCGGCCCGATCACGGACCAGCAGCCCTGCCAGCCAGGCCCCGAGCACAACGCCGACATTGTTAAGCGCGCGCGCCGCGCCCCCCAAAGCGGCACCGGCAGCGGCTGGCGCCGAGGGTGACTGGGAAACTTTCTGAGTCTGTCTGGAGGGCTTGAAGCGGCCTGTGCGCCAACGCCAACCCGGCACTGGAGATTGATCTGTTTTTTTTATAGGATGCGCTTCGTGAACATTAATGACATGAAAATTTCCAGCCGCTTGACGTTGGGCTTTGGCGTGCTTGGACTGCTGATTGCACTCATGGGTGGCGTGTCGCTGCTCAAGGTGGGCGTCATGAGCAAGATGTTCAACCAGGTGATTGACGAGCGCATGCCGCTCATCGCCGCGACCAACGAGGTCAAGGGCGACCTCAACGCGATCTCCATTGCGCTTCGCAACACCATGATGATGCGAGACGCAGACGGCATCAAAAAAGAGGTTGAGCGCGTGGAGTCGGCGCGCGTGCGCATCAACGCCAGTCTGGCCAGGCTCGGCGAGCAGACGACGTCTGACACGGGTCAGGCCATTCTGGCCAAGGTGGCCAAGGCGCGCAGCCAATACGACCCCATGCAGGCAGAGGTCATGGGCTTGGTGAACGCCGGTTCTTTCTTTGAGGCCAGGACGCTGCTCATGGACAAAGTGGCGCCGGCCCAGGAGGCTTATTTCGACACGCTCAATGGCCTGCTCACGCACCTCGACAGCCAGCTGAACCAATCCACCAGCGCCACCCAGGACGCCGCCACCAGCATGAAGGTTGTCGTCGTGGCCACACTCGCCATTGCCCTGGTACTGGCCGTGCTGATGGCGGCCTGGATCATTCGCTCCATCACCGGCCCGCTCAACCAGGCCGTGGCCGTGTCGCGCGCTGTGGCCGCCGGTGACCTGAGCCAGCAGTTCGAGGCCAGCGGCAAGAGCGAAACCGCCCTGCTGCTGCTGGCGCTCAAGGACATGCAGGCGCACCTGAGCACCGTGGTCTCCGAGGTCCGCGACGACGCCGAGAGCGTGGCCACGGCCAGCGCCGAGATTGCCCAGGGCGATCTGGACCTGTCGGCCCGAACCGAGAGTCAGGCCAGCTCACTGGAACAAACCTCAGCGTCCATGGAGTTGCTCAGCGCCAACGTCAAGCAAAACGCCGACAACGCCCGCAAGGCCAATGAGCTGGCCCTGAATGCCAGCAGCGTGGCGGCGCGGGGCGGTGACGTGGTGAGCCAGGTGGTGGACACCATGAAAGGCATCAACGACGCGTCGCGCAGAATCTCCGACATCATCAGTGTGATTGATGGCATTGCCTTTCAGACCAATATTCTGGCGCTCAACGCGGCCGTGGAAGCGGCCCGGGCCGGCGAGCAGGGTCGCGGTTTTGCCGTGGTGGCCAGCGAGGTACGCTCGCTCGCCGGGCGCTCGGCCGAGGCGGCCCGGGAAATCAAGTCATTGATCAATGCCAGTGTGGAGCGCGTGGAACAAGGCAGCGCGCTGGTGGACCGGGCCGGCGCCACCATGAGCGAGGTGGTCAATAGCATTCGCCATGTGACCGACATCATGGCCGAGATCAGTATTGCGAGCACCGACCAGAGTGACGGCGTTTCCCAGGTCGGCGAGGCGATTGCCCAAATGGATCAGGCAACGCAGCAAAACGCGGCGCTGGTCGAAGAGATGGCCGCCTCCGCCGGCAGTCTGAAATCACGCGCCCAGGCACTGGTACAAACCGTGGCGGTGTTCAAACTGGAAGCCGCCTAGGCAGGTATCAAGCGCTGCAAGGAGTCGATGTAGCCATCGGCCTGCACGTCGCGAATCGGCTGACCATGGTTGTAGCCGTAGGTCACCAGCAGCACCGGGCAGCCAGCGGCACGCGCCGCCTGGGCGTCGTTGCTGGAGTCGCCAATCATCAAGGTGCGCCGCGGCACTGAGCCCAACGCGGCACAGGTGGCGAGCAGCGGCAGCGGATCGGGCTTTTTACGCGCAAAGGCGTCGCCGCCAAACGTGAGATCAAAGAAACCGTCCAGGCCCTTGGCCTGCAGCAGCGCGCGGGCGAACGCCGTCGGTTTGTTGGTCAGGCAGGCCAGCTTCAGGCCGCGGGCTTTCAGGTAGACCAGCCCCGCCTCAACACCGGGAAAAACACGGGCGTATTGGCCATTAACCGCGCGGTAATGGCGCTGGTAACTGGCCCAGGCCTGCGGGTAGAGACGGTCCGGCAAGTCGGCCTCGTTGCCTGCAGTCGATCCGTCATATGCTTCTGAATCAATAGCTAATGAAGCATTGCTGACGAGGGTCAGCACGCTTTTCAGCAAATGCTCTGAGCCTTTGCCGACCAGCTGCGCAACCGTTGCGCGGTCGACCTGATGGGAGGCAAAAGGCGCAGGCAAGTCGCCCAGCATCCGGTTGAGCGCAACACAAAAATCGTCCAATGTGTCAATCATGGTGCCATCAAGGTCAACGATGACGGCACTGACGTCAAACTGGTTCAAGTCAATAGAGTTCAAGGTTTTAATTGGTTGAGGACAGAGCAAGCTCACAACGCGCAAGCCTTGGTCTGTCCCGCAAAGTTTCACATATTCCTTCTGTACTGCCCGCCAACCTCAAACAGCGCATTGGTGATCTGGCCCAGGGAACAGCAGCGCACGGCGTCCATCAGCACTTCAAACACGTTCTTGTTGTCGATCACGGCTTTTTGCAGGCGTTTGAGCATCGCGGGCGCCTCCTTGGCGTGCAGCGCGTGGAAGTCGGCCAGGCGCTTGAGCTGGCTTTGTTTTTCTTCCTCCGTTGAGCGGGCCAGCTCCAGCGTGTCGTGCACGGCGTCGCCGTGCGGGTTGCGAAAGGTGTTGACGCCGATGATGGGCAGCTCGCCGGTGTGCTTGAGCATTTCGTAGTGCATCGATTCGTCCTGAATCTTGCCGCGCTGGTAGCCGGTTTCCATGGCCCCGAGCACACCGCCGCGCTCGGAAATGCGCTCAAATTCGAGCAGCACCGCTTCTTCCACCAACTCGGTCAGGTCCTCGATGATGAAGGCGCCTTGCGACGGGTTTTCGTTCTTGGCCAAACCCCATTCGCGGTTGATGATGAGCTGGATCGCCATGGCGCGGCGCACCGAGTCTTCGGTCGGCGTGGTGATGGCTTCGTCGAAAGCGTTGGTGTGCAGGCTGTTGCAGTTGTCGTAAATGGCGATCAAGGCCTGCAGCGTGGTGCGGATGTCGTTGAACTGGATCTCCTGTGCGTGCAGGCTGCGCCCGCTGGTCTGGATGTGGTATTTGAGCTTTTGGCTGCGCTCGTTGGCGCCGTATCTTTCTTTCATGGCAACGGCCCAGATGCGGCGCGCGACGCGACCCATCACGGTGTATTCAGGGTCCATGCCGTTGCTGAAGAAGAAGCTCAAGTTGGGCGCAAAGTCGTCAATGTGCATGCCCCGCGCCAGGTAGGCCTCGACAAAGGTGAAGCCGTTGGACAAGGTGAATGCCAGTTGCGAAATCGGGTTGGCCCCGGCTTCGGCAATGTGGTAGCCGCTGATCGACACGCTGTAAAAATTGCGCACCCGGTTGTGCACAAAATATTCGGCGATGTCGCCCATCACCTTCAGTGAAAATTCGGTACTGAAAATGCAGGTGTTCTGCCCCTGGTCTTCTTTCAGGATGTCGGCCTGCACCGTGCCGCGCACGTTCTCCTGCACCCATTCCTTGATCTTCTCCGTCTCGGTGTCGGTCGGCTCGCGGCCATTATCAAGCTTGAATTTGTCGATATTCTGGTCAATCGCGGTGTTCATGAACATCGCCAGGATGCTGGGCGCCGGGCCGTTGATGGTCATGCTGACGCTGGTGGACGGGCTGCACAAGTCAAAGCCGCTGTAGAGCACCTTGAGGTCGTCGAGCGTCGCGATGCTGACGCCCGAGTTGCCGACCTTGCCGTAGATATCGGGACGCGGATCGGGGTCGTTGCCATACAGCGTGACCGAATCAAACGCAGTGCTCAAACGCTTGGCCGCCATGCCCGAGCTGAGCAATTTGAAACGCGTGTTGGTGCGAAACGCGTCGCCTTCACCGGCAAACATGCGGGTCGGGTCCTCGCCTTCGCGCTTGAAAGCGAAGGTGCCGGCGGTGTAGGGGTAGCTGCCGGGCACGTTATCCAACATCAACCATTTCAGGATTTCGCCATGGTCTTCGTATTGCGGCAGGCACACTTTGCGGATGGTGGTGCCGCTCAAGGATTTGCTGGTGAGCGCGGTGCGGATTTCCTTGTCGCGGATTTTGACCACGTACTCATCACCCGCATAGGCTGTTTGCATGGTGGGCCACTGCGCCAGCAGCTTGGCGCAAGCTGCGTCCTGCAGCTCGGCACGCTCCTTGGCCAGGTCAAGCACGGTTCCGTAAGCGCCGGGTTTGTTTGATCCATCCTTGCACGGGTCGTGTGCCAGCAACATTTGCGCCGTGGCCTTGAGCTGCTGCACTTCACGCGCCAATTTGGCCTGGCTGCGCGCGCGCTTTTTGTAGGCGCGCACGGTGTCGCTGATTTCTGCCAGGTAGCGGGTGCGCGCGGCCGGCAGCACCGGGGTCTGGTTGGTGCTGTGGCGCACCGCCACCGGCGGCAGATGCGACTCGCCCAGTGGCAAGCCGAGTTCACCCAGGCGCGCTCTGAGCGCCTGGTACAGCGCGGTGACGCCGTCGTCGTTGAAGCGCGCCGCCATGGTGCCAAACACCGGCATTTGCTCCAGCGGCGTACCGAAAGCTTCCTTGTTGCGCTGCACCTGCTTGGCGACATCGCGCAAGGCATCGAGCGCGCCCCTGCGGTCGAACTTGTTGATGGCGACAAACTCGGCGAAGTCGAGCATGTCGATTTTTTCCAGCTGGCTGGCGGCGCCAAACTCGGGCGTCATCACATACAGGGGCACATCCACATGCGGCACGATCGCCGCGTCACCCTGGCCAATGCCCGAGGTCTCGACCACGATCAGGTCAAAGCCCGCCACCTTGCAAGCGGCAATCACGTCGGGCAGCGCCGCGCTGATTTCTGAGCCAAAGTCACGCGTGGCGAGCGAACGCATGAACACACGCGGCCCCTGACTCCAGGGACTGATCGCATTCATGCGGATGCGGTCGCCCAGCAGCGCACCGCCGCTCTTGCGCCGTGACGGGTCGATGCTGATCATGGCCACGCGCAAGCTGTCGTTCTGATCGAGCCGCAGACGACGAATCAGCTCGTCGGTGAGCGACGACTTGCCCGCGCCGCCGGTGCCGGTGATACCCAGAACCGGTATCTTTTTGGTAGCAGCTTGCGCCCGTATTTCCTTGGCTAGCGCCATTAATGGTTTGGAAAGTTTGCCTTTGGCCTGGCCCGCTGCGTTTTCGTTTTCCAGCGCCGTGATGAGCTGCGCCAGGGCGCGCCAGCTCATCTCGGTGTGGCCCTGAATGGCGTCGATGCTCTTGGGCGCCAGGCCCGTGAGGTCCTGGTCGCAGCGCATCACCATCTCGCCAATCATGCCGGCCAGGCCCATGCGCTGGCCGTCTTCCGGGCTGAAGATGCGCGCCACGCCATAGGCCTGCAACTCGCGGATTTCCGGCGGCACGATGACGCCACCGCCGCCGCCAAAGACCTGGATGTGCGCGCCGCCCCGGCTTTTGAGCAGGTCCACCATGTACTTGAAGTACTCGACATGCCCGCCTTGGTAGGAGCTGATGGCAATACCCTGCGCATCTTCCTGCAGGGCGGCGGTCACCACCTCTTCGACGCTGCGGTTGTGCCCGAGGTGAATCACCTCGGCGCCCATGCTTTGCAGGATGCGGCGCATGATGTTGATAGCCGCATCATGGCCATCGAACAAGCTGGCGGCGGTCACGAAGCGCACCTTGTGGGTGGGGCGGTATTGGGCCAGGGCCTTGAAATCAGCGGACAGGTCGGTCATGTGCTTGTCTCCATGCGGTTGCGGTGAAATTCTGGGGTGAGGCGACGATCAGACCAGCATTCGCTGACTTGACGTTTACGTAAACGTCAATCTTAGCGGTTTTCCACAACATCGGACTTCAAAAATCCATTAGAGTCCACATTCTGCTTTGTCAACGCTTGTTTTAGACCCTCCACTTCTGCGGCGACCGAACCATGACATCCACCCCGACCGGCAAGCCCGCCTCGAGCCCCCCCGTGCCCGCCCCGGCAAGCGCTGACCCCGCCGTGGCGCAGGTTCACCCGGCCCAAGGCTATGCCGGTGATATCTCTCCCCAACTCGCCTGCCAATGGTGGCAGTCCGGCGACGCGGTGCTGGTCGATGTGCGCAGCGACGCCGAACGGGCCTGGGTTGGTTTTGTACCGGGCGCATTGGCGCTGGCCTGGAAGCAGTGGCCGGGCATGACCCTGAACCCCGACTTTGACGCGCAATTGCTGGCCGCGGTGCCAGCGGGCAAAAAAGTCGTCATGCTGTGCCGCAGTGGCATACGCTCGGTGGCAACGGCGCAGCGCGCCACCGAACTCGGGCTGCAGGCCTACAACATCCTCGAAGGCTTCGAAGGCGACCCGGATGCGCAGGGGCAGCGCGGTCACAGCGGGGGTTGGCGCTTTCACGGTCTGCCCTGGCGCCAGGGTTGACGATAATCGCGCCATGACATTTCTGGCCATCGACGTTGGCAACACGCGCCTGAAGTGGGCGCTGTACACCCACCCCCACCGCGATGCGCCCCTGCTGGCGCAAGGCGCCGAGTTTCTTGACAACATTGACAAACTGGCCGATGGCGCCTGGGCGACGCTGACGCCGCCGACGCACATGCTGGGTTGCATCGTGGCCGGGGATGCGGTGCGACGCCGCGTCGAGGCCCAAATGGAACTCTGGGATGTCGCGCCGCAATGGGTCGTGGCCAGCGCGGGCGAAGCGGGCTTGACCAATGGCTACGACTACCCGGCGCGTCTGGGCGCCGACCGATGGGTGGCCATGATCGGGGCCTGGCACCACGCGTTCAGCACCGGTCCGGCGCGCCCCCTGGTGGTGGTCATGGTCGGCACCGCCGTCACGGTGGATGCGATTGACGCCAGCGGCAAGTTTTTGGGTGGTTTGATTTTGCCCGGCCACGGCATCATGCTGCGCGCCCTCGAATCGGGCACGGCCGGGCTGCATGTACCCACCGGCGAGGTGCGCGAGTTTCCCACCAACACCAGCGACGCCCTCACCAGTGGCGGCACCTTTGCCATTGCCGGCGCCGTGAATTGCATGGTGCAGCACCTGCGGGACCACTGCGGCACCGAGCCCAAGTGCATCATGGCGGGCGGCGCCGGCTGGAAGATGGCGCCCAGCATGTCGGTGCAGTTTGAGCTGGTGGACAACCTGATATTTGACGGCCTGCTGGAGATGGCGGCCCGGCGGTTTATTGATTAAATCGGGCTGTAGCCACCGTATAATAAGCTTATATTGCTATTAATTAAATAGCAAACAAGGCACCCTCAGGCACCAGTTTTGAGCCACGCCTGCACCAGCCGCACCCAGTAGGTGGCACCCAGCGGGATCAATTCATCGTTGAAATCGTAACTGGCGTTGTGCAGCATGCAGGGGCCGCCGCCGTGACCCATGTCGCGGTGCGTGCCATCACCATTGGCGATGAAAGCGTAGCAACCCGGTTTGGCTTGCAGCATGAAAGAAAAATCTTCCGCACCCATGGTCGGCTCCTGCGCCGTCACCTGGTCTGCGCCGACGATGCTCGCCATGACCCGGCGCGCAAACTCGGCCTCCGCGACGCTGTTGACGGTGGGCGGGTAGTTGCGCTTGAATTCAAAATCGCAAGTCATGGCAAAGGCGGCGCAGAGATGGTCGGTGATTTGCTTCATGCGCTGCTCAATCAGGTCCAGCACGTCCAGCGAGAACGTGCGCACCGTGCCCTGCAGCTCGCAGGTGTTGGCGATGACATTGGTGGCCTCGCCGGCGTGGATCATGGTGACGGAAATCACCCCCGCGTCAATCGGCTTGATGTTGCGGCTGATGATGGTCTGAAACGCCTGCACCAATTGGCAGGCCACGGGCACCGGGTCGATTGCGTTGTGCGGCATGGCGCCATGCCCGCCCTTGCCGCGCAGGGTGATCTTGAACTCGTTGCTGGACGCCATCACCGCACCCGGACTGACGGCAAACTGGCCCACCTCAGCGCCCGGCCAGTTGTGCATGCCAAACACCGCGTCCATCGGAAACTGCTCAAACAAACCGTCCTTGATCATCTCGCGCGCGCCGCCACCACCTTCTTCTGCCGGCTGGAAAATCAGATAAACCGTGCCGTCAAAATGGCGATTGACGGCGAGGTGCTGTGCCGCTGCCAGCAGCATGGCGGTGTGCCCGTCATGGCCGCAGGCGTGCATCTTGCCGGGCTGCGTGCTGACGTGGGCAAAGGTGTTGAGTTCCTGCATCGGCAACGCGTCCATGTCCGCGCGCAAACCAATCGCCCGACTCGATGTGCCGTTTTTGACGATGCCGACCACGCCGGTTTGCCCCAAGCCACGGTGGATCGGAATACCCCACTCGGTGAGCTTGCTCGCCACCAGATCGGCGGTATGAACTTCCTTGAAACACAGCTCGGGGTGGGCGTGGATTTCGCGCCGAACGGCGGCCATACCGGCCGTCTGGGTCACGATGGAATCAATAAGTTTCATGGCACCTCCTTTTGCAGCAGTCTAGCGCCAAGCCGTCCCTCGCGCGCATGGCCTCGCCCTGGGCTCACACGGCATAAATCGTGACAAGAGCGCAAAATTAGCCTGTCGTCCTACAGTCGACTCGCGTCTGAGGGTGCAACATTGAAATTTTTCATTTTCTTGCCGCCTTATGTCTTCGCCCGAATCCCTTAGCCAAGTCAGTGAAGCACCGACCGTTGCAGCGCCTCCCCTCGATGAAGCTGATGCGCGCGCTGCTGCCCAGGAGGCTATCGCCGAAGCGGCGTTGAGTTTTTCCATCAAGGTGCTGACGGTCAACATCCACAAAGGGTTCACCTTCTTCAACCGCAAATTCATCCTCCACGAGTTGCGCGAAGCGGTTCGCAGCGTGGGCGCCGATGTTGTGTTCCTGCAGGAGGTGACCGGCTCCCACGCCCGCCATGAGCGCCGGGTCGCCGACTACCCGACCAACCCCCACTACGAGTTCCTGGCCGACAGCATCTGGCCGCAGTTTGCCTACGGCCGCAATGCCGTCTACCCTGGCGGCCACCACGGCAATGCCGTGTTGTCGAAGTTCCACATCGTCAGTTTCGAGAACCACGACGTGTCCATCATCGGGCCCGAACGGCGTGGACTGTTGCACTGTGTGCTGCAGGTGCCAGGCCTTGACACGCAAGTCCACGTCATTTGCGTGCACCTCGGTCTGGCCGAGTCGCACCGCCTCCTGCAGTTGCACATGTTGTGCGACCTGGTGCACCAGCACATACCGGCGAGCGCCCCGGTGATCGTGGCCGGCGACTTCAACGACTGGCGCCGCCGCGCCCACGCGGTGCTGGCGCAGGGCGCCAATCTGCATGAAGTATTTGTGCAGGCCTATGGCAAGGCTGCCCGCACTTTTCCGGCGCGCTTGCCGGTGCTGGCGCTGGACCGCATTTATGTGCGCAACGCCATTGGCCATGCGCCGCTGGTGCTGCCCATCAGGCCCTGGTCCCACCTGTCGGACCACGCGCCGCTGGCGGCAACGATCGAATTATGAAAAACCGATGGGTCAGCGGCAACCGGGTGACCCTGCTGATCAATGGCGATGCCTATTTCCCGCGCGTGTTTGAGTGCATTGCCGCGGCCGAGCACGAGGTCCTGCTGGAGACCTTCATCCTGTTTGAAGACAAGGTCGGCCTGGCCCTGCAGGCAGCGCTGCTGGGCGCGGCGCGGCGCGGCGTGCAGATCGATATCACCATTGACGGTTACGGCTCGCCCGACCTGTCTCCCGCCTTCATCTCGGCGCTGACACAGGCCGGCGTGCGGGTCCACGTGTTTGACCCCAGCCCCAGGCTATGGGGCTACCGCACCAACATGTTCCGGCGCATGCACCGCAAGATCGTCGTGGTCGACGGTAGTCGCGCCTTTGTCGGCGGCATCAACTACTCCGACGACCACCTGGTTGACTTCGGTCCGACCGCCAAACAGGACTATGCGATTGAAATTGAGGGGCCGCTGGTCAGCCACATCCAGCACTTTGCTCGCAGCCAGTTGCTCATTGGCCAGGGTGAGCCGCCCAGGCTTCGTGACCGGCTGTTCGGGCACGAGCCCGACGTCCCGGCGTTACCTGAGCTGCCGGCGGCAGGCAAGGCCGTGGCGCTTTTGGTCACGCGTGACAACCGCCAACACAAAAGCGACATCGAACGTCACTACCGCGTTGCCATCCGCACGGCGCGCCACCGGGTCCTGATCGCCAACGCCTATTTTTTCCCCGGCTACCGCTTGCTCAAGCAACTGCGCAAGGCCGCGCAACGCGGCGTGGATGTGCGCCTGATCCTGCAGGGCGAGCCCGACATGCCGATAGTCAAAGTCGCGGCCGGCCTGCTGTACCACCACTTGTTGAGCGCCGGGGTGAAGATTTATGAATACAGCGAGCGTCCGCTGCACGGCAAGGTCGCGCTGACCGACAACGCATGGTCGACCGTCGGCTCCAGCAACCTGGATCCGCTGAGCCTGGCGCTGAATCTGGAGGCCAACGTCATCATCAGGGACACCGCCTTCAACCAGCTTCTGGGCGAGCACCTGGCACAGTTGATGCAAAACAGCTGCAAGCAGATCCTGATTGGCGATGTGGCCGAGACCGGTCTGTGGGTGAGGCTGCGCAGCTTCCTGGTGTTCCATCTGTTGCGGCACTACCCGGCCTGGTTTGGCTGGTTGCCGGTCCATACGCCGCGCCTGACACTGCCCGACCAAGCGCTGGCCCAGTCGGGCGGCGACCGCGTGAATGAAGGCCGGGTGTCATGACACATGCGCCAGCGCGGCACCGCATCACCACCAAGGTCTGGTGGCCCTGGCTCAAGCGCTTTGCCACAGCCGCTTTTTTCACGCTGGTGGCCTGGCTGCTGGTCACGCAGGCACGCGCGATCGAATGGAACGAGGTGCTGGCCACCCTAGCCAACTATCCCGGGCACACACTGCTGGTTGCCGCCGCGCTGGCCCTGCTCAGCCTGACCCTGTACAGCTCATTTGACCTGTTGGGGCGCCATTACACCGGCCACACGCTGCGTGCGCGCACCGTGATGCGGGTCACCTTCATCAGCTACGTGTTCAACCTCAATATGGGTTCGCTGGTGGGCGGCGTCGCCCTGCGCTACCGGCTTTACACACGGCTGGGCTTGAACGCCGGCGTGATCACCCGCGTCATGACCCTGAGCATGTTGGCCAACTGGATCGGCTACCTGCTGCTGGCGGGCGTCATTTTTGGCTTTCACGCCCCGGCGCTGCCACCCGGCTGGGTCATTGGCAGTGGTGGCCTGCAGGTTCTGGGTTTTGTGCTGCTGGCGCTGGCGCTGCTGTATCTGCTGCTGTGCGCTGTGTTGCGCCGGCGCAGCTTTGTTCTCTGGGGCCACGAGCTGAACCTGCCCTCGCTGCGCTTGGCGGCGCTGCAATTGGGCATGGGCGCGGCCAACTGGCTGCTGATGGGCGGTATCGTCTTCGTGCTGTTGCAGCAAAGAATCGCGTTCCCCACCGTGGTCAGCGTGCTGCTGGTCGCGGCCGTGGCCAGCGTGATCGCCCACGTGCCGGCCGGGCTCGGCGTGCTCGAGGCGGTCTTCATCGCCCTGCTGTCGCACCAGTTGCCCACGCACGAATTGCTGGCTGCCTTGCTGGCCTACCGCCTGATCTACTACCTGGCCCCGCTGACGCTGGCGGCCGTGCTGTACCTGGTGGCGGAAACACGGGCCAAAAAATCGGCGCCCGCACGCCGTCAGGGCAGCGCGGCGGCGGACAAGGAATTGGAATAAGGCGCCGGCCACCTTGATGCTGCATGCCGTTTGGTATTGCGCCAAAATGGGGGCATGCCGCATTCCAAGTCCATGAATCCAAGCTCCTCCCCCCTCTCTGACGCCACCCCGACCCAGGTGCTGGGCGCCTGCCCGCACGACTGTCCCGACACTTGCTCCATGCTGACCACCGTCGCCGGCGGCATCGCCATCAAGGTGCAGGGCAACCCGGCCCATCCGCATACCGACGGCGCCCTGTGCACCAAGGTGTCGCGCTATACCGAGCGCACCTACCACCCCGAGCGCCTGCTGCACCCGCTCAAACGTGTCGGCCCCAAGGGCGCCGGCCAGTTCGAGCGCGTGAGCTGGGACGACGCGTTGCAGGACATCGCGACCCGACTCAAAACCATCTCCAGCCGGGGGCCGCAAGCGGCGCAAGCCATCCTGCCCTACAGCTACGCCGGCACCATGGGGCTGATCCAGGGCGACGGCATGTCGGCCCGCTTCTTCCACAAACTGGGCGCCTCCCTGCTGGACCGCACCATCTGCGCCGCCGCTGGCGGCGAGGGGCTGACCCAGACCCTGGGCGGCAAGGTCGGCATGCGGGTCGAATTTTTTGCCGAAGCCCAACTGATCCTGATCTGGGGCAGCAACTCGATTGCCAGCAACCTGCACTTCTGGCGCTACGCCCAGGTGGCCAAGCGCAACGGCGCCAAGCTGATCTGCATTGACCCGCGTTTGAGCGAAACGGCGGATAAATGCCACGAACACATCGCGCTGCTGCCCGGCACCGACGGCGCGCTGGCGCTGGCGCTGATGCACGAGCTCATCACCCACGACTGGCTCGATCACGACTACCTGACGCACTACACGCTGGGTTGGGACCTGCTGCGTGAGCGGGCGCTGCAATGGTCACCGGAGCGGGCCGCGGGGGTGTGCGGCATCAACCCCGAGCAGATCCGTGCCCTGGCCCGTGACTACGGTGCCTGTGCGGCCAGCCGTGCGCCGGCGGCGATCCGCATCAACTATGGGATGCAACGCGTCCACGGCGGCGGCAATGCCGTGCGCCTGATTGCCTCTCTACCCGCCTTGATTGGCGCCTGGCGCCACCGCGCCGGCGGTGTCCTGCTCTCCAGTTCGAGCATGTTCCCGGTTAAAAAAGCGGCACTGCAGCGGCCCGACCTGCTGGCCGGCAAAACCCCGCGCACCCTCAACATGAGCACCATTGGGGACGAGCTGCTGCGCCCGGCCAGCACGGCTTTCGGCCCGGCGATTGAGGCGCTGATCGTCTACAACAGCAACCCGGTGGCGGTCGCGCCCGAGTCGGCCAAGGTGGTGCAGGGCTTCGCGCGGGAAGACCTCTTCACTGTGGTGCTGGAGCACTTCCAGACCGACACCGCCGACTATGCCGACTACATCCTGCCCGCCACGACGCAACTGGAGCATTGGGACGTGCATTCGAGCTACGGCCACACCGATGCGCTACTCAATCGCCCGGCCATTGCGCCGCTGGGCGAGGCCAAACCCAACACGCAGATTTTTCGCGAGCTGGCCGCGCGCATGGGTTTCACCGAGCCCTGCTTTGCCGACGATGACGTGGCGCTATGCCGCATGGCCTATGGCGACGCCGTTGATTTTGACGAGTTGCTCCATCACGGCTTTGCCACGCTGAAAACACCCGAGGCACCATTTGCCCAGGGCAAGTTCCCCACGCCCTCCGGCAAATGCGAGTTTTTCAGCGCCCGGCTGGCGGCGCAGGGGCTGGACGGCCTGCCCGACCATGTGCCCAACTACGAAGCGTTTGCGTCGTCGCCGCTGTATCCGCTGGCCATGATCTCGCCACCCGCGCGCAATTTCCTGAACTCCACGTTCGTCAATGTGCGGAGCCTGCAGGACTCGGAGCGCGAGCCGCTGCTGGAAATGCATGCGACCGATGCGGCGGCGCGTGGCATCCAGAGCGGCGACGTCGTGCGTGTCTTCAACGCCCGTGGCGAGTACCGCTGCAAGGCAGAAATCTCCCGGCGCGCGCGCCCCGGTGTAGTCAATGGCCTGGGCGTGTGGTGGCGCAAGCTGGGCCTGAGCGGCACCAATGTGAATCAGCTCACCAGTCAAAACCTGACCGACCTGGGCGGCGGCCCCACGTTTTACGACTGCCTGGTGCAGGTGATGGCGGACCAGGCTTCATGAACACCGCTGGATGCTATAACTAAGATAGCTACCTACGATTGTATTCATTGGGCTAGAAGCGCTTTTTATAGACAAACTCAGGGCCCCAATGCGGCCACCAGAAAATCGATCCACACGCGCAACTTGACCGCCAGAAAGCGATTCGGCGGGTACAGCAGCCAGGCCGTGCCGGCGTAATCGGTCTTGTGCTCCCAGTCATCCAGAACCGTCACCAAGTCCGCCTTGGCCAGGGCCTCGCGGGCGGTAAATTCAGGCAGGCTGGCAATACCCAGATGCTGCCGCGCACCGTCCAGGCGCACTTCGCTGTGATTGGCCACATAGCGCCCGCTGACCCGCACCGTGGCTTCTTCAGCCCCTCTTTGAAAACGCCAGTGGCGGTCGCGCTCGTCCTCGCCCAGGTAAAGGCAACTGTGCTGCACCAGATCACGCGGGTGCGCTGGCGTGCCATGCGCTGCCAGGTACTGCGAGCTGGCGCAAACCAGATGGCGAATCGATGTCAGAGGTCGGCCCGCCAGGCCCGGTGGTGGTACATCGGTGATGCGAATGGCCAGGTCGATGGACTCCTCAAACAGGTCCACCGTGCGGTCAGTGATGATGAGTTGCACATCCACCTCGGGGTAGCGTGCCAGGAACGCAGGCATCAGCGGGTGCACCACCTGTCTGCCAAAGGCTTTGGGCATGCTCACCCGTACCAGCCCACGCGGTGTGGCGCTTTGGCTGTCGCTCAGGGCCATCACCTCGCGCGCGGCCGCCACCAAGGCCTGGCAGCGCGTGAACGCGGCACTGCCCGCCTCCGTCAGGCGCAGCTTGCGGGTGGTGCGCTCCAGCAGCCGCACCCGCAATACCCCCTCCAGCCGTGCCACCTGGCGGCTCACGGCTGACGGGGTCAAACCCAACTGACGGGCCGCGCCCGAAAAGCTGCCGGCATCCACCACACGGGCAAATACCACCATGTCAGGCAGGTTATCAAGCGGGCTATTGATGCTCACGGCGCACAGGTGATGTTCTTCATGGCTGAATTATCACCAAATGAAACCAAATCTATCATGGCCACCCGCTTCTGCTTTCCCCTATTTGCCATGACCACCTTGACCCTGCCCCAACCCAAACACCTGCTGCGCCTGTCCGACTTCACCCTGCTGCTGGTGGCCATGGTCTGGGGCACCAGCTATGGCGTGGCCAAAGGGGCTCTGGCTTTTTACCCGGTACTGGGCTTTCTGGCGGTGCGTTTTACGCTGACCTTTGTCCTGCTGCTGCCGGCACTGCTGCGCGCACCCGCCGTTCAAAAGCGCGATGCCCTGCGCACGGGCCTGCCGCTGGGCATGCTGATGCTGGGCATTTTCTTGTGTGAAACATTTGGTGTCGCCCATACCCAGGCCAGCAACGCCGCTTTTCTGATCAGCCTGTGCGTGGTGCTGACGCCGTTTGCCGAGTGGTGGCTGCTGGGCCGCCGTCCGGCGCAGGCCATGTTTGTGTTTGCGGCCATTTCACTGCTGGGGGCGGCGTTGCTTGGCGGCGGCATCTCTGGCCGCTTGAGTTGGGGCGACGGCCTGATGCTGGCCGCGGCGGTGCTGCGCGCCATCACGGTGTGCCAGACCAGCCAGCTCACCCGCCACAGCAGTGCATCGGCACTGGCACTCACGGCCGTGCAGGCCGGCGTGATTGGCATCGGCAGCCTGCTGCTGGCCCTGCTGATGCCCGGTGATTTGTCTGCGCTGCCGACCCAGGCTACCTTCTGGCAGGCCACGCTGTACCTGGTGCTGGGCTGTACGGTGTTTGCCTTCTTTGCCCAAAACTGGGCCCTCAAACACAGCGCGCCCAGCCGGGTTGCCCTGCTGACCAGCACCGAGCCCGCCTTTGGCGCCCTGTTTGCGGTGCTCTGGCTGGGCGAGAGTCTCAGCGCCACGGCTTGGCTGGGCGGCGGGCTGATTGTGTTGGCGGCACTGTGGACCACGTGGCGGCGCAGCTAAGACCACACAAATAGCACGCTGGCCGGTTGGCGCAGACGCGACCAGCGAGCCTGAAAGCAGAATTGATTTTGCTATATTTACAGTAGCTACTTAAGCATATAACACGGGGGCTACAGGCAGTTTTCGTGAAAACAAGCCTTCGTGGGAGCGACACAACTTTACCCAAGCTTCACGCCATCCATTGACGCATGGTTTTACAATAAGTAATTGATTAATTACTTCTGTCTCCATGCAAGTCATCGACAAACCTTCCAAGCAGCGCACCGAGGTGCGTCAGGCCAGCCTGGTTGAAGCCGCGTTGCGGCTGGCGGCGCAGCGCAGCCCGGCGGACATCACGACGGGCGACCTGGCGCAGGCGGTCGGCATCACCCAAGGCGCCGTGTTTCGGCACTTTGCCAGCAAAGAAGCCATCTGGCTGGCGGTGCTGGACTGGGTTACTCAAACGCTGATGAGCCGCCTGCAAGCTGCCGCGCAAGGGGCCCAGGCAGCAGAATCCGCCGCGATGAAGATCCCGCCCAGCGGACCCGAATCAGCCCAACCCGCCCTGGTTTCACCAAGCTCGGGCTCAAACCGCTCGGCACTGACCGCCCTGCAAGCTGTCTTCATGGCCCACGTGGATTTTGTGGTGACGCACCCCGGCGTGCCGCGCGTGATTTTTCAGGAGTTGCAACAGCCACACGACACCGCCCTCAAAGCGCGCGTGCGGGATCTGCTGCTGCAGTACCGGCGCTTGCTCATGCAACTCTTGCAGCAAGTCCAAACACAAAAAGCGATGGCGCCAGATATCGATTTACGGGCTGCTGCCGTTCTGTTCATCGGCTCGGTGCAGGGGCTGGTGATGCAAGCAATGATCTCTGGTGATGTGCCCGCCATGGCCGTACAAGCCCCTGGCGTATTTGCCATCTTCCAGCGCGGCCTGCTTGCCCAAGCGCCCCTTTGATTCAGAAAGAACCCCATGACACCCAATCCCCTGTTGCTGCGCCGCCTCGCCCTGGGCGCGCTTGCCTTGGCTCTGGTTAGCGCGATCGCCTTTGTGTCGCTGCGCACCGGGCCGCTGGCCCCCATCAAGATCACGGTCACGCAAGTTCATGAGGGCACATTGGGCCCCGCCATTTTTGGCATCGGCACGGTCGAGGCGCGCCGCAGCTGGATGGTCGGCCCCACGGTGGCGGGCCGGGTATTGAACGTCAAAGTGGACGTGGGTGATGTGGTCAAGGCCGGGCAACTGCTGGCCGAAATGGACCCGATTGACCTGGAACAGCGCCTGAGCGCGCTCGATGCCTCACTGGCACGGGCCGGCAGCGCACAGACGGCGGCACAAGCGCAATTGAAAGATGCCACCGCGCGGCGCGCACTGGCAGCCGCCAACACCCAGCGCAACCAGGACCTGGCGCGGCAAAACTTCATCAGCCCCGGCGCACTTGACGCGCGGCTGCAAGAACAGGCCTCGGCCGATGCCGCCGTGCAGGCGGCGCAGGCCAATTTGGCGGGTAGCGGCCAAGACATGAGCCGCCTGAAAGCCGAGCGCGCCGGTCTGGCGCAGCAACGCAGCAATGTGCGCCTGCTGGCCCCGGCTGACAGCGTGGTCACCACCCGCGATGCCGAGGCCGGCAGCACCGTGGTGGCGGGCCAACCGGTCTTGCGTCTGATCGATCCGAGCAGCCTGTGGGTGAAATTGCGGGTGGACCAGGGCCGCTCGGCCGGCTTGGCGCCCGGCTTGCAGGGCGGCATTGTGCTGCGCTCACAACCGCAAACCACCTTGCCCGGCCAGGTCGCGCGCATTGAGTTGCTGGCTGACAGCGTGACTGAAGAGCGTATCGCGCAAGTGGCTTTTGCCGAACCGCCCCCAGGTATCTCGGTGGGTGAAATGGCAGAAGTCACCCTGCAACTGCCCGCCACCGCCCCCGCCCTGCTGCTGCCCAACGCCAGCGTACAACGTCAAAACGGACAAACCGGTGTCTGGCGGCTCAATGGCGACAGGCCGGAATTTGCCCCGGTAGAACTCGGTGCCCGCAGCCTGGACGGTCAGGTGCAGGTGCTCAAAGGACTGGGCCAAGGTGAGCGCGTGGTGGTCTACAGCGAAAAAGCCCTCAAGGCCGGTGCCCGCGTGAAGGTGGTGGAGACCTTGGCCCAACCAACAGGCAAGCCATGATCAGCCTGGCAGGCCGCGACATTCTGCACGGCTGGGGCAAGTTTGCCCTGACGGGCCTCGGGCTGGGGCTGCTGATTGGCGTGACGCTGACAATGGGCGGGGTGTACCGTGGCATGGTCAATGATGCGCAGGCACTCCTGACCAACAGCGGCGCGGACCTGTGGGTGGTGCAAAAAGACACCCAAGGCCCCTATGCCGAGGCATCCAGCCTGAAAGACGACGTGGTGCGCAGCGTGCGCGGCATGCCCGGTGTGGGCCAGGCGTCCAACGTCACTTACCTGACCCAGCAGGTGCAAAAAGCCAGTGGCGACGAAGTGCGCGTGATGGTGGTCGGCATTGAGCCGGGCCAGCCCGGCGAACCGGGCTATCTGGTGGCTGGCCGCCAACTCACCCGCGATCACTATGAAGCAGTGGTCGATATCAAAACCGGCTTCAAACTGGGCGAAGAATTGCAGGTGCGCCGCCACAACTACCGCGTCGTGGGCCTGACGCAGCGCATGGTGTCGTCTGGCGGCGACCCGATGGTGTTCATCCCTTTGAAAGACGCGCAAGAGGCGCAGTTTTTGAAGGACAACGACACGATCGTCAATGACCGCACCCGCACGGCGACCAACCCGGCCTTCAATCGCCCCGGCGTGCCCGGCTTGCTGGAAGCGGTGCAAGGCCTGCAGGCCAGCAGCCACAACGTCAATGCGGTGCTGGTCCAGCTGCAGCCCGGTTGGCAGGCCGACGAGGTGGCTGAGTCTCTCACGCGTTGGAAGCATGTGCAGGTGTACACCCGCGTGGGCATGGAAGACATTCTGGTGGCCAAGCTGATTGCCACTTCAGCCAAACAAATTGGCATGTTTCTGGCCATTCTGGCGGTCGTGAGTGCTGCCATTGTGGCCTTCATCATTTACACCATGACGCTGGGGAAGATCCGCGAGATTGCGGTGCTCAAGCTGATCGGCACACGCAACCGCACCATTGCCGGCATGATCTTGCAGCAGGCGCTGGGCCTGGGGCTGATCGGCTTCATTGTGGGCAAGGTGTCGGCCACGGTGTGGGCGCCGGTGTTCCCGAAATTTGTGCTGCTGATGCCGCAAGACGCACTCATCGGCCTGGCGGCCACGCTGGTGATATGCGCGCTGGCCAGTACGCTGGCGATCCGCGTGGCGCTCAGAGTGGACCCGGCGGAGGCGATCGGATGAGCACCAGGACAACCCGCACAACTGAGCCAGGTGGCATCCGCATTGAAGGCCTGCGCAAGGTCTATGGCAAGGGCGACAGCGCGGTCGAAGCCCTCAAGAACGTCAACATGTCTGTGGCCCCCGGTGAAGTCGTTGGCCTGGTGGGCCCATCGGGTTCTGGCAAGAGCACGCTGCTGAAATGCCTGGGAGCCATCATTGAGCCCACGTCAGGGCGCATGACCCTTGGGGCTGACGTGATTTATGACAATGGCTGGAAAGTGGCCGACCTGCGCACGCTGCGGCGCGACCGCATTGGCTTCATCTTTCAGGCGCCGTACCTGATTCCGTTTCTGGACGTGACCGACAACGTGGCGCTGCTCCCCATGCTGGCGGGGGTGGCCAACGCGCGATCAAGGGCGCGCGCACTGGAGCTGCTCACCGCGCTGGATGTG
This sequence comes from Rhodoferax ferrireducens T118, assembly GCF_000013605.1. Classification (NCBI taxonomy): domain Bacteria; kingdom Pseudomonadati; phylum Pseudomonadota; class Betaproteobacteria; order Burkholderiales; family Comamonadaceae; genus Rhodoferax; species Rhodoferax ferrireducens. Next base: position 4,042,356 of record NC_007908.1, read on the forward strand.
CAGCACCGCGCCAAAGCGGAACCTTCCCAGCTCTCGGGCGGCGAGCAACAGCGGGTGTCGATTGCCCGCGCCTTGGCGAATCGCCCGCCGGTCATTCTGGCGGACGAGCCCACCGCGCCGCTGGACAGCGAGCGCGCCTTGGGTGTGATGCGCATCCTGAACCAGATGGCTGTGCAAGCGCACACGGCCATCATCGTGGTGACCCACGACGAAAAGATCATCCCCATCTTCAAGCGGATTTACCACATCCGCGATGGAAAAACAGTGGAAGAAGCAGGCGAAGGCAGGTCGCTTTAAAAAGCAGGCTGCAACATTTAAGGCCCGCCACGATGATGTTGGGTGATGCGCATCTGGTTAATAGCTGCCGTTCACTGTGGGGTGAAGCAGTATCCAATATCATCAGGCACCGCAACATTCACTTACACCTGCCTGCATGTTCCTCCAGCGCTTTCAGCCGCAGTCGCTCAAAACCCGCGTCACCCTGCTGACGCTGCTCATCGTGGTGCTCAGCTTCTTGTCGCTGGCCTCCTACATGAAAGGGCTGCTGCGCGAAGAACTGCTGCGTTTTACCGGCGAACAACAGCGTTCAGCCCTGAACTTGCTGACCGCTGAAGTCAATCACGGCTTGCAAGACCGGCTGGACATCCTGAAAACAGTCGCCTCAAGGGTCAGTCCGACGCAGGTGGACGACCAGGCCGCGATGAACGCTTTCCTGCTTGAACGGCCATTTCTGGCCGGGCTGTTCAATAGCGGCGCCATGATCTGGAACCGGCAAGGGGTGTTGCAGGCGAACATGCAATTCTTGAAAGACGGGCTTGTCGCCAACGCGCTTGATCCGCAAGAGTTGGCCACGGTTCTCAAGGACGGCGAAGCTGTCATTGGCCGCATTCACTTTCACAGCAAGCCAAACGCGCCTGCGTTTGCCATGGCCGTGCCGATTCGCAACCTCCAGGGCGAGGTCATCGGCGCATTGGCAGGTGTTATTCGGCTGGATCAAGCCAACTTTTTGAGCCAATTGGCCTCGCACCGTTATGGCAAGACCGGCAACTTCTTTCTGCTGGACGCGCGCCAAAGGCTGATTTTTGCCACGTCCGACACACCGCGCTTGATGGAAGTCCTGCCCGCCCCTGGCATTAGCCCCTGGATTGACCGTTTTGTGCAGGGTTTTGAGGGTACGGCACGGGTGGTCAACCCGCATGGCGTTGAGGTGCTGGTCAGCATCCGGCAGATTCCCCTGGCCCACTGGTACGCCTCCGTCACACTCGCGCCCGAGGAAACCTTTGCCCTGATTGAGGCGATCCAGCCACGCGGCCGGCTGGCCGCACTGGTGCTGGCCCTTTTTTGCTTGACCCTCATCTGGCTGATGCTGCGACGCCAGCTCGCCCCCATGACGGCGGCAGTCAACACATTGGACGGCTTTGTGCGCCACAACCAGCCGCCACAAGCACTGCCCGTGGTTCGGCAAGACGAAATCGGCCAATTGGTGGGTGGCTTTAACCGGCTGCTCGACACCTTGGCGCAACAGAAAAAAGTGCTGCAGGACAGTGAGATCTTCAAACAAGCGGTGCTCAATTCAGTGACCGCCGAAATTGCCGTGCTCAATCGCAACGGCGTCATTTTGACGGTTAACGATGCCTGGCGGCGTTGTTCGCAAGCGTGTGCAGCCGAGCTCGGGCAGAGCGCAAGCAGCACCGAGGTGGGTGCCAATTACCTCGCAGCCTGTCAAAGCGTCGAGGCTGATCCCGCCGCAAGCGGCACACTGTCGGCGCAAGACGGCATTCAGGCCGTGCTGGACGGTCGCTCGCCGCGTTTCTACCTCGAATATACGTGCCATTCTTCACAGCAACAGCGCTGGTTCAGCATGAGCGTGACCCCACTGCAAGGCGAGGCGCTGCAAGGTGCGGTGGTGTCACTTGAAGATATTTCCGAACGCATCCAGATGGAAAAGCAGGTGCGTGATCTGGCTTTTTATGACCCCCTCACCCATTTGCCCAACCGGCGCCTGGCGCTGGAACGACTGACGCAACAGCTGGTGCGCGCACGTCGGGCCCAAACTCGCCTGGCGCTGTTGTTTATCGACCTGGACAAGTTCAAGCCGATCAACGACGCGCTCGGGCACGAGGTCGGAGACTGGGTACTGCATGCCGTGGCACAGCGCATTCAGGCGTGCCTGCGCGAATCTGATACCGCCGCGCGCCTGGGCGGTGACGAGTTTGTGGTGCTGCTGCCTGACCTGCAAACCAGCGACGCGGCACTGGCGGTGGCCGAAAAAATTCGCGCTGCGCTGGCGCAGGATTTTGTGACCACCCAGGGTCTCGTGCTGAGCATTTCGTCGAGCATCGGCGTGGCGTTGTACCCGGACCATGGCGAGACCGAAAAAGACTTGTTGCGTCTGGGCGATGAGGCCATGTACCGGGCAAAAAAGAGCGGATGCAATGCCGTGCAGCTGTGCGTGAAGCCATTGTCAGCGCCCGCCCCCGAGGCCTGCGACCCGGCGCCGAAGTCCCATGTTCACCTGCGCTGGAAAGCCGCTTTTGCCAGCGGCAACCCGGTGATTGATCAGGAGCATGAAACGCTGTTCCGGCTGGCCAACACACTGCTGGACGAGGCGGCATTGCGCCGGCAGCAGCCGGCCGCATTCGAGGCCGCGTTTGAGGCGCTGCTGGCGCACGTGGTGGAGCACTTTGCGCATGAAGAAGCTATTTTGTTGGCGCACGGCTTTGCCGGCATGGCGGACCATGCGCGCCAGCATCAGGTACTGCTGGCGCGGGCACACGCGCTGCACCTTTCAGCGCTGGCGGCAGATGCAGGGGATGCCACCGAGGGTGAACTGGTCAAATTTCTGGTGACCGAGCTGGTCGCGGGCCACATGTTGCACACAGACAGCGCTTTTTTCCCCCTGTTTGCCACCCCAGGCGTTCAGACGCTGGCTGCACCGAAGTTTTCCGGCATCTGAATCGCCACCACTTCGCCGCGCGCGGTGGCCACGCCAGCGGCGTACACGGTGGTTTCAATCACCACTTTGCGGCCCTTGATTTCTTTCACCCGGCCTCGAATTTCCAGGACCCCGGCAATTGGCGTGGGCTTGAGATAGTCCACGTGCAGCGAGCCCGTCACAAAGCGGAACGCCGGCAGCGTGTCCATCTCACGGCCTTCCTGCCGGTACATGGCCGCCGCCGCGGTGCCGGTGCTGTGGCAGTCAATCAGTGAGGCCAGCAGCCCACCGTAGGTAAAACCGGGAATGGCGGTGTGAAACGGCTCCGGCGTGAAATGGGTCACGGTCTCTTCACCGTCCCAAAAGGTTTTGATGCGGTGCCCATGGTCATTTTTGGAGCCGCAGCCATAGCAGTGCGCCAGGTTTTCAGGGTAATAGTCTTGAAATGCTTTCATGGTCTTTCCAGTCTCTCTAAATATATAATTAACAACTGATATTTTAAGGAATGATGATGAGCACTTTTGACCATGCTGGCTTGATTCAGGATATCAATGAAGGCCTGGCACCATTTCGCAAGACGCAGGCCGAGGTCATGCAGAGTTTCGGGCAAATGGCACGGGCTGCCATGGCCGAGGGTGTCATCAGCGCCAAAAACAAGGAGCTGATGGCCCTGGCCATTGGCATCACGCAAGGGTGTTCTGGCTGCATCGGCTTTCATGTCAAGGCCTTGCACAAGCTCAACTGCACCCGGGCCGAGCTGGAAGAAATGCTCAGCGTCTGCGTGTACATGGGCGGCGGCCCGGCGCTGATGCATGCCGCAGAAGCGCTCAAGGCCTGGGAGAGCATGGCCCCTGCAGCAAGCATCAGCCAGCCTTGATTTGGCACCAAAAACACGGATTGCTCTGCATCATGGACCTGCATGTCCATTGATTCAATTTCGAATTTGATCGGATGTGAGCCGGGCGGCGCCACATCGGGTGGCAACTGGGCCCGCACCACCAGCGAGCGCGCCTGCGTTGCCGGCACCGTCAACTCATTGTCTGAGGTCACCACCAGCCCGGGCAAGCCCGACACCGTGACTTTGAAGCGCTGATCCTGTCCAGCGACCAAAGCTAGGCGTCGCGGCGCAGGCGTAATTTCATGGGGTGTCCGCCAAAAATCACTTGCATCACCTCTGAGCGACTTTGCGTGAGCTCAACAAAACTACTACAATATATAAGCATAGATAGATATATAAATCGAGAGCAGTTCAACCCAAGGGAACCCAGTCATGAACCGACGCAGATTGACACGTTGGCTTACCGTGCTGCTGATGAGCACTTCAAATCTGCTGGCCTTGCCAGCGCTGGCGGCAGATGAAGCGGCCAATGCCTTGATTACCCGGCTGTCGACCGAGGTACTGGGCAGCATCAAGGCCAGTGCGTCGGTCCGCACGGGTGATGTGACAACCATCATTGCGCTGGTGGATGCGACGGTCATGCCACACATGAATTTCAAACGCATGACCGCTTCTGCGGTCGGCCCCGCGTGGCGACAAGCCACCCCGGAGCAACAAAAGCGCTTGCAGGACGAGTTCAAGACTTTGCTGGTGCGCACCTACGCCGGCGCCGTGGCCCAGGTCGCTGACCTGAGCGTGGTGGTCATGCCCCTGCGCGCCTCGCCACAAGACAAAGAGGTGGTGGTCCGTACCGAAATCAAGGGTCGTGGCGACCCGGTTCAGCTCGACTACCGGCTGGAGAGAACCAGCGGTGACGGCGCTGGCTGGAAAATTTACAACCTGAACGTGATGGGTGTGTGGCTGGTGGAAACCTATCGCAGCCAGTTCGCCCAGGAGGTCAACACCAAAGGCATTGACGGTTTGATTGCCACCTTGGCAGACCGAAACAAGGTCAATGCCAGCAAAGGTTGATCACCCGGTGATCGTCGGGCGCAACTTGAAAAATATATGCCAAACCGGCCTGCAGCCCCCGTCAAATAGACATGATATGCTATTTTTTATATAGCGATTGATGCCAACGGGCGATGACGGATGGGTTTGCCGGGTATGGCGGTGGTCAAAGGACCAAGCCAGTGCGGCGCACTGGCTTGACGCTTATTCCTTGATGGTGCAGATTTCACCCTTGCAGGCCACTTCGGCATCCAGGTACGACACGTTGACATAACCCTTGCGGCCCAGGATGTCGAAGGTCTTTTGACTCTTGGCGCCTGACGCGCAATTGACGAAGACGGGAACGTCCTTGGGAATTTTGGCGTAATCTTTTTCCATCTCTTCAATGGGAAGGCTCACGGCCCCTTTGAAATGCCCCCGCGCATAGTCGGCGACCGGGCGCACGTCCAGGATGAACTTGCCCGCAGCCACCGCTTCTTCGAAGGCTTTTGGCGCGACCTGTCCCGGCCCGTAGACCGGTGCCCAGGTCACCGTCGTGAGCGCAGGCGCCATGGCGAGCGCGCCTTTCCAGGCACTCAAGGGAAAGTAGGCCAGCCGGCGGAAATCGCGTTCGCGCAGTTCTTCCAGCGTGGCATTGACCGCGTCCAGGTCACCGCGCCCAACGACGATGATGGGGGCATTTTTGGACAGCGTGCCCAGGGCGGTCTGGCCTGGGCTGCCCTTGAAGTCGCTGATGGAAAGCTGAACCAGCTTGTTCGATTCCGTCACGATGGTCTCTTTTCCTGGCGACGTGTCGATCAAAATCAGGTTGCCTTTTTGAACGAATGACGCCTCGGCCAGAAGGGGCTGCGCTTTTTGCGTCCAGCCAGGGACACCGTTGCGGTAGACCCAGGCGTCGGCATAGCCCATCTTTCTGAAAATCTCAGCGGAGTCGACGGACAGCGTGCACTCTCTTCCCGCGCAGTAAAAAATGACTTTCCCGGTTTTGGGAATGCCCAGTTTCTCGGCGCTGGCGGCGTCTTTCCTCAACATGTCCAGCGGCAGACTCAGGGCGCCCGGGATGTGACCGGCGCTGTATTTTCCTGCCGGGCGGCTGTCAACGACCCAGACACTTTTTCCGATCATTCCCTGCTCGAAATACGAGACCATCTGCTCGTTGGCTACTTCATTTGCTTCGAGCTGCTGCTCTGCCGCATGGGCATTCCAGCTTATTGCGGCCGACAGAGTTGTTGCGACCAGGGCGACTGCCAAAATCAAGCGTTTCATGACGGAACTCCTTCCATGAGAGAGCGACACACTTTTCCGCTATCGCCACCCCGAGCGGCCGGGGAGCTTGACTGTTGGGGTGGCTGGGTGGGCTTAGCAGCCAGCCGTCTTCTTGAAGGACTTGGCCGTGTTCTTGCCGTCCTTCTCGAAGCGGGCGCGGATCTCGTCGCCTTCCACAATGCGCTTGTCCTTGAATTTGTCCAGGGTCAGGTCATCGGTGATGGTGATGGTGATGGGTGTACCGGCCTTGGTGTCCTTCAGAACGGCGGTGGCCGACTTGCCGTCGGCTGCCATCGTGATCTTGGTGATCGGGCCGACCATCTTGCCTTCGTCAGCCGCGGCGCTGCCGGCAAACGCCAGGCCAGCCAAAGCCAGCGTGATGGAAACAGCGACGGTGGAGAATTTGGTTTTCATTTCAAAATCCTTTGGTAAGTTAATAAATGCCCGTTGAGCGCAATCGTTTGCGCTCAACGGCTTGGGTGGTCAAGTCAGAATTTGACTTCGAAGGTGGCGTACAGGTTGGTGGCGTTTTCCAGCGGTGTCGTGGTCATCATCTGGCCATTCACATCACCGATCGCCACTGGCGCGCCGACCCAGTTGTTGCTGCCGGTGTAGTCAAACTTGTAGTACTGCACCCCGAGACGGAAGAACGCCTTGCTGAAGAAGGACGAGATCGGTTTGCGGTCGAGCTCCTGAATGAAGTAGGCCTCAACCACATCGCCGCGCGTGCCGACCTTGGCGGTCCACATGTCATCGGCTGCCGGGGCGAAGGTGATCCAGTTCTTGGAGCCGTGGTTGTACTCAAGACCGAACTTCGAGTTCGATGGCAGGTCGTACCGCACGCCCAATGCAATCGCCGTGCCGGTCTTGCTGGTCGGTGCTTCGGGGCTGAAGAAGCCACCCGTCATCAAACCCTGGAAGCCGAACTGCGCCGAGACGTTCTGGTTCGGATGGGTGATGCTCACGCCCAAGTCACCAAAGACATTGAGTTTGCCCGGGCCAATGTTCTTGAACGTGCTCATGAAGCCCATGCCAAACCAGTCGATATCGCCCAGGTTGGTTTTTGCTGTGGTGTCGCCAAAGTAGGTTTTCCTCATCGTCGGCGCATCAAAGATGTTCATGCCGCGGTTCCATTGCAGCCAGACGCGCAGCGGGTCGGTGTCGATGGGAACAATCGCCACGCCGAGCATGTCGGTGTCCTTCAGCGAGTTGCCCCTCGGGTCCGTGAAGCCGTTCTCGAAGCCGCGGCCATAGCAGATCTTGGCATAGGCGCCCGGCCAGCCGTCGACGTCCGGCGCGTAGCCCACCGTCATGCCGTCAAAGGCGTAGTCCACCAGCATCGAGGGTGTGCCGCCGTTGCCGGGATTAGGCCGGTTGTCGCGCAGATTGCCCGGCGCGCCGCCCGTGGAGGGGCGCCGGCCAACCGATAGCCAGACCGGTTCGTCGCCGATGTTGCTCCAGGTGGCATAAACGCGGTCCACATTCAGCGCGCTGTTGGAGGGAACGTGCCCGAGCGTGCCGTCAAAGACACCCACGCGGTCGGCGAAGAACGGCGCGCTGCCCGCATTGGTGACCGAGCCCTCATCCTGCGAGCCGAACACTTTGTACATGTTCAGGTGCGCGTTGACGCTGATGTCCTGCGTCGCCTTGGCCCCCAGGTCCAGCCCGAAGCGGTTGCTGTACTGGCTGGTGTTCTTGGGTTTGTAGGCGGGCACCGTTGCGGCGAATGCCCCCATGGCACCCGCCATGGATGCATTGGCTCCGAGGAAGGCGTTCGCCTGGTCATACGTGGCGACCTTGCCCATCGCTTGCGAGAAGCCCATCAAACCGGACAGCGCTTGGGCCGTGGTCCACGCCGGGTTGAGGCTTGAAGCCGCCGCAGGATTGGCAAAAAATTCACTCTGCAGCGTGTTCTGCGCGTTCATAAAGGTCGCGTTGACATCGGTGAAGGTCTTGCTCTGCCCCTCCAGACTGTCGAAACGGAAGCGGTAGTCACCGCCCACCGTCAGCCACTTGCTGAGCGACTTGCCCTCGAGCTTGGTGACCTGGTTCTTGAGGTCGGCCAGCTCGGTGGCCTGAGGCTGGGCTTGCGCCGCTTTTTGCTCATTGGCCGTGACCTGAGCCTTCAAAGCCTGAAGCTCGCGCGACAGGTCTTCAATCTTTTGCATCAAGTCGGCGTCCGCCGCGGAGGCGGCCAAAGGCAGCCACAGGCTCGCCACCAAAGTGACGAGTAACTTTTTTCTGAAAGCAACTTTCATGAGATTTCCCTGGTTAGTACAACAACAAAAACTCAACGTTCAGCACTAGTGCCGTTTGCCCGGCATGGGTTCTTCAGCCGCAGCAAGATCCTCCCAGCCGGTCAGCATGGCCTTGACCTGCGAGGTGATCTTGTGGCCGGTGGTGGCGAGATACAGATGCGAGATCAGGAATGTCAGCATCAGGAAGGCGCCGAAAGTGTGTGCGGTGGCAATCCATTCCAACTGCAGTTTGCTCAGGCCCCAGGCCGCCCAGTCCGCATAAAAAAGGTAGAGCCAGCCGGTAAACCAGAGCAGCGGACTGAGCAGTGTCAGCACGGCCAGATAGGTCAGCCGTTGCAGCGGGTTGTGCTTGTTGCTCAGGCTCGGACGGAACGGATGCGGCTCGTCCTTGAAGATGCCCGATGAGTAATATTTCGCAATGACAACGATATTTTTGGTAGTCGGGATGTAATGCCGCCATTCGCCGGTGGTGATATGCCAGAAGGCGGCAAAAATCCACAGTCCCACCAGCGTCCAGGCGGCGATGGTGTGGTAGTTGACTGCCTTTTCGAAGCCGAAGACGGAATAGGTTCCATGCACCTCGAAGCCGGTCAGCAGCATGAAAATGATCAATGCTGCCTGGCACCAGTGCCAGAGCCGCTCGAATGGTTTGAAGAGATAGACGCGTGACATGAAGGTTCTCCCGGTTAGCTATTGCGTTTGTTCACGATGATGCGGACCAGGCCGTGGCCCAGGACGCCGAGCAAGGTCAGGGCAGCAAGAAGCCAGCCACCGATTTCAAGCCAGCGGGCATGGTCGCGACTGCGACCCGGCATATAGACGCCGTCAATCTTGTCCAGCCGACCGACCTTGGCGTGGCACGCCACACAGCCCAGCGCTTTTTCTTTCGGTGCCACCATGTGATTGATCGCCCACATGCTTTCGGTTTCGATGAAATCGACCTTGCCGGAGAACTTGACGCCGCCTTTGGCCATGCCCTCGGTGACCGCTTTGACCCAGTCCAGGTTCTTCCAGAAGGCGGTGTCGTCATTGCCCGCCAGGTGGGTGATGACCAGCGACTTGTTGATCGGGTCATATTGCTGCTTGCCGCGGAACAGCTTGATCGGCCAGATCATCGACTTGCCATCGGTGGCACTGCCCTCAAAGCCGTTGATCTGAACCGGCTTGTCGCCCTTCTCGATCTTGTCGGTGATCAGGGTGTATTTGTTCGTGCCATTGAACCAGACGTATTCGGGTGTGACGTTCTCTGCCCACTTGAAATCGCCCTTGATCGTCATGTAGGTGTCGTAGTCGTTTTCGTCCCGGATGGTCTGGAACTTGCCATCCTTGTCCAGCTTGCCGGCGGTAGACCAGTCCCACGACATCTTGGTCGGGACACCGCCGCGCGCAAAGGCCGGGATGTGGCAGGTCTGGCAGGCGATCTTGGCGGTGTGCTCATTGAGCCTGACGATCTGGTGCGGTGCTTGGCCGTGGCAGGCCTGGCAGGTGTCAGGGCTGGTCTTGTCGGCCTCGCCGCGCATGTGCGCCGGTGCCTTGTCCTTGGCCGTGGGGGCGTAGCGGCTGCCGGAGACCTTGTGATCATCGGTCTTGTGGCAGGTGGCGCAAGAAAAATTCAGCCCCTTGGTGTCCATGTGCACGTCCAGCGCCTTGTCAGGGTTTTCCAGAGAACTGTCCAGATCACCGTGTTTGACACCATCACCGCCGCCGCCCTTGAAGTGGCAGGCACCGCAAGTGTTACGCGTGGTGGGCCCGACCTTCTGGGCGATTTCTTTCAGGTTGATGCCCTTGATGATCTTGCCCGAGCCCGCCGGAAACTCGGTGTCCCGGGCGACCGGGTTGCCGGCAAAACCACTCGGCTTGGTGTACTTGCCGGTGTGGTCATGGCAGGCCAGGCAGTCGACGTTTTCTTCCACGGTGAAGTCAAACTTGGCGTCCTTCCAGCCATAGCCAATATGGCAACTGTTGCAAGCGGCCTCATTCGACCTGACCGAGGTGCAGAAATTGTTGACAACATGCTTCTTGCCTAACACTTGCTTGGTGTCGGGGTTGATGAACTCCCACTTCCAGTGCTGTGTCTGGTGAATTTGTTTGGCAGCCTCGGTATGGCAACTCAGGCAAGCCTTGGTCACCTCCGGGCCGGAAGCAAAATCCTGATCCAGGATCTTGAACTTGCTGTGGTCAGCTGTTGTTTGCAACTTTGCCGGGGTCCCGGCTACGGCCGGTGCTGGCTTGGTGGCCGCCGGTGCTGCCACGGCAAAAAAGAGAGCTGCCAGGGCTGCAACCAGTAGATATCGACTACGCATCAAGAACTCCTCGCTTTACAGGCGGTAGTGCCCAGTTGCGATAGCGAACCAGCAACACTATTAGGGTAAATACTAATATTTGTCGCTATGTAAAGTTCTGATGTAGATCAATGTATTTGTATGTGCTTATAGATGTGTGTGCTTATTTACAGATGCGGTTATCTGCTACCGCGCACGAATTAGCCGATAAAAATGTGGTCAACAGCCGCCGCCAGCCAAGCATGTGGCGGCGCGCAAGCAGCCGCTAGTGGGCCGTGCCGATCATGGCGGCCTTGAAATTGCCTTCTGTCTCGATCTTGGTGCAGACAGCGCGGCAGAGCGCCGGTATCCGCTCATCGATGATGCGGTAATAGATTTGCACGCCATCACGGCGTTTGCCGAGCACCCCATGTCGATACAAGGTGTTCAGGTGCTGCGACATATTGGGCTGGGTGGTGCCTATTTTGCTGAGCAAATAGCTCACGTTCTTTTCGCCGTCGCACAGGCAACTGATGATCTTCAGGCGCATCGGTGCCGACATGACCCGAAACAACTCGGCGGCCAGCTCAAATACTTCGTCTGGTCGATCGAGATCGGAGGGGATGGGTTGTGCTTTAAGCTTTGTCATAGGGTGGGCGCGGGCGCGGAAAAGTTTGTCTCTTCGTCTAGTTGATTCGAATATACGGGCATTGTGCAATATCGACCCCGGCAATAACCCGCACCGAAGCCAAAAACCACACGGGGCGCTGGCGCCAGACGCGTTACAGACTGGTCACAAAGTCAGTGGGCTCGGGACGCAGGCGCGGCGCTTTACGTCTGGAGGCCGTGCCCACGTTGATGAAACACACCGCTTCTTCGCCCGCCTGCAATTGAAACAAGGTACGCATGTGCGGAGAAGACATGGCCTGGCCGCTGGTAAGTCCGGCGCCAAACGCCATGCTGTGTGCGCTGAGCAACATGTTTTGCACGGCACACCCCACTGACACCATGCGTTCCAGCATCGGAACATCGGGCTCACGCGGCCCCAGGCACGCCACCGCCAAGATCAGCAAGGGCGCGCGATGCGCTTTTTCACGCGCGGACTCGATTTGCTCCGGGGTGGCACCGGCGTCGCGATCCATCAGCGCGCGGGCAAAAACTTCCGCCAGATCGGCGCGTTTATGAGCTGGCACCAGCACAAAACGCCACGGCCGCAACTGGCCATGATCGGGCGCCGCAGCGGCTGCGCGAAACAATTGTTCGACTTGTGCCGCCGATGGGCCGGGCTCGCTCAGGCGCCGGGGCAGAATGTTTTGCCGGGAGCTGATCAACGCTTCGGCAAAAATGGCTTCTTGAGTCAAACCAACCGTGGGATCATCTGCTAACTCATCCGCCGAAATACCAGCCGGGCATTGGGGTAGGTGACTCATTTTTTAACTCCTCAAACCAAAAATATCACACCTGACGTCGAGATATTATTGATTCAAATCACGCTGGAGAAGAAATGAATGCGTGACGGTCCAACCGCGCACGGGGGAATCCGTTCTCCCCAACCCGCTTGGCGCCTGGCAGGGGTCTACCCTGAAAACTCAATGCAGCTATGTCCTGTGTGCCGAGAGAAACTCCATCTCCGACACCTCCCGCAGTGCTGACTCCTCAAGAAGAAACGTGTCAACCGCCTGCGGATCAAATTGGGTTCCGGCCATGCGAAGTATTTCCGCCCGTGCTGTTTCGAAAGGCAGTGCCTTACGATATGGGCGATCAAAGGTCATCGCATCAAGGGTGTCGATGACGGCAAAGAGTCTCGCCGCCAAAGGAATTGCTTCTCCCTTGAGTCCCGCCGGGTAACCTGATCCGTCAAACCGCTCCTCGTGACAGAGAACAATATCTGCGGCCATCGACAGGAACGGGAGTTTTTCCAAGATGAGGTGCCCGTTGCGTGGATGCTCTTGCATGATCTGCCATTCCTGATCGGACAACTTGCCGGGCTTCAAGAGCACCGCATCAGGTACACCGATTTTTCCGATGTCATGGAGCAGGCTGCCCCAATACACTTCCTGAAGATCTTTAGCTTTTTGATAGTGGTGTCTTGCCAGCAAAAGAGTATGGGCCGCCACACGTTTGGAATGCAGGCCAGTCTCTTTTTCCCTTAAATCCATCGCCTCGGCAATTGCTTCGACGAACAATTCATAGGGGTGCCCGCCCCAACCACCAAGATGTTTGCGGGCATCGAGGAGGCAATTCTCACAGGTGTTTTGGTCGCCGGACCGCAAATAGAGACGCCCATGGGAGACTGCGCCGCATTCTGAGCAGGCGGCAGAAAAGCTTTCGGGAACAGGAAACGGCTTTCTATCCATCTTCCTTTGACCATCCAACCCATGTTTGGGTTCCAATTATTCTTAAAAGAGTGCCGTTTTGTTGAACGCGACTTATGGACAACATCATCCACCCCGTACGCGAGCTTGAATGACATCGACTTAATAAGAATCAATTTGTATCAAAGCGCTTTATGTTTCCTACCGCACAGACATGGCCTGCATCGAGCAGCAGAATGCCAATTAGCGCTCATTGTCACGTCGTACAGTTGATGAGAGACGAATATGAACACAAACAAAGACCCCTTCACAGACCTCGCTCAACTCGGCAAACTGAACGAAAACGTTTTGAAAATATTCGCGCGGAATCAGGAAACGAGTAAGGACGTGAAATCAGAAGGCGACGACACGGCACCGCGTACGCAGAGCGCGGTCATTGGCGACGAAGCAGAGCCCCAAACGACCGGAATCCCGCCGCCGCCCACCGTAGGAACAGACACGTTCGTTGAACGGGGTGAATCGTCCTAGCTGGCTGAGTGATGTGAACGCGACTTCATTGTGTGCGCGCCCGGCTCCTGCCAGTGGCGAATTCAGTGCTGCGCCAACTCCTTGGGCATCCGCCGCCAGAACTTGTGGGAGAAAATGGGCAATCTGGGCATCGACAAGGAAACCGCGGCTGCCTAGGCGGACAAGCGCATCAGCCCCTGATTTGCTATAAACACAATAGCTACCTGTTATTATTTTGCGGGGGCTGGCGCTTTATTTTGTTATTTAAGTCATCGAATCCACCATGAACTGCCTGACCACCGCCTGGACCGCGCACGAAAACGAGTTGCGCGGCTGGCTGCGGCGCCGCGTGGGCAATGCGGCGCTGGCGGACGACTTGCTGCAAGACCTGTTTTTAAAAGCACTGCGCCAGGGCGAGCGCTTTTGCGCGATCGAAAACGCGCGCGCCTGGCTGTTCGAGGTAGCGCGCAACACGCTGGCGGATCACATGCGGGTGGCACATCCTATGGTGGCCTTGCCCGACGATTTGGTTGCACCCGTTGAGGACGACGACACGGTCGACACGCTCACCGCCTGCTTGCCGCGTGTGCTCAGCGAATTGAGCCCGGACGACCGCGAAGCCATCACCTTGTGCGACCTGCAAGGCATGGCACAAGCCGACTTTGCCAAAGCCAAAGGCTTGAGCCTGAGCGCGGCCAAATCCCGCGTGCAACGCGCCCGGCTGCGTTTGCGCGCCCAGATGAGCCAGGTCTGCCAGGTACAGGTGGACGACAGCGGCCGTGTGAGCGACTTTGTGCCGCGCCCTTTGCTTTGAATTTGCTATTCTATTAATAGCTGCTTGCGCATATTTCATGCGGGGCGCACTCAAATCCAAGTGGAACACAGCGGTAGTTTATTGGATGGTTTGCACTGAGTTCTCAAGCTTGGCCAGCCAGGCACTGTAGACCTCATGCGGTGTGCACCAGTCCAGAGTTTTCCTGGGTCGGCCATTCATCAGATCGGCAATCGCATCAAGCTGCTCCTGGCTGTATCCAGACAGATCCGTACCCTTTGGCAGGAACTGACGAATCAAGCCGTTGGTGTTCTCATTGGTGCCTCGCTGCCATGGGCTGTGCGGATCACAGAAATACACCGCAATGCCCGTATTGGCACTGAGCTGCTGGTGGTAGGCCATCTCTGTGCCCCGGTCATAGGTCAAGGTCTTGCGCATGGGCTGCGCCACTGCACTGAGTTTGTCTGTAAACGCCTGTAGCACATGGGCCGCTGTTGCAGGATTGGGATGAGGCAGCTTGACCAGTATCAGCAGCCGGGTGTTGCGCTCAACCAGCGTGCCCACCGCACTTTGATTGAGCGCGCCTTTGATCAGGTCGCCCTCCCAATGTCCTGGGAACTGGCGATCTTCAATCTCTGGCGGGCGAACATGGATGCTCAACAGGTTCGCCATCTGTCCCCGGCGATCTTCCCCCTTGGAGCGTGGCCAGCGCTTGGCGCGTGCCATGCGCAGACAAGCAATGAGCTCTTTGCGCAGCTCTCCTCGGGGTTGGGCGTAGATGACGTTGTAGATAGTTTCATGCGAGGCGCGTTGGGCGGCATCGCTCGGATGCAGTTTAGCCAGGTGAGCAGCAATTTGTTGGGGTGACCAACGCTGGCGAAGCAGTTCAGTGATGGATTCAAACAGGTGATTGCCTGCAACCAGCTTGGGCGCTGGTCTGGCGTGGCGACGTCTTCGCACCCGTCGTTGCTGAGCGTAACGGCAGCTGTAACCATTGCCCCCACTGTTGCGGGCAATCTCGCGGCTGATGGTAGAGGCGCTGCGGTTGAGCACGCGACCTATGGCTCGTATGCTCAGCCCCTGTTCGAGGCCGATGGCAATGGTTTGACGGTCCTGGTAGTCCAGCTGGCTGTAGTGAGGTTCTGATTTCATGGGCACACCTTAGAGAGAATTCGAAGGTGTGTTGCACTTCACTGTTGAGGCCGCCCGGACTAGAAGCCAGTTTGTTATAAATTGTTGGCAAGTCTGCGTCTTTTGCCCGGTTGGCCCGTCTTCACTGCCATGACCACGCTCAGCGCGCCCCTCAAGTCCTGGCCGAGCCGCCAGCCCATCGTCTTCCTGATACTGGCCGCTGTGGCCTGGCTGGCGCTGTACCAAACGCTCAACCCTGCGGCTGAAGCGCTAGTCGCGGCCCTGCCGGTGGACCGTGCCAGCCACCTGGGCGGCGCGCTGCAGTTCTTCCTTTACGACACACCCAAGGTGCTGCTGCTGCTCACCGGTGTCGTGTTTGTCATGGGCATGATCAACAGCTACTTCACACCGGAGCGCACGCGGGCCCTGCTGGCCGGGCGCAGCGAAGGCGCCGCCAATGTCATGGCGGCCAGTCTTGGCATCGTGACCCCGTTTTGCTCCTGCTCGGCCGTGCCCCTGTTCATTGGCTTTGTGCAGGCTGGTGTGCCGCTGGGGGTGACGTTTTCGTTTCTGATCTCGGCGCCCATGGTTAATGAAGTCGCGCTCACCCTCTTGTTTGGCATGTTCGGCTGGAAAATCGCCCTGCTGTACCTGGGTCTGGGCCTGGGCGTGGCGATCGTGGCGGGCTGGGTCATTGGCCGCCTGAAGATGGAAGCCTACCTGGAAGACTGGGTGCGCGACATGCCCAAGATGTCAGCCGAATTCGAGGCCACCGGCATGACGCTGGGCGATCGCATCGAAGGCGGTTTCTCTGCGGTGCGCGAGATTGTGGGCAAGGTCTGGCCCTACATTTTGGGCGGTATTGCGCTGGGGGCCTTGATTCACGGCTATGTGCCGCAGGACTTCCTGGCCAGCTTCATGGGGCGTGATGCCTGGTGGTCGGTGCCGCTGGCCGTCGTCATCGGCGTACCGATGTACACCAACGCCGCCGGTGTGATCCCGATCGTGCAGGCCTTGCTGGCCAAGGGTGCCGCCTTGGGCACGGTGCTGGCCTTCATGATGAGCGTCATCGCCCTCTCCTTGCCTGAGATGATCATCCTGCGCAAGGTGCTCAAAGTGCGGCTGATTGCCACCTTTGTGGCGGTGGTGGCCAGCGGCATCCTGCTGGTGGGTTTTGTGTTCAACGCGGTGCTGTGAAGCCACTGGCACGGCGGCCTGTTCTTGACCTCAATTTCGTTTTAATTTCATGGCAACTTCAAGGAACTCTCATGGACATCAAAGTACTCGGCACCGGTTGTGCCAACTGCAAAGCCACCATCGCGCTCATCGACCAGATCGCCCAGGCCAAGGGCGTGACCGTCAAGCTGGAAAAGATGGAAGAACTGCGTGACATCATGGCTTATGGCGTGATGAGCACCCCCGGCGTGGTGATCAACGGCAAAGTGGTGCATGCCGGCGGCATCCCCAGCCGTGACAAGATCGAGCACTGGCTGGCGGCAGCGTAATTTGACACAAGGAACAAGAACATGAATCCGCAAAAAAAATTCCATTTGGTGTTTTCACTGGTCATGGGCGCCATGATGATTTTCCTGATGACGCTGGTGATCACCTTCGTCAATGTCGGTTTGAATGAAAACTTTGTCCGGCTGTGGATGAAGGCCTTTGGCATTGCCTATGTGGTGGGTGTGCCGGTGATTTTCTTCCTGGCACCGGTCGCGCGCAAAATGACCGGGCGGATGCTGGGTGTGCAGGGTTGATGCCCCGTTCTGGCCCCCAGCGCCGGCGGCATTCCTGCGAGAATCACTCTGCCAAGAGGCGCCATGGGCCATACGGGCCGATCAACCGAACGCCGCCCTGCGTGGGCCAGAAGGAATAAAGCAATTGAGTAGCGGACACGACCACGACCATAGCCACGCGCCGGCCAACTTCAACCGCGCGTTTGCCATCGGCATCGTGCTCAATATCGTCTTTGTAGCCATTGAGGGCTTTTATGGCTGGCGCGTCAACTCGCTGGCCTTGCTGGCTGACGCCGGGCACAACCTGAGCGACGTGGCAGGCTTGGTGCTGGCCTGGGGCGGCGCGCTGGCGGGCCGGCTGCGCCCGGATGCGCGCCACACCTACGGCTGGCAGCGGGCCTCGATTCTGGCCGCGTTTGCCAACGCCTTGCTGCTGCTGGTGGCGATGGGCGCGCTGGCGTGGGAGGCCATGGGGCGGCTGCTCTCATCCGAGGTTTCCCTGCAGGAACAAGGGGTCACCATCATGGTGGTGGCCGGCATTGGCATTGTCATCAACACGGCCACCGCGCTGCTGTTCATGCGCGGGCGTGAGAGTGACTTGAACATTCGGGGTGCCTTCCTGCACATGGCGGCCGATGCCCTGGTGTCCGCTGGCGTGGTGGTGGCCGGTGCGCTGACACTCTGGATGGGCTGGACCTGGCTGGACCCGGTGGTGAGTCTGGTCATTGCCGCCGTCATTTTCTGGGGCACCTGGGATTTGTTCAAGCAGTCCCTGCACATGCTGTTTGATGGTGTGCCGCGGCACATCGACCTGCTGGCGGTGCGCGACTGCCTGGCGGCCCTGCCCGGCGTGGCCCGGGTGCATGACCTGCACGTCTGGGCCATGGGCACGTCGCAAGTGGCGCTGACGGCGCAACTGGTCATGCCGCAAGGCCAGGCGGATGACGCATTTCTGGCCGACGCCACCCGGCAGATGCACGACCGATTCGAGATCACGCATGTGACTTTGCAGGTCATGAAAGTACCGTTTACGCCACCCTGCTCGGACTTCTAAGCCGCAGCCCCCGCCAGACGCGGCAGCTTGAGTGTGGCGCAGAGGCCGCCTTGCGCCCGGTTGACCAGCACCAGGTCACCCCCGTGCAGCAGGGCAATGTCCTTGGCGATCGACAAGCCCAGCCCGACGCCGCCGGTCGCACTGCTGCGCGACGCATCGGGACGGTAGTAGGGCTCGGTGACGCGGGCGAGTTCATGGGGCTCGATGCCCGGCCCCTCGTCTTCGACCATGATGCGCAATTCATTGGCGTCATCTTCAACGCGCAGATGCGCACAAGCACCGTATTTGATGGCGTTGTCGATCAGGTTCTGCAGCGCGCGGCGCAGGGCCAGCAAGCGCCCGGTATAAGGCGCCAGCGCCTGGCCCTGGATGCTGGTTGGCCGCCCGAGCGCCAGTGCGTCTTCGCTCATGCTGGCCAGCAGCGCATTGATGTCAATCGGGCGCACGGCTTCGCTGGCCTGCAAACCGCGCAGGTAATCCAGCGTGGCATCAATCATGGCGGCCATGTCATCCAGATCGGCGGCCATCTGGTCGCGCAGCGTTTCGTCGTCAACGAGCTCGGCACGCAGGCGCAGGCGGGTGAGCGGCGTGCGCAAGTCATGCGACACCGCTGCCAGTGCGCGTGAGCGCTCATTGACCAGGCGTTTGATACGTGCCTGCATCCGGTTAAAGGCCTGCGCGGCACGGCGCGTCTCGGTCGGGCCCTCTTCCGCCAGGGCAGGCGCATCCAGGTCACGCCCGAGCGTGTCGGCGGCTTGGGCGAGTTGTTTGAGCGGCTGGGTCGCCTGCCGCACGGCCAGCATCGCGACCGCCGTCACGATCATCAGCGTGACCGCCAGGCGCAGGATCAGATCGCGCGGCAAAGCGGGGGTGTCAAGCTGGCGTGCGCCCGAGAACCGCAGCCATTGACCGCCCTGCAAGCGCACATCAAAGCCGCGCGGCATATTGCCGTGCATCATGCCCATGCCCGCGGCGCCACCCAGCGGGCGAACTTCACGCGCACTGCCCAGGCGCGCGCTGAGCATGGCCCCAATCGCGCCGCGTGGCGGGTTTTGTGACACCTGGTCCTCGGTGATCAATGTCACTTGCCAATCGCCGTGGGGCATGGTTGCGAGCGCAGCACTGCGCTCGGCGGGCGCAGTGGCCTCCAGCGCGCGCACCACCTCCGCCATGCGATCGGCAAAATTTTGCCCGCGCGCCTGCGACACCACCGTGGCCCGCTCGCCCCATTGCAGCCAGAAGCTAAGCCCCTGCGCCACCAGCAGCCCCAACAGCAGGATCAGCGCCATGCGCACGAACAGGCTGGACGGCCAGGCACGCCAGCTCAAGCGCATGAAGCCTGCCTCTGCACGCTGGCGGCCAGCACATAACCCTCGCCGCGCACGGTCTTGATCAGCGTCGGCTCGCGGCTGTCGTCGCGCAGGCGCTGGCGCAGCCGACTGACCTGCACGTCAATCGCGCGGTCATAGGCCTCGGCTTCGCGGCCATGGATCATCTCGGTCAACTGGTCGCGGTTCAGCACCCGGTTCGGGTGGTCCAGCAAGATATGCAGCAGCCGGTATTCACCGCCCGACAAGGGCGTGGCGACGCCGTCGGGCGCGGTCAGCAGGCGTTCCGCCGTATCCAGACACCAGCCGGCAAAGCACAGACAGCGCGCCGACTCGGGCCGCATATTGGGTGGCAAGGCGCGGGTGCGGCGCAAGACCGCTTTGATACGGGCCAGCAGTTCGCGCGGGCTGAAGGGCTTGACCAGGTAGTCGTCAGCGCCCATTTCGATCCCCACGATGCGGTCGGTTTCCTCGCCGAGGGCGGTCAACATCAGCACCGGCAGGTTGGACTTGGCGCGCAGCTCGCGGCACAGGCTCAAGCCATCGGTGTCGGGCAGCATCAGGTCCAGCACCACCAGGTCAATCGCGTGCCGGTCCAGCGCCTGCCACATCTCGCGGCCATCGCGAGCGGCCACTGCCTCGAAGTTGTTGCGCATCAGGTAGTCAACCAGCAGCCGGCGAATTTCCGGCTCGTCATCAACAATCAGAATGCAATCACGTTTTTCCATGGGTTCGATCCTTGTGCGCGCGGTGCGCCAGCGCAACCGGGCTCGAAGTCTATTTTCAGGGCGCAGGCGTTGTGCTTGTAACGCACTGTATCGCAAGGCTGGTCTGCAACGCTGCGATGCAAATCAGCCCGGGCGCGCAACACGCTGCTGACATCTGCGCGCTCCAATCGTTCTCAAGGGCGAAGGATTCACCGACGTCCTGCCATCATACAAAACCGAAGGAATCCATCATGAAAACGACAGCCATCCTCAAGAGCATTTCCCTGGTCGCCGTGCTCGGCGCCGCCCTGGCCGCGCCAGTGCTGGCGCAGCCCGGCCCTGGCATGTGGGGGGGCATGGGCGGCATGGGCATGCAAAATGGCGGCCCCGGCGCTGGCCGCATGGGCCCCGGCATGGGCGACAGGGTCGGGGCAACACTCATGACCACTGAAGAGCGCACCGCCATGATGATCAAAATGCGTGCGGTCAAGACTTATGACGAATGCAAGCTGGTGCAGGACGAGCAGCACAAGGCCATGGAAGCACGCGCCAAAGAGAAAGGCATCACCCTGCCGGCACCGCGGCAAAACCGCTGCGACATGATGAAAGCCCGTGGTCTGATCAGCTGATCTGCCATGTCCACACCTTCCTTCAAAAAACGGAAGGTGTGTTGCACTTCACTTTGCCGCGCGCCCTGTCAATTGACAGGCAAGGTGCCGGCGCGCTTGACTTCCTTGAGCGAAAAGCTGGTGGAGATTTCTTTCACCCCCGGCAGGCTGCGAATTTTGACCCGCACCAGTTGCGAAAACGACTCCAGATCGGGGGCAATCGCCTCGATCTGGTAGTCATACCGGCCCGACAGGTTGTGGCAGGACAGCACTTGCGGCAACGCCACCACTTCACGCTCGAACGCCGCCATGATGTCGGGCGAGTGATTGTCCATTTGCAGATGCACAAAGCCGGTCACGCCATAGCCCAGTTTGGCGCGGCTCAGTTGCGCGTGGTAACCCTCGATCACGCCGGATTCTTCAAGCTGGCGCACGCGACGCCAGCAAGGCGAGGGTGAGAGCGACACCAATTGCGCCAGATCTGCGACCGTCTGCCGCGCGTCGTGTTGCAGGGCATCGAGCAGTTTGCGGTCAGTGTTGTCCAGCGAATCAGAGCTCATGGATAAATTTACCCAATTTATTTACATTTGCAGATATATTTGCCAAATCTAGCCAATATAAAGTGCTAAATAGCCAATCTTTTCTTCTATTGTAGGCAAACAATTCCATGCATCGTTGATCGAAATCAACCCAGCAAGGAATCAAAATGAGCAAGACAACAGCGGTCAAAGGCTTCAGCACCCGGGCCATTCACTTTGGCTACAACCCCGCCGACCATCAGGGTGCGCTGGTGCCGCCGATCTACACCTCGGCCACTTTTGCCTTTCCTGACGCGGCCTATGGCGCACGTTGTTTCACGGGTGAAGAAGCGGGTTACTTTTACACCCGCATTGCCAACCCCACGCTGGCTTTGCTGGAAGGCCGCCTGGCCAGTCTGGAGCAAGGCGCGGGGGCGGTGGTGTTTGGTTCGGGCATGGGTGCCATCACGGCGACGCTGTGGTCGATGCTGGAGCCGGGTGATGAAGTGCTGGCCGACATGACACTGTACGGCTGCACCTATGCCTTCCTGACGCATGGCTTGAGCCGCTTCGGCGTGACCGTGCGCCATGTGGACATGACCGACGCGGCCAACGTGGCCCAGGCCATGGGTGAGAAGACCCGCGTGGTGTACTTCGAATCCCCGGCCAACCCCAATATGCGCCTGGTGGACATTGAAGCGGTCTCCCGCGTGGCGCATCAAGGCGGTGCCCAAGTGGTGGTGGACAACACCTATTGCACGCCTTACCTGCAACAGCCCTTGCTGCTGGGGGCTGATGTCAGCGTGCACTCCATGACCAAGTACCTGGGCGGCCACGGCGACCTGACCGCCGGCGCCGCGATTTTTGCCGATGCCCAATTGGCCCAACGGGTGCGGCTGTTCGGTCTGAAAGACATGACGGGTGCGGTGATGTCGGCGCAGGATGCCCACCTGGTGATGCGCGGACTCAAGACCCTGACCCTGCGCATGGACCGGCATTGCCAAAGCGCGCAAAAAGTGGCCGAGCTGCTGCAGCGCCACCCGGCGACCAAGATGGTGCATTTCCCCGGCCTGCCCACCTTTGCCCAGCATGCCCTGGCGAAGCGCCAGATGCGCCAGTTTGGCGGCATGATCGCGTTCGAGCTCCAAGGCGGGCTGGCCGCGGGCATCTGCTTCATGGACGCCTTGCAACTGGTCACACGCGCCGTCAGCCTGGGTGATGCGGAATCGCTGGCCCAGCACCCGGCCAGCATGACGCACTCCACCTACACGCCCGAGGAGCGCGCCGCGCATGGCATCAGCGACGGCCTGGTGCGCCTGTCCATCGGGCTGGAGGACATTGAAGATATCCTGGCGGACATTGCGCAGGCGCTCGATCAGGCGCATGCTCCGGGCCATTCCCGACCGGCAGTCGCCGCCGCAGAACGGTGCCGTGAGCTGGCCTGAACACCTTGCTTCGAGGAACTTGTGATGAAGGACGATCTTCAACCCGACATGATGGCGCCCGATCCTGATCCGCTGGAAACGGCGGAATGGCGTGATGCTTTTTTGGCGCTGCTGCAACGCGAGGGTGCGCCGCGTGCGCGCCAGATGCTGGACCAGCTGGCCCAGCTGGCACGCGGCCAGCGCGTGGGTTGGCAGCCCGAGCTGGCCACGCCCTACATCAACACCATCGGTGTGGATCAGCAACCGGTGTTTCCGGGCGATTTGGCGATGGAAGAGCGCCTGGCCTCCATGGTGCGCTGGAACGCCCTGGCGATGGTGGTGCGCGCCAACCAGGCTTACGGCGAGCTCGGTGGCCACATTGCCAGCTACGCCAGCGCGGCGGACTTGTTCGAGGTCGGGTTCAACCACTTCTTTCGCGCGCGCAGCGCGGAAGATGCGGGGGTCGACGCGTCTTTGGGTGACCTGGTGTTTTTCCAGCCGCACAGCGCGCCAGGGGTTTATGCGCGTGCCTTTCTGGAAGGGCGCTTCAGCGCCGAAGACTTGACCTATTACCGCCAGGAGTTGACGGCACCGGCGGCCAGCACCGGGCAAGGTGCGCGTGGCCTGTGCAGCTACCCGCACCCCTACTTGATGCCCGACTTCTGGCAGTTCCCGACCGGCTCCATGGGCATCGGCCCGATCAGCTCGATTTACCACGCGCGCTTCATGCGCTACCTGACGCACCGCCAGTTGCTGGACTGCTCGGCGCGCAAAGTGTGGGGCGTCTTCGGTGATGGCGAGATGGACGAGCCCGAAAGCATGTGCGCCCTCACGCTGGCCGCGCGCGAGGGACTGGACAACCTGGTGTGGGTGGTCAACTGCAACCTGCAGCGCCTGGATGGCCCGGTGCGCGGCAACGGCCGCATCATTGACGAGCTGGAAAAGCTCTTTGCCGGTGCCGGCTGGAACGTCATCAAACTGGTCTGGGGCAGCGATTGGGACGGCCTGTTTGCCCGCGACGTGACGGGAGCGCTGGTCAAAGCTTTTGCCAACACGGTCGACGGCCAGATGCAGACCTTTGCCGCCAAGGACGGGCGCTTTAACCGTGACACTTTTTTTGGCCAGAACGAAGAACTGGCGCGTCTGGCCCAGGGCATGACCGACGAGCAGATCGACCGCCTCAAGCGCGGTGGCCACGACCTGGTGAAAATCCACGCCGCCTACGCCGCGGCGGCGCAGCACAAGGGCCAGCCGACCGTGATTCTGGCGCACACCAAGAAAGGCTTTGGCATGGGCAGCGCGGGTCAGGGCAAGATGACCACACACAGCCAGAAGACGTTTGACGAGGCTGACCTGATCGCGTTTCGCAACCGCTTTAACCTGCCCCTGACGGACGAACAAGTCAAAAGCCTGGCGTTCTACAGACCCCCGGCCAGCAGCCCCGAGATGCAGTACCTGCAGGCGCAGCGCCAGCGCCTGGGCGGCTATTTGCCCCAACGTTACACGGGCTGCGACAAGGTGCCGGTGCCCGGCATCGAAACCTACGCCCAGTTTGCGCTCAAGGCCAATGGCAAAGTCATGAGCACCACGATGGCCGCTGTGCGCCTGCTGGGCAACCTGCTCAAGGACAAGGCGCTGAGCCCGCGCATCGTGCCGATCGTTGCGGACGAGGCCCGCACCTTCGGCATGGCCAGTCTGTTCAAGCAAATCGGCATTTACTCCAGTGTCGGCCAGCGTTATGCGCCCGAAGACATTGGCTCGGTGCTGAGCTACCGTGAGGCGCTGGACGGTCAGATCATGGAAGAAGGCATTTCCGAAGCCGGTGCGCTGGCCAGCTGGACCGCCGCGGCCACCAGCTACAGCGTGCACGGCCTGGCCATGCTGCCCTTTTATATCTACTACTCGATGTTTGGCTTCCAGCGCGTGGGTGACCAGATCTGGGCGGCGGCCGATCAGCGGGCACGCGGTTTCTTGCTGGGCGCCACCTCGGGGCGCACCACACTGGGCGGCGAGGGGCTGCAGCACCAGGACGGCAGCAGCCACCTGATGGCTGCCACCATCCCGAACTGCAAGGCATACGACCCGGCGTTCGCGGGCGAGCTGGCCGTGATCATTGACCACGGAATGCGCGAGATGATGGTCGAGCAGAAGGACGTTTTCTACTACGTCACGCTGATGAACGAAAACTACGCCCAGCCCGATCTGCCAGCCGGCGCGGCACCCGACGTGATTCGAGGTTGCTATAAATTTGCTAGCTACTCACGCCTACCTGACGGGGGCCAGGGCTCAAAAACATCAAAACATGTGGCCCTGCTGGGTTCGGGCGCAATTTTGACCGAGGTTATCCAGGCGGCTGCGTTGCTGGCGCAGCAAGGCGTTGACGCAGAGGTATTCAGTGTGACCAGTTGGAGCGAGCTGGCGCGCGATGGTGCGGCAAGTCAAGACGCATTCATCGGGCGCCAAGTGGCCCACAGCCAAGGCCCGATCATTGCTGCCACCGACTACGTGCGCGCGGTGCCTGAAAGTGTCCGGGCCTACCTGCCACCGGGGCGTCGCTACGTGACCCTGGGCACCGACGGTTTTGGTCGCAGTGACACGCGGGCTGCCTTGCGCGGTTTTTTCGGGGTGGATGCGGCCAGCATTGTGCGTGCGGCATTGCTGAGCCTGGATTAACCCCCTGCGGCCAGGCCTGTCGCCGCGCTTGTCGTATGCTCATGTCATGAGCCCCAGCACCAAAAATTCATTCACACCACCGGGTCAGGCGCCTGACTCAGCGCCTGGCACAGCACTTTTGCCGAGCCGCAGCGCGGCCGAGTTCCTGAACCAGGACTGCTTTTGCCGCACCCTGAACCAGGGCCGCCTGCGCGAGCAGATTGAGCGCGACCCCTGCCTCCAGGGTCTGATGCAAAGCATCACCCAAACGCGACCGCACCTGTTCTCGTCCACCGTTGTTTTCTTGGCCAGCGAGATGGCCCAAAAGATGGCAGCCACGATCGCCGCCATTGAGCGTGTGATCGGCTTGCCGGGCTACCAGGCCCAGGCCTTGGCGCGTGCGCCAGCGATTGCCCAGTACGCTTTTGGCCCGATCGGGGCCTGCATGGGTTTTGACTTTCATCTGGGCGTGCAGGGGCCGCAGCTGATCGAGATCAACACCAATGCCGGTGGCGCCTTGCTCAATGTGGCACTGGCGCGGGCGCAGGAGGCTTGTTGCGAGGAAATGGACTGGGCCTTTGCCCCAAAAGCCTCGCCCGACACCCTGGAGCAAACATTTTTTGACATGTTCGCGTCTGAGTGGCAGCACCAGCGCGGCAACGCTGCCTTGGGCTACGTCCTGATCGTGGACGACGACCCAGCCGCGCAGTACCTGGCGCCCGAGTTTGAGTTGTTCCGGCAATTGTTCATCCGCCACGGCGTGGCCGCCAGCGTGGCCGACCCGTCGGAGCTGGCTTGGCGCGACGGCAAGCTCTGGCACGGGGCTCGGGTGGTGGACCTGGTCTACAACCGCCTGACTGATTTCTACCTGGCCGAGCCGGGACACCAGGCCCTGAAAAGCGCCTATGAAGCGGGCGCCGTGGTATTGACGCCGCACCCACGCTCGCACGCCCTGCATGCCGACAAGCGCAACCTGATCGCGCTCAGCCAGGATGATTTACTGGCCACCTGGGGCGCCTCCAGCGCCGACCGCCGCCTGTTGCAGGCGGGCGTGCCGCAGACCCAGCTGGTGACACCCGAGCGCGCCGATGCCTTGTGGGCCAGTCGCCGCCAACTCTTTTTCAAGCCGGTCGGCAGCTTTGGCGGCAAGGCCGCTTACCGCGGCGACAAGCTGACGCGCCGGGTCTGGGGCGAGATTCTGGCCGGCGACTTTGTGGCGCAGGCCCTGGTGCCGCCCGGCCAGCGCCTGATTGAAGTCGATGGCGTGTTGACCGACCTGAAGTTTGACCTTCGCGCCTACACCTACTGCGGGGCCGTCCAGTTGCTGGCGGCGCGCATGTACGCCGGGCAAACCACCAACTTCCGCACCGAGGGGGGCGGCTTTGCGCCGGTGATCGTGGTGCCGCCGCACAGCCAGGACATGGAAGCGCGCTGATGTGCGGCATTTGCGGTGAATTGCGTTTTGACGGCGCCGCGCCGGATCTGGCAGCCATTGCGCGCATGTCAGCGCAACTGGCGCGCCGTGGGCCGGATGACGCGGGCACTTACCAGAATGGCCCGCTGGCGTTTGGCCACCGGCGCCTGTCCATCATTGACTTGTCAGCTGCGGCGCACCAGCCGATGGTGGACGCTGCGCTGCAGTTGGCGCTGGTTTTTAACGGCACGATTTACAACTACCGGGAGTTGCGCGACGAGTTGCTCAGCATGGGCTACACGTTTTTTTCGGAAGGCGACAGCGAAGTCATCCTGAAGGCCTACCACGCCTGGGGCGACCAATGTGTCAAGCGCTTTATTGGCATGTTTGCCTTTGCCATCTGGGATCAGCGCAGCGACCAGCTGTTTCTGGCACGGGACCGCTTTGGCATCAAGCCCCTGTACCTGAACCAGACCGGTCAACGCCTGCGCTTTGCGTCCAGCCTGCCCGCGCTGCTGGCGGGCGGCGGGGTGGACACCACGCTCGATGCGGTGGCGTTGCACCACCACTTCACCCTGCACACGGTGGTGCCCGCGCCGCGCACGGTGCTCCAGGGCGTGCGCAAACTGCCACCCGCGTCGACCTTGCGGCTGGAGCCGGACGGCACCAGCACCCAGCAGGTTTACTGGACACTGGACGCGACACGGCCGGACAAGGCGCTGTCCGAGGCCCAATGGCTGGCCGCCACGCGCGCGCAACTCGCTCTTAGCGTCAAACGCCGCCTGCTGGCAGCGGACGTGCCGGTCGGTGTGCTGCTCTCGGGCGGGCTCGATTCCAGCCTGCTGGTCGGACTGCTGGCAAGCCAGGTGCCTGATTTGCGCACCTTCTCGATCGGTTTTGAAGGCGTGGGCGCAGGGTCGGAAAAAGCCGACGAATTTGAATACTCTGACCAAATTGCCCAGCAATTTCACACCCGGCATCACCAGTTCAGCATTCCCAACCATGAAGTGATGCAGCGCCTGCCGGAAGCCGTCGCACAAATGACCGAACCGATGGTCAGCCACGACGTGATTGCGTTTTACTTGCTGGCCGAGCGGGTTTCCAAAGAAGTCAAAGTGGTGATGTCCGGCCAGGGCGCCGACGAGGTATTTGGCGGCTACTTCTGGTACCCCAAGATGGACGCCGCCCAGGGCTCGCCTTTGGCGCGCTTCAGCCAGCACTACTTTGACCGCGACCATGCTGAATATCTGCAAATGATCGCCCCCGCCTTTCAGGTCGGCGATGTCACATCCAAGCTGATTGCCGGCGAACTGAGCAAACCACAAGCCGACACTTTTCTGGACCAGGTCTGGCGGCTCGATGCCACCACGCTGATCGTGGACGACCCGGTCAAGCGCGTGGACAACATGCCGATGGCCTGGGGCCTGGAGGTGCGCGTGCCGTTTCTGGACCACGAACTGGTGGAACTGGCGGCGCACATGCCACCCGAACTCAAACTCAAGGAAGGCGGCAAGTTTGCACTCAAAGCGATCTCTCGCGGGCTGATTCCAGACGCGGTGATTGACCGGCCCAAAGGCTACTTTCCGGTGCCCGCGCTCAAATACGTGCGCGGCCCCTTTCTGGAACTGATGCGAGGCATTCTGATGTCGCACGCCTGCATCGAGCGCGGGCTGTACCAGCGCGAGTACGTGAACAAACTGCTGGCCGATCCGGAAGCACCCGAGCACTTCACCCGCATCCAGGGCAGCAAGCTATGGCACCTGGCGCTGCTGGAGTGGTGGCTGCAGGTGCACGTGGACAATTTGTAAGGCTTTTTGGCCTCTAGCCCCTACCGAACGGGCATAATATGCTATCTTATTAATAGCAATTGGTAGATTGAAAACGTATGCACACACCGCCGCCCGAGCCCGTTGACTGGCAAGACGACACCCCGCGCAGCCGCCGCTTTGATGATATTTACCGCGCCCGCTCAAACGCGCTGGCCCAATCGCGCTCGGTTTTTCTGGCGGGTTGCGGACTGCCGGAGCGCTGGCGCGACCGGGATCAATTCACCGTGCTGGAGACCGGATTTGGCCTGGGGCTCAATTTTTTGACCACCTGGGCCACGTGGCTGGCTGACCCACAAGCCTGCCACACGCTCAACTTCGTCTCGGTTGAAGCCTATCCGGTGAGTTTTGAAGACATTTTGCGCAGTACGCGGGCGCTCGCAACGGCTGCCGACGCCGCCAGCGACCTGGCCGCACAAATGCCCTTGCTCGCGCAACAACTCGCTCTATTTTGGCCAGGCATCCAACCCGGCCTGAACCAGTGCTCGTTGGCGCAAGGTCGCGTTCAATTGACGCTGTGTGTCGGCGACGTACTGGCCATGCTGCAGCAGTGGCCGGGTCAAGCCGATGCCGTCTATCTGGACGGCTTCAGCCCCGCAGTGAACCCTGACATGTGGTCAAGCGCCACCCTGGGCGCGGTGGCGCAGCACTGCCACAGCGGCACCCGGCTTGCCACCTACACGGTGGCGGCTCAGGTTCGCCGCCGCTTCACCGAGCTCGGTTTCAGCGTTGAAAAGTGCCCCGGTGTGCCGCCCAAACGTGACCGGCTACAGGTGCATGTGGCCCATGCGCACTCCAAAACAGACTAAAATTTTCGGCTGCGGCAAATAAGAAATAAATCAGCCGCACTTCAACCAAGCATTTGAACCCTGTCCTGTGTTGGCAAGGGAGGAAAAAATCAAAAATACCGATGAGCCACTGGCACGTCTTGACGGCGGTGCGGACCCGCTGATTGCCGGGGCGCCGTCGCTGACGCTGGCGAGGTATGCAGTCGCGGCGGTGCTGATCGGCGCGGTGGCTTCCATGATGGCGCTGGGTGTCCTGCTGCCAGAGGCGAGTGTGCGTACGGTCGGGCCGCTACTGCTGTTCCTGATTGCGGCCCTGGCTTGGTATCCTCTCTCTCGCGGCAAGATTAAAACCGCTGTCTGTGTGCTGACCTTCGGCGTCTGGGCCGTGATGACAGGAATCGCTGTCTTTGCCGGGGGTGTGCGGGCACCCGTGGTCATCATCTATCCCGTGCTCATTTTGATGTCGGGTTGGCTGCTCAACGCACGCGTAGCGATGCTGCTGACCGCCATGACCGTGCTGACAACTGTTGGTTTATTCCTGGCCGAATCCTGGGGTTTTCTGCCACCGCCGCTGGCCTCACCCGTTGTGATTTACTTCGGTGATCAAATTTTGATGTATCTCCTGTCGGCGGCGCTGGTGGTTTTTGTCTTGCGCGCCTACCAAAATCGCTTGCGCGAACTGCGCCAAGCCAGCAGCGATCTTGAGCATCGCACGCTTGCCCTGCAGGAGAGAAAAGCGGAACTGCACCGCGCGCAAGCGGTCGCCAAGGTAGGAAGCTGGGTTTATGACATCGCGCAGGAAACAATGAGTCTGTCGGCCGAGGCCTGCCGCATCTTCGGGCTGGCCGAGGGCAGCAGCGTCAGTCTGGCCACCTACCTGTCGCAGGTTCATCCGGCTGACCGGAACGAGCTGGAGCACGCCTGGCAACGCGCATTGCAAGGTGATGCCATTGACCACACACACCGCATCCTGGTCGGCAAAACGGTGCGCTGGGTTCGCCAAAAGGCCGAATCAGGATTTGCCCCCGATGGGCTGAAGCGACGCGCCGTGGGCATTACGCAAGACATCACCGAGCTTAAAGAGGCGCAGGCGGCGCTGCAGGAAAGCGAGGAGCGCTACCGCACCATGATCGAATGGACGCCCGAATCGATCCTGGTGCACCGGATGGGAAAAATTCTTTATGCCAACCCGGCCGCGATCAAGCTGTTTGGCGCACCGGATGCCGCCAGCTTGTTGCGCAAATCAACGTCCGAGCTGATTCACCCGGACGATTTGAAATCGCAGACCGAGCGCATGAAGAGCATCAGTAACCATGTGCCCATCACACCCATGGTGGCGGCCCGGTTTCTCAAGCTCGATGGCCGTGTGATTGATGTTGAGGTGCAGGGCACCGCCATCATCTACGACGGCGAGCCCGCGATTCACGTTTGTATCCGCGACATCAGCACGCGCAAGCAGATGGAGGATCAAATTCGTCAATTGGCTTTTTTTGACCACCTGACCCTGCTGCCCAACCGGCGTCTGCTCACCGACCGTTTGAGCCAGGCGGTGGCCGCCAGCAAGCGCAGCAGCTGCTTTGCGGCCTTGCTGTTTCTGGATCTGGATAACTTCAAGCCGCTCAATGACCAGCATGGGCATGCGGTGGGTGATTTGCTCTTGATGGAGGCGGCCGCACGGCTGATGAATTGCGTGCGGGGGGTGGATACGGTGGCGCGCTTTGGCGGTGACGAATTTGTGGTGCTGCTCACTGAACTGGATGCGAGGCACGCTGAGTCAACGGAGCAGGCCGCGATCGTGGCGGAAAAAATCCGTACCAGCCTCTCAATACCCTATCAATTGACAGTCAAGACCAAAGAGCAAGTTGCCACACGAATCGAACACCACTGCACCATCAGTGTGGGCGCGGTGGTTTTCCGGGGGCCAGAGAGCGACCCGGACGACGTGCTCAAGTGGGCCGATACCGCCATGTACCAGGCCAAGCAGGCAGGCCGAAACTCGATCCGGTTTTATGCCAGTACCGAACAAGCGACTGGCCACCGGTCTTAGGCGTCTCGTTCAGGCTCCGGCCGCGGCACAAAACGCATCACCATCGCGCCGCCCAAGATCAAACGCGCACTGTACGGCGGTGTCGTTGGTGTAGTCCCAGGCACCGACCGGAACCGGCTGCGATGGCTGCACATAGGTACGCCCGGGAATTGAGGGTAACTTGTCGAAGTGCCGGGTCAGCAGCACCAGCGTTTCACCCGCGTTGTTTGCCACCCCTTCAATCGGCACGTTGCTCACCAGGCTCCCATCCAATAGCGCGATGCCGTTGCGCCTGGCCTGGGGTGTCAGGGGGGGCACGCAGGAGGAAGCAATGATCAGGTCGGCCAGGTCGCCGGGTGTGACACACTCTTGCACCGAAATAAACAGCGGCCGGAAACCGACGCGCTGCCCCGTCAAAGAGTGAACCGCATCCTTGTTGCATGCCTTGAGGCCGTAAGCCAGCATTCCCAGCAACATCGCCATGTGCGCGCAGGCCCAGGGCGGTGGGTACGAAATGAGGACGCTGATCTTCGGCCCCTGGTGCAAACGTGATAGCGCCTGCTCGTCGATGCTGCCGAGTATGGCGTCGCGGTAGATGTCGCCATGCGGAAATATCGGTTGCTCCCGCAACAAATTGCGCAAATAGAGATTGTGGACATTCTCGGCAACCGCCCGCTTGTAGCCCGTAAAGCACGCCTCGAAGGTGCCCGCAAACAGCGCGCAGGCAATCGCCGAACCCGCGCTGACCGCCACCACCCCGGAAGGCGCCAATTTCAACGCCACCGCCGCGACCGACCAGAACCCGGCCTGCCAGAAACAGCGATTGCCGCCACCCGCGAAAACAACGTTTTCAAAATGCAGGGATCTTGTTGCCGCACAAGCTCGGTTCGCTTGGTGTTGACTGACAGATTCAATCGGCACGGTGGCTCCTTCAGTTGAAAGACGTGGTCTGCCGCTTTTCGCAAGGTCCGCGGCTTTGCTGGCCCTCCATTCCTCATTGGCTTGACTTTCAGTCTGCGCCCCGTTCGATCAAACACCCGCAGTGCGCAAGCCTGCTTGCGAAATCGCAAGCGGCCTGGATCGCTGGCGATTTAAGCTGAAAACGTTGTCTCGGTTAGCGAGCAAGGGCGGCGTCACCAGGCCCCCTGAAGCTGCCCATGTTTTGTGAGAACAAGGCGTTCTGAGTGCTTGGAAAACGACCCGTTGCACGTTGTATTCGGGCCGGATTTTTCAGCACTCAGGAAAGGCAGGTAGAGCATGAAATATTTGGTAAAAATCGGCGCTTTGGGTGCCCTTGCCATGGCAGCGGCAGCACTGGTCGTTTCCTGCGGCGGTGGCGGCGGCGGTGGTAGTGACGCCCCTGCGGCAACAGCCACCATCATCGACACCGCCAGCGTGACCCAGGGTATTGCAGCGGTGTCCGCACTCATTCCTATTTGCAGCAGCCCCAGCGCCGCCCAACCCGCGCCTGTCCAGAGCCATCAGGCATCGAACAAGACCGTGTGGCTGGTCAAAAAGTTCGCGCTGAGCCAAAGCCCGCAAGGACGGATGCTGGCACTGAGCAGCACGAAGCCAGCGGACACACTGGGCAGTTGTGGCGGCCGCATGACCTACCCGGATTATTCACATGCCAACGGCGTGACGACGGCGACCTTCGCGTTCGACAACTACTGCACGGTTGACACCAGTACCGGCGAGCGTTTGGTCCTGAATGGCAACATTGCCCTGGTGGACACCGGCACCCCAAGCGCGAGCGGTCCGATCAGGAGCAAGCTCGAAGCCAGCAGTCCCGCCGGTGTCACGCTTGCCATCCAGGACGCGACTGGCCAGCCGCTCGAGGCCGTGCTCATCAGCTTCAGCAACTTCCTCTACACGGTCGGCGTTCCGGGCAGTGCTCCCACATCGGCCAGTCCGGACCGATTCACCCTCGGTGAACTCAAGGCCACAACACAGGCCACCGCCCAGACCCCCAGCAAGACCTACCGGGCAACGGGCTTCAGCGCGGAGACGTTCATCACGGCTTCTGGGGGCCAGCAGTTCAGCGCGAGCGCACGGGGCTACCGGTCCAACGGCGAGTATTACGACGTCGCGACCTCCGTCCCACTGGTCCTGGATGCGACCGGCACACTGACGGCTGGTGCGGTGACGTTTACCGGCGCCAATGGTTCGACGGCTGTTGCGACCTTGCTGCCCGGCAGCGTGCTGCAGGCCACGATGACGGTCAACGGGACGCCGCTGGCGGGGATGCCGGCCTGCAATTGAGCGGATCAAGACCGCTGGCGCCGGGGTGGCGGGCGCCAGCAGGTCCTCAAGCCCGCTCGTACCAGCCCTTGGATCGGTTCACGACGTTCACCACCAGCAGCATCACCGGCACCTCAATCAGCACACCCACCACGGTTGCCAGTGGCGCACCGGAATTGAAACCAAACAGGCTGATGGCTGCCGCAACGGCCAGCTCGAAGAAGTTGGACTCATAACTCCCATCACTTTTCACGCGCTGCAATGGTTCGCCAGCGGTATGGGCATCAGTTAAAGGACTATTCCCCCAATTGGGTGAATCATGGAAATGATAGCTTCCTCTACACAACCGAAGTTCACATCGCAACCTTGTTGACCTTCAATTTTGACGGTTGAATCCAAGACCCATTGCTGACATGGAGTTTGCCAAACTGCCTTCTGCAAACCCGACATTGGAATAGTTGTAAAAATCGAGCCGGATTGGGATCTGGCGCGCTGATGGGCACCCGATTTTGATGCCGATCAGCGCGCCAGTTGGTGCCAAGGTGAAACGGCAATTCAGACGCGCTGCGGGAGTCGTGAGGGGTTTTACGTGGGCTGATAGCTGTTTCGAGCGGGCATATTACGGATCATGTGGGTGAAATGCCTGTCCGTAGCCGCGAAGTCGAAGAAATGATCTGCCGTTTGCCCCAAGGTCGGCGATGTGCCTGTGATCGGGCTGGCCGATCCGCGCTAGGTGGAGGCCGACACCGCCGTGATTGTGCTCAAGGCCCACCAGTCGCTTAGCGAAGGCGCGGTAATGGCGTACTGCAGCGAGCACATGGCCAGCGTCAAGAGCCCCAAGCGCGTTGTATTCACCGACTCTCATTCCAACAATCCAAGTGGCAAGCTCCTCAAGCGTGAATTGCGCAGAAGCTACGACAAGGCCAGCTAACCAGGTGGGCCACATTTCGATTGGTATTCGCCGCCTACGCGATAACAGTGTGGACGCGATCTCACCCGGTCGAGGGCATCACTAATGCAACAATTGGATCCATCAGAACCATAACGGTGCAAGCAATGAACCAGCCTGTCTCTAATGAGCCCGCAGCAGAAGTCAGCTCCCCGGAACTTCGGCAACGAATTCACCCCGACGTGCTCAAGCTCGGCCTGGTGAGTTTTCTCACAGACCTGAGCTCAGAGATGATTTTTTCAGTGTTCGCCATCTTCTTCACCACGGTGGCCGGCGCCTCCAGCGCGTTGTT
Source organism: Rhodoferax ferrireducens T118 (assembly GCF_000013605.1). Lineage (NCBI taxonomy): Bacteria > Pseudomonadati > Pseudomonadota > Betaproteobacteria > Burkholderiales > Comamonadaceae > Rhodoferax > Rhodoferax ferrireducens. The sequence continues at coordinate 4,077,252 of NC_007908.1, forward strand.
GGGGCTGATCGAAGGCCTGGCGGATTTTTCCGCTTCTTCGCTGAATTACCTGGCGGGCTGGCTGTCGGACCGCAGCGGGCGGCGCAAGTGGCTGGCTACGGCTGGCTACGGCTTTTCCACACTGGCCAAACTCATTCTTCTTGCATCGTCGTCCGTTCTGGGTCTGAGCATCTTTCGCGTGATTGAGCGGCTGGGCAAAGGGTTTCGCGGGCCGCCACGCGATGCCTGGCTGTCGTCCATTGCCGTGAAGGAGTCACGGGGGTTTGCATTCGGCGTGCACAAGGCGCTCGATAAGTCAGGCGCAGTGCTCGGGCCGCTGGTGGCCTATGGACTGCTGTCCTGGCTGGGGGAGTCGGCCAGCACCTATAGAGCTCTCTTTTTGGTGGCCTTTGTGCCCGCAGTGATCAGCGTGTTGGTTCTCACGCGCATCCCGGATCAGCCCGGCGTTCCCCATGAACGTGAGAGCATCGGCCAGAACTGGCAGCAACTCAGCCCTGGCTTCAAGCGCTTTCTGATTCCAGCAGGCGTTTTTGCGCTGGCGTATTTCAGTCTCGGGTTCATCCTGCTCAAGGCCCATGCCGTGGGCTTTGGCGTGACCGACATCGTGCTGCTTTACGCGCTGTTCAACATCACTTGCGTTGTGTCGGCGCCCCTGGTGGGCAAACTCGGTGACAAGATTGGGCGCAGCCGCATCATCGTGTTGAGCTACGCAATCTATGCCGTCATCAACCTGTGGTTAGTGGTGGCCAGCAGCCGCTGGGAGATGGTGGCCTTATTCGCGATTTACGGGCTGTTTTATGCGATTGACGAGTCGCAGAGCAAGGCATTCATCGCGGACCTCGAACCCGAGCGCCGTGCCACTGCTGTAGGCGTCTACAACTTTGTTACCGGATTGCTGTACCTGCCTGCATCGCTGGTGGCAGGCGCCTTGTGGGCCTTGACGCCAGGTCTGGCGTTCGCGATGGCAGTGGCGCTGTCGCTGGCGGCCATGGTGGTCTTCGCGGTCTTGCGGCCTGTTGCATCTACTCCCGCATGATGCAAAGAGCGGTGCATTTCTGCGTTGCGGGTTGCAGCGTCATTTCACAACCGACTTCCACTTTGGCGTGCCGCTTCCGGGAAAGCTAAATGGCTTCAGAAGACACACAGGAGCCATCCAGGTTCTCACGGTGACGGGCAGGTCCCGACCCAAAGCTGACATAGCGAACCTTCAAATAAGCGCCAGATAGCTGACTTCCAATGATGTGCGAAATTCGATCGCGGAGACAGGCTGTTTATTGCCGCCTCAGAGGCGAACCGCTCTCGATTCATTGGCTACAGTCCACCAGCGGCTGCGAAAGAAATAGGAGATGAAGAAACTGTTCGTGATGCTGCGGCTAGAGAGTTCGGTGTCTTCAAATATGCTTGATACCCCTTGGACGCCTTCAAAATATAAGCTTTCCCCTCAACCACGAATCCATCTAACTTGTGCTGTACGGCATAAGCCGAAAGGTCGTTGATATTATTGATGAACCCCTTACCATTGAAATTCAGAGAGGTATTGCACAACACGCCGTATCCAGTACGCGCCTTAAACGCAACAAGCAACTCATGCAAATTTCGATTGCCCGCAGATGAGACGGTCTGAATACGAGCCGTACCGTTAACGTGGGTAACAGCGTCAAGCGCTTGCGTTTTTGCACGATGTGTAAAGAGCATAAATGGGCTTGGTTGATTGCAGCCAAACCATTTTTTGGCGTCCTCTTCCAAACAGACAGGAGCAATCGGACGGAATTGCTCGCGCTGCTTAATGTCATTTAGCCGTACTCTTGTGCTTTCTCGGAAAGGTGCGGCAAGAATCGAGCGGTTGCCCAGCGCGCGCGGGCCGATTTCATACTTTCCACTCACCCATCCAATAATCAGGTCATTCGCCAACAGATCCGCAATCAACTCATAGTTCGTCTCGTAGAGATCGTATGGCGCCAAATCAAAAGAGCCGCTCGCGACAAAGCAGAGTCCAGAGTAGACGTTCCAATCGATTTTTGGATTTCCAGAAAGATGGAACTGGGCATCAATCGCTGTCCCGATAGCCGACCCAGAATCATTGGCGACAGGCGGCACGAAGACCTCGGTAAAAAGTCCGGTTTCTTTCCACTTAGTGTTCCAGTCGCAATTCAGTCCGCATCCGCCCGCAATGACTAGAGGCATGCCTCTCTTCAGGTTCGATTTCGCGAATTGATAAAAAACGTCAAATATCTTGTCGCTAAAAATGCCCGCAAAGTTGCGAAATTCAGGATCATCCACACCTACGTTGTAGTGCGGTGAACGCTCAATGCCTTCATGCGCGCTCAGATCTCGGTATGGTTCGTGAAGCAGAAGATCGAGCAATTTTTTCTCGTCAGCTAAAGGCGTGGTGCGATTCGAAAATGAAGCTAGGGCCATGAGCTTCCCAGCATCCGAGAAACGAAAATGAGGCCCAGTCTTGGGAAAGGTTGGATCTGCTAATCCGTAGAGAAGGCCATAGCGATTCCCTGGCTGATTCAGAACATCGGCTATTAGCGTGATGTTCAAATCGGAATCGATCTCGTAGAAAGCGCCGATCGCCCCTTCCCATACCAACGCATAGCATGGGCTACCCTTCGGTAAACTTGACATGCCGAAAGCGCAAAGCAGGTGCGATCGCTCGTGAGAAGACGAGAAGTAGTGGACTGACTTGCCAAAGAGGCGTCGTTTTCCTAGGATAACGTCACTCTTCGATACCCCACGGTAACCGACATGGACATCCGACCCGCGTAAGTACTCGTGGTGGTCGCGTGGCCACCAACCGCCTGTACAAATGACGTCGGGGATTTCGTCCAGTTCACCAAGAACGTTAAAAATATCAGGACCGGATATTGGCGAATATCTGTAGTTTGAGTTCTTCTCCGCCTCGACCGAAAGCACCAAATGACCGTCCCGCAGATAGGCGATGGCGCCATCGTGACCGGGGTTATATGAGAGAATTTCCACGTTGCTAGCGACCTCCATATTGAGCTATCTAGCCCTAATCAGCTGATTTACACCAAGTCACTGGCAAAGTGTAGTTGGTGCGTTTGCCTTCTGTCAGGCAAAGGTCGCCTGGGGCATATAATACAGGAGCTTTCTAGGCCGTTCCGCGCATTGTGGCAAACAGGAAGTGGGAGTCTTTTCTCAACAATGGTGGATCCAGATGCAACAGGAGCCCGACAGCCCCGCGCAGCATCAGCAGCGCTCGGAGTTCATCAGAAAGCTGGTTCAACGCAAGTCACGTGAGCACTGCATCACAGATCAATTCGTGCATCCGGCGCCCAAAACTATCGTGCAGTTTTGGCATGACCTTCAGCATTTGCCCAGCGACATCGAGGAATGTATCTCTTCATGGACCCATTGGCAGACGAGCGGTTTTACACACAAGCTATTTGACGAGTATGCGGCCAAGACTTTCATCGGTTGTTCATTGGGAGAGAGGTATGTGCGCGCCTTCGAACGTTGCTATCACCCGGCAATGCAGTCCGACTACTTCAGGCTTTGCTATCTATTAGTTGAAGGAGGGGGCTATATCGATGCGGACGATGTATGTGTTGGGACTGACATAGGTTGGCTGTTCGAAGACGGTTGCCTCAAACTTCAGCCCCTTTGCTACGACATTGCTTCAGGGTCTATGGTGAAGCCGTCCGTGTTTCTTTCTGTTGACGCCTATGACCCGAGTTGGATTTTCTACTTCAACAACAATCCACTGGTTGCATGCACAGGTCATCCAATTATCGAACACGCACTTAACCAGGCAACAAGGATTCTTGAACTCGCGGACGATGGCGTGTTGCCAGAGATTCAGGCGACGACCGGGCCGGGAAATCTAACTAAATCGATTTTCGATCTCGGGATGACATTGGGAGACGGTATTGAGAACCATCTAGTCATATTGAGTGACTGGGACTCGCTTGCCGTCTCGCAATGGCCACTAATTCATCGCGGTGATGCGAGAAACTGGCGGCTTTCCAATCAGAAAAGATTCGATCCAGGACAGATAGACCCCGAATGAATGTTTCAAAACCGCTGGGTTCGGCACTGCGCCTTCTCCATGCCTTGTTCTTGCAATTCCGATCCCGCTTACCGCGGCAGAAGTGTCTTAAGTTCATAAGTTCCTCAGACGTTCCGCAGTCGGGAATCAGTCCAATCTTCGTTATCAATTTGGACAGACAGCCTGCACGTTGGACTGATATGGTGCGCGAACTCGATCGTGTTCTGGACTCGTCCGGTAAGCCCCTTTCGGAGCGCGTAGTGCGGTACTCGGCATGTGACGCGCAGACCTGCCCTCCAGATTCTCTTGATGGCGCCGATGTTGATCCGTTTTATACCCTCGGTGACCAACTTTTCGTCGAACCTCAACCTCTCGCAGTCCCGGATGCGTTCGATTTGGAGCGTCCGATTCGGATGACTCAAGCCGAGATAGCCGTGGCGCGCTCGCACATCGGCGTTTGGAGAGCGTTCGTGGCGTCTAGTGAGTCCTACGCACTAGTGCTTGAGGACGATGTCTGGTTTGAGCGTGGCTTTGGGCGGATTCTCGAGCAAGCGTGGCGCGAGATGGAGGATGCCCACCCCGCCGTTCCAATATTTGATGTCCTGTACGTGTCCTACAACGAGGTGCGATACGGTGCTCCAAAGGAAATACTTTCGAAGAATGTGTTTCGCCCCGAGCGGGGTCTTTGGTACCTTTCCGGTTACGTTCTTTCGAAGAGAGGGGCTCAGGCGCTACTTGATCTCCTGCCGTGTCGTGGCCCAGTTGACCTCTGGATTAATCAGAAGTTTCACGAACTGAAAGTACGCGCGTTGCGCCGCTCGGTAATCAACCAACGTCGGGATCTTCATTCGACGAATTCGTACTCGATCCTGCCGGCGCTGAGTGGAATTGGGATTCTTGATAGCGGTGACGCCGCGCTGTTTCATCGGTGGCCAACCCATGCTCCGGTTTTCGCATTCGGCGTCCCTGGATCTGGGCTGTCATCGCTTGCCATGGCTTTGTCGATGCTTGGTTATCGCTGCTGCAGCGATTTTGATAGGCTCCCGGAGTGCGAGTTAGAGAGACTGCTTGCAGGTCGTGCTGATCGCGTTTTCGATGCTTACGTCAACATAGATTCGCTAAGACCGCAGATACTGAGACTCATTCAGCACTACCCAGAGGCCAAGTACATAGTGATCGACGACATAGTGACGTCTGCTAGTCGCCACAATGACGCCATACTAGGCGCCCTTGAAGGGGCTGATGTCCTGCATCTGCATCGCGAACAGACAAGCAGTTGGCGGGCACTTTGCCAGCACTTAAAGCTGGCGCCACCGGACGCACCATACCCGGCTGTTCACGACATTGGGTTGCGGAAGCACCATCCAGCACAGCGCGACGGGGAAATGGCCGCTCCTGCAAAATGGCTTCGTCACGATCCTTCGCCGTGGATTGCGAAGCGACGTGCAAATTGGGCGGGAATCGGCGCGGGTGTTGATGAGAGTCCAGAGTCGTCAGTTCCCTTGCGGATGTGCTTCGAGGACGATCTCGCCCAAATCGATTCCGCGCGATGGCTTCAGCGAAATGACACTTTCCCAGGGAACCTCGGACTCTTTCGTCATGCTAACGTCACTGCATCGGCGAGCGGTGGCCTCTCACTTTCAGTAATTGAGGAGCGACTTGGTGTTCGTAATTTTAGTGCAGCCGCTATCTCGAGTCGCGCATGTTTCCTATTCGGGCGCTTTGAAGCGATATTGCAAGCTACGAGTGTTCCGGGGCTCGTGACCGGGTTCTTTCTGCACCGCGACTCACCCCGACAGGAGATCGATGTAGAAATACTAGGGAATCAGCCAGACCAGCTATTAGTCAATGTCTTCTACAACCCTGGCGGCGAGAGGACCAAGTTTGACTACGGGTATCGGGGAACGCCCGCCGTCATCAAGTTGGGATTCGACGCGTCAAGGGCCTTGCATCGATTCGCGATCGAATGGACTCCCAACGAGATCAGGTGGTTCGTGGACCAAAAGTTGGTTCACTGTCGCGCAACATGGAACCCCACACCGATTCCACACCTACCGATGACGTTACACGTAAATACTTGGCCGGCCCGCTCAAGAGAGTTCGCAGGCCGGCTAGCAGTCCGCGCACTACCTGCTTCATCGTTGCTGCATCGAGTCGCGGTTGATGCCTACATCGCGGACGCTCAGTCTCTTTAACGGCTAAAGCCGGATGTCTCGGGGGTGTACAGCGCCTTGGTCAGCAAAAGCAGCCATTGACCAATGCCCGCAATTGGCCCAGATCGGACTCTCGCTGCTTCATGGTGACCGACTGTTTGCGCTGCCTTGCAGACAATCATTGAGCAACCTATCAGCACCAGTCTCTAAATTCGAAGTCAAAAACTCCTTGATTCACAAGTGGTGAAATTGGTGACTAATTTGGCTTGGAATATGCATTCCAAGCCACCGCTTAGCCTCTCTCGTACCACCCTTTCGAGTTGTTGACAATGTGTACCACCAGCAGCATCACCGGCACCTCAATCAGCACACCGACCACCGTGGCCAGTGCCGCACCGGAATTGAAGCCAAACAGGCTGATGGCTGCCGCCACGGCCAGCTCGAAGAAATTGGAGGCCCCGATCAAGGCGGACGGGCAGGCGATATTGTGCTTCTCGCCCAGCGCGCGGTTGAGCAGATAGGCCAGGCCTGAGTTGAAAAACACCTGGATCAAAATCGGCACCGCCAGCAGGGCAATGATGAGCGGCTGCTTCAAAATGGCCTCGCCCTGAAACGCAAACAGCAGCACCAGCGTGGCCAGCAGTGCGGCAATCGACCACGGACCCATTTTTTCCATCGCCGCATCGAACGCCGTCTGGCCCCGGCCCAGCAGCGACCTGCGCAAAAGCTGGGCGATGATGACCGGAATCACAATGTACAGCCCGACCGAGATCAGCAGCGTGGCCCATGGCACGGTGATGGCCGAGAGACCGAGCAAAAACGCCACCAGCGGCGCATAGGCCACGATCATGATGCCGTCGTTCAAGGCCACTTGCGACAGGGTGAAAAGCGGGTCGCCGTTGGTGAGACGGCTCCAGACGAAGACCATGGCGGTGCACGGCGCGGCGGCCAGCAAAATCAAACCGGCAATGTAGCTGTCGATCTGATCTGGCGGCAGCAGCGGTGCAAACAGGTGACGAATAAACAACCAGCCCAGAAACGCCATGCTGAAGGGCTTGACCAGCCAATTCACGAACAGCGTGACACCGATGCCGCGCACGTGTTTGCCCACCTCGCGCAGGGCGGAAAAATCGACCTTGAGCAGCATCGGGATGATCATCACCCAGATCAGAACGCCCACCGGCAAGTTGACCTTGGCCACTTCCATGCGCCCAATGGCCTGAAACACGTCTGGCAGCACCTGGCCCAGCGCAATGCCCGCGACGATGCACAAAAACACCCACACCGTCAGATAGCGCTCAAACACACTCATCGGTGCACCAGCCGCGCGTTTGCCAGTCACTTCACATTGGGCACTCATGGTTCACGCTCCTTGTTTTGACAAAAGTTGCAGCCGCTGCATGCCAATCGGTTCGTCTTTCAAGAGCGGTACCAGCGCATAGCGACTGGCGTGGTGGGTCGCAACGGCCGCAATCTCACGCAACTCGTTGTGAGCTCGTGCTTGTAGCAAAGGCGATGTCACGGCAGCTGCCGCGACACTGTTGTTGATGACCCAGGCCCAGGGCTCAATGCCGGCGCGACGCAAATCGGTTTGCAGATTGGCCGCCTCCAGCACCGGCGTGGTCTCGGCCAGCGTGACGATCAGCACCTTGGTTTGCCTGGGGTCCTGCAACTGCATCATGGGCGTGGTGAAGTGCCTGCCGCTGCTGCCCATCTGGCGCGCGACGTCGCGGTGGTAGGCGCCGGTGGCGTCGAGCAGCAGCAGCGTGTGACCGGTAGGCGCGGTGTCCATCACCACAAACTTCTTGCCAGCCTCACGGATCACGCGCGAGAAGGCCTGGAACACCGCGATTTCTTCCGTGCAGGGCGAGCGCAGGTCTTCTTCCAGCACGGCGCGGCCAGCGGCATCGAGCTTGGCCCCTTTGCTGGCCAGCACTTGCGCGCGGTAGTGCTCGGTGACTTCATGCGGGTCGATGCGGCTGACCGTCAGATGTTCCAGCGTGCCGTCCAGCGTTTCCATCAGGTGCGCGGCCGGGTCGGAGGTCGTCAGGTGCACGGGCAGGCTGCGCGTGGCCAGCTCCACTGCGACAGCCGCAGCGAGCGTGGTTTTACCGACGCCGCCTTTGCCCATCAGCATGACCAGCCCGTGGCCCTCCCGCGCTATGGCCTCGACCAGGGAGGCCAGGCTGGGAGCGCTGATAGGGGGTGCACCAGGCGGTACGTCCGCTGCCGTCGGCACTGCGGGTTCGGCCGCCGCCAGCAGCTGACGCAAAGGCGCCAGCCCGACCAGATTAAACGCCTTGAGTCCGATTTGATCGGTGGGCAAGTCGCGCAACGCGTCAGGCAAGTTCGCCAACACGGCCTGCTCGCGATCAAAAATAGCCTGTGCCAGCGCATCGTGGACGGTTTCGGACTCCGGGAACACACCGTTGATCACCAGATACTGCTTCGACAGGCCAATACCCGCCAGCTCGCCATGCGTGCGGGCTGCTTCATTTAAAGTAGCTGCTTGCGCCCGTGCCACAAGGATCAGACGGGTTTTCAATGGGTCGGCCAGGGCATCCACCGCCGCCTTGTACTGGGTGCGCTGCTTTTCAAGTCCTGCCAGTGGGCCCAGGCAAGAGGCGTCGCCCTTGCCGTCTTCCAGAAAACCGCTCCAGGCACCGGGCAACTGCAACATACGGATGGTGTGGCCGGTCGGGGCGGTGTCGAAAATGATGTGGTCAAAATTCTGCGTGAGCGCGCCATCCGTGAGCAGCGCAGTGAATTCGTCAAACGCGGCAATCTCGGTGGTGCAGGCGCCCGAGAGCTGCTCTTCAATGCCCTTGACCACGGCATCAGGCAGCACCCCGCGCACCGGGCCGACGATGCGGTCGCGGTAGGCTTGGGCAGCCGCTTGCGGGTCGATCTCCAGGGCGCTCAAATTTGGCACCTCAGCCACGTTGGTGATCTGGTTGCCGATGCGGATGCCAAACACCTGCCCCACGTTGGAGGCTGGGTCGGTGCTGACCAGCAAGACGCGTTTGTTCAAGCGTGTGAGTTCCAGTGCGCTGGCGCAGGCGATGGATGTTTTGCCGACACCGCCCTTGCCGGTGAAGAACAAAAAACGCGGGGCTTGATCAAGGAATTTCATGTGAATACTTTCGGTACAGCTAACAACAGTCGCTGTGACTCCGACGAAGGGAATCCAGCCCGCTTAGCAGCAAGCACCACCCGAGCAGCAGTTGCCGGAGGGCGCGGCTTGCGGGTCAGCAGCGGGCAATTCAGAAGCTGATGCCACGGCACCCAGCCATCGGCCCAGGTCATCACGCGTGGGATAACGCCCGGCAAAAGCCACTTCACCGTCCACCAGTGTGATCGGCAAGGCGGCCTCACCCGAGCGCTCCAGCAGACCCTTCACCACCGCACTGTCGGCAAAGGCCATGGGCTGCTGCGCCAGGTTGAAGCGTTCAATTTGCAGCCCATTTTGTTGGGCCCAATCGACGTCGGCCGAGAAAGTGACCAAGGCCTGGTCAACGTCGGTGCCGCAAACGCCGCTGCTGCAACACAGGGCCGGGTCAAATACTTGCACTTTTTTCATGATGAATTCCTTGGGTATAAAAATCGACTCAACCCGGCAGCAAAGTGCCAATGTGATCCAGCTCGACCTTGAGCTTTTGCGGGTAGTGCTGCAGCGCATCCAGCGGCAGCGCCAAAAAAGCTTCAATGCGCGCGCGCAAGATGCGGTAGGCCGTCATGAAGGCGGCATCAATTTCTGCGTCGGTGCCGACGGCGTGCACCGGGTCCTCGACACCCCAGTGGGTGCGCAACACCGGGCCCAGGTAAGCCGGGCAGACTTCACCGGCGGCGTTGGCACACACGGTAACCACAATGTCTGGCGTTTGCGGCAAGTTGTCCCACGACTTGCTGGCAGAGCCTGCAGTCGCAATGCCCTCACGCGCCAGCAAGGCCAGTGAGCGCGGATGCACATAGCCGCTGGGGTGACTGCCCGCGCTCATGGCGTGCCAGCCTTTGGGTGCCAGGTGATTGAACGTGGCCTCGGCCAGGATCGAGCGGCAGGAATTACCGGTACACAAAAAGAGAATATTCATGATTCAGACAGAAGTGACGTTGGGGGATTGGAGAACGCGGTCCGGCTCAGGAATGACCCAGGAAACCATCAGGCGCAAACCGGCGCCAGGCAAATCTCGGCGCACTGCTCGGGGTGGCCGGCGCAGCACTCGGCGGTCAGATAGCCGATCAGCTCTTGCATCAATGCCAGGTTGGCGCGGTACCTTTGATAACGCCCTTCCTGCACCACTGACACAAGCTGCGCGTGCGCCAAGGCCTTCAGGTGAAACGACAGATTGGTCGGCGGCACCTCCAGCGCGCTGCCAATTTCTCCCGCCACCAAACCCTGCGGCCCGGTTTTGACCAGCAGACGGTAAATATCCAGGCGCACACCCGAGGCGAGCGATTCAAAAATGGTGATGGCGAGTGATTTGTCCATGCTGCAATCATACAATATTAATTGAAGCATTGAATAAATGCGGCGATCGACGCAATGATTTATGCCGAATCAGGCTCTAGCCCACGTTCAGTATGGGCTAATAGCTATAAATTTATGACTAATTGCCAGCCTGGACGCAGGCGGCGCAAATACAAGCCTTGCGGCGCGCGTGCGCCGGGATGCTGGCGAGCAGGTCGGCCGAGAACTGGGCCTGGTTGCACCAGCACGGTGGCTGCTTGATGCCGGTCACACGTTCCACCTGCCCGGCGCATTGGTTGGATTGCCCGCACAGCGGGCAGCGCGTGGGGTCAATGGGCTCGGTTTCTTGCATGGGGAGGCTCCGGTGCTGGGCCTTGACACCAGCACCAACGCTCAGGTCTACAGCTTGGCGTCTTCGATCAGCACCTTGTAGCTATAGCCGGAGCCAAAATCCTTGTTGGTTCGCACCACGCCGGTCACGGTCACAACAGCGCCGACTTTCGCCTCGGCGGCAGTGGTCACCAAAACGTCATTGGTCCCGTCGGCTTCCTGCCCGGTGCCGTCACGCAGGTGGATCCAGTTTTTGCCCATGATGCCACCGTTGTACTTGACCACCTTGCCACTGACCCGCACCGGCTTGTCTTTCAGTTCAGTCGCCTTGGTGATCACTTCAGCCACGGTGCGTGCATTGGCGCCGCTGGCCTTGGCAACCTTGATCGGGCTGGTGTCCACCACTTTGGCAACAGCGGCAGGTGCGCCAGCCAACGCTTGGCCCGTGCCGCCCAGGCTGCCGAAAAGAATCTTCGGAAACGTCTTTTTGAGCGTTTTGCTCTCAAAATTGGTCATGGTTGTTGAATTTTCAATCGTGACCTTGGCGCCAACCTTGATCGGTGCCTTGCTGACCGCGGCCCAGATTTCACCGTCCTTGGTCTTGAGACGCAGGTAGCTATACATTTCAACGTCCTTCACCTCAAGGACTTCACCCGAGACACCGGCGGCCGCGGGCGCGACGGGGGCGGATTTATCAGCGGCCCAACTGGACGTCGCAAAAGGGGTGGCGGCAAGCAGACAGACCAGCAGCAGGTTCTTCATGGATTCATCCTTCGTTAACAAAGCAAAGGGAAAAGCATACCAGCTATGCCCGCTGCGACGTTTGACGCGGATCAGCAAGGACTTGCGCTTCTGTCGCATTGGCACTCAAAGAGCGTGGCTGATCGACCTGTTCGCACGATGCCGGCAAACACAAATAGTGCTGCGCCAGCTCGGTGAACACATCAACCTGCGGGTCGAGCCCGGTCTCCTGCAACAGAATGCCTCCCACCTGCGCCGCCAGGGAGCTGGCCAAGCGGGCATCGAGAAACAGCAAGCGGGAACGACGCGCCAGGACGTCTTCGACGGTGATCGCATACTCGTAGCGCGCCGCGAAGCGCACCATGGCTTCGGTCAAGCCGTCGCACAACACGGATTGCGCGCCGGGCAGGCTCATCACCAGGGCCTGTTCGTTGCCATACGAATGCAGGCCAGGCGGCTGACTGATGGAGTGTGCCTGGCCCGGCGTCTCATCGGCGCCGACCAGTTTCAAATCGACGGTGACGCCGGCCGCACGCGCGTCGATCAGAGACTTGGCGGCGCACTGCGCCAGCACGTCTTCGGCCATGGCGCGGTAGGTGGTCCACTTGCCGCCGGTCACCGTGACCAGCCCACTGCGGCTGACCAGCACCGTGTGCTCGCGGCTCAAGCCCTTGGTGTTGTCGCCCTCGTCGTCTGGCGGCTTGACCAGCGGGCGCAAGCCGACCCAGATACTCTTGACATCCGCGCGTTTGGGCGCACGACGCAGATAACGCGCCGATTCGGTCAGAATAAAATCAACTTCTTCCTTGAACGCCAGCGGCTCACGCGCCAGGTCATGGCGTGGCGTGTCGGTGGTGCCGAGAATCACCTTGCCCAGCCAGGGCACGGCAAACAAGACACGGCCATCGGCAGTTTTGGGCACCATCAAGGCGGTATCACCACCCAAAAAGTCACGATCCACCACCATGTGCACGCCCTGACTGGGTGCCACCATCGGTTCGGTGGGCCGCCGGCCATCGGCACCATTGGCGGCGCCGTCTTTCTGGCGCAGCTCATCGACCCAGACCCCGGCGGCGTTGACGACGCAGCGCGACTGGATGCGGTAGGTCTGGCCGGTGAGGGTGTCTTCACAGACCAGTCCGGCGACTTTGCCCTCCTGGTAAAACAAATCAAGCGCGCGGCAGTAGTTCACCAGCAGCGCACCACGCGCCGCCGCCGTGCGGCCCAGCGCCAGTGCCAGGCGTGCGTCGTTGAACTGGCCGTCCCAGTACTTGACGCCGCCCTTGAGCCCCTGTGGCTGCGCCGCGGGCAACAGCGCCAGTGTCTTGGCGCGGCTTAAAAATTCGGTACGTCCCAGGCCGGCTTTGCCCGCCAAGGCGTCATACAGGGTGAGCCCAATGCCATAAAAAGGCATCTCCCACCACTTGTAGGACGGCATCACAAACGCCAGCGGCTGTGCCAGATAAGGCGCGTTGTGCAGCAGTGTGGTGCGCTCGCGCAACGCTTCGCGCACCAGCCCAATATTGCCCTGCGCCAGGTAGCGCACGCCGCCATGCACCAGCTTGGTGGCGCGCGAGGAGGTGCCCTTGGCAAAGTCGTGCGACTCGATCAGCACCACGCTAAAGCCGCGCGCCGCTGCGTCCAGCGCCACGCCCAGGCCCGTCGCGCCGCCGCCCACGATGGCGATGTCATAGTGGCGCGGCGCGGCCAGACGGCTGATCAATTCGGCCCGCTGTGTGAATAATGGCTGCGTTGGGGTGACCATGAATCAAGGTTCTCGGCTAGTCAAAAAATCTTGCTGGCGTCTGCGTTATGCGCATCACCAGCCGGAAAAAAAGCCGTGTGATGTTGTTGCTCACACGGCCATACTTTAGAGCATTGAAAGTCTCAAGACACTGGTTAACGGACCTTGCCGTTCTTCCAGGCCGTCAACAACGTGTCATAGGCAATGGTTTCACCCTTGGGCTTTTCGTTGGCCAATTTCTTCCAGGGTGCGCCCTTGTCGCTTAGCCACTTGTTGGGGTCAATTTTCGGATTCAGTTTGGGGGCGCAGCGCGCCATGCCAGCGCGCTCCAGACGGCCCATCACCTGGTCCATTTCCTCAGCCAGGTTGTCCATGGCAGCCTGCGGCGTCTTCTCGCCGGTTACGGCCACGGCCACATTCTTCCAGAACAGTTGTGCCAGCTTCGGGTAGTCCGGCACGTTGGTCCCGGTTGGTGTCCAGGCCACGCGCGCCGGACTGCGATAAAACTCAATCAGGCCGCCGTACTTGGCCGCGTTCTTGGTGAAGTAATCACTGCGAATGTCACTGTCACGGATAAACGTGGTGCCCACAATCGACTTCTTGAGCGAGACGGTCTTGCTGGTCACAAACTGCGCGTAGAGCCAGGCAGCCGCCACCTTGTTGGCATCATGATCCTTGAAGAATGTCCACGAGCCAACGTCCTGGTAGCCGTTTTGCATGCCTTCCTTCCAGTACGGGCCGTTCGGGCCAGGGGCCATGCGCCACTTTGGCGTACCGTCAGCATTCACCACCGGCAAGCCCGGTTTGACCATGTCAGCCGTGAAAGCCGTGTACCAGAAAATCTGCTGCGCTATCTGGCCTTGGGCGGGCACGGGGCCGGCTTCGCCGAAGGTCATGCCAGTGGCTTCCTTGGGTGCGTACTTTTTCATCCAGTCCACGTACTTGGTGAGCGCATAGACGGCGGCCGGTGAGTTGGTGGCACCACCGCGAGAAACGGATGCACCGACCGGCGTGCACTTGTCATCAGCGACGCGAATGCCCCATTCATCGACCGGCAGGCCGTTGGGAATGCCTTTGTCAGCGGCGCCGGCCATGGATAGCCAGGCGTCCGTGAAGCGCCAACCCAAAGAAGGATCCTTTTTGCCGTAGTCCATGTGACCATAAATCGGCTTGCCGTCGATGGTTTTGACATCTTCGCTGAAGAATGCGGCAATGTCTTCGTAGGCGCTCCAATTCAGTGGCACGCCCAGGTCATAACCGTATTTGGCCTTGAACTTGTCCTGCAAATCTTTTTTGGCAAACAGATCGGCGCGGAACCAATACAGATTGGCGAACTGCTGGGTTGGCAGTTGATACAGCTTATGGTCCGGCGCCGTGGTGAAGCTGGTACCGATGAAGTCTTTCAGGTCCAGACCGGGGTTGGTGTACTCCTTGCCAGTGCCCGCCATGTAGTCGGTCAGCGACAGGATTTTTCCGTAGCGATAATGCGTGCCAATCAGGTCCGAGTCCGAAATCCAGCCGTCATAGATGCTCTTACCCGACTGCATGGAGGTCTGCAGCTTCTCGACCACGTCACCCTCCTGGATGATCTCGTGCTTGACCTTGATGCCGGTGATTTCCTCGAATGCCTTGGCCAGGGTCTTCGATTCATATTCATGCACGGTCAGGGTTTCCGACACGGCGCTGATTTCAGTGACACCTTTGGCTTTGAGTTTGGCGGCGGCGTCGATAAACCATTTCATTTCAGCAGCCTGTTTGTCTTTGGACAGGGTGGACGGCTGAAACTCAGCGTCAATCCACTTCTTGGCCGCAGCCTCATCAGCCCAACCTTGACTGGACATCGCGCTGCAGGCTACCGCCACTGCCAACGCGCTAAAACGCAACTTCATAATCGATCTCCTCAGATGTGTATGCCCCTGATTCAAAGGCTGCTTCGGCTCCAGGGGACAACAAGCCGATCCTTGAAACACTCACCACTACCCTTTGCGCATGATCAATGCCAACACGCCCATGGAAACCACGAAACTGATCCAGATCGAGGGCTCGGCCTCCAGGCTCAGCCAGAGCACCAGACGACCGCTGAGACCAACAAACGCCAGGTTGATGTAGGCGGCGCTCAACAACCCAATGAACAAGCGGTCTCCGCGCGTGGTCGCGATCGGCAGAAAGCCGCGCCGCATGACCGTGGGTGACTTGATCTCCCACACCGTCATGCCAAACAGCAGGAGCGCAATACAACTGAAAAAAACGGCGACGGGTGTCGTCCAGGCCATCCATTCAAACATTCATTTCTCCCTATCAGACTCTTCCCATCGCGAAACCCTTGGCGATGTAGTTGCGCACAAACCAGATCACAATCGCGCCCGGCACAATCGTCAACACACCGGCGGCGGCCAGCGTGGCCCAGTCCATGCCGGAGGCCGACACGGTGCGTGTCATGATGGCCACAATCGGCTTGGCATTCACGCTGGTCAGGGTGCGCGCCAGCAGCAGCTCGACCCAACTGAACATGAAGCAGAAGAACGCCGCCACACCGACACCGGCCTTGATCAGCGGCAGGAATATCCTGACAAAAAACGCAGGGAACGTGTAGCCGTCGATGTACGCGGTTTCATCAATTTCACGCGGGATGCCGCTCATGAACCCTTCCAGAATCCAGACGGCCAAGGGCACGTTGAATAACAGGTGTGCCAAAGCGACGGCCAGGTGCGTGTCCATCAAACCCACGGTGGAATAGAGCTGAAAAAAGGGCAGCAAAAACACGGCAGGCGGCGTCATGCGGTTGGTCAGCAACCAGAAGAACACATGTTTGTCACCCAGAAAGCTGTAGCGTGAAAACGCGTAGGCGGCAGGCAAGGCCACCGTGATCGAAATCACGGTGTTGATGACGACATAAATCAGGCTATTGATGTAGCCCGAGTACCACGAAGCATCGGTCAGGATGGTCTTGTAATTGTCCCAGGTGAAGTGCTGCGGAAACAGCGAAAAACTGGCCAGAATTTCTCCGTTGGTCTTGAATGACATATTGATCATCCAGTACACCGGCAACAAGGCAAACACGATGTACACCAGCAGGAACAAAGTCCGCATTTGAAACGCTGGCTTATTCATGGCCACCCTCCTTTTCCTGCGTGCCTACGCGCTGCATCCAGTTGTACAAAATAAAACACAGCAACAGGATGATCAGGAAATAGATCAATGAGAAAGCCGCCGCCGGGCCAATGTCAAACTGGCCGACCGCATTGATGGTCAGGAACTGCGACAGAAAGGTGGTGGAGTTGCCCGGGCCGCCGCCGGTCAGTACAAAAGGCTCCGTGTAGATCATGAAGCTGTCCATGAAGCGCAACAGCACGGCAATCATCAACACGCCGCGCATCTTGGGCAACTGCACATACCGAAACACAGCAAACTTGCTGGCACCGTCAATGCGGGCGGCCTGGTAGTAGGCGTCCGGGATGGAGCGCAGGCCGGCATAACCCAGCAAACCGACCAGCGGCGTCCAGTGCCAGACATCCATCAACAACACCGTCAGCCAGGCGTGGGTGGCGTTGCCGGTGTAGCTGTATTCGATACCCAGCCCCTGCAACGCAGCGCCCATCAAGCCAATGTCGGTACGCCCGAAAATCTGCCAGATGGTGCCCACCACATTCCATGGAATCAGCAAGGAGAGCGACACGATCACCAGCACGGCGGATGACTTCCAGCCCTGCGCCGGCATCGACAGCGCCAGCAGAATGCCCAGTGGCAGCTCTACCGCCAGCACCGAGAGCGAAAACGTCAATTGCCGCAAGAGCGCACCATGCAACTCTTCGTCACGCATGATGGCGGCAAACCATTCGGTGCCCACAAACACGCGCCGCTCGGGCGAGATGATGTCCTGCACCGAGTAATTGACCACCGTCATCAGCGGCACAATGGCCGAGAAGGCCACGCAAATCAACACGGGCAGGATCAGGAACCAGGCTTTCTGGTTGACTGGCTTGATGGTCGTACTCATGCGACGATCTCCTCATTTTGATAAAAGCAGGTGTGCTCGCCCAGGACTTGCAGCCAGACCGTATCGCCGTGGCTCAAGTGACCGGCATCCGACGGCAAGCGCGCCTTGACGGTCTGGCCGGCAAAACTGGTGCTCAACATGACGTGGGTTCCCACGTCCTGCACCTGCGCTACCGTCATCGGCAGGGCGCCGGGTGTGTGCGGCGCCACCAGCAGCACATACTCGGGCCGCACGCCCAACTTGATGACACCCGGCGGCAGCGCTTGCCCTGGCTGCGGCACCAGGACAGCGTCCGCAACGTGAAAACCAGTCTGATCGGCTTGGCCACTCAAAAAATTCATGCCCGGCGAGCCGATGAAATGCCCGACAAAGGTATGGCTGGGGCGTTCAAACAGCTCAGCCGCCGAGCCCACCTGCACCGCACGGCCACGCGCCATCACCACCACGTGATCGGCAAAGGTCAACGCCTCCACCTGATCGTGCGTGACGTAGATCATGGTCAGCTTGAGCTCGTGGTGAATCTGCTTGATCTTGCGCCGCAGTTGCCATTTCAGATGCGGATCAATCACCGTCAGCGGCTCATCGAACAACACCGCCGACACATCGGGGCGCACCAGGCCACGACCCAAGGATATTTTTTGTTTTTCATCTGCCGCCAGGTTGGCGGCAAGCTGGTTCAACTGGCCGCTCATCTCCAGCATCTCGGCAATCTCGCCCACCCGTTTTTTGATCTGCGCTTTGGGCACCTGTCGATTGCGCAAGGGAAAGGCCAGGTTTTCTGCCACCGTCATGGTGTCGTAAATCACCGGGAACTGAAACACCTGGGCAATGTTGCGCGCCTGCGGCGAGGCGCGCGTGACATCGACGCCATCAAAACGCACGCTGCCCTGCGACGGCGCCAGCAAGCCCGACATGATGTTGAGCAGGGTGGTCTTGCCGCAACCTGAGGGGCCCAGCAGCGCGTAGGCGCCGCCGTCTTCAAATGCCATTCTCAAAGGCAAAAGCGCGTAGTCGCTGTCCTGTTTGGGATTGGGCGCGTAGGCATGCGCCAGATCAAGTTCAATGCGTGCCATGTCAGCGCCCTCCGCCGCGTACGGGCGCCAGCAGCAGCATCCCTTGTTCATCAAAAATGTAGACCTGTGCCGGGCTGAGGTACAGGGTGACTTGCGCACCCAATTCAAAGTAGTGCACACCGGTCAATTGCGCCACCACCTCGCCCACCAGGGTCGCTACATGCACAAAAGTGTCCGACCCCGAAATCTCAGCCAGTTCGACCTTGCCGGGCAAGGCCACATCACCGTCTTGCGCCTGCACCCGCAAGGCACTGGCACGCAGGCCCACGGTAAATTTGCGCGATGTGGTGGCGGGCATAGCCACAGGCAGCAACGCTCCCGCGTTCAACTGCACGCCCGTCGCCGCGGCACTGGCGGCCAATAAATTCATCGGCGGATCACTGAAGGCGCGCGCCACGCGCAGCGATTTAGGCTTGTGAAAGACTTCTGCTGTGGGGCCATATTGCAGCAGTTCACCCTCATCCATCACCGCGGTGTAACCACCCAGCAAGAGCGCTTCACCGGGTTCGGTGGTGGCATAAATCACGGTGGAGTTGCCCTCCGCAAACAGAGCGCTGAGCTCATCACGCAACTCCTCGCGCAGCTTGTAATCCAGATTGACCAGCGGCTCATCGAGCAGCATCAAGGGCGCACCTTTGGCCAGGGCACGGGCCAGCGCCACCCGCTGCTGCTGCCCACCCGAGAGCTCTGCCGGGTAGCGCTCCAGGAACATCTCGATGTGCAGTTTTTCAGCCAGTGCGTTGACCCGCTGGTCAATGTTCTTTTCGCCGCTCAACTTCAAAGGCGAAGCAATGTTGTCGCGCACTTTCAAAGACGGGTAGTTGATGAACTGCTGGTACACCATGGCCACATTGCGCTTGCGCACTGGCACACCGACCACACTTTCCCCGTTGACCCGCACGTTGCCGTGGCTGGGCACATCGAGCCCGGCCATGATGCGCATCAAGCTGGTCTTGCCTGCCTGGGTGGCCCCCAGCAACACCGTCACCGCACCGCTGCACGGTTGCAGGCTCATGTCGTAGAGCCAGGTCTGGCTGCCGACTTTTTTACCGATGCCCTCAAGCGTCAAATGCATCACACGACCTTTGCTGATGAAGTTTTAACCGAATCGGCTATTGAATGTCGCGAATTATTGTTCGTTATTATTCCTTTTGTATCGGTATTTACCCTATAAATGTTCTTTTCGTTTCGTTTTAGAGTTAACACATCTGTCAATTCAGGACAAAATACAAACATGAAACCCAACCCCAGACAGCTCACCTTGCTCGCCCTGCTGCAGACCCAGGGCTCGGTCACGGTAGAACAACTGGCCGACAAATTGGGCGTGACGCTGCAAACCGTGCGCCGTGACGTCCAGCGCCTGGACGATGAGGGTTTGCTGACGCGTTTTCACGGCGGCGTGCGTGTGCCCAGCTCAACGATCGAAAACATTGCGCACCAGCAGCGTGAAAACCTTCATGCCGACGGCAAAAATCGCATCGCGCGCGCGGTTGCTGCTGCGGTGCCCAGTGACTGCTCGCTGATCCTGAACATTGGTACCACGACCGAGGCGATCGCGCGTGCGCTCTTGCATCACAGCGGGCTGCGCGTGATCACCAACAACCTCAACGTCGCCACCATCCTCAGCGTCAATCCGAAGTGCGAAGTGATTGTGGTCGGCGGCGTGGTCCGCGGACGGGACCAGGGCATCGTCGGTGAGGCCGCAGTGGACTTCATACGCCAATTCAAAGTGGACATCGCCATCATCGGCATCTCGGGCATAGAGGCCGACGGCTCGCTGCGCGACTATGACTTTCGCGAGGTAAAGGTATCGCAAACCATCCTCTCGCATGCGCGCGAGGTCTGGCTGGCCGCGGACAGCAGCAAGTTCAACCGCCCGGCCATGGTGGAGGTGGGCACCCTGGCCCAGATTGACCGGCTGTTTACCGATGCACCACCGCCAGAACCGTTTCCAGCCCTGCTGGCTGAGGCACAAGTTCGTTTTGAGGTAACCCTATGACTTATTTGCTCGCCCTTGACCAGGGCACCTCCAGCTCGCGCAGCATTGTGTTCAATGCCCAGGGGCAAGTGGTGGCCCAGGCGCAGCAGGAACTCACGCAAATCTACCCGCAACCCGGCTGGGTCGAGCACGATCCGCTTGAAATCTGGCGTA
Source organism: Rhodoferax ferrireducens T118 (assembly GCF_000013605.1). Classification (NCBI taxonomy): domain Bacteria; kingdom Pseudomonadati; phylum Pseudomonadota; class Betaproteobacteria; order Burkholderiales; family Comamonadaceae; genus Rhodoferax; species Rhodoferax ferrireducens. The sequence continues at coordinate 4,097,925 of NC_007908.1, forward strand.
CCCAGCTGGCCACCGCACGTGAGGTGCTGGCCAAGGCCGGTATCGAGGCCCGTGAGGTGCGCGCGTTGGGCATCACCAACCAGCGCGAAACCACCGTGGTGTGGAGCCGCAAAACCGGTGCGCCAATTCACAACGCGATCGTCTGGCAGGACCGGCGGGCCGAGCCCACCTGCGTGGAGCTGCGCGCACGCGGCCTGACACCCACGGTCCAGGCCAAAACCGGCTTGCTGGTTGACGCCTATTTCTCCGGCACCAAGCTGAAATGGATTCTGGACCACGTCCCTGGCGCGCGCCAGCAGGCCGAAAACGGCGAACTGGCCTTTGGCACGGTGGACAGTTGGCTGATCTGGCAGCTCACCCACGGCACCGTTCACGCCACCGATGTCAGCAACGCCTCGCGCACCATGCTGTTCAATGTGCACAGCAACCAGTGGGACGATGAACTGCTGCGGGCGCTTGATATTCCGGCCAAGCTGCTGCCCGCTATCAAGCCCTCCAGCGCGCTGTTTGGCGAGGTCAGCCCAGATTTATTGGGTGCTGCCATCCCGATCGGCGGCGTGGCAGGCGACCAGCAAAGCGCCTTGTTCGGCCAGGCCTGCTTCAAGCCCGGGATGGTGAAGAACACCTATGGCACCGGCTGCTTCATGCTGATGCACACCGGCCACAGCTTCCAGTCTTCTGCCAACGGCCTGATCACCACCAGTGCGGCACAAACCACGGCGCAGCCTGAATTTGCCATGGAAGGCAGTGTGTTTGTCGGCGGCGCCGTGGTGCAGTGGTTGCGCGACGGCTTGCGCGCTATTCCGAGCAGCTCCGAAGTGCAGGCGCTGGCCGAGAGCGTGCCTGACGCGGGCGGCGTGATGGTGGTGCCCGCCTTCACCGGACTGGGAGCGCCCTACTGGAAGCCAGACGCGCGCGGCACCATCACGGGCTTGAGCCGTGGCAGCACGCTGGCGCACATCGCCCGCGCGGCGCTGGAGAGCATTGCCTTTCAAAGCGCCGCGCTGCTGCAGGCCATGAGCCGCGACGCCGTGCAGGCTGGCGGCAGCGCGGTGGCGGAGCTGCGCGTCGATGGCGGCGCTTGCGTCAACGACCTGCTGATGCAATTTCAGGCCGACTTGTTGGGCATTGCGGTGGTGCGCCCGGCGGTGATTGAAACCACCGCACTCGGCGCCGCTTACCTGGCCGGGCTGGCCACCGGCGTTTACCGAAGTACGGACGAAATCAGTACGCTGTGGCAAGCCGAGCGACGCTTTTTGCCCGCGCTGGCGCCCGCGCGTGCGGCTGAACTGATGGAACACTGGGAGCATGCGGTGCGGCAAACCGTGCTTTGATTAAACTCCTGCACTTGAATCTCGCGGCACAGACCGCGGCGACACGCAGTGCGCAAGCTCTGTCCTCAACCAATTAAGGATATTCATGACCCAACGCATCGCATTCATTGGCGGCGGCAACATGGCCAGCGCCATCATCGGCGGCTTGATCAAGCAAGGTTTGGCGCCCCGTCAGATTGACGTGGTGGAGCCCCAGGCTGAAGCGCGCGACAAGCTCGCCTGCAGTTATGGCCTGCAGCCCCACGCCGAGGCGGGGGCATTTTTGGCCCAGGCCGACTTGGTGATCTGGGCCGTCAAGCCACAGACCTTCAAGGACGCCGCACTGGCCGTGGCGCCACACACCGCCAACGCTTTGCACCTGAGCGTCGCCGCCGGCATTCCCAGCGACAGCATCGCGCGCTGGCTCGGTACCGAGCGCGTGGTTCGCGCCATGCCCAACACACCGGCGCTGATCGGCAAAGGGATCAGCGGCCTGTTTGCCCGCTCGGCAGTGTCCAGCGCGGACAAGGACTGGATCAGCCAGATCATGGCCAGCACGGGGGAGTTTCTCTGGTTTGACGCCGAAGGACAACTCGACGCGGTCACCGCCCTGTCGGGCTCCGGCCCCGCCTACGTTTTTTACTTCATGGAAGCGATGACCACCGCCGGTTGTGAAATGGGATTGAGCCGCGAGCAGGCGCACCAGTTGACGGTGGCCACCTTTGTCGGAGCCAGCGAACTGGCACGCACTTCGAGCGAGCCGCCCAAAGTCTTGCGCCAGCGCGTCACCTCCAAGGGCGGCACCACCTTCGCGGCCATTTCTTCGATGGAAGACGGCGACCTGCAGGCCGAATTCATCAACGCCATTTACGCCGCCCGGCAACGAGCCCAGGAGTTGGGCGACGAATTGGGCGGCGCCTGAGTCGGCGGCTCTTTACCTCAGGGCGTAGCTGCCCGCAATACCCACAAACAAGGTAAAACCGAGCCAGTGGTTCAGGCGAAAGGCCTTGAAACAACCCTCACGCGAACGGCTGCGAATCAGGGTGTAATGCCACGCCACTTGGCCGAAGGCGAGCGCAAATGCTATGGTAAAGAGAGCGCCTTGCACATACGGCATCAGGGCCACATCCCAAATGACTATAAATGCAAGGTAGCAGAGCAGTATCACCGGCACATCCAGGCGCCCCAAGGTAATGGCTGAGGTTTTCAGGCCCAGCCGAATATCATCATCCCGGTCCACCATGGCGTACTCGGTGTCATAGGCCAGCACCCAAAACAGGTTACCCAGCATGAGGAGCCAGGCCAGGCGCGGCACCTCGCCCAGCACGGCGGCAAAGGCCATCGGAATCCCCATGCCAAAAGCCACGCCCAGCACCGCTTGCGGCATGGAGACGTAACGTTTGGCGTAGGGGTAAGCCAGCGTGATGGCCAGCGCGGCACCGGATATGCCAATGGTGATCGCGTTGGTGGTGAGCACCAGCGCAAAGGCCAGCAACGCCAGCACCGCGCCCAGCACCAGCGCCTCTTTCACCGACACGGCGCCGGTGGTCACGGGCCGCGCCGCGGTGCGCTTGACGTGCCGGTCAAAGTCACGGTCGGCCACGTCGTTGATGCAACAACCGGCGCTGCGCATCAGGATCGTGCCGAGCGTGAACACACTCAAGAGATGCCAGCCCGGGAAGCCACCCGCCGCAACCCACAAGGCGCTCAAGGTGGGCCACAGCAGCAGCAGCCAGCCGGCCGGGCGGTTCCAGCGGATCAGATCCAGGTAGAGGGCGAGTCGGGATTGCAGCGGCGAGCGCGGGCGGGATGGAGCGGATTTCACAGGAATTTTCAGGATGGAAGAAACACAGGTATGCTATATATTTAATAGCGACTTATCTAATAAATACGGTGGCTACAGGCCAATTTGTTATAAATAAATGATCAGGATAAACGCTGTACGCCCGGCAATTCGCAGGCGTAGATGGCATTGCGCAGGGCGGCAATCGCCTCATAACGCGTGAAGCTGCGCCGCCACGCCAGCACCACGCGGCGCTTGGGCGGGTCGCCCTCAAACGGCAGGTATTTCACATACGGATCTTCATCGCGTTTGCGCCGGGGTTTGAGCGCCAGCGCCTCTTTGGGCACGCTCAGACGCGGCACCAGCGTGACGCCCATGCCGGCCGCGACCATGTGCTTGATGGTCTCCAGGGAGGAGCCTTCAAAACTGCGGCGGATACCCTCGGCATTGGTAGAAAAACGCGCGAACTCCGGGCAGACCTCCAGCACGTGGTCGCGAAAACAGTGGCCGCTGCCCAGCAACAGCATCGTCTCTTGTTTGAGTTGTTCGGTCGTCACCTGAGTCTGCGCGGCCAAGGGATGATTGGCCGGCACCACCGCCAGAAAGGGCTCGTCATACAGCGGCGCAATCGCCAGCCCGGCATCCGGGAATGGCTCGGCCAGAATGGCGCAGTCAATTTCACCCGTGCGCAGCATCTCCAGCAGTTTGACGGTGAAGTTTTCTTGCAGCATCAGCGGCATTTGCGGCGTGTGACTGATCATCTGGCGCACCAGGTCAGGCAACAGATACGGGCCAATGGTGTAGATGATGCCCAGCGTCAGCGGTCCGGCCAACGGGTCTTTGCCACGCTTGGCCATCTCCTTGATGGCGCTAGCCTGCTCCAGCACGCTTTGCGCCTGGCGCACAATCTCTTCACCCAGATGCGTGACCGTGACTTCATTGGCGCTGCGCTCAAAGAGCTTGACATCGAGCTCTTCTTCGAGCTTTTTGACAGCCACCGAGAGCGTGGGCTGCGACACATAGCAGGCCTCCGCCGCCTTGCCAAAGTGGCGCTCACGCGCCACGGCCACAATGTATTTGAGTTCGGTCAGGGTCATGGCGCTATTGTCCTACCAGTGAGCCTCAAGCACAGCACAGCGAGTCAACGCACGACTCAGCGCGGCATCCAGGCGCCACACGCCCAGCACTGCTCGAAGCCGCCCTCGACCAGTTCGCCGCACCTGCACTGCCAGCGGTGCTGTGGCACATGCTGCAGGTGATACAGCAGCTCGCGCGCCTGCGGCTCTTGCTCCGCATCCTGAATCCAGACCTCGGGCAAGCACTGGTCGGGCGGCAGCTCACCGGCCACGCTGCTCAGATATTGGCGCTGCACGCTGGCGGCAATGCCTTCCACCTGGAGCGCATCAGCCCACAGCGTGGCAATCGCAAGGTTGGGGGCTTGGGTCAGACGCAGCATGGAGCCTTGAGCATAAGGGATTGACGGCGCGCCTCCCTGAAAGCGGTACAAAGCCTCACGGCAGCTCGATCACCAGGTCAGGCCGAAAAGCCGCTTGTTCGTTCTTGCTGGCGTAGCCCAGGGGGTTGGCCACCACGCGACAAGCAAACGCCCGACCCTCTGCCTGGCCCTCGGCGACATAGTCGTTGGCGCAATGCAGGTGGCCGTGCAGCCAGAGCTGCGCATAGGGCAGCAGGTCATCGAGTGCATTGCAGAAACCGGCCGTGCCAGGCGTCAAGCCATAGCGGGCGTCGGCACTGCGCAGACTCGGTGCAAAGTGCGTCACCACGACGGTGCTGCCGTCAAACGGCTGGCGCAGGGCCTGGCGCAGCCAGTCCTGGGATGCAAGCGACAACTCCCGGATGGCGTCGGCCAACATCGGCATGCCCTGGCGCAGGGTGGTGTTCTTGCGCAGATAGTAATCTGCCGCGCGATACGCCTTTTGGCGCAGTTGCATCTGCCGGGTCAGATCAGTTTCAGCGCCTGCGAACGCGTCAAAATCGCTCCACAGCGTCGAGCCGATGAAGCGCACCTGGCCCAGGGTCAGCACTTCACGCTCCAACCAGATGATGCCAAGCTGCTCGCAGGTGTCACGCAGCCTGGCATAAGTCTGCGCATAGTCCAATCCGTCATATTCGTGGTTGCCAGGAACATAGAGAACCTTGGGCCAGGGCGAACCCGGCTGCAGCGGCGAGAAGCGCCTCAAGCCAAAATCGGTCCCGGTCAAATGGGAGCCGACCTGGTAGGAGCCGATATCGCCCGCCAGTACCAGCACGTCAACGTCTGGCGCCGCCTTGACCACAAAGTCGGGGCAGCGCTCCAGATGAAGGTCAGAAATGAGCTGTAGTCGCATGATGGGCAGAGTCTAAGGGCGAGGCCCCTTGCGTCGGCACGGGCCAGCGGGCGCGCCTCACGCGGCGGGCAACACGATGTCCAGCTGGGCGCCCCCCGCCTGCGCCCGCGACAGCGTTAATTCGCCTTGATGGCTGGCCACCAGATCGCTGACCACCGCAAGGCCAATGCCGTGGCCCGGCACCTGTTCGTCAAGCCGCACGCGCCGCTGCAGCACCGCTTGTCGGTCACCAAAACCGGGGCCATCATCGATCACGCGAAGGCACAGGCGCCCGGCCTGCAGCCAGAGCCGTACCGACACCGAGTGACGGGCCCACTTGGCCGCGTTGTCCAGCACATTGCCCAGCATCTCGAAGGCGTCGCCTTCATCGATGCGCCAAGTCAATTCAGGCGGACAGTCGACGTTAAAAACCAGCTGCTTGTCCAGATAGACCTTGGCCAGCGAGTCGCAAACCCGCTGCAGAATCGGCGCCAGTGCCAGCTGTGGCGCGAAGCGCGCGGCACCACTGGCGCCGGCTCGCCCCAACTGGTGCCCAACGATGTCGTCCATGCGGCTCACCTGCTCTGCCACCAGCTTGGGCAACTGGCTGGGCTCCGGCAAGGCAGCGCGCAACACCGCCAGCGGCGTCTTCAGGCTGTGCGCCAGGTCATCGAGCGCATGCTTGTAGCGTGTTTGCCGCGCCCGTTCCTGATCGATCAAGGTGTTGAGGTTGTGGGTCAGGCCGGCCAGCTCACGCGGGTAGCTCCCCTGCACCCTGGTCTGTTCGCCACGCTCAATATGCTGGATTTCCCGCGTCATGCGCGCCAGCGGCGCCAGCCCCCAGCGCAGCAGCAGGGTCTGGGTGAACAACAGCAATAACCCGGTGCCCCCGAGCCAGCGCCACAGCGTGCCCTTGAAGGCCGCCAACTCGCGATCCAGCACCGCTTTGTCTTCCAGCACCGAAAATACCAGTGTCGCCGTGTGCGCCTTATCGGACCACTTGACTGCGTAAGTGGCAGCCAGAAACGCCGCGGCGGCTTCTGCCTGGTCGCCACGCTGCGCCGGCGGCGCCACCAGCGTCTCAAAGCGCCACTCACCCGTGGCCAACTGGCGCTGAAACGGCGGATTGAGTCCCAGGGTCGACGCCGATTGCCATTCTTCCCCCCGATCCGCATTGGCAATGTTGGCGTACAAGCCCGATGCGGGCACCGACAGACGCGGCTCGGCCAGCGCGGCGGGCATCAGCAATGCGCCCTGGGCATTGAGTTCGGCGCCGGCCATCAGCAGATAAATGGTGGCTTGCAGGCGGGCAAAGCGGGCGGCGCGCACGCTGTCGGCATGCGCTTGTTGCACCGCCCAGCCAGCCCCGGCCAGAAAGGCCAGCAGCACCAGGGCGGCACCCCACACCAGGCGCGCGCGAATGGAGAGATGGGAGAGCGGCGCCATCACTGCAGCGCAAAGCGGTAGCCGCGCCCGCGCAGGGTCTCGATCGGGAGCAGCGTGCCATCCGGATCAAGCTTGCGCCGCAGCCGCCCGATCAGAACCTCCAGCACATTGCTGTCACGGTCTTCATCGTGCGGATACAGGTAGTCCGACAGCTCCTGCTTGGGCACCACCCGGGCGCGCTCGCGCACCAGATATTCCAGCACCCGGTATTCAAAGGTCGTCAGTTGCAGTGGCACATCGTGCAGGCGAGCGCTCTGACCCGAAAAGTCGATGCGCAGCGCGCCCAGCGTGAGCACGTCTGACGTCGCTTTGAGCGAGCGGCGCAGCAGCGCCTTGACGCGTGCGGCGAGCTCCGGGTATTCAAAGGGTTTGACCAGATAGTCATCGGCGCCGGCTTCCAGCCCCTGCACCTTGTCTTGCCAACTGCCGCGTGCAGTCAGGATCAAAATGGGCAGGGTGCGGCCTTCGGCGCGTAGCGTTTGCACCACCGTCAGGCCGTTTACCTTGGGCAAGCCCAGATCGACAATCGCCAGATCCAGCGGATACTCGCGCGCCTGAAACAAACCATCAGCGCCGTCGCCCGCCTGGTCCACGCGGTAGCCATCGGCTTCGAGCTGGCGCTTCAGACCCAGTCGCAATACCGCATCGTCCTCGATCAACAGCAGGCGCATGAAAACTTATCGTTCAACGTGGCCTACAGCACGCGCCCGCTGGCGGCGTCGATCAGGATCACCTTGACTTCACCCCGAGCGCTGAGCACTTTCACGCGCCAGACCGGTCGCCCGCCACGCTCGGTCATTTCCACCGCCAGAACGCGAGCGCCACTGACTTGCTGCGCCACCGCCGCTGCCTGGTCGCGGCTGACGTCGGCCCAGGCCGCAGGGCCCAAGGCCATCAGCAAAACGCAAAGCAGGGTAGAAAACGATTTCATGGTGAAAAGAAGTTGCAGGTGACAGACGCCAGCCATGGTACTACCGCCGAAGACGGCTGGCCACGGCTGATGATTCCCGCAGCGCTTCCTTATTGCTCAATCGGCTGCACCGTCACATGCACGGGCAAGCTGTTGCCCGGGTTGCTGCGCATCACCGTGGTGTACTGCTGACCGCGGTATTCATAGGTCACGCGGTAACCGGTGATGCGTGTCTGCGGGTCATACACGGTGCGGCAACGCTTCACTTCGCGTTGCCCATCCTCATACTGCGGATACTGCGGGCCTTGGTCCCGGTTTTCAAGCCGGTCGCCGGTGATGGCGCCCAGCACCGCGCCAAGCGCCGTGGCCGCGTCTTTGCCACTGCCACCGCCGATCTGGTGCCCAATCACACCACCGGCCAGGCCACCCACAATGGCGCCGCCATATTGACGATCTTGTGATTGGTAAACGCCGCGGCGGGGTTCATTGATCCATTGACTGCTGCACTCATTGCGCGGCACATTGATACTTTCGTATTGCGGCTCGGCGCTTCGAACACGCGCGTTGTCCGTGAAGCTCTGCGCCTGGGCGCCGAGCAAGGTGGTCGCAAACAAACTGGCAATAACAAGACGTTTCATGGAAAGCTCCTGGGTTGGTATGGAGCGTAGTTTGCTTGCGCTTGCATGAACGCAAGCTGAACAGGTTCAAGAAAGCTGGGATCTGCCAGTGTCACTTGCATCCGGCCAGCCATAGGCACACCGCTCACTACCGGGGCGTTACGCCTTCAAAAACTCCGCCTTGCCTCCAAGCCATCGCAGCACGTGTCTTTCTGCCAGCGCCGGATGTTGATCGAGCATGACGGGCGCCAGTTGGCGCGCCCACTGCAGCAGCGCGGTGTCGGTTGCCAGATCGGCAAAACGCAACATGGCAGCACCGGATTGGCGCGCCCCCAGGAACTCGCCCGGGCCGCGAATCTCCAGGTCGCGCCGGGCGATCTCGAAACCATCATGGGTCTCGGCCATGGCTTTGAGACGGGCCCGCGCCGTCTCGCTCAGACGCGGTGCGTCACCGGTGGAGTACAACAGCACGCAGGCCGATGCCGCCGCTCCGCGCCCGACCCGGCCACGCAACTGGTGCAGTTGCGAGAGGCCAAAGCGCTCGGCATGCTCGATCACCATCAGACTGGCATTGGGCACATCGACACCGACCTCGATCACCGTGGTGCTGACCAGCAACCCCATCCGGCCGCTGGTAAAAAGACTCATCACTGCTTTTTTCTCCGCCACCGGCATGCGCGAGTGCAGCAGGCCCACCATGGCGCCGGGCAAGGCGGCGCTCAACTGGGCGTGGGTCTCGGTGGCGTTGCTCAGGTCCAGCGCTTCACTCTCTTCAATCAGCGGACAGACCCAGTAGATCTGCCGTCCGGCATCGAGCTGGGCGCGGATGCGCGCAATCACCTCCTCACGCCGCGCGTCGTTCACCACCTTGGTGATGATGGGGGTGCGTCCGGGCGGCAGCTCGTCAATGGTGGAAACATCCAGATCGGCGTAGTAGCTCATCGCCAGCGTGCGCGGAATCGGGGTCGCGGTCATCATCAGCAGATGGGGTTCCAAACCGACCGTTCGGACGGAACTCGGTTGGTCCTGCGCTTGACGAAGGCTTGAAGCCGCGGCCGGCCCTTCGACCAGCTCGGGGTGATCGGTTTGGGCCGACAACTTGCTGCGCAAGGCCAACCGCTGTGCCACCCCAAACCGGTGCTGCTCGTCGATGATGGCCAGTGCCAGGTTTTTGAACTGCACTTTGTCCTGAATAACAGCATGGGTGCCAATCACCAGACCCGCTTCGCCGCTGGCAATCAGCGCCAGCATCTCGCGCCGTTCTTTGGCTTTCTGGCTGCCGGTGAGCCAGGCGACTCTGATGCCCAACGGTTCCAGCCAGCTTACCAGCTTGGCAAAGTGCTGGGTGGCCAAAATTTCAGTCGGTGCCATCAGCGCGCATTGCCAACCAGCGTCGATGCAAATTGCCGCCGCCAGCGCGGCCACCACCGTCTTGCCAGAACCGACATCGCCTTGTAATAGCCGATGCATCGGCACCGGCCGCGCCAGGTCGCGCGCTATTTCTGCACTGACGCGGTGCTGGGCGGCCGTGAGTTGAAACGGCAAGGTTGCCAGCAGGCGATTGCGCAGCGACCCAGGTAGGCCAGGCTTCAGCCTGGCATCTCGGCGGCCCGCCGCATGAGCGTCGTCCACAAGGTCATCCAGCGCCTGCGAGTGCAGCACCGGCGCGCGCAGCCGCGCCCGTTCACGTTTGGCCTGCAATTGCGACAACTGCTGCGCCAGCAGCTCCTCGGCTTTGAGCCGTTGCCAAGCCGGGTGGCTGTGGTCTTGCAGCGTGGCGAGCGCCACTTCAGGCGTCGGATTATGCAAAAATAATAGCGCATTGCGCATATTCCACGAGGGCTGCAGGCCGATTTCACATAAATTCTCCAAGGGCACGGTGTCGGACAGCTCCGCCCGCGCCACCCCGCCCTGCACCGCCCGGCGCAGGTACGCCTGAGGCAAACCGGCCACCGTGGGGTAGATGGGCGTCAGCGCCACTGCCAACTCGCCCCCAGCCGATTTAAACGCCGGATGCATCATCGTCAAGCCGCCAAAACCACCCTTGACCTCGCCACGCACCCGGATGCGATTGCCCACCGCCAACGCTTTCTGGCTTGAGGGATAAAAGGTGAAGAAACGCAGCAAGCAGGTGTCAGTGCCGTCATCGAGCGTCACCAGCAATTGGCGGTGTCCGGAGAGCTTGACCTCGCAATGGGTCACCACACCTTCGACCTGCGCCACCTCGCCCTCACGCACCTCGCTCAAACGCTCGATGCGAGTCTCATCCTCGTAGCGCAGCGGCAGGTGCAACGCCAGATCAATAGCGCGCTCCAAGCCGAGCTTGCGCAGGGCTTTTTGCGGGCCGGTCAGTGGCTTAGGTAATTGCGGGACAGTGGGCAGAGACATCCGCCGATTTTGCACAAGAAAAACCCGTCAAGCCTTGACCCCTGCCATTTTTGATGCCAGACGGCCCACACTACACACCTAGTTGACTGTTTTGTGTTGCTACATTTTGCGCGCTGCAAGGGCAAAAAAAAACGCCCAATCTTTCGACTGGGCGTTTCCGGTTTAATAGCCTGACGATGACCTACTTTCACACGGGAATCCGCACTATCATCGGCGCAGAAGCGTTTCACTGTCCTGTTCGGGATGGGAAGGAGTGGTACCACTTCGCTATGGTCATCAGGCATAACTTTTTGTCATCTTGACTGGGTCAAGACAACCAATTTATAGAGCTAATCAGCTTCATCGAATTAACGAACCTGTTTTCACAGGATTTTTGAATGCGTCAACTTGGCATAACTTCCTTGATATCACTTTCGTGTACCAAAGTTATAGGGTCAAGCCGCACGAGCAATTAGTATCAGTTAGCTTAACGCATTACTGCGCTTCCACACCTGACCTATCAACGTCCTGGTCTTGAACGACTCTTTAGGGGGCTCAAGGCCCCGGCAGATCTCATCTTGAAACGAGTTTCCCGCTTAGATGCTTTCAGCGGTTATCTCTTCCGAACTTAGCTACCCGGCAATGCCACTGGCGTGACAACCGGTACACCAGAGGTTCGTCCACTCCGGTCCTCTCGTACTAGGAGCAGGCTTCCTCAAATCTGCAGCGCCCACGGAAGATAGGGACCAAACTGTCTCACGACGTTTTAAACCCAGCTCACGTACCTCTTTAAATGGCGAACAGCCATACCCTTGGGACCGGCTACAGCCCCAGGATGAGATGAGCCGACATCGAGGTGCCAAACACCGCCGTCGATATGAACTCTTGGGCGGTATCAGCCTGTTATCCCCAGAGTACCTTTTATCCGTTGAGCGATGGCCCTTCCATACAGAACCACCGGATCACTATGTCCTGCTTTCGCATCTGCTCGACTTGTCAGTCTCGCAGTTAAGCACGCTTATGCCATTGCACTATCGTCACGATGTCCGACCGTAACTAGCGTACCTTCGAACTCCTCCGTTACGCTTTGGGAGGAGACCGCCCCAGTCAAACTGCCTACCATGCACTGTCCCCGATCCAGATAATGGACCTAGGTTAGAACCTCAAACACACCAGGGTGGTATTTCAACGTTGGCTCCACGATACCTAGCGGCACCGCTTCAAAGCCTCCCACCTATCCTACACAGATCTGTTCAAAGTCCAATACAAAGCTACAGTAAAGGTTCATGGGGTCTTTCCGTCTTTCCGCGGGGAGATTGCATCATCACAAACATTTCAACTTCGCTGAGTCTCTGGAGGAGACAGTGTGGCCATCGTTACGCCATTCGTGCAGGTCGGAACTTACCCGACAAGGAATTTCGCTACCTTAGGACCGTTATAGTTACGGCCGCCGTTTACTGGGACTTCAATCAAGAGCTTGCACCCCATCATTTAATCTTCCAGCACCGGGCAGGCGTCACACCCTATACGTCCACTTTCGTGTTTGCAGAGTGCTGTGTTTTTAATAAACAGTCGCAGCCACCGATTTTTTGCAACCTCATTGGGCTCCATCCGCAAGGGACTTCACCTACTAAAGGCACACCTTCTTCCGAAGTTACGGTGTCAATTTGCCGAGTTCCTTCTCCAGAGTTCTCTCAAGCGCCTTAGAATACTCATCTCGCGCACCAGTGTCGGTTTGCGGTACGGTCGTGTGTAGCTGAAGCTTAGTGGCTTTTCCTGGAAGCAGGGTATCACTCACTTCGGCTGCAAGCAGCCTCGTTATCACCCCTCATCTAAGCCCGGCGGATTTACCTACCAGGCACGACTACAGGCTTGAACCAACATATCCAACAGTTGGCTGAGCTAACCTTCTCCGTCCCCACATCGCACTACACATCGGTACAGGAATATTGACCTGTTTCCCATCGACTACGCATCTCTGCCTCGCCTTAGGGGCCGACTCACTCTACGCCGATGAACGTTGCGTAGAAAACCTTGCGCTTACGGCGAGGGGGCTTTTCACCCCCTTTAACGCTACTCATGTCAGCATTCGCACTTCTGATACCTCCAGCACGCTTTACAACGCACCTTCACAGGCTTACAGAACGCTCTCCTACCACTTGCAATAAATTGCAAATCCGCAGCTTCGGTAACTGGCTTAGCCCCGTTACATCTTCCGCGCAGGACGACTCGATCAGTGAGCTATTACGCTTTCTTTAAATGATGGCTGCTTCTAAGCCAACATCCTGACTGTTTTAGCCTTCCCACTTCGTTTCCCACTTAGCCAATTTTAGGGACCTTAGCTGGCGGTCTGGGTTGTTTCCCTCTTGAGTCCGGACGTTAGCACCCGGTGCTCTGTCTCCCAAGCTGTACTCGTCGGTATTCGGAGTTTGCCTTGGTTTGGTAAGTCGCCATGACCCCCTAGCCAAAACAGTGCTCTACCCCCAACGGTAATACTTGAGGCACTACCTAAATAGTTTTCGGAGAGAACCAGCTATTTCCAAGTTTGTTTAGCCTTTCACCCCTATCCACAGCTCATCCGCTAGTTTTGCAACACTAGTCGGTTCGGACCTCCAGTACCTGTTACGGCACCTTCATCCTGGCCATGGATAGATCACTTGGTTTCGGGTCTACACCCAGCGACTAATTCGCCCTATTCGGACTCGATTTCTCTACGGCTTCCCTATTCGGTTAACCTTGCCACTGAATGTAAGTCGCTGACCCATTATACAAAAGGTACGCAGTCACCCTTGCGGGCTCCTACTTTTTGTAAGCATGCGGTTTCAGGATCTATTTCACTCCCCTCCCGGGGTTCTTTTCGCCTTTCCCTCACGGTACTAGTTCACTATCGGTCAATGATGAGTATTTAGCCTTGGAGGATGGTCCCCCCATATTCAGACAGGATTACACGTGTCCCGCCCTACTTGTCGCAAGCTCAGTATCACACAGGTCTTTTCACATACGGGGCTATCACCCGCTATGGCCAGCCTTTCCAAGCTGTTCTGTTAAGTCTTGTGCTATCACTTGCAGGCTTCTCCGATTTCGCTCGCCACTACTTTCGGAATCTCGGTTGATGTCTTTTCCTCGAGCTACTGAGATGTTTCAGTTCACCCGGTTCGCCTCGCATACCTATGTATTCAGTATGCGATACCTTTCGGTGGGTTTCCCCATTCGGAAATCTCCGGATCAAAGCTAATTTGCCAGCTCCCCGAAGCTTATCGCAGGCTATCACGTCCTTCGTCGCCTATCATTGCCAAGGCATCCACCACATGCTCTTATTCACTTGACCCTATAACTTTGACGTCTCTTTCGAAACTAAAAGTTGTTTTCAAGGAATGTTTGATTGGTCTTTCACCAATCGCGTTATGCCGTATTCAATTTAACTTGAATAACTCGAATTTCAAACGTGAAGTCTGATATTCATTTTGACGCAATCAAAAATTTGTCACTAGCGGCACGGTGTGCACTAAACCTTTACGAATGTGCACTTTCCGCTAGCAACGCTGATTAAACTCTATAAATTGTTAAAGAACAGCCGATTGATCAAGTTATCCTGATCAACAACAAAGAAGCCTTTTACAAAGCTACTTTGGTGTTGAATACTAACTACCAATTATTGGATAAGAAGCGAGAAGATTGGTGGAGGTGACAGGACTCGAACCCGCTACCTACTGCTTGCAAAGCAGCCGCTCTCCCAGCTGAGCTACACCCCCAAAACCAGAAGGACGTTGGACGACGGTGGTGGGTCTGGTTGGTCTCGAACCAACGACCCCCGCCTTATCAAGACGGTGCTCTAACCAACTGAGCTACAGACCCAAGCCGGTCACTTGTGACCAGGCAAAAACCTTAGCCGTCAGCGACAACCTTCCAACAACCGATAAGTGTGAGCGTTCAAATTAAATTGCAGTTTCCAGAAAGGAGGTGATCCAGCCGCACCTTCCGATACGGCTACCTTGTTACGACTTCACCCCAGTCACGAACCCTGCCGTGGTAATCGCCCTCCTTGCGGTTAGGCTAACTACTTCTGGCAGAACCCGCTCCCATGGTGTGACGGGCGGTGTGTACAAGACCCGGGAACGTATTCACCGTGACATTCTGATCCACGATTACTAGCGATTCCGACTTCACGTAGTCGAGTTGCAGACTACGATCCGGACTACGACTGGCTTTGTGGGATTAGCTCCCCCTCGCGGGTTGGCAACCCTTTGTACCAGCCATTGTATGACGTGTGTAGCCCCACCTATAAGGGCCATGAGGACTTGACGTCATCCCCACCTTCCTCCGGCTTGTCACCGGCAGTCTCATTAGAGTGCCCAACTAAATGTAGCAACTAATGACAAGGGTTGCGCTCGTTGCGGGACTTAACCCAACATCTCACGACACGAGCTGACGACAGCCATGCAGCACCTGTGTTACGGCTCTCTTTCGAGCACTCCTCTATCTCTAAAGGATTCCGTACATGTCAAAGGTGGGTAAGGTTTTTCGCGTTGCATCGAATTAAACCACATCATCCACCGCTTGTGCGGGTCCCCGTCAATTCCTTTGAGTTTCAACCTTGCGGCCGTACTCCCCAGGCGGTCAACTTCACGCGTTAGCTTCGTTACTGAGTCAGTGAAGACCCAACAACCAGTTGACATCGTTTAGGGCGTGGACTACCAGGGTATCTAATCCTGTTTGCTCCCCACGCTTTCGTGCATGAGCGTCAGTACAGGTCCAGGGGATTGCCTTCGCCATCGGTGTTCCTCCGCATATCTACGCATTTCACTGCTACACGCGGAATTCCATCCCCCTCTACCGTACTCTAGCTATACAGTCACAAATGCAGGTCCCAGGTTGAGCCCGGGGATTTCACATCTGTCTTATATAACCGCCTGCGCACGCTTTACGCCCAGTAATTCCGATTAACGCTCGCACCCTACGTATTACCGCGGCTGCTGGCACGTAGTTAGCCGGTGCTTATTCTTACGGTACCGTCATTAGCCCACCGTATTAGGGCAGGCCGTTTCGTTCCGTACAAAAGCAGTTTACAACCCGAAGGCCTTCATCCTGCACGCGGCATTGCTGGATCAGGCTTGCGCCCATTGTCCAAAATTCCCCACTGCTGCCTCCCGTAGGAGTCTGGACCGTGTCTCAGTTCCAGTGTGGCTGGTCGTCCTCTCAGACCAGCTACAGATCGTCGCCTTGGTGGGCTTTTACCCCACCAACTAGCTAATCTGATATCGGCCGCTCCAATCGCGCGAGGCCCTTGCGAGTCCCCCGCTTTCATCCAGAGATCGTATGCGGTATTAGCACAGCTTTCGCTGCGTTATCCCCCACGACTGGGCACGTTCCGATATATTACTCACCCGTTCGCCACTCGCCACCAGGATTGCTCCCGTGCTGCCGTTCGACTTGCATGTGTAAGGCATGCCGCCAGCGTTCAATCTGAGCCAGGATCAAACTCTATAGTTCGATCTTGAATTTTTTGCCCGATTTCTCAGGCTACTCATAAATTGGAATCAACGTGAACTTCATTTCTGAATTTCACATCTTTTTTACTTCATGAGCGTTTGTAAGTCAGTTAAGACTTAGTTCCGAAGAACTTGGCAATCGCCTTCAAACGCCCACACTTATCGGCTGTATGTTTTTAATGATCTCTCGCGCCACTCAACTTGCGTCTTGCTTTGCTTTCTTTGCTCTTCACTGTGATCAGCGGAGCCTCAAATTATAGTACGCTTTTTTGCGTTTTTCTCAGAAATTTTTAAATTTCTGAGAAAAACGCCCAATCTTTCGACTGGGCGTTTCCGGTTTAATAGCCTGACGATGACCTACTTTCACACGGGAATCCGCACTATCATCGGCGCAGAAGCGTTTCACTGTCCTGTTCGGGATGGGAAGGAGTGGTACCACTTCGCTATGGTCATCAGGCATAACTTTTTGTCATCTTGACTGGGTCAAGACAACCAATTTATAGAGCTAATCAGCTTCATCGAATTAACGAACCTGTTTTCACAGGATTTTTGAATGCGTCAACTTGGCATAACTTCCTTGATATCACTTTCGTGTACCAAAGTTATAGGGTCAAGCCGCACGAGCAATTAGTATCAGTTAGCTTAACGCATTACTGCGCTTCCACACCTGACCTATCAACGTCCTGGTCTTGAACGACTCTTTAGGGGGCTCAAGGCCCCGGCAGATCTCATCTTGAAACGAGTTTCCCGCTTAGATGCTTTCAGCGGTTATCTCTTCCGAACTTAGCTACCCGGCAATGCCACTGGCGTGACAACCGGTACACCAGAGGTTCGTCCACTCCGGTCCTCTCGTACTAGGAGCAGGCTTCCTCAAATCTGCAGCGCCCACGGAAGATAGGGACCAAACTGTCTCACGACGTTTTAAACCCAGCTCACGTACCTCTTTAAATGGCGAACAGCCATACCCTTGGGACCGGCTACAGCCCCAGGATGAGATGAGCCGACATCGAGGTGCCAAACACCGCCGTCGATATGAACTCTTGGGCGGTATCAGCCTGTTATCCCCAGAGTACCTTTTATCCGTTGAGCGATGGCCCTTCCATACAGAACCACCGGATCACTATGTCCTGCTTTCGCATCTGCTCGACTTGTCAGTCTCGCAGTTAAGCACGCTTATGCCATTGCACTATCGTCACGATGTCCGACCGTAACTAGCGTACCTTCGAACTCCTCCGTTACGCTTTGGGAGGAGACCGCCCCAGTCAAACTGCCTACCATGCACTGTCCCCGATCCAGATAATGGACCTAGGTTAGAACCTCAAACACACCAGGGTGGTATTTCAACGTTGGCTCCACGATACCTAGCGGCACCGCTTCAAAGCCTCCCACCTATCCTACACAGATCTGTTCAAAGTCCAATACAAAGCTACAGTAAAGGTTCATGGGGTCTTTCCGTCTTTCCGCGGGGAGATTGCATCATCACAAACATTTCAACTTCGCTGAGTCTCTGGAGGAGACAGTGTGGCCATCGTTACGCCATTCGTGCAGGTCGGAACTTACCCGACAAGGAATTTCGCTACCTTAGGACCGTTATAGTTACGGCCGCCGTTTACTGGGACTTCAATCAAGAGCTTGCACCCCATCATTTAATCTTCCAGCACCGGGCAGGCGTCACACCCTATACGTCCACTTTCGTGTTTGCAGAGTGCTGTGTTTTTAATAAACAGTCGCAGCCACCGATTTTTTGCAACCTCATTGGGCTCCATCCGCAAGGGACTTCACCTACTAAAGGCACACCTTCTTCCGAAGTTACGGTGTCAATTTGCCGAGTTCCTTCTCCAGAGTTCTCTCAAGCGCCTTAGAATACTCATCTCGCGCACCAGTGTCGGTTTGCGGTACGGTCGTGTGTAGCTGAAGCTTAGTGGCTTTTCCTGGAAGCAGGGTATCACTCACTTCGGCTGCAAGCAGCCTCGTTATCACCCCTCATCTAAGCCCGGCGGATTTACCTACCAGGCACGACTACAGGCTTGAACCAACATATCCAACAGTTGGCTGAGCTAACCTTCTCCGTCCCCACATCGCACTACACATCGGTACAGGAATATTGACCTGTTTCCCATCGACTACGCATCTCTGCCTCGCCTTAGGGGCCGACTCACTCTACGCCGATGAACGTTGCGTAGAAAACCTTGCGCTTACGGCGAGGGGGCTTTTCACCCCCTTTAACGCTACTCATGTCAGCATTCGCACTTCTGATACCTCCAGCACGCTTTACAACGCACCTTCACAGGCTTACAGAACGCTCTCCTACCACTTGCAATAAATTGCAAATCCGCAGCTTCGGTAACTGGCTTAGCCCCGTTACATCTTCCGCGCAGGACGACTCGATCAGTGAGCTATTACGCTTTCTTTAAATGATGGCTGCTTCTAAGCCAACATCCTGACTGTTTTAGCCTTCCCACTTCGTTTCCCACTTAGCCAATTTTAGGGACCTTAGCTGGCGGTCTGGGTTGTTTCCCTCTTGAGTCCGGACGTTAGCACCCGGTGCTCTGTCTCCCAAGCTGTACTCGTCGGTATTCGGAGTTTGCCTTGGTTTGGTAAGTCGCCATGACCCCCTAGCCAAAACAGTGCTCTACCCCCAACGGTAATACTTGAGGCACTACCTAAATAGTTTTCGGAGAGAACCAGCTATTTCCAAGTTTGTTTAGCCTTTCACCCCTATCCACAGCTCATCCGCTAGTTTTGCAACACTAGTCGGTTCGGACCTCCAGTACCTGTTACGGCACCTTCATCCTGGCCATGGATAGATCACTTGGTTTCGGGTCTACACCCAGCGACTAATTCGCCCTATTCGGACTCGATTTCTCTACGGCTTCCCTATTCGGTTAACCTTGCCACTGAATGTAAGTCGCTGACCCATTATACAAAAGGTACGCAGTCACCCTTGCGGGCTCCTACTTTTTGTAAGCATGCGGTTTCAGGATCTATTTCACTCCCCTCCCGGGGTTCTTTTCGCCTTTCCCTCACGGTACTAGTTCACTATCGGTCAATGATGAGTATTTAGCCTTGGAGGATGGTCCCCCCATATTCAGACAGGATTACACGTGTCCCGCCCTACTTGTCGCAAGCTCAGTATCACACAGGTCTTTTCACATACGGGGCTATCACCCGCTATGGCCAGCCTTTCCAAGCTGTTCTGTTAAGTCTTGTGCTATCACTTGCAGGCTTCTCCGATTTCGCTCGCCACTACTTTCGGAATCTCGGTTGATGTCTTTTCCTCGAGCTACTGAGATGTTTCAGTTCACCCGGTTCGCCTCGCATACCTATGTATTCAGTATGCGATACCTTTCGGTGGGTTTCCCCATTCGGAAATCTCCGGATCAAAGCTAATTTGCCAGCTCCCCGAAGCTTATCGCAGGCTATCACGTCCTTCGTCGCCTATCATTGCCAAGGCATCCACCACATGCTCTTATTCACTTGACCCTATAACTTTGACGTCTCTTTCGAAACTAAAAGTTGTTTTCAAGGAATGTTTGATTGGTCTTTCACCAATCGCGTTATGCCGTATTCAATTTAACTTGAATAACTCGAATTTCAAACGTGAAGTCTGATATTCATTTTGACGCAATCAAAAATTTGTCACTAGCGGCACGGTGTGCACTAAACCTTTACGAATGTGCACTTTCCGCTAGCAACGCTGATTAAACTCTATAAATTGTTAAAGAACAGCCGATTGATCAAGTTATCCTGATCAACAACAAAGAAGCCTTTTACAAAGCTACTTTGGTGTTGAATACTAACTACCAATTATTGGATAAGAAGCGAGAAGATTGGTGGAGGTGACAGGACTCGAACCCGCTACCTACTGCTTGCAAAGCAGCCGCTCTCCCAGCTGAGCTACACCCCCAAAACCAGAAGGACGTTGGACGACGGTGGTGGGTCTGGTTGGTCTCGAACCAACGACCCCCGCCTTATCAAGACGGTGCTCTAACCAACTGAGCTACAGACCCAAGCCGGTCACTTGTGACCAGGCAAAAACCTTAGCCGTCAGCGACAACCTTCCAACAACCGATAAGTGTGAGCGTTCAAATTAAATTGCAGTTTCCAGAAAGGAGGTGATCCAGCCGCACCTTCCGATACGGCTACCTTGTTACGACTTCACCCCAGTCACGAACCCTGCCGTGGTAATCGCCCTCCTTGCGGTTAGGCTAACTACTTCTGGCAGAACCCGCTCCCATGGTGTGACGGGCGGTGTGTACAAGACCCGGGAACGTATTCACCGTGACATTCTGATCCACGATTACTAGCGATTCCGACTTCACGTAGTCGAGTTGCAGACTACGATCCGGACTACGACTGGCTTTGTGGGATTAGCTCCCCCTCGCGGGTTGGCAACCCTTTGTACCAGCCATTGTATGACGTGTGTAGCCCCACCTATAAGGGCCATGAGGACTTGACGTCATCCCCACCTTCCTCCGGCTTGTCACCGGCAGTCTCATTAGAGTGCCCAACTAAATGTAGCAACTAATGACAAGGGTTGCGCTCGTTGCGGGACTTAACCCAACATCTCACGACACGAGCTGACGACAGCCATGCAGCACCTGTGTTACGGCTCTCTTTCGAGCACTCCTCTATCTCTAAAGGATTCCGTACATGTCAAAGGTGGGTAAGGTTTTTCGCGTTGCATCGAATTAAACCACATCATCCACCGCTTGTGCGGGTCCCCGTCAATTCCTTTGAGTTTCAACCTTGCGGCCGTACTCCCCAGGCGGTCAACTTCACGCGTTAGCTTCGTTACTGAGTCAGTGAAGACCCAACAACCAGTTGACATCGTTTAGGGCGTGGACTACCAGGGTATCTAATCCTGTTTGCTCCCCACGCTTTCGTGCATGAGCGTCAGTACAGGTCCAGGGGATTGCCTTCGCCATCGGTGTTCCTCCGCATATCTACGCATTTCACTGCTACACGCGGAATTCCATCCCCCTCTACCGTACTCTAGCTATACAGTCACAAATGCAGGTCCCAGGTTGAGCCCGGGGATTTCACATCTGTCTTATATAACCGCCTGCGCACGCTTTACGCCCAGTAATTCCGATTAACGCTCGCACCCTACGTATTACCGCGGCTGCTGGCACGTAGTTAGCCGGTGCTTATTCTTACGGTACCGTCATTAGCCCACCGTATTAGGGCAGGCCGTTTCGTTCCGTACAAAAGCAGTTTACAACCCGAAGGCCTTCATCCTGCACGCGGCATTGCTGGATCAGGCTTGCGCCCATTGTCCAAAATTCCCCACTGCTGCCTCCCGTAGGAGTCTGGACCGTGTCTCAGTTCCAGTGTGGCTGGTCGTCCTCTCAGACCAGCTACAGATCGTCGCCTTGGTGGGCTTTTACCCCACCAACTAGCTAATCTGATATCGGCCGCTCCAATCGCGCGAGGCCCTTGCGAGTCCCCCGCTTTCATCCAGAGATCGTATGCGGTATTAGCACAGCTTTCGCTGCGTTATCCCCCACGACTGGGCACGTTCCGATATATTACTCACCCGTTCGCCACTCGCCACCAGGATTGCTCCCGTGCTGCCGTTCGACTTGCATGTGTAAGGCATGCCGCCAGCGTTCAATCTGAGCCAGGATCAAACTCTATAGTTCGATCTTGAATTTTTTGCCCGATTTCTCAGGCTACTCATAAATTGGAATCAACGTGAACTTCATTTCTGAATTTCACATCTTTTTTACTTCATGAGCGTTTGTAAGTCAGTTAAGACTTAGTTCCGAAGAACTTGGCAATCGCCTTCAAACGCCCACACTTATCGGCTGTATGTTTTTAATGATCTCTCGCGCCACTCAACTTGCGTCTTGCTTTGCTTTCTTTGCTCTTCACTGTGATCAGCGGAGCCTCAAATTATAGTACGCTTTTTTGCGTTTTTCTCAGAAATTTTTAAATTTCTGATTTTATTTTTCCTGCTGACTTAGTTGGAAGCTGATGCCAGACCGCATCTAACTCCGTAGCGGCTAGGTAACAAGTACCAACCCCGTTTAATTCAGCGAAGCCTTGAACTATAACATCTATTTGCTCGTTACGATTCCTTTTTTGAGTGGCTTACCGTTTCACCATCAAAGTTGCCGGGGCTTGCGCGAACCACCTAAGCCTTTGCTTCACCGCGCCGCCTGCAAATCAGCACCGAGGTGACAGCCAATTCAGCCCACTTTGGGCAAACTTCGCTCTTCAGATGCCCCTTTAGCCCGAGCACGCAGCACCCAGCCAAATCGCAACGTCAGAGTCGCTGCTCAATCAGAAAGGTCCACCATGGATTTTGACTACTCACCACAGGTGCAGGCCTTGCGCCAGCGCCTGGACGACTTCATGGAGCGTTACGTGCTGCCCTACAACGGCGCGTGGCATCGCTCTGTGGCGCAAGGCATCTTTCCGCCGCCCTTTGTGGATGATCTCAAGGCACTGGCGCGGTCGGAAGGTTTGTGGAATCTTTTTTTGCCCAGCCTGCATGACGACGAGCCTGGACAGCGGTTGAGCAACCTGGCCTACGCGCCTTTGGCCGAGATCATGGGGCGGCTGCCGTGGGCCTCGGAGGTATTCAACTGCAGCGCACCTGACACCGGCAACATGGAGCTGTTGCACCTGTTTGCCACCCCGGAGCAAAACCAGCGCTGGTTGGTCCCCCTGCTGAACGGTGAAATGCGCTCTGCTTTTGCGATGTCCGAGCCAGACGTCGCTTCATCGGACCCCACCAACCTGCAGACCTGCGTCCGCCATGAAGGCGATCAGTTGGTGCTTCATGGTCGCAAATGGTTTGTGACGGGGGCAGCGCATCCAAGCTGCCGATTGCTGATTGTGATGTGCCGCAGTGGTGACGAAGGCACCGACAAACATGCCCAGCACAGCATGGTGCTGGTACCGATCGACACGCCCGGTGTCACGCTGGTGCGCAACATCCCGATCATGCAGCACCATTCGCCCGAGGGGCATTGCGAAATTGTCTTCAGAGACGTACGCGTGCCGGCTGCAAACATCCTGGGCCAGGAGGGCGCCGGTTTTGCCATGGCGCAGGCGCGCCTAGGCCCGGGGCGCATCCACCACTGCATGCGCACCATCGGCCAGTGCGAGTTAGCGCTCGCCATGATGTGCGATCGGACTTTGGAACGGCACGCCTTTGGCAAGTACCTGGCCGAATTTGCCAACGTGCAGGAATGGATTGCCGAGTCGCGCCTGGAGATTGACCAGGCCCGCCTGCTGGTGCTGCGTGCCGCCTGGCAACTGGATCAGGGGGCACATGCGCAGAGCCGGGTGGATGTGTCGGCCATCAAGGTGGTGACGGCCCGACTGCAAACGCGGGTGGTCAACCGCGCCATGCAGGTGTTTGGTGCCATGGGCCTGTCGCCCGATACGCCGCTGGCTTATTTCTGGACCTGGGGTCGCGCCATGCAGTTGCTGGATGGCCCGGATGAAGTGCATTTGCGCACCGTGGCCCGCCATGAGCTGGAGCAGACGCGGGCGCACCGTGGTGCCTCTTCAGCTTACTTCACGCTGCCGGAACAGCTACTGGCCGAGCCACGCGTCCGCTGACAGGCTTTGACGCAACGGCCCACAGTCACAGTGTCCGTGTCAACACCACGTCAAAGGTCCAAGCCGACGGCCAATGCACACCGGATTTCCGAACGGGCCCTAACCCGCCGCCCGACGCGTCAAGATCTCAAAGGCTGGCAGCGTTTTGCCTTCGAGCACCTCCAGAAAGGCGCCGCCGCCGGTCGAGATGTAACCAATCTGCTTTTCAATGCCGTACTTGGCGATAGCTGCCAATGTGTCGCCGCCACCGGCAATTGAAAACGCGCTGGATTCAGCGATGGCGTGGGCAATCGTTTGGGTGCCATTCTCGAACGCGGGAAACTCAAACACGCCGACCGGGCCATTCCAGACGATGGTGCCGGCGGCCTTGAGCTGCGTCGCCAGGGCGGCTGCCGTTTGTGGGCCAATATCGAGAATCAGGTCGTCGTCGGCGACGTCAGTGGCAGCCTTGACGGTCGCCACGGCGTCGGCCGCGAAGGTCTTAGCGGTAACGACATCCGTCGGGATGGGGACAGCGGCGCCGCGCGCCTTCATGGCGGCGATCACGGCCCTGGCATCTTCCAACAAGTCGGGCTCGGCCAGACTCTTGCCGATCTTCAAGCCCGCGGCCAGCATGAAGGTGTTGGCGATGCCGCCACCAACGATGAGTTGGTCCACTTTGCTGGCCAGGCTTTTCAAGATGGTCAGTTTGGTGGAGACCTTGGAGCCCGCCACAATCGCCACCAGCGGGCGCTTCGGGTTTGCCAGCGCTTTGCTGATGGCGTCCATCTCAGCGGCCAACAGCGGGCCAGCGCAGGCCACCTTGGCAAATTGCGCGATGCCGTAGGTGGAGGCTTCGGCGCGGTGTGCCGTGCCAAAGGCATCATGCACAAAAATATCGCACAAAGCGGCCATTTTTCTGGCCAGCGCTTCATTGTTCTTCTTCTCACCGGGGTTGACCCGGCAGTTTTCCAGCAACACCAGTTGGCCTGGCTGGACGCTGACACCATCGACCCAATTGGCAATTAACGGCACAGCGCGGCCCATCAACTCGGCCAGGCGCTGGGCCACCGGCGCCAGCGAGTCTTCCGGTTTGAACGCACCTTCGGTCGGGCGCCCCAGGTGCGAGGTCACCATCACCGCGGCCCCGGCGTCGAGCGCCATCTGGATGCAAGGGATGGAGGCGCGAATGCGGGTGTCTTCCGTGATGTGGCCAGCATCGTCCTGCGGCACATTGAGGTCGGCGCGGATAAAAACGCGCTTGCCGGAGACTTGGCCTTGGGCGCACAGATCGGAGAAGCGGATGACGTTCATAAAACCCTTGTTGGTAAGAAATTATTCAAATTGTAGGAGCGCCTTCGCGCCATGAACTCAGGTCCCGGGCGTCCAAGCCAGCCGCAATGGGCATGGCGGGAGCACCCAAGGTTACAAAATCTGGTCCAGCGCCGCGGCCAGTTGCCCGACCGTGCGGTCCACGTTGTGCCATTTTTCCAAGCCAAACAGGCCGACCCGGAACGTCATGAAGTCAGCCGGCTCATCACACTGCAAGGGCACGCCGGCCGCCGTCTGCAGGCCCACCCCCAGGAATTTGCGGCCGGACTGGATCTCCGGGTCGCTCGTGTAGCTCACCACCACCCCCGGCGCTTTGAAGCCGTCTGCCGCCACGCTCGGGATGCCGCGGCGCTCGAACAGCGCGCGCACCTTGGCGCCCAAGTCGATCTGCTCGGCACGCACCTTGGCAAAGCCATAGGCCTGCGCCTCCTTCATGGTGTCGCGCAGGTGAGTGAGCGCATCGGTCGGCAGGGTGGCGTGGTAGGCGTGGCCACCGTTCTCGTAAGCCTCCATGATCTGCAGCCACTTTTTCAGGTCGCAGGCAAAACTGCTGCTGGTGGTGGATTCGATGGCAGCGCGGGCGCGCTCGCTGAGCATCACCATGGCGCAACAGGGCGAGCTGCTCCAGCCTTTTTGCGGGGCGCTGATCAGCACATCGACACCGGTGTCCACCATGTTGACCCACATCGCCCCCGAGGCAATGCAGTCCAGCACAAACAGGCCGCCGACCGCGTGCACGGCATCTGCCACGGCGCGCAGGTAGTCGTCGGGCAGCATCATGCCGGACGCGGTTTCAACATGCGGGGCAAACACCACGTCGGGCTTTTTCTCGCGAATCGCGGCCACCACCTCGCCAATCGGCGCCGGCACCCAGGGCGACTGTTTGTCGGCGCCAACCCGGCGCGCCTTGAGAACGGTTGATTCCGCGGCGATCTGGCCCATGTCCAGGATTTGCGTCCAGCGGTAGCTGAACCAGCCATTGCGGACGATCAGCACTTTTTTGCCGCCCGCAAACTGGCGCGCCACCGCTTCCATGCCGAAAGTGCCACTGCCCGGCACCAGCACCGCCGACTTGGCGTGGTAGACCTCCTTGAGCATGCCAGAGATGTCCTGCATCACGCGCTGGAAACTTTGGGACATGTGGTTGAGCGCGCGGTCGGTGTAGACCACTGAGAATTCGAGCAAACCGTCGGGATCGACGTGGGGTAACAAGCCGGGCATAGAGGTCTCCTTTTTCAGTTGAACTGGGCAGGGGCTGGTGGACCAGCGCTTGAGCGTGCCAGCTTAGCACGCAGCGCGCCCGTCAACCAGCTAAAGCCAAAGCGGGCAGCCCAAGCCAGGCCAGCCGGCCGGCTCAAAGGCCGTGCGGCAAGGCCTCGTCCTTGAGTTGCCGGCGCAGGGCGACGTAATCGGGCGCGACTGAGTGCACGGTGGCCCAGAAACGCGGGCTGTGGTCCATCACCCGCAAGTGGCTGAGTTCATGCACCACCACGTAGTCGATGACCGCGGGCTGGAAGTGCATCAGGCGCCAGTTGAGCCGGATGGCGCCGTCAATACGGGCGCTGCCCCAGCGCGTGCGGGCGTTGCTCAGGGCCAGCGTGCGCCACTGCACCCGCAACTGCGGGGCAAAGTGATCGAGCCGCGCCTTGAACAGCTGTTGCGCCTGACACCTCAGCCAGGCTTGCACGGTGTCGCGAATTTGATCTGGCGCGGCCTCATGTGGCAGCGCCACGCGCAGGGTCGGGCCCGACGCATCGGCCTCCATGAACTCGGTCGTGCCGATGCCCCCGGCTTTCAACCTGGCGCCCGTGCGACCTGCGGCTTGATGCGGCACCAGCAGCAGGCGCAGGGACTGCCCCAGATAAGGAATCAGCGTGCCGTCGCACCACTCGATGCGACGCGCCAGCAGGCGCTGCTGGCGCGCCTGCGTTTCACGCAGCTTCTGGATGATCCATTGCGATTTGTCCTGCAGCGCCGCATCGACCTGATGCAGCGGCAACCATTTGGGCGCGCTCACCACCAGTCCTTCGGGTCGAATGACAAAACCAATGCTGCGGCGCTGGCCGCGCTTGAACTCGTAGGCCACCACCACTTCGCACAGGCGGGCTTCGCGATTGGCACGCGGGTGGCGCCAGCTGGTGGGTGCGCAGGCCAGGGTGGGCGCTGCCAGCGGCTCCGGTGCAATAACACGCCGCGCCTCTGGCACTACTATTTCAGTAGCTTTCTGCGCAAGATTGACGGGGGCTAGCGCCTTATTTGGCTCAAACAAATCAAGCGTAAAGCGGAGCAAGGGATGCATCGCGCTAGACCTACAAATAGGCTTCGGGGTCGATCCGGCGCATTTCGGCTTCGATCCAGGCCTGTACCTCGCGCATCAGCTCTTTGGGCTCACGCCCGACGCTGGCAATGGCCGGGCCAATCGACACATCCACCACACCGGGGTATTTGATGAAGCCCTGGCGCGGCCAGCACTTGCCCGACGACACCGCAATCGGCACCACCGGCGCCCCGGTCTCCACGGCCAGCCGGGTGCCCGCCGTTTGGTAAGTGCCGGTTTGGCCACGCGCAATACGCGTGCCCTCGGGGAACATGATGACCCAGGTCCCTTGCGCCAGGCGCCGCTTGCCTTGCTCAATGACATGCTTCATGGCCAGGGCGCGGGATTCGCGGTCGATGTGGATCATGTCGAGCCGCGCCATCGACCAGCCAAAAAAAGGAATGCGCAACAACTCGCGCTTGAAGACAAACGCCAGCGGGCGCGGCATCAAGGTCGGGATCAGCAGCGTCTCCAGCGTGGACTGGTGCTTGGACAGCAGAATCGCGGGCGTGCTGGCACCCGCCGGCAAATGCTCCAGCCCCCTGACGCGCACCCGCACACCCAGAAACACACGCGTACCCCAGATGACCAGCCGAAACCAGTTGACGGCAAACCACCACAGCGTGGTGCGGCGTACCCAGAGCGAAATCAGCACCAGCGTCAGCCCCCACGGAATCACCGTGATCAGCAGCCACGCCATGTGCAGAATGGAGCGAATCAATAACATTTATACGTTTTAGGCCTCTAGCCCCCGTAGATACTGCACAAGCAGCTACTATTTTGATAACTTCGTAGTCGCCAGTTCAGCCTTTTCGGTGTCCCGCGCAATCAGAAAGTCAGCAAAGGCCGCCAGATCTTCATGCACCTGCGTCGCTTTCGGAAAGTTATGCGGCAAGCGCCGGCCCCGGTAGGTCGCGCCTTTGCCGGTCAGCACCAGATGCGGCTCGCAGCCCACGCGCACACCCGCCAACACATCACGCGCCGTGTCGCCCACCGTCGGCACGCCGTGCAGGTCAAGCCCATAACGCTCGCCAATCTGCTCAAACAGGCCGGGTTCGGGCTTGCGGCAGTGGCAGCCCTCATCGGGCGCGTGCGGACAATAAAACACGGCATCGACCCGGGCGCCGACGGCCGCGAGCATTTTGTGCATCTTGGCGTGGATCGCGTTAAGCATCGACACATCAAACAAGCCGCGCCCCAGACCGGACTGGTTGCTGGCAATGACCACATGCCAGCCCTCGTGATTGAGCCGGGCAATAGCCTCCAGCGCGCCGGGCAAAGGCAGCCATTCTTCCGGGGTCTTGATAAATTCGGCACTGTCCTGATTCAGGGTGCCGTCGCGGTCGAGGATGACGAGTTTCATGGTACCCATTTGCTTGTAGACCCAACAGGCGGCAACCGGCTCAGGCCGCCAGCCGCGCCAGGTCGGCCACGCGGTTCATGGCGCTGTGCAGGCTTTTGAGCAAGCCCTGGCGGTTCAGGCGCAAGTCCAGTTGCTCGGCATTGACCAGCACGCTGTCGAAAAACGCATCCACCGGTGCGCGCAGTGCGGCCAGGGTTTGCAGCGAAGCGGTGTAGTCGAGCGCTTCAAACTGCGCGTTCGCCAGCGGCGCCAGCGACTGCATCGCGGCAAACAGGGCCAGTTCCGCCGGCTCCGTCAGCAAGACCTCACTGACATGGGGGTCCACGTCGGGCGCCTTTTTCAGAATGTTGCTGATGCGCTTGTTGGCGGCAGCCAGCGCGGGCGCTTCAGGCAAGGCGGCAAAGGCGCGCACGGCGGCGAGGCGCTTGGGAATGTCGCCCAGGCGCTGCGGCTGGAGCGCCAGCACGGCATCGACTTCCTGCGCGCTGTAGCCCTGCTCGCGCAGGGAGCCGGCGAGGCGGTCAAAAATGAAGTCTGCCAACGGTCGTGCGGCGTCAAACTTCTGGTAGACGCTGGGCGCAGCAGCACCAAGGTCGGTGCCGGCCTTGAAAGCAGTGCCCCATCGAGGCTCCTCAAAGGCACAGGCCAGCAGGCCATTGAGGTCCAGCGGCAATTCCTTCTCGACCAGCATGCGGATCACGCCCAGCGCGTGACGGCGCAGCGCATAGGGATCCTTGTCGCCGGTCGGCACGTTGCCGATGCCGAACATACCGACCAGTGTTTCCAGCTTGTCGGCCAATGCCACCACCAGGCCGGTGGTGTTGCGCGGCAATTCATCCCCGGCAAAGCGCGGCTTGTAATGGTCTTCAATGGCGAAGGCAATGTCCTCACGCAGGCCATCATGGCGCGCGTAGTAGCCACCCATGATGCCCTGCAGCTCGGGAAATTCGCCCACCATGTCGGTCAGCAAGTCGGCCTTGGCCAACATAGCCGCGTTGTCTGCGTTGCCGTCGAAGGCATCCGCTACACCAGCGTCTGCGAGCTGACGGGCAATGGCGCTGGCAATGGACTGCACGCGCTCCGTACGTTCACCCTGCGTACCCAGCTTGTTGTGATAAACGACCTTGGAGAGTCCTTCGACACGCGATGCGAGCGTCTTCTTGCGGTCCTGGTCAAAGAAGAACTTGGCGTCGGCCAGGCGCGGGCGCACCACGCGCTCGTTGCCGCCAATCACTGCACTGGCATCAAGCGGGCTGATGTTGCTGACCACCAGGAACTGGTTGGTCAGCTTGCCGGCGGCGTCGAGCAGCGGGAAGTACTTCTGGTTGGCCTTCATCGTCAGAATCAGGCACTCCTGCGGCACGTCGAGGAACTGCGCGTCGAACGCGCAGACCAGCACGTTCGGGCGCTCGACCAGACCGGTGACTTCGTCGAGCAAGGCCTCGTCCATCAGCACCCGGTAGCTCGGTCCCAGGCGCTCGGCGGCTTGCGCGAGCTGTTGCACGATGGCAAAGCGGCGCTGCTCGAAGCCGGCAATCACCGCGCCGTCCTGCTCCAGCGTGGCGGCATAGCTGTCGGCGTCCGCAATCACGACCGGTGATACCTTCGCTTCAAAACGATGACCTTGTGTGCTGTTGCCAGCCTTGAGCCCGAGCACCTTGACCGGCACCACGGTGCTGCCGCGCAGCGCCACCAGACCGTGCGCCGGGCGCACAAAATTCACGCTGCTCCAGCCGGGCAGCTCGCAATCGGTCTCCAGCTGGTAGCTCATGACCTTGGGGATGGGCAGCTTGGCAATGGCTTCTTCCAGCGCCTTTTGCAGGCCCGCGTCGAGCGTGGCGCCAGTGACCAGGCTGTCATAAAACAAGGCCTCGACCTTGCCGTCCGGTGCTCGCCTGAGCGCAGCCACGGCCGCAACCGGGTCGGTCAGATCCGCACCGAGCGCCTGCAATTTCTTGAGCAGCGCCGAGGTGGCCTGGCCGGCGGCGTCAAGCCCCACGGTGACGGGCATGAGTTTCACCAGCTTCTGCGTGTCAGGTGCCTTTAGTAAAACTGACCGGATAAGCACACCCAAGCGCCTTGGCGACGCAAAAACATCCATCGCAGGTGGATCAGCTTGGTCAGGATCTTGTGCCATGGTTCCAGGCATCGAGATCAGCCATTGATCACTAAGAGACGCGTAAATCTGTTGGGCAAACGCCTCGCCCAGCTTCTTGAGCGCCTTGGGCGGCAGCTCTTCGACAAACAATTCAACGAGAAGGTTTTGAGTCGTCATGGTTATCTATTCTTTTATGCCGTTCGGGCTGAGCCAGTCGAAGCCCTGCTACCCGTCGACAGGCTCAGGGCGAACGGATGATGGTTGATCACGCGGCCTTCTTGGTCATCTGTTCCACCCACTCGCGAGGTGCCAGCGGGAAGCCCAGGCGTTCGCGGCTCTCGAAATAGCTCTGTGCCACGGCCCGCGCCAGGTTTCGGATGCGGCCCATGTAAGCAGCGCGCTCCGTCACGCTGATGGCGCCGCGCGCGTCCAGCAAGTTGAAGCTGTGGGCACACTTCAAGACCTGTTCGTAGCTTGGCAGCGCGAGCTGCTGCTCAATCAGGTGTTTGGCCTGCTTTTCGTGGGCCGTGAAAGCGGTGAACAGGAAATCGACATCGCTGTGCTCGAAGTTGTAGGCCGACTGCTCTTTTTCGTTTTGCAGGTAGACGTCGCCATAAAGCAGGCCGTCGGTCCACTGCAGGTTATAGACGTTGTCCACGCCCTGCAGGTACATCGCCAGGCGCTCCAGGCCGTAGGTGATCTCGCCCGTGATGGGCCGACAGTCAATGCCGCCGACCTGCTGAAAATAGGTGAACTGCGTGACTTCCATGCCGTTGAGCCAGACCTCCCAACCCAGGCCCCAGGCGCCCAGGGTCGGGTTTTCCCAGTCGTCCTCGACAAAACGGATGTCGTTCTGCTTCAGATCAAAGCCCAGGGCTTCGAGCGAGCCCAGGTACAACTCCAGAATGTTGCTGGGAGCCGGCTTCAAGACCACCTGGTACTGGTAGTAATGCTGCAGGCGGTTCGGGTTTTCACCGTAGCGGCCGTCCTTCGGACGGCGGCTCGGCTGCACGTAGGCAGCCTTCCAGGGCTCCGGCCCCAGCGCTCTTAAAAATGTCGCTGTGTGCGAGGTGCCAGCGCCGACTTCCATGTCATAGGGTTGCAACAAGGCGCAGCCCTGGTCGGCCCAGTAGGACTGCAGTTTCAAAATAATTTGCTGGAAGGTCAACATAACTGGGGTGCGGGTATGGGCTACGCCCTGGATTTTGGAAAACGACACGCTGGCTCGCGTGCAAGAGTTCATTTTACGGGGCTTGCAAGCTGCCCAGCCTGGCACGACCGATGGACCGCCGACTGGCGTTGGCGCAAGTTGCTGCGTATGCCGAGCAGAACCAGACTCAGGGCCAGCAGCCACAGCGGCCACAAGCCGTAGCGGGCAAGCCACCAGCCATAAGCACTCACGCCGCTTCGCCCCTGCACCTCCCCCACCAAAACGCCGCGCGTATTGCGCGCCAGCGTGTGCGTGACGCGGCCCCGGTAGTCCACTATCGCCGTCAACCCGGTGTTGGTGGCCAGCACAAAGGGGCGCGCAAATTCCAGCGCGCGCATGCGCGCAATCTGCAGGTGCTGGTCCATCGCCAGGCCATCGCCAAACCAGGCCAGGTTGCTGACGTTGACAAAAATCGTGGGCGCCTGGGCCGGGTCACTGAACAGCAGCCCCAGTTCTTCGCCATACAGGTCCTCCACGCAGATATTGGGCGACAACCGTTGCCCCTGCCATTCAAACGGGGCCTGCTTGGGCGCACCGCGGTTGAAGTCACCCAGCGGAATGTTCATCATCGCGGTGAACCATTTGAACAGGGGTGGGATGAACTCGCCAAACGGCACCAGATGGTGCTTGTCATAGCGCCAGGGCTCCGACTGCCCCGGCTTGAGCCCGACCACGGAATTGGTATAGCCGTCCTGCTCGTTGCCCAGCGGCGTGCCAATGATGGCCGCTTGCTGACCGGTGGCAAAACGCTGCTGCAGCGCACCCCAATACGCAGGTGGCAGCTGCTGCGGCAGAACGGGAAGCGCCGTTTCAGGCGCGATCACCAGCGCGGTGCGACTGCTTGTCAATTGCTCGCCGTACCACTGCAGGGCCAGCGGCACACCACTGCCCGGCTCAAACTTTTCGTTCTGCGGTATGTTGCCCTGCAACAGGGTGACGGCCAGGCGCCCCGTTGACTGTGAGGTCCCCGCATCGCCCATGCGCTGCAGAGCGGGCAACGCCAGCAGCCCCAGCACAACCACCACGGTGAAAGCCCGCTGGCGCCAGGACTGATCCGGCTGAACCAGCTGCACCATGCTCATCGCCAGCCACGCCGCCAAGGCGCACAAGCCGTAGGCACCCACCCACGGGGCGTAGCCCGCCAGCGGCCCCTGGACGTGGCCGTAACCCGCCGCACCCCAGCCAAACCCGGTCAACCAGATGCCGCGCGCCAATTCGGCCAACAACCAGAGTGCCGCAAAAACAATAGCTGCAAACGACCTGTTGACAGGGGCTAGCGCCACAAATAGCCCACAGACTGCGGCATAGTACAAGGCCAGCAGACCGGCCAGAGCCAACACCGCCAACGCCGCCAGCAGGCTCGGTAAACCGCCGTAAGTGTGCATGGCGACAAAGGTCCAGCCAAAGGAGCCGATCAGCCAGGCAGTGCAAAACAGCCAGGCCCACAGCGCGCCCAAGCGCCAGTTGCCGCGCGAATCCGTGTTGCTGGCGGCGCTGGTCTGACCGGCCTGGCGGCAGCTTTCGAGCAGCCAGGCCAAAACGCCCAACGCCAACAGCTGCAGCCACCAAACCGGCTGCCCTGGGCGCAAGCCCAGCAACCCAAAAGGAAGTTCCGGCCACGACCAAGGCCAGGCCAGACTGGCCGCATGGCCGAGCCCAGCCAGAACGGCCAGCGCCACGCGCCACAGCGTGACCGCCGGCGCTGGCGTCACTTGCAGGGCCGACCAGCGGGACGCCTCACTAGGCGGATTCATCGGGCACCGGTGACACCTTGAACCATTTCACCGCCCCGCCCTGGGTCAACATCACCACGAAATTGAATCCGGCCAGCACATGACGTTCACCGCGCTTGGGGACATGACCCATTTCATGGGCAATCAAACCACCAATGGTGTCAAACTCGTCGTCCGGGTCGGTGCCGGTGAACCGGACGCCAAAGGCGCTCTCAACGCGCTCGATCGGGGTGTCGCCACTGACACGGTACGTGCGGTCGGCCAGACCATAAATGTCGCCTTCATCCTCGGCAATATCGAACTCATCTTCAATTTCGCCCACAATTTCTTCCAGCACATCCTCAATCGTGACCAGTCCGGCGACCCGACCAAATTCGTCGATCACGATGGCCATGTGATTGCGGTTAGCCTGAAAATCGCGCAACAAATCGTTCAGCCCCTTGCTTTCCGGCACAAACACCGCCGAACGCAGCAGGGCCCGGATGTTGAGCTCGGGCGCGCGCTGGAGTTTGAGCAAGTCCTTGGCCATCAGGATACCGATGATGTTTTCGCGCTCATTCTCATAGACCGGAAAACGCGAGTGCGCCGTGTCAATCACACCATGCATCATCACGTCATACGGGTCGGCGATATTGACCAGCTCCATCTGGGTGGCGGGCACCATCACATCACCGGCCGTCATGTCGGCCATGCGAATGACGCCTTCGAGCATGCGGCGCGACTCCGCACCAATGATGTCGTTGTCTTCCGCTTCCGCCAGAGTGGCAATCAGCTCGTCGGTCGAATCCGGCCCGGGGTGAATGAACTCGGCAAGTTTTTGCAGAAAGGTGCGTTTATCTTCCCGATCAGGACGCGAGGGATGGGGGTCTGACACAGCCAGGGGAGCAGGACATGCGGTTGTTTGCGAGCCTCAAGGATAGCGGATATGGCGTGACCCGTCGGCGCCATCCGCCAAGACCACGTTATTTACGGCTGCTTCGCTGTGCGTCTGACACCGCGCTGCGGTGTGCCATCATCCCACCCAGGGCGTCGCGAAACTGTTTCACCTGCACCTTGATACGGTAGTCGGTCAGGGCCAACTGCTCGGCAAGCAGTTCGGTCAAACGGGAGTCAAACGTGGCGGGCAGCAACAACAAATGAGCCTCGGATTCGGAGCCATCGCGCTCCACTGTAGCGCCGGCTTTACTGGCAATTCGCAGCATGGTGGTGTTCTCGCTCAGGGCGTGAATGAACATCCGGCCAATACCGGCATTGCGGGCGTGCATCGCGGCCCGGTCAAACAAACGCCCACCGTAGCCACGCCCGCGTGCGGATTTCAACACCGACACGCCAAACTCGGCGCAGTCACTCGGCTTGCCGTCAGCACAGAAGGCCAAGTGTGCCATGGCAATCAGGTCCAGCCGACGGTTGTAAATGCCAAAGATGTCGTCCCGCTCAAAATCAAGGCTGTCGGCATAGCGCTGAATTTGCGCGTCATTGGCTGAAAAACCAAAACGCAGATAACGGTCATGCGGCTCAAGCGCCAGCAAGTGCTGGGCGATGCGCACGCGATGATTCGCCCCGAGCGAGCGGATCGGCACCGTCAAAGGTGATGCCCGGCCAGCCGACGGCGCAGTCTCACCCTCCATGGGCAAATACCACAGCGCAGGATCCCGGTCCGACAGCGGGTTAACTCTTTCTTTGGTTTCAGTCATGCGTTGCACTATAAGGGTTTTCCCTTAGACTTACCAATCCAAAGTCAAAATCAATTTTTCGCTGATCACCTGTACAGGTCCTCACGCTCCCCTGATGTAAGAATTTCCCTTACAAGCCTGCAACGCATCCCTGACAGTCCATACAGGCAGATACCGATTCAAGTTCCTGGCAGCCCCGTTCAGAATCAACTCCATCGCGATCCCAAAAGGTTTCGCCCAACGCAGGAGCCGAACATGACTGACGAGCAACTCACCACTGAAATCCGCGAAGCCAACCTCACCTATCTGATGCTGGCGCAAAACGTGATTCGCAAGGACAAGGCCGAGGCACTGTTTCGGCTGGGTGTATCCGAAGAGTCGGCGGATCTGATTGCCACCTTGTCGCCCGCGCAAATTTTGAAGATTGCCGCCAGCCCCATGCTGCTGTGCCGGTTTCGGGTTGACGACGACATGGTGTGGAGCCTGCTGACCAACCACACCGCAACCAAAGTCGACAACGACGCCACCACCAAACTGCACGCCAGCATTCTGATGGCCGGTCGTTTTGCCGAAGCGATGTAAGGAGCACCTACCATGGCCACCGCATCCACCAAAAGCGTTTTGAATGATTCCCGGCAAGTTGAGCGCGCTGTGGCGCTGATTCAACTCGGCGCCCGCCTGCAGGTGTTGGAGAGCGAAACCAGCCTGTCGTATGAGCGTTTGCTGCGTCTGTACAAGGAAGTCGCCGGACGGTCCCCCAGCAAAGGTCAACTGCCGTTTTCGACTGACTGGTTTCTCACCTGGCAGCCCAATATTCATGCCTCGCTGTTCTTGAACACTTATGAATACATGAGCAAGGTGAGTGAGTTGGACGACATTGACGCCGTCATGAAGGCCTATCGGCTCTATAGCGAGCAAATTGCCGCCTGCGGCGTTGAACCCCTGCTGTCCATCACGCGCGCCTGGCGGCTGGTCAAGTTCGTCAACAACAACATGTTGGCCATGACCAAATGCAGCAAGTGCGGCGGCCACTTTGTGACCGAGGCGTATGAAAATGCCCGCCATTTTGAATGCGGTCTGTGCACGCCCCCGGCACGGGCAGGCAAGAGCGCCAGCGTCGGCGGGATATTGCTGCACTGAGCCACCCGAGGCATAAGCACTGATGAAAGGGCGCCTTTAGCGCCCTTTTCTTTTTCTTGGCACCCGCTTTTGTTCCTTAGAATGATTCAGCGCACGCTATAGTGAACGATCAACCCAAGACTGCAATTTCTCATTTTGACGCGATAAACATGATAGTTATTATTGGTTATGCAGTCTCCATGGGTTGCATTTTTGGGATGTACATCCTTCACGGTGGCAACATCGGGGTGATTCTCAAGGCCTTGCCGTTCGAACTGGTCACGATTTTTGGGGGCGCGCTAGGGGCTTTCGCGGTCAACAACCAACCCAAGGTGTTGCGGGCCACGCTCAAACTGATTCCCCAGGCAGTCAAGGGCTCCAAGTACACCAAGGCGCGCTACCTTGAGTTGATGGCCTTGCTTTACGATATCCTGCAAAAGGCCCGCAAAGAGGGTTTGATGGCGATCGAAAAAGATGTCGAAGAGCCGCACGGTTCGGCCATTTTCAAAAAATATGCCACCGTGGGAAGCGACCACCATGTCGTGGAGTTCATGACCGATTACCTGCGCATGATGGTCTCGGGCAATCTGAACGCGCATGAGATTGAGTCCTTGATGGACAGCGAGATTGACACTCACCACGCCGAAGCCCACGCCCCCGTTGCCGCCATTGCGCGTCTGGCAGGTGCCTTGCCTGCGTTCGGCATTGTGGCTGCGGTATTGGGCGTCGTGAACACCATGGGTTCGGTCGGGCAGCCCCCGGCGGTGCTGGGCGGCATGATTGCCTCGGCCCTGGTTGGTACTTTTCTGGGCATTCTGCTGGCTTATGCCGTGGTCGAGCCTTTGGGCGGCGTGCTGGAACAAAAAATCGAAGACAGCGCCAAGGAGTTGCAGTGCATCAAGACCACGTTGCTGGCCAGCATGCAAGGCTACAACCCCGCGACCGCGATTGAATTTGGTCGCAAAGTTCTGTTTTCCACCGAACGCCCCACCTTCCTGGAGCTGGAGAGCTATGTCCGTGGAAAAAAATAGGCGCTCGCTAGGCTGCTATGGCCACTGACGGCAAAAAGCTGCAGCCGATCATCGTCAAGAAGATCAAAAAAGGCGGCCACGTCGTGCATGGCGGCGCCTGGAAGATTGCCTACGCCGACTTTGTGACGGCCATGATGGCGTTCTTTTTGCTGATGTGGCTGCTGGGCTCCACCTCGGAAGGCGATAAAAAAGGGCTGTCTGACTACTTTTCGGCGCCGCTGAAGGTCTCCATGCAGGGCGGCAGTGGCGCAGGTGGCAGCAATACCATTTTGCCCGGTGGCGGCGCTGATTTGACGCAGAAAAGCGGACAAAACCGCCGCGGCGACGGCAGCGACCCCATGCAAAAGAGGATGGCGGCTAATGCCGTCAAGGCCGAAGTTGCCAAGCAAGACGCAAAGAAGCTGGCCGGCATCAGCGCCAAAATCAGCGCCCTCATTTCCGGCAACACAAAACTAACCGAGTTCAGCAGGCAAATCAGACTGGAAACCACGGCCGATGGTCTGCAAATCCAGATTGTTGACGATCAAAAACGTCCGATGTTCGACAGCGGTAGCGCGGTGGTGAAACCCTATATGCGTGACATCTTGCGGGAAATCGGCGGTGCCCTGAACGGCGTTGAAAACAAGATCAGCCTGGACGGCCACACCGACAGTTCACCTTACAGCAGCGCCCAGCGTGGTTACAGCAACTGGGAGCTCTCGTCTGATCGAGCCAACGCGTCCCGGCGCGAACTCGTGGCCGCCGGCATGCCGGACGACAAACTGGCGCGGGTGGTTGGATTGGCGTCAAGCATTCTTCTGGATCCCGAGAACCCAACCGGCGCGGTGAACCGTAGAATCAGCATCACCGTGATGACGCGTGAAGCCGAAGAGCGGCTGATGGGCACGGAGCGCCCGCCGGTTAGCGCCGGTCCGGACCCGCAGGCAGCGCCAGTCAAAACACCAACCAGCCCATCGCAGTGAGACATCATGATTGAGCATCTACTATTAACTGTACGGACAAGCGCCATTGAAAGGGTGACCCATGGCAAATGAGCTTCGATTTTTGGTTGTTGACGACTTCTCCACCATGCGGCGGATCGTGCGCAACCTGCTCAAGGAAAGCGGCTACACCGAGGGCGATGAGGCCGAGG
Source organism: Rhodoferax ferrireducens T118 (assembly GCF_000013605.1). Lineage (NCBI taxonomy): Bacteria > Pseudomonadati > Pseudomonadota > Betaproteobacteria > Burkholderiales > Comamonadaceae > Rhodoferax > Rhodoferax ferrireducens. The sequence continues at coordinate 4,136,742 of NC_007908.1, forward strand.
ATGGCGTGGTGGCACTGCAAAAATTGCGCAACAGCAATTTTGACTTTGTCGTCAGCGACATCAACATGCCCAATATGAATGGTTTTCAACTGCTGTCTGAAATCAAGAAAGACGAGAAGCTCAAACATATTCCGGTGCTCATGGTGACGGCGGAAGCGCGCAAGGAAGACATCGTGCTGGCCGCGCAGTCGGGCGCTGCGGGCTACATCGTCAAACCGTTTACCAAGGCCACTCTGGAAGACAAAGTCAGCCTTATTCTCACCAAGCTGGGATTGAAGTAACACCATGCATAGCAATACGACACACCTTGGCGCAAGCTCCTTATTGCCGGCCGACATTCATCAATCCATCGGCGTTCTGACGCGTCAATTGCATGACGCACTGAACGGGCTGGGTCTGACCGACAAAGTCAAGGGCTGGGCTGGGGAAATACCCGATGCAAAAAGTCGCCTCTCCTACATTGCACGCCTCACCGGTGAGGCCGCCGAAAAGGTGCTGAACCGGGTGGACATGGCCAAGGCGCAACACGATCACATCGCTTCGGAGACCCGGCGTATTGGCACCTTGATCGTGAAAGACCCGGTGGGTGCCGTGGCCAAGGGTCATGTGATGAATTTTTTGACCGATGTTGAACAGTCCACCCAACAGATTGACCAGCACCTGACCGAAATCATGATGGCACAGGACTTTCACGACCTGACCGGCCAGGTGATTGCCAAGGTCGTCACTCTGGTTGCCAACGTGGAAGAACAGTTGGTTCAATTGCTGATCCAGACCGCCCCGGCCGATGCAGTGGTCAAGGCGCCGACACATGTTGCCGCGGCCGGACTCAAGCCAGTTCTGGAAGGGCCGGTTGTCTGCCCTGAAGGCAATCCTGACGTGGTGACGGGTCAGTCTGAAGTTGATGATTTGTTAGCCAGCCTGGGCTTCTAAAATTTGCCTGAAGTGATGGGTTAAACCCCCTCTTATTACCCTTTAGTTAGGGATTCGCGTCACGACAATGGTGGGAACTCAACAGCCTCCCCGCCATGGAACCAAGCAGTCAGGACCGCAATTTACCCGCCTCTGAGCGCAAGCTGCAAAAGGCGCTGGACGACGGGCAGGTCAGCCGCTCACGGGATCTGGGGCATCTGGCGGTATTGGGTACCGGCGCCCTGAGCCTGATGGCGCTGGCACCCCTGATGTTTGACCGGCTCAGGGTGCTGCTGCGCCAGCAACTCTCGTTTGACGCGCTGGCGGTCAGCAACCCCACCACCATGATCACCCGCATGCAGGACATGGCCACGGCCGGGCTGATCGGTTGTGTGATTTTTGCCGCCATTACGACCGTGGCGGTGCTGCTCAGCAGCATCGCCGCCGGTGGCTGGGTGAGCAGCCTCAAGCCCATCATGCCGGACTTCAGCCGCCTCAATCCATTAACGGGTATGGGGCGCATGTTCACCAAGGAAAAGTTCACTGAAGTGCTCAAGATGAGCTTTGTCGCCGCCATGCTGATCACTCTGGGCACCACGTATTTGAGTTCCACCATACACGCCCTGGCGATGCTGGTTTTGCAACCCTCCCGCGCGGCCCTTCCCATGCTGACGGAGTGGCTGACCTCGGGGATGGCTTTGTTGCTGCTGGTGGTTTTGCTGGTGGCGATGGTCGATGTGCCGTTGCAGAGTTTTTTGCACAAGTCCCGGATGAAGATGTCACATCAGGAAATGAAGCAGGAACACAAGGAGTCAGACGGCAACCCGCAAATGAAAGGCAAGCTGCGCCAGCGGCAACGCGAGATTTCCCATGGCAACAGTGTGGGTGCGGTGCCCAAAGCCGACTTCGTGCTGATGAACCCAACCCACTTTGCGGTGGCCATCAAATACGACGATAAAACCATGCGTGCGCCCCAGGTCGTCTCCAAAGGCGCCGACCTGCTGGCCATGAAGATCCGCGACATCGCCAAAAATAACGCTATTCCAGTGCTGCAGTCGCCGATGCTGGCGCGCGCGCTGTATGCCCATGCCGAGCTGGACCAGGACATTCCGGCCAGCCTGTACACCGCGGTGGCTCAGGTGCTGGCCTATATTTACCGGCTCAAAGCCGCTCTGCGCGGCGACGGCCCGATGCCGGGCGAGGCACCGCAACCGTTTGTACCGCCCGAGCTTGATCCCCTGTCCAAGGTCGTGGCCAACACGAGCGCAGCATGAACACCCAACTCAAGGTCTTCCAGCAATGGTTTGGCGGTAATTCAGCCCTGATCAAGGGCGCGGCAGCCCCGATGCTGGTGGTGGCGATTCTGGCCATGATGGTGTTGCCGCTGCCCCCGTGGCTGCTCGACACTTTTTTCACCATCAATATCTCGGTGGCGCTGATGGTGATGATGGTGGCGGCCTACATGATTCGCCCGCTCGACTTCGCCGCGTTTCCCGCGGTGCTGCTGCTGACCACGTTGATGCGCCTGTCCCTCAACGTGGCGTCCACCCGCGTCGTGCTGCTGGAAGGCCACACCGGACCGGGCGCCGCCGGCGCGGTGATTGAAGCCTTCGGGCACTTTTTGATCGGCGGCAATTTCGCTGTCGGTTTGATCGTTTTCTCGATTCTCGTGGTGATCAATTTTGTCGTGGTGACCAAGGGTGCCGAGCGTATCGCCGAGGTGTCGGCGCGCTTTGCACTGGACGCCATGCCCGGCAAGCAGATGGCGGTAGACGCCGACTTGAATGCGGGCCTGATCAATGAAGAAGAGGCCAAACGGCGCCGCGCCGAGGTGTCGGAAGAAGCGGACTTCTTTGGTTCGATGGACGGCGCCTCCAAGTTCGTGCGCGGCGACGCGGTGGCCGGCATTCTGATTCTGCTGATCAATATTTTTGGCGGCTTCATGGTGGGTGTCCTGCAACACGGCTTGACGGCCGGGCAAGCCGCCGACACCTACATACTGCTGGCTGTCGGCGACGCGCTGGTGGCGCAGATTCCGGGCCTGTTGATCTCGGTGGCGGCGGCGATGGTGGTGTCACGCGTCGGCAAGGACCATGACCTGGGTCGTCAGATCGTTGACCAAATGTTCATTTCGCCCCGCGTGCTGGGCATTACCGCAGCCATCATGGGCATTTTGGGTCTGATTCCCGGCATGCCGCACGTGGTGTTCATCGGCATCGCGCTGGTGCTGGGCTACGGTGCCTGGGAGCTGGCCCACAAACCCTTGCCGCCGGACCCGGCCGCGACGGCACCGGTGGTGACCTCCGACGGCGAAGCCTCTTGGGACGACTTGCAACCGGTGGACCAGTTGGGCCTTGAGTTGGGTTACCGGCTGATCGCGCTGGTGGATAAAACGCGCCAGGGCGACTTGCTGACCCGCATCAAGGGCGTGCGGCGCAAATTTGCCCAGGAGGTCGGATTCCTGCCGCCACCGGTGCATGTGCGCGACAACCTGGAACTCAAACCCAGCGGCTATCGCATCACCCTGCGCGGCGTGATTGCGGGCGAAGGCGAAGCGTTTCCCGGCATGTACCTGGCCATCAACCCGGGCGGCATCACGACGCCCCTGATCGGCACCGCCACGACGGACCCGGCCTTTGGTTTGCCGGCGCACTGGATTGACGAACAACAGAAAGAAGCCGCGCAAATGGCCGGCTTTACCGTGGTTGATTCCGAGACTGTGATGGCCACGCATTTGTCACACTTGATGCAGGTTCAGGCCTCCAAATTACTGAGCCGCACCGAAACCCAGCAACTGGTCGAACACGTGAGCAAACTGGCCCCGAAACTGATTGAAGAAGTGGTCCCCAAGATGGTCCCGATCGCTGTTTTCCAGAAAGTCCTGCAACTGCTGCTCGACGAGTCGGTGCACATCCGCGATATCCGCACCATCATTGAATCGCTGGCCGAACATGCGGGCAGCGTGACCGACCCGGCGGAGCTGGCACGGCGCGTGCGCATCGCCTTGTCGCCCGCCATCGTGCAACAAATCTATGGCCCGGCGCGTGAACTCAATGTGATTGCCATTGATCCGCCCCTTGAGCGGCTGTTGGTGCAGGCGCTGGGCAACACCGCCGGACCCGCGCTCGACCCCGGCGTCGCCGACATCTTTTCCCGCAACGCGGCTGCCGTCGCACTCAAACAGGAAGAGATCGGCATTCCAGCTTGCTTGCTGGTGCCCGATCAAATTCGCAGCGCGATCTCCCGTCTGGTACGACGCGTTGCACCCCGGCTTCAGGTCCTCGCGCACAGCGAAATTCCAGAGTCCCACACCATCCGCATCGGTCCGATTCTTAAAGGTGCCTCATCATGAACATTCAACGCTTTAATGCACCCACGGCGCGCGAGGCGCTGGCCAAGGCCCGTCACGCTTTTGGCGACGGCACCCTGATTCTGTCGAATCGCCCCACCGCCACCGGCGTCGAGGTGGTTGCCACCGGCGAAGAGACCCTGTCGGCGCTGGACAGCACGGAATCTTTTGCCAATCGAAGCAAGGACCAGCCCGCGTTGCGTCGTGCGACGCTGCCCAGCGTGCCCGAGACCAGCACCCCGGTGGAAGAAGACGCCACCCAACTGGCGATGAGCACCTTGTCGTTTCAGGACTATGTGCGCGAGCGCATGCTGCGCCGCCGCCACGAATCCATGACCGGCCCAACAGCGGCAGCTGTTCAAGAGGCAGCGCCAGAGCGCACGCCCAAAGCGGCGGCACTACCGGGTCCACGGCAAATCGAGATTCAAGCACCGATCAAAGTAACGGCCGTTCCCAAGCCCGCCCCGGTGCCGGCCGCGCCCCACGCGCCCGCCCTGTCGCAAGGCATTGTGAACGAGTTGCACGCCATGAAGGCCCTGATTGAAGACCGCTTCAACACCCTGACCTGGCTGGGCCAGGCGCGCCAGAGCCCGATTCAGTCGAACTTGATGCTCAAGCTGATTCGCGCCGGTTATTCACCCACGCTGGCGCGCACCATTCTGGAGCGCATGCCCGAAGAGATGGGTGCCACCGACTCGGTGCGCTGGGTCATGGATATCCTGGAACGCAACCTGAAAACCGACGCCGCGACCCGCCCGATCCATGAAGAGGGCGGCACTTATGCGCTGGTCGGCGCCACCGGTGTTGGCAAGACCACCACCGCCGCCAAATTGGCCGGTCTGTGTGCCCGCACCCATGGCCCCGCCAGCGTCGGGCTCATCACGCTCGACACCTACCGAGTGGGAGCCCACGAGCAGCTGCGCGCTTTTGGCCGCATGCTGGGCGTGGTGGCCCATCTCGCGCACGACCGCGCCGCGCTGCAAGACCTGCTGAACTTGCTGGGCAACAAAAAAATGGTCCTGATCGACACCACCGGCCTGGCGCCAAACGATCCGCGCAAACGCGGCATGCTCGACGTGCTGGATTTGCCGGGCGTGAACCGCTTGCTGGTCCTGAATGCGGGCGGGCACGGAGACTCGCTCGACGATGTGGTCTCTTCTTTCAAATCCACCGGCGCGCAGCAGGCGGTGCTGTCCAAAACCGACGAAGCAGCCAAACTCGGGCCGGCACTCGATGCGATCGTTCGCCACCAGTTGGTCCTGCGCGGCGTCACCATGGGCCAAAAAGTGCCCGAGGACTGGGAGGCAGCCGATGCCGCCAAGCTGGTCCGTCAGTCCATGCGCTCGCCGGCCAAGTCGGCGTTCGACCCGAAACCGGCAGATCTGGACTTCTTCTTTACCCCGGCCAGCGCCTCGCAGGCAGGACGGCTTGATGCTTGACATGGGCGTCAACCAGGGAGCCGGGCTGCACCGCATTGCCTTGCAGGCGGCGCCCCGCGTTATGGCCGTGGCCAGCCATGGCCAGCAGCAGGGCGAACTGCCCCTGCTGTGGAGTCTGTGCGCCACCTTGGTTGATCTTGGGCACTCGGTTGCGGTGCTGGACGCCACCACCGTTGAATCAGCCGACAACCCGGGGCTGGCGCAACTGCTCGACGATGCCCAGCTGCAGGGTGACGAAAACAGTGCGCCTTTGTCCTGGTCGGTGATCCCTGCCGCCATGGGCTTGGCGCAGCTTTGCCAGCCAATGGCGCGCCCGGGCGGGCCGCTGGCGCCGCTGAGTGAATTGTTTCAGCGCTTTGGCGTCGTTGTCATCTATGCCCGGGCCGGGCTTTTGGCTGATTTGTTGCCCGACAGCGGTATTGAGCCCTTGCTGACCGTGGCACCGGTGAAAATGTCGGCTGTCACCGCTTACCAGGCGCTCAAGCAGATGTTGCTAAACACCAGACTAAGACCTACCATGGCCGCTATTGTGGGTGAGCCCGCCTTGAACAACGCTGCGGCCAGCCACTCGCCGGTCACCAATTTGCAGCACTGCGCCATGACCTTCCTGGGCTACCGGCTTGACGCCTTGGCCGTGCGGGCCTTGCAGCCGGCCGAGTGCCGGTCTGACGACATGTACCGACTGGCCTTGCGACTGCTGGAAAACGCCATGCCGCTGCACCGTCACCAATTTATGGGGAGTCATTGATGTACACCGCCAAGGGGCAATTGGACCGCAACGCCATGATCCGGCAGTACCAGCCGCTGGTGCGGCGCCTGGCCCACCACATGATGGCCAAATTGCCGGCCAACGTCGAAGTCGATGATCTGATCCAGGTCGGGCTGATCGGCTTGTCGGAGGCCCTGACCCGCTACGAGGCCGCGCAGGGTGTTCAATTTGAAACCTTTGCCACGCAGCGCATTCGCGGCGCCATGCTCGACGAGCTGCGCGGCAACGACTGGATGTCGCGCGGCTCGCGCAAGAGCCAGAAAGATATCGAACAGGCGCTGCGCCGGCTGGAGCACAAGCTCGGGCGCACACCGCTGGAGAGTGAAATTGCCGCCGACCTGGGCTTGAGTCTGGTCGACTACCAGACGCTGCTGGGTAAAGTGCGTGGCACCCAACTGGTGTACCTGGAAGACATGGCGCGTGGCAACGACGAGGAAGACAGTTTTCTGGATCGCCACGTCGGTGACAGCGACGCCGACCCGATGAACGTGCTGCGCGACCAGCGCTTGCGCCAGGCACTGGTGGCCGCCATCAAGAACCTGCCCGAGCGCGAGCAGTTCATCATGAGCATGTACTACGAGCAGGACATGAATCTGAAAGAGATCGCGGCCGTGCTGGATGTCACCGAGTCGCGCATTTGCCAGTTGCACAGTCAGTCGATCGCGCGCTTGCGCGCCAAGATGCGGGCCCATTGAGGCCCATAAATACTATTGTATTTATAGCTATATGCGCTTATTTCACGGGGGCTAGAACCCGATTTGGCATATATTTCCCGCGCACGGAAAAATACCGGGACGTTCAGGCTGCCAGGTACTTGAAGGCGCCTGTTTGACGGCCCAGGCTGGCATAGGGTCCGCCGGTTTGCGCATAGGTGGCATCGGCAGCCGTGGGCATCACCGTATCCAGAGCCATCTCCACCAGGGCGGTGCGCCGCAGCAAACTCTCGCGCTGGAGCACCAGACCATTCGAAATCTGCGTCAGGCGTGGTTTCAGGTCCTTGTGCTGGACATCGCCCGGGGTCAGACGCTGCAGCAAGGCCGAAAAATCAATCGCAGCCTGCCGCAAGACAGCACTGGCGGTTGTGAGTGCCTGCGGCTCACCACTGACCAGGGCGGCTGACACAGCATTGAAATGAAGTTCAACGTCAGTCAGCGCTTTTTCCAGGTGAGCAGGCAACATCATTCGGGCTATAAAAAATAAAGGGATTCGGACTCAGCTCGTGGTGCGGTTCAACATTTCCTGGGCATTGGCCAGCAATTTGTCGGCAATCGCCTCCGCGTTCACCACAAAAGTGCCCTGCTCAATAGCGGAACGGACTGACGCCACTTTTTTGGCGTCAATCACGGACGCTTCACCGGCCTTGTCAGCGCCGAGCGAACGCGCCAGGGTGGACACCGTCACCGCCACGCCTGCCGACTGGGCATTTTGGGCTGCGGTAGCTGTGGCAGTCGCGGCTGGGCTCTGACCGCCCTTGGGCGGAGCCGGCGTTGCGTTGCTGCTGACCGGGATTGGATTATCTGAAGGTTGACCTATTTTCATGATGCTCTCCAAAACTACTGCAAATGTAGCCTCGTATGCTCACTATCGGCGTAATTCGGTCGAGCTTTAGCCCTGATTGCGCACGATTGAAAAGTCTCATATTTCCAGCCTGACGGTTCGGCTGTCCAGAACCTCGCCGGACATCACATGCCCGTTGTTCATTTTAACCCGGGCTGGCTGCCCCACCACACCGGCCGACAAGGCTTGCCCGTCCGAGGTGATCTCAAAGCCCGCTCCCTGCACCTGCACCCGAATTTGGGCTCCGGCCCGAAACACCTCTGCCGGTCGGATCATGCCCTGGCGCAAGGCCTGGCCGCTGGTCAACGCCCGGTTCGCCACCTGCCCCAGCCATTGATCCGGGTTGCTGATGATGGCTTCGCGCTGCTCGGCCCAGTCGACCTCCGCCTCCATCACATCGTCTTGCGTCAAGGCGGCGCCAGCGCTCACCTGGCCCTTGACGACCCAAGCCTGGCCATACGCCTTGATGGTCACCGGCAAAAACACATTCCACTTGACACTGCCCTCCAGACAGCGCAGACCCAGGCGGGTCTTGCCCCACAGGCGGGTTCCCGGCGGCAGATAAGGCTCCACCCGGGCGCATGGCGCCAGCCGCAGCCGACTGTCGAGTTCGCCCACCGTGATCTCCATGCGCAGCGGCGAGCTGCCCGACGGGAGGTTGCCCGCCACCGCTTTGTCCAGCCATTGCTGCGTGCTGTCCATGAACTCAGGCCGCACACCATCGGCCTGGGCCAGCGCACCCACGGTGAAAAAGACGGCGCCCGCCAGCCCCACGGTCTGCAACAAACAACGGGTCGAATTTAGAAATTGCTTGAACATGGCAGCCCTCCTGAGCGTTCGTTTGACTATAGGCAGGACCGGCCCAGACAAAACAGGCAAGTGGCGGCTATTTACCTTGTTATTTGAAGTTTAGAAAACCAAAGTACTTTCCATAATCGCTTCACGTCGAACCCACTGGCTGATGGCGGTGGCAGCAGATAACTGAAAGTTGAGGTGTTTCATGATCACAAATATGACCAGCGGTTTGGACTTCCAGGCGAAGGCCCTGGTGTTGCGCGCCGAGCGCCAGCGTGTGATTGCCAGCAACATTGCCAATGCCGACACACCCGGCTATGTGGCACGCGACCTCAATTTCAAGGACGCCATGCTACAGGCCACCGGCGCCGACAGCAGTTCCGGCTTGCGCACCGGCAACAGCAACTCCCAAGGCGGCGGCGCCAACGGCATGACGCACCCCCATCATATTGCGCTGTCGGGCGGCGCCGGCGCGAGCCTGGGCGGATCGTCCCACTTGGCCTACACCGTGCAAAGCCAACCCAGCCTGGACGGCAACAGTGTGGATCTGGACCGTGAGCGCGCCAATTTCACCGACAACGCCGTGCGTTACGAGGCCACCCTGCGCTTTATCAACGGCCAGTCCAAGACGCTGCTCAGCGCCATTCAGGGTCAGTAAACGGCACCTTGCCTGCGGAGATTTCCCATGTCCATGTTTTCCATCTTCAATGTGTCGGGCAGCGCCATCAGCGCCCAGTCCCAGCGCCTCAACGTGGTCGCCAGCAATCTGGCCAATGCCGACGCCGTGGCCGGCCCCGACGGCCAGGGCTACAAGGGTCGGCAAGTGGTGTTCGAGACCGTCCCGATGGGCTCGGACGCCTCGTCCGGCGTGCGCGTCAGCAGCGTCAGCGAAAGCAATGAGCCGTTGCGCAAAGTGCACAACCCCAGCCACCCGTCGGCTGACGCCGATGGGTATGTGACGCAATCGAACGTGAACCCCATCGAAGAAATGGTCAACATGATTTCAGCGTCGCGCTCGTACCAGAACAACGTCGAAGTCATGAACACCGCCAAGACACTGCTGCTCAAAACCCTGCAAATGGGTCAGTAATCACAAAAAGGTCCTCACCATGCTTTCCGCCACCTCCTCCGCCACCACCGCGACGAACACCACGTCATCCACCAGCACCACGTCATCCACCAGCACCACGGCGGCCAGCGACGCCAACGCGTCGCAAGACCGCTTTCTGAAACTGCTGGTGGCGCAGCTCAACAATCAGGATCCGATGAATCCGATGGACAACGCGCAAATGACCAGTCAAATGGCGCAGATCAACACCGTGACCGGCATCCAGCAAGTCAATGAAACGCTCAAAAGCATGGCAGCGCAGTTCACTTCGCTGCAGGTGCTGCAGGGCGCTTCCATGGTCGGCCATAACGTGCTGGTTGAAAGCAACACCTTGACCCGAAGCGCCGGAGTGGCCAGCGGCGCGCTTGATTTGGACGGCAAAGCCGATGCGGTCAAGGTGGAAATCCTGTCGCCAGGCGGTCAGGTGCTCGACACCCTCAATCTGGGCGCGCTGGGCGCGGGCCGGCATTCGTTTGACTGGGATGCCTCCGGCTATCAGGGTACCGGTGAGCCCAGCTTCAAGGTCACCGCCACGCTGGGGGGCCAGGCCGTCACCAACACCGCACTGGCGCGCGATACGGTGACCTCGGTGGGTAGCGACAACGGCGCCATGACGGTCCAATTGCAGGGGCGCGCTGCCGTGGCCTACAGCAGCGTCAAGGCCATTCTTTGACCAACAGAACTTCATTGAAGAGGAAAAATCATGTCATTTCAAACCGGACTCTCAGGGCTCAATGCCTCCAGCCGCAGCCTGGATGTCATCGGCAATAACATTGCCAATGCCAACACCACGGGCATGAAATCATCACGCGCCGAATTCGGCGACCTGGTGGCATCCTCCCTTGGCGCGGGGGGCTCCAGTGGTGCCGGCATCGGCGTGGCGGTGGGCTCCATCTCCCAACAGTTTTCACAGGGCAACATCAACATCACCGGTAACGATCTTGATGTGGCCATCAACGGCGGCGGCTTCTTCCAGTTGGCCTTGCCCGATGGCTCGGCCGCTTACACGCGCGACGGCTCGTTCAAACTCGATGCCAACGGCTATATCAAGACCAACAGTGGCGCCAACGTGTTGGGTTATCCCACCGACAAAACCGGCAAGACAACCAGCGTAAAACCTGAAATATTGCAGCTCCCCACCAGCGCGCCCATTGCCGCCAGCGCGACCACGGCCATCTCCGCCGAACTCAACCTGGATGCGCGCGCCCCGATAGCCACTTCTGTCACGCCACCCACACCAAGAAGCACCTACGGCACCTCCTTGACCGCCTATGACTCGCAAGGCGTGACGATGCCGGTCAACCTCTATTTCAGCAAGGTAACGCCCACCACGGCAGGAACGGACCAGTGGGCGGTTTACGACTCGCCCACGGGCGCCTCCGTTGGGTCCCTGGTGTTTGACGCCAGTGGCGCACTGCAAAGCTCGACCATGGGCTCGTTGACCCTGACCCCGGCACCGCCGAGCATCGTGCCCGCCTTTCCGGTCACGGTGGACGTCAGCAAAGTGACGCAGTTCGGCGCTGCCTTCGCGGTGTCCAACCTGACCCAGGACGGCTATGCGCCGGGCGAACTCACCGGATTGAAAATTGGCGAAAACGGCCAAATCACGGCACGCTATTCCAACGGCCAGACCCAGATCGCAGGTCAATTGTCATTGGCCGATTTCCGCAATGTGCAAGGACTCTCACCCATCGGCGGCAACAGCTGGGTTGCAAGCTATACCTCAGGAGACCCCGTGTTGGGCTCGCCTGGCGTCGGCAAATTTGGCGCCCTGCGCTCAGGTGCCCTGGAAGAATCGAACGTCGATCTGACGGCCGAGCTGGTCAATATGATGACCGCGCAGCGCGCCTACCAGGCTAACGCCCAGACCATCAAGACGCAGGATCAGGTGATGTCAACCCTGGTCAACCTGCGCTGACGGCAACCAGCCGTCAAGCCGTCACTGAACAGGAGCCGCCATGGACCGTCTGATTTACACCGCGATGTCGGGCGCCAATGCCGCTGCCCATCGGCAGGCGGTGCTGTCGAACAATCTTGCCAACGTCTCCACCAATGGTTTTCGGGCCGAGCTGTCGACTTTTCGCGCCGTACCGGTGCGCGGCGACGGCGCCAGTACCCGTGTCATGGCGATCGAGGCGACCGCCGGTTACGTTGATACACCCGGTTCGGCGCAGCGCACCGGGCGCGGCCTGGACGCCATGACAACGGGCAACGCCTGGTTTGCCGTGCAGGGTCTGGACGGAACCGAGTCTTACACACGCAGCGGTTCTTTTGAGGTCTCCCCCGAAGGCACGCTGGTCACCAACAGCGGCCTGACGGTCCTGGGCGACGGCGGCGCCCCCATCAGCATCCCCACGGGCGGCGAAGTCACCATTGGTTTTGACGGCAACCTGAGCGCCAAGGTCGGCAACCAGCCGCCCACCGGTGTGGGCCGCCTCAAACTCGTGACTCCGGGCGCGGATGATCCCTTGAATCGCAGCGAAGATGGCCTGTTTCGGGCCACATCCGGCGAGCCCCTGCCCAACGACACCAACGCCCGCGTGCAAGTGGGCTCGCTGGAAGGCTCCAACGTCAACGCGATCGAAGCCATGGTCGGCATGATCCAGACCGCACGCCAGTTTGAAACCCAAATGCGCCTGCTGCAAACCGCCGAATCGAATGACCGTTCGGCGGCCCAACTGCTGGGCCTGCAGGGCTAGGCCCCTTCACATTTATTGAGCCAAGGACACCATCATGATCAACTCCCTGTGGATATCCAAGACCGGCATGGAAGCCCAGCAAATGCAGCTGGATGTCATCTCCAACAACCTGGCCAACGTCTCAACCAACGGTTTCAAGCGCGCCTCCGCCGTGTTTGAGGACCTGATGTACCAAAACCTGCGTCAGGCGGGCTCCAACAGCTCCGAGCAGTCACAACTGCCGACCGGTCTGCAGGTGGGCCTGGGGGTGCGCACGGTGGCCACCAGCCGCTCGTTCGCGCAGGGCAATTTGCAGCAGTCGGGCAACAAGCTGGACGTCGCAATTCAGGGCAACGGTTTCTTTCAGGTCACCATGCCCGACGGCACCACCAACTACACGCGTGATGGCTCATTCCAGGTCAGTTCAACAGGGCAATTGGTCACCGCCACCGGGCTACCCATTGCCAATGGCGTCACAGTGCCGGCCAATGCCACCAGCATCGCCATTGCGGGCGACGGCACGGTCACCGCGCAGGTTCCGGGCACACCCACGCCACAGGGCATTGGCAGCATCAGTCTGGCCAGCTTTGTCAACCCGGCCGGTCTGGACCCCAAGGGGCAAAACCTGTACGCCGAGAGCACGGCATCGGGCCAACCCAACAGCGGCACGCCGGGCGCCGACGGCATGGGCGCACTGATGCAGGGTTATGTGGAAACCTCCAACGTCAACGTGGTGCAGGAGCTGGTGACGATGATCCAGACGCAGCGCGCTTACGAGATGAACTCCAAGGCGATCCAGACCTCGGACCAGATGCTGCAAAAGCTGGGGCAGTTGTGAGGCGCCGCATGAACATGACTCAGCGCACGATCCGCCTGCGCGAGCGGGCCCGCACCCTGTGGGGCGGCGCACTGACACTGGTTCTTGGCCTGACTCTGTCAGCCTGTGGCTCCCTGCCACAACCCGTGAACGTCGACTTTGTCCAGGCGGACACGGCCCCCCCCATGGCCGCTGCACCCGCCGCCAGCCAGGCGGCAAGTGGCAGCCTGTTTCAAAAAGTGAGCTACCGCCCCTCTTTTGAAGATCCCCGCGCCCGCATGATCGGCGACGTGGTCACGATCAGGATCGTGGAAAACGTGGCCGCCAGCCAGGTCTCGAAGTCAACCGCCAATCGCACCACGTCTGGCGCTGCCAGCATTTCCGCATTCCCCTTGGTGTCACCCGCCGATCTGCTGAATCTGAAGGCCGGGGTCGGCACCTCATCGGCCAATGACTTTTCCGGCAAAGGCGGCACCGAGAGCGCCAACACCTTTACCGGCACCATTACCGCGACGGTGGTCAGAGTGCTACCCAACGGGCATTTGGTTGTCACCGGCGACAAGCAGATCGGGGTCAACCAGAATGTGGATGTGCTGCGCTTCTCGGGCACCATCGACCCGCACCTGATACAACCGGGCAACCTGATCAACTCAAGCCAGGTCGCCAACGCCCGCATCGAATCCAAGGGCCGCGGCGCGCAGGCCGAAGCGCAAACAGTTGGCTGGTTAACACGGTTCTTTTTCAGCTTTCTCCCCTTCTAAAGCTGATGAGAATAGTGCCGAGGGGTCAACATCCATGCAATTTTTCAACACGCTACACCCAACTCGCCCGCACTGGCTGCTGGCGGCGTTGTGCTTGATCGCCAGTCTTTTGGGCGCAGGCACGGCCCAGGCCAGCCGGATCAAGGAAGTGGCGGCGGTTGAGGGTGTGCGCAGCAACCAGCTGACCGGTTTTGGCCTGGTGGTGGGACTCGACGGCACCGGTGACCAGACCACCCAAATGCCTTACACGGCCCAGGGGCTAACCAACTATTTGCAGCAGCTCGGCATCACGCTGCCAGAGGCACAGGTTTCCAAGCTGCAACTCAAGAACGTGGCCGCGGTGCTGGTGACGGCGGCGCTGCCGGCCTTTGCCCGGCCGGGGCAGGCCATCGACGTCAACGTCTCCAGCATGGGCAACGCCAAGTCGCTCAAAGGCGGCACGCTGATCACGACGCCGCTCAAAGGCGCTGACGGTGAGGTCTATGCGCTGGCCCAGGGCAGCCTGGTTGTGGCCGGCGCCGGTGCTGCCGCTGGCGGCAGCAAGGTGCAAATCAACCATCTCAGCGCCGGACGCATTCCGGGTGGGGCACAGGTGGAGCGGATTGTTCCCACGCCGCTGCTTGAAGGCGCCAGCATTACCCTGGGGCTGCAAGCCTCGGACTTCCAAACCGCGCGGCGGGTTGCTGAAGCCATCAACCGGCGCTTTGGCGCTCACTCGGCCCGGGCGCTCGACGGGCGCACCATTGATGTCACAGCCCCCAGCGAGTCCAACGCCCGGGTGTCCTTCATTGCCGAGATGGAAGAGCTGCAACTGGAATCTTCCATCCCTTCGGCCAAAGTTGTGATCAATTCCCGCACCGGTTCGATTGTGATGAACCAGGCGGTCACCCTGGGCGAGTGCGCCATTGCCCACGGCAACTTGTCGGTCAGCATCAGCACCACACCGGTGATCAGCCAACCCAACCCCTTGTCCACCGGCGGCAAAACCGTGGTGGCCGAGAAAAGCAATATCCAGATCCGGCAAGAGCCCGGCATGTTGATTCAACTGCCCAAATCAACGCAGCTCTCTGACGTGGTGCGCGCACTCAATGCCCTGGGCGCCACGCCGCAAGACCTGCTGGCCATTTTGCAGGCCATCAAGGCGGCCGGCGCGCTGAACGCGGAGCTGGAGGTGATCTGATGAGCTACGGCCAGGTCTCTTCAAGCAACAACGCACTGGCGGCCGATGCAGGGTCTTTGAGCCAGCTGAAGCTGGCCGCGGGCCAAAACACACCCGCCGCCATCAAGGAAGCGGCGAAACAGTTTGAGTCTCTGTTCATGCGTGAACTCATGAAGAGCATGCGCGAGGCCACCATGAAATCCGGCATGCTGGAGAGCTCGGGCGGCGACCTGGGTACCGATCTGCTGGACCAGCAGTTTGCGGTGCAGATGTCGGGCCAGCCCGGCGGGCTGTCCGATCTGATTGCAGCCCAACTGACACGCCAGATGGGTGGCGCCGAGTCTGCTGCGGCAGATGCCACAGGGAAAACAGGCGCTTCATCTTTCGGCGCTCTTGGCAAGGCGTCAGCGCTGGCCGCCTACGGTGCCAACAGCGTGGCACCCCGTAGCACCCCCACGATGAGCCAGAGCCAATTTGTGCAAAACCACACGGCCGCGGCGATCAAAGTCGAGAAGTCCACGGGCATCCCGGCCAGCTACCTGGTGGGCCAGGCCGGTCACGAAACCGGCTGGGGTCGGCATGAAATCAAAATGAAGGGCGGCGCGCCTTCGCACAACCTGTTTGGCATCAAGGCCGGCGCAGGCTGGACCGGCAAGGTGGCCGAAGTGAGCACCACGGAATTTGTCAATGGCGTGGCGAAAAAGACAATGGCCAAATTTCGCGCCTACGATTCCTACGAGGCGTCATTTCAAGACTACGCGCGCCTCATTACCCAGACCCCGCGCTACGCCCAGGCCAGCCAGCAAACCGGCTCGGCTCACGCGTTTGCCAGCGGTCTGCAAAAAGCCGGTTACGCCACCGACCCGCATTACGCGGCCAAGCTGAGCCGCGCCATCGACACCACGCAAAGGCTGCAACGCACGCAAGTCGTTGCACAAAATATATGAGCGGACTTCTCAGCGTTGGGACCCGCGCCCTGCAGGCCAACCAGGTCATGCTGCAGACGGCAGGCAATAACATTGCCAATGTCAACACACCGGGTTACTCGCGCCAGAGTGCGGTCCTGCAAACCTCAACGGGCCAGTTCACCGGCGGCGGCTACATCGGCAAAGGCGTGGACATCCAGACGATCCAGCGCAACTTCAGCGCGTTCCTGACGCGCCAGTCGGCACTGGCGAGCGCCACCGGTGCAGCCGACAGCAGCCGGGCTGATAAATTGAAGCAACTTGAAGGTATTTTTCCGGGTGGCACGGCCGGACTCGGTGCGGCGATCAACGACATGCTCAATGCGTTCTCGGACGTCGCCAATGCGCCCACCGATCTCACGGCCCGCACGGTGGCGCTGACGCGCGTGGACGAAGCGGCCAAGCGCATGCGGACTGCATCACAAAACCTGGACGACCTGCAGTCCGGCGTTGCACAGGAGCTCAGCCAGAAGGTCAGCAACATCAACAGCCTGGCGAAAAGCATCGCCGACATCAACGACAAAATAGCGCGCACCCAAGGCTCCGGCCAACCCCCCAACGACCTGCTGGACCAGCGCGACCAATTGGTGCGAGACCTCAACCAATATGTGCAAACCAGCTCGATCACAGCCAGTGATGGCACCGTCGGCATTTTTTTGGCTGGCAGCCAGGCCCTTGTTTTGGGCAGCACCGTGTCACCGGTTTCCATCGTCAAGGATGACTTCGGCGACCCGCTGAAAAGCAAACTGGCGATCAGCCGTGGCGGGCAAGCCATTACGCTGGATGAAAACGCGCTGGGCGGTGGTGAGGTGGCAGGCTTGCTGCGGTTCCAGAACAATGATCTGGTGGAAGGACGCAACCTGCTGGGTCGGCTCACGCTGGCCATCGGCACCAGCATGAACAACCAGCACCAACTGGGGTTGGATCTGGATGGCAATGCAGGCGGTAATTTATTCACCCCCACCGTTTTTGGCGCCGGCAACATACTCAAGCCCTCTGCGCCTGCGACACTGAATACCGGCACGGCCAGCCCGGCCCTGACCATCAGCGACGTCACCCAATTTGTCGCTTCTGACTATGAAATGAATTTCACGTCAGCCACATCGGGCAACATTACCCGGCGCTCCGATGGGGTCGTCACTGCGTTTACATCGGTACCCATCACCATCGATGGTCTGAACCTCTCCATCCCTTCCGGCTCGGCCAACCCAGGCGACCGGTTTCTGCTCAAGCCCTTCAGCACCGCCGCCAGCAACATCAACGCCGAGTTTTCAGCGCCGCGCGCTTTGGCTGTGGCCAGTCCGGTGGCGGGCAGCCTGGGCACCGGCAACACCGGAAGCATGCAGCTCAGCAGTCTGCTGGCCCGCAGCAACCCGGTGGCTTCGACACCCGTTGTGTTGACCTTTACCGGGGCCAACAGCTACACCCGCAGCGACGAGATTCCGGCAAACGCCACCACATTCACCTACACCTCAGGCCAGGTGATTGAGGGCACCACACCGGCCACCAACCCCCTGAGCCAATGGTCGCTGACGCTGCAAGGTGTTCCCAAGGCGGGCGATACCTTCACCGTGCAGCAACAGCCTGCCGCTTTTCGCAACCTCAACGCCGGCAATGCCAGCGCCATGACCGGCCTGCGCGACGTCGCCATGTTTGACGGATCCGCCCTGAGCGATGGCTATGCCAGCCTGATCTCGCAAATTGGCATCCGGACCCAGAGCGCCAACTACTCGGCCCAGGTGTCGAGCTCGATAGCGGCCAATCTGGAGCGGGACCGCACGGGCGTCTCGGGCGTCAATCTGGACGAAGAGGCGGCCAAATTGCTGCAGTACCAGCAGGCTTACCAGGCGTCGGCCAAGATGATGCAGATCGCACAGGGCATTTTTGACACCCTGATTCAAACCCTGCGCTGAGGCCATGCCGTCCAGGAGCAAACACCATGACAAGTTCACTGACCCGACTCGGTTCTGCCAACACCTACGACAACGCGCTGCGCAATCTGTCAATGCGGCAATCGGCACTGTCGAACCTGCAGGAAAACCTGACTTCCGGCAAAAAAGTGGTGCGCGCCAGCGACGACCCCACCGGCGCCGCCCAGGCCGAGCGGGCCATGACCCGCATCAGCCGCATCGCCACCGACCAGCGCGCGCTCGAAGCGCAACGCAACTCGATTGCCATGGCTGAAGGCACCCTGGGCGACGTCACCGACGCCCTGCAAAACTTCCGCGAGCTGGTCGTCAGTGCCGGCAATGGCGTGCTCACCTCGGCGGAGCGCAAGTCCATCACCATCCAGCTGCAAGGTCTGCGCGATCAGGTGTTTTCGCTCGCCAACCGCAAGGACAGCAATGGGCAGCCCTTGTTCAGCGCCCTGGGTAGCGCTTTGGCGCCCTTTGTCGGCCCCAATGCGCCACCGCAGGACTACGCCTTCAATGGCCTGCCCGGGCAATCGGCCAGCAGCGAAGTGGCGATTCCGTTTGCGCTGGATGGCGACAGTGCCTTCATGCTCCAGACCAATCGCGACGGGGTCTACAACGTCAGCCTGGGAAGCGGCACGACCAATCTGAAAACCGGCCCGGCCACCTTGAACCCGCCCACCGCAGCGACTGGCGCGTCCTACACCATCAGCTTCACCTCCGTGACCGCTGCGGCTGGCAACACAACGGCCAGCTATGACATCGTTGACAGCGGATCGGGCGCCGCCGTGGCAACAGGCACAAAAACCTACAGCACCGGCCAGAGCTTTACGGTGACGGAAATGCCGGGCCTGTCCCTCACCATCACCGGAACACCCACGGTGGCTGACACGGTCAAGGTCGAGTCCAGCCCCAGCCTCTTCAGCGTGCTCGACGACGCCATCAGCAGCATTGGCAGCGCTTCCAGCAACGCCACTGCCAGCCAGGCGGTCAGCCAGGCACTGGGCAACATCGACATTGGCATGGGCCGAGTGTCGGCGGTACGCGGCCAGGCCGGTGACTTGCTCAACCGCGCCGACCGCATCACGTCCAACCAGGAGGCGCGCAGCATCCAACTGGAGGCCGACCGCTCGCGCGCCGAAGACCTCGACATGGTCAAAGGCATTGCGGACTTCCAGAACCAGCAAACCGGCTACCAGGCGGCGCTGCAGTCCTACGCACAAGTGCAAAAACTCTCGCTCTTCAATTACATCAGCTGATCTGTCCCGCGCCAGCGCTAGCGCTGGCGTGTCAGGACGATAGCCAAGCTACATCCCCGCCCTGACGGTCTGAAACACCTGCCAGAACTGGGCATCCTGCGTGGTGCAAAAGTTGATGCGCATCAGCGTACTGGGCGCGCGACTGGCATGAAACAAGGCACCTGGTGCCAGCAGATAACCCGCGTCCAGCATGCGCTGCGAAAGCAGCTCGGTGTCCACACCCGTATCGACCCAGCCAAAAAGCCCGGCCGGTGGCGCGGCAAAGGTGCAGCCCGCCGCCAGCGCCAGCCGGGCGCTTCGCCCCCGGGCCTGATTGAGTCGCGTGCGAATGCGCTCGGCATGGCGGCGTAACTGGCCCTGGTCAATACACCAGGCCAGGGCTTTTTCGAGCAGCGCAGGGGTGGTCAGTGTGGCCAGCAACTTGGTGTCAAGCAGCCGCTCCACCAGCGCGGTGGGTGCCGCCATGAAGCCCACCCGCCAGCCGGGCGCCAGAATTTTGGCAAAGCCGCTGACATAAATGGTGCGTTGCAAACCGTCCAGCGCGCACAGGCGCGTGGCGTGCTCGGGCGCGATGTGGCTGTAGGTGTCGTCTTCAGCAATATAAAAGTTGTGCTGATTGGCCAGTTGCAGCACGCGGTGGGCGCTGCCCGGCGTCAGGCAGTAGCCGGTTGGGTTGTGGAACACGCTGACACTCACAAACAGCTTCGGGCTGTGCAGCTCGCAATAACGCGCCATCACCGCCAGGTCCGGCCCGTCCGGGCCGCGCGGCACCGGCAGGATGTGCATGCCCAGGGCATCCAGCCGGGCGAATTCAATCGCCCAGCCAGGCTCTTCAACCATCACGTAATCACCGGCGCGCAGCAGCGTGCGACTCACAAGGTCCAATGCGTGGGTGGCCCCCACGGTGGTGATGATCTGCTGCGGCGCGGCGTGAATGGCCAGGGCGTTGAGCTTGGTGGAGAGCGACTGGCGCAAGCCGCCATCGCCAGCGGGCTCGCCATATTGCAGCGAGAACGCCTGCAACTGCTTGCCGCTGGTGACGCGGCGCACGGCAGCGGCCATGAAAGTGGTTTGCAGCCAGTCCGGCGGAAACGCCCCCATGCCGGGTTGCGGCTGCTCGCTGCCGCCGTGAAACATGCCGCGGATCAGGGCGGTGGCATTCACCGGCACGTGCTGGGCTTCCAGCGTGGTCTTGACCCTTGCTGGCGCGTCGTCGAATACCATCAAATTAATAGCATTATGCGAACTATTGACGGGGGCTACAGCCCTATTTCTTATATAAAACCCGCGATTTTTTAGCGCTTCAACCAGCCCCTGCGCCAGCAACTGGTCGTAGGCCGCGACCACGGTCGACGGGCTCACGCCCTGCTGCTGCGCGCACTGGCGCACCGACGGCAAACGCGTGCCCGGCGCCAGCAAGCCGGTGCGAATGCGCTCGGCAAAACGCTCAGCCAGTTGGTCGGCCAGCGACTGCGACGCGGCTTTGACTAACATGCAGATGCCCTTTCTTCCAAACCTGTGTTGCCATGCCAGCCAATACAGCTCAGGCAAATGTTTTCACAAGTGTACTGCCAGTGTATTGTTTTTGACGATAAAGTGAGCCCCATGAACACCCGCAAGCCACCCCATGAGCAACACTGAACTCAGCACTCTGCTGCTGCTGTGCACGGCGGCGAGCTTTACGCCCGGCCCCAACACGACCTTGTCGACGGCGCTGGCGGCCAACCTGGGTTTGCGGCGCGCGCTGCGGTTCGTGGTGTCGGTGCCGGTCGGCTGGGGTCTGCTGTTCAGCCTGTGCGCGGGGGGCGTGGGGGCGATGGTGCTGGCCCTGCCGGTACTCCGGCTGGCGGTTCAAGCGCTTGGCGTGGCCTACCTGTTATGGCTGGCTTTCAAGCTGTTGAGAACCAACACACTGGCGCAGGCCGATACCGCACAACTCGATGTCACGTTCTGGCAAGGTGTCATGTTGCAGTTTCTCAACATCAAGGCCTGGATGCTGGCCCTGACCGTGGTGGCCGGTTGGCTTGCCGGGCGCGCCGACCTGCTCAGCCGCTTTGCCGTCATCCTGCCGCTGATGCTTTTGTTTGGCCTGTGCAGCAACCTGACCTACGCGCTGGTGGGCTCGCTACTTCGCCAATGGCTGGCCGACCCCGAACACGCCGGCAGACGCTTGCGCTGGTTCAACCGCAGCATGGCCGCCGTGCTGGTGGCAACCGCCGGCTGGATGAGCACGTTTTAACGCTGACAAAAAGGACTTCAACATGAATTCCATGGGTCTGAAAACACTTGGCCTGATCGGCGGCATGAGCTGGGAATCCACCGTGCCGTATTACCGCGAGATCAACGAAACCGTCAAAGCCCGGTTGGGCGGGCTGCACTCGGCCAAGATCATTTTGTACAGCGTTGATTTTCATGAGATTGAACAGCTGCAAGCCAGCGGGCAATGGGACGCAGCCGCTGCCGTGCTGGCTGGCATTGCCCAGAAGCTGGAGCGTGCCGGGGCCGACGCGCTGGTGCTGTGCACCAACACCATGCACAAGGTCGCGGCTGCCATTTCAAACGCCGTGCAGATCCCCTTGCTGCACATTGCCGACCCTACTGCAGTGGCCATCAAACAGGCCGGTTACACGACGGTCGGTTTGCTGGGCACGCGCTTCACCATGGAGCAGGACTTCTACCGCAGCCGTCTCGAACAGGATCACAGCCTGACCGTGCTGACCCCCAAGCCAGCCGACCGGGACCTGGTCCACCGGGTGATCTATGACGAGTTGTGCCTGGGCCAAGTGTTGCCGGCCTCGCGCGACGCGTACCTGCGGGTGATCGCCGACCTGGGCGCACGCGGCGCGCAGGCCATCATTTTGGGCTGCACCGAAATCGCCATGCTGATTGGCCCACACGACTGCGATCTGCCGCTGTTTAACACCACGCAATTACACGCCCAAAGCGCAGCCCAATGGGCACTGGCCATCCAGCCACTGGAAAACAAAGCATGACCACGCAGCCGCACGCCATTCGCAACGGCTTACTGCTGGGCACACTGGGGGTGGTGATTTTTGCCCTGACACTGCCCATGACGCGGCTGGCGGTTGGCAGCGCCGCGGCGCCGCAGATGTCCGGCGTTTTTGTGGCCGCCGGTCGCGCAACGGTGGCTGCCATTTTGGCCATCGTGTTTTTGGCGGTCACCCGCGCGCCAAGCCCCAAGCGCGGGGACTGGCTGCCGCTGGGCGTCGTGGCCTTAGGAGTTGTGTTTGGCTTTCCCCTGTTCTCATCGATCGCGATGCGCCATGTCGAAGCGGTACACGCCAGCGTGATTCTGGGTGTTTTACCGCTGGCGACCGCCTCGGTCGGTGCCTGGCTGCATCGTCAGCGCCCGTCCGCCGGGTTTTGGGCCTGTGCCGGTTTGGGCACCGCACTGGTGGTGGTGTTTGCCGTGCTGCGCTCGGGCCAGAGCGGCCTGACGCTGAAGGGCGCTGACCTCTTGCTGCTGCTGGCCATGGCCTGCGCGGCGGTCGGCTATGGCGTGGGTGCATTACTCTCGCAGCGCCTGCGCGCCGACCACGTGATCTGCTGGGCGCTGGTCCTGGGTTTGCCGCTCAATCTTCCCATAGCCCTTGCTGAGTATCCACAAGAAGCTATCAAAATAGAAGCATGGTGGGCTTTTTTCTATGTCGCGGTGTTCTCCCAATGGCTGGGCTTTTTTGCCTGGTACCGGGGGCTGGCGCTGGGCGGCACGGTGCGGGTCAGCCAGGTGCAGCTGCTGCAACCTTTTTTGAGCATGGTGTTTGCCGTGCCGATTTTGGGCGAGCGGCTGGACGCGCTCACCGTGGGCTTTGGCCTCGCCGTTGTCACCGTCGTCTTTGTTGGCCGCACCATGCCGGTACGCAACACCCTGTCCACATCAAAACCAACACCACCACTTGGAGCCAAGTCATCATGAACAACCCCCCACTCATCACGGCCCCGTCGGGCTGGCAACTGGCGCGCCGCGCCGCGCGCATGAACCCGTCAGTGATCCGCGAAATCCTCAAGGTGACCGAACGGCCCGGCATCATCAGTTTTGCCGGTGGCCTGCCATCAAGCAAGACGTTTCCGGTGGCCGAGTTTGAAGCGGCTTGTGCCAAGGTCTTGCGCGACGACCCCGCGGCGGCCCTGCAATACGCCGCCAGCGAAGGCTTTGGCCCCTTGCGCGAGATGGTGGCCGAGAATTTGCGCGTTCAGGCCGCATCCGCCGGACTGACCTGGCAAGTGGACCCGGCCCAGGTACTGATCACCACCGGCTCACAGCAGGGCCTGGACCTGGTAGCCAAAGTGCTGGTGGATGCAGGCAGCCGCATTCTGGTCGAATCACCCACCTACCTGGGCGCCGTGATGGCGTTCACGCCGATGGAGCCAGAAGTGGTGAGCGTGGCCAGTGACGATGACGGCGTGGACATGGAGGCGCTGCGGCAAGCCGCTGTTGCCGCGGGAACAGGTGAGGCGGCCCGCTTTCTTTACGTGCTGCCCAACTTCCAGAACCCCACCGGCCGCACCATGAGCGAAGCACGCCGCGCCGCTTTGAGTACCGAGGCCGCACGCCTGGGCCTGCCCCTGATCGAGGACAACCCCTACGGCGACCTGTGGTTTGATGCGCCGCCGCCAGCACCTTTGACCGCGCGCAACCCCGACGGCTGCATCTATTTGGGCTCATTCTCCAAAGTGCTGGCACCGGGTTTGCGGCTGGGCTTTGTGGTGGCGCCCAAAGCGGTCTACCCCAAACTGCTGCAAGCCAAACAGGCCGCCGACCTGCACAGCCCCGGCTTTAACCAGCGCATGATTGCCGAGGTGATGAAAGACGGCTTTCTGGACCGCCACGTGCCCACCATCCGCGCGCTCTACAAGTCCCAGCGCGACGCCATGCTGGAGGCTCTGGCGCAGCACTTTCCGGCCTCCAATAGCCAGCCCGACCAGTCGCTGACCTGGAACACCCCGGCAGGCGGCATGTTTTTGTGGGCCCGTCTACCCAAGGACATGAGCGCAGTGGACTTGCTGCCCTTTGCAGTCGACAAGGGTGTGGCCTTTGTGCCCGGCGCGCCGTTCTACGCCGACCACGGTGACCCGCGCACGCTGCGCCTGTCGTTTGTCACCCCCAGCGTGGCGGAGATCCACCAAGGTGTGGCCGCATTGGCGGCAGCCATCAAAGAACGTCAGGCAGCCTGACCATGATACACATCTGGGGGCGACTGAGCTC
Organism: Rhodoferax ferrireducens T118; assembly: GCF_000013605.1. Classification (NCBI taxonomy): domain Bacteria; kingdom Pseudomonadati; phylum Pseudomonadota; class Betaproteobacteria; order Burkholderiales; family Comamonadaceae; genus Rhodoferax; species Rhodoferax ferrireducens. Next base: position 4,161,450 of record NC_007908.1, read on the forward strand.
ACTCAATGTTCGCAAGGTCGTGTGGGCCGCGCAGGAAACCGGCGCGCCCTTCACACGCTCGGATGCCGGCATGGCCTTTGGTGTGGTGAAGACGCCCGAGTACCTGAACCTCAATCCCAATGCGCTGGTGCCCACGCTGCAGGATGGCGAGCTGGTGCTGTGGGAGTCCAACGTGATCGTGCGCTACCTGTGCGCCCGCTACGCCCCCACGCTGTACCCGCAGGATCTGGCACAGCGCTTTGATGCAGAGCGCTGGATGGACTGGCAGCAAACCACGCTCAACCGCGCGGGTGGTGCCGCCTTTTTGCAGTGGATTCGCACCCCGCAAAACCAGCGCGATCATGCCGCCATTGCCCAGTCGGTAGCGACGATGGCGCCCCTGCTGGCGCTGCTGGACCAGCACCTGTCACATCGCGCCTACCTGGGTGGCGCACAGTTCAGCATGGCCGACATTCCGGTGGCCTGCGACATTCACCGCTGGGTCGGTTTGCCGCAGCCACGCCCGCCGCTGCCCCATTTGGAACGGTGGTACGCCAGCATCCTCGCCCGCCCTGCCGTTCACGGGGTGCTGGATCAACCCCTGTCCTGACCACCACCCACCCAGGCCCTGCCCCATGAAAACCCGCCCCTTCAAACAAGTTGACGTCTTTACCGACACGCCTTATCTGGGCAACCCGCTGGCTGTGGTGCTCGACGGCACGGGCTTGAGCGACGAAGAAATGCAGCATTTCGCGCACTGGACCAATCTGTCGGAAACCGCTTTTTTGCTGCCGCCCAGCGCCGAGGCCGCTGCTGCGGGTGCGGACTACCAGGTGCGCATCTTCACCACGGCTTACGAGATGCCTTTTGCCGGTCACCCCACGCTGGGCAGTTGCCACGCCTGGCTGGAGTACGGTGGCGCGCCCAAGCACCCCGAACTGATCGTGCAGCAATGCAAGGTAGGACTGGTGCGCATCCGCCGCAGTGCCACGCAACTGGCCTTCGCCGCCCCAGCCCTCACGCGCAGCCAGCCCGAACCCGAAGCAGTGGCTCGCCTGGCCGCAGCGCTGGGCCTGCGCCGCGAACAAGTGTTGGCCGCGCAACACCTCACCAATGGCCCGCGCCACTTTGGTCTGTTGCTGAGCAGCGTAGACGCTGTGCTGCAGCTTGAGCCCGATCTGGCAGCGCTGCGGCTCTGGATGATTGATGCGGGTATCAGCGGTGTCGGCATGGCCGCAGTGGCTGGTGCCTCAACCGGCAGCGGGCTCATCAAGCGATCCAACCGCGAAGCGCGCGCTTTTGGCTTCGCCACACCCGCAGCAGTCGATGTCGCGCCAAGCGCTCAAGCGCAGGTCGAAGTGCGTTTTTTTGCCAACGATGTGATGGTGAACGAAGACCCGGTCACCGGCAGCTTCAACGCCGGCCTGGCCCAGTGGTTGATTGCCGAGGGCCTCGCGCCCAGCAGCTATATCGCCGCGCAAGGCACTTGCCTGGGCCGCGCCGGGCGCGTGCACATTGAACAAGACGCCTCCGGCCAAGTCTGGGTCGGTGGCGAATCCGTCACCTGCATCGACGGCAGCGTGACACTCTAAACGCTACTTTATTTATAGCTATCGTCGCTTGTGCGACAAGGGCCACACTTCTATTTAGCTTAAATTCACGGCATGGGAACCCTTTATCTTGTACGCCATGGCCAGGCTTCGTTTGGCGCCGAAGACTACGACCAGCTCAGTGCGCTGGGCCAGCAGCAAAGCGTGCGGCTGGGCGAATACTTCCGCCAAAAAGGTCTGACCTTTGATACCGTGCTGACCGGCACCTTGCGCCGTCACCTGCAAACCTATGTCGCTATTCGTGAAGGTGGCGCCTTTGACAGGGAAGCCCTGCTCTGGCCAGGCCTGAACGAATTCGACAGCGCAGCGGTCATCGCCACGGTGCACCCGTACAAACTCGAAAAGCCCGACACGCCCGAGTTGTACCGCCATCACTTTCGCCTGCTGCGCGACGGCCTGACGCAATGGATGAACGGCGTGGTCAGTCCCCAGGGCATGCCCAGCTACCGCGAGTTCCTGGCCGGCGTGACCAGCGCACTGGACCACATCCGCAAAAACTGTGAGGGCAATGTGCTGATCGTCTCCAGCGGCGGGCCGATTGCCACCGCCGTCGGGCACGTGCTGGGCACCACGCCCGAGACCACGATCGAGCTCAATATGCGCATCCGCAACAGCGCCATCACCGAGTTCGCCTTCAACCCGAAGCGCCACACCTTGGTCACTTTCAACACGCTGCCGCATCTGGAGCATGCGGACCACGCTGACTGGATCACCCACGCTTGAACTGGACCCTGAACCGCGGCAACCAGTCACGCGCGCCCAGACGCTGGGCCTGTCGGTACGGCAATTCGGGTATCGGCTGCGCAAGGGCACGCCGGAAGAATGACGCCTTCAGGGTCTACTTCATCTTCGATGGCAGCTTGATCGTCTCGCCAGCCACCATAAAAGCGCTACGCCCCGGTGATGGAGAGTGCGCGGATCCTTGCAGGCCGGGTCGATCCAGGCCTTGAGCACTTCAAGCACAAAGAAGTTGTAGCGGTTCACCAGCCGCGTATCGACCACGCGGCATTCCAGGTTGGCGTAGCACTCGGCGATTAACGGCGCATCGACCAGCGCAGCCGGCGCCAACGTCAGGCCGAAGTCTTTGAATTTGTCCAGGCTTCGTCCAGATGTATTGCCGCAGCCCACCAGCGGCGGCTCGAACTCCATCACGGTGTGCCACGACATCGTCATCACGTTGGCACGGCCTTTGTGCGCCGTGCTCAGCAGCACAACCGGTCCGGGCTCAAGAAGGCCGTAGACCTGGGACAGAGGATAAGAACGTTTGGCCATGCCGCCAGCTTGGGTGAAGGGCTCGGCCAGGATTGGAATATCGAACGGCCGCATGAACGGCAATTGATTTGAACAAAAAAAAGACCCCGAAGGGTCTTTTCCGCCAAGCGACAGTGTCGCCAAAGAATATTACTTCTTGGCAACAGGCTTCGCAGCCTTCTTGGGTGCTGCACCTTTAGGTGCGGCCTTTGCCTTTGCCTTTGGCGCTACAGCGGCAGGAGCCACTGCAACAACTTTCAGCGCGGCACGTTGATCACGCAAGGTTTTGATTTCCGCATTGATTTTGTCTTTGCGTTCGGTCAGCTTCGCGATGCTTGTGCCAAGTTTGGCAATGGCATTGGCCGTTTTGGAAACGGGAGCCTTTTTCACCGATGCCTTAACAACGGGCTTCATCACTTTCGCAGGAGCCGTTACCTTCTTTGGAGTTGCCGCAGCCTTTGGAGCCATTTTTTTCGCAGTTGCCATTTTCAAGTTTCCTTTTTATTTAACTGGTTGAAATATTTCACCAGCACCGTATTGTCTCCAATATTTTCGTTCGTCACCGAATCGGCATTTAAACGTCAGGGAATTTCTCAGCAAACTGCTGTTATTAAGCAATTGACGAGTCGATCTCTCCCTCCCCGGCAGCCATCACGCTGGCTTGCGCGCCCGTTGCTGTCTTTCGCGGCGACGGACTGCAGGGGCGAAGCAGTCACGCCTATCGCGGCATCTGGGTCAAAACTGGATCAACGCCAAAGATGCATTCCTGAGTGCTTGTCCCTGGCGTCGACAAACGTCTTACGCAGTCCCCATCGCCGGGTCGCTGAGCCCATGCTGACCGGTCTCGACCCGGCCTGCAAAGCGGCGCAGATAACCCTTGCTCGTGTCAGCAGTCACACTGAAGTCATACCAGTTACCGCTCTTGCGCAGCGTCCAGTATTGCTCCACTACCTTGCCGGGCTCGACCTTCACCACCAAGGGTCCGCCACTGCCGTAAGCATTGTCCTGAATCGTGAGCGTGCTGGCCTGCGCCCCGGTGTTGCTGAGTTTGACGTAGACATCCCCGTTCGCGACGTCATAACAGACCCGGCATTCCGGGCTGGCAGCGGTTGGCGCGTCGTCCTTGAATACGCGCACAAAACCGTTCGGTCCGTACACCCACAAGTCATGCTTGCCCAGGTCAGCCGACACATCCCAGCTGTCGGCCAGCGTCTTTCCGGCTTCAACGGTATAGCGGCGCGGAATGCGATCGAGGTGCATCTTGTCGTAGACGTGATACACCGCGCCCTGTTTGCCCATGTTGGCGAAATTCAGCTCAACGCTGATGCCGGCCTTGACAGTGGCGTTGACGTGCAACTCGTAGGGCAGTCTGCGCGAATAGCGAACCCCTTTTTCCTGGAACAGCGGCTCGTGCGTCTTGGGAATGAAGTACGGCAGCATGGATCTTTGCTGCGCGTCGACGACGGCGTAGTTGCTGGTGTCGGGCAGCGTTGGCCACGCCGCGTCCTTCGCCTGCACGAAGTCGAACGCCGAGGTCAGGTCGCCGCAGACGGCGCGGTGCCACGGGCTGATGGCCGGAACAGTGATGTCGAAGCGCTTTTCCAGAAACATCCCCAATGAGGTGTGATCGAACACTTCGGACGCGACCCAGCCGCCCTTGCTCCACGGCGAAACCACGTACATCGGAACGCGTGCGCTCAGCCCGAAGGGTCGAACACTGCCCGAAATCGTGTCTTCGACTTTCCGGTATTTTCCTGCCGGGTCCGAAAAGTACTCGCCATCGAGCTTGAGAGTGGCTTTGCCAGCCAGGGTGCCGTCCGCGTTGTAGGACGGCGGGGCCGGCGGCGGCACGTGATCGAACAGACCGTCGTTTTCGTCAAAGGTCAAAAAGAACGCCGTCTTGCTCCAGACGCTGGTGTTCGCGGTCAGTGCATTCAACACCTGCTCTGTGAAATTGCTGCCTTTCAGAGGGCTGGAAGGTCCGCCGGGATGCTCGGAAAATACTTGAGGAGGAAGCACCCAGCAGACTTGCGGCAGCGTGCCGTTCTTGACGTCATTGGCGAGGTCCTCGAGCGTCCAGAGCGACATGCCGTTCTTGTAGATGGAAGAGCCGGGTTGCGCCGTTCTGAAGCTCTCAAAAGCGAGGCATCCGTGCATCGCGCCGGTCCAGTTGTCGTTGGGGTCCTGGTAGATGCGCCAGCTGATGCCGGCTTGTTCGAGAAGGTCCGGCAGCGTCGGCCATTTGAACGCCGTATCCTTGTAGGTGTAGCCTGGTACCGGCCACTTGTCGACGGCCGGGTTGCCGATCCAGCAGCGCACATTGTTGGGCTCGGAATCGGTGTCGGTGCAATTGATGCCCTGGGCCGCCAGCACGGGATTGAAGTTCGAACCGCTAAAGAAGGTGATCCGGTTGGGGTCGGTCCCGGTGGTGATCGAGCAATGGTAGGCGTCACAAATCGTGAAGGCTTCGGCCAGCGCGAACTGGAACGGAATATCTTCCCGCTTGTAGTAGCCCATTGAATTATCGTTCTTGTACTTCGGCCAATAGCCGAACTTGCCCTGGTTCCATGCCGCCTGCGAGTCCGAGAAGCTGTGCGGCGTGCTGGGCGCGAGCATGGCATTGAATTTTTTCGGATCGAGATGAAATGGCGCAATTTCGGTACCGTCGGACGGTGCGGTAGGGTCGGGCGTGCCGTCGGCCTTGCCGTTGAACTGGTACCAGACCGGCTTGCCGCTTTGCAGCGGTATCGGAAAGCGATCGCCGAACCCGCGCACGCCCTTCATGGTGCCGAAATAGTGGTCGAAGCCACGATTCTCCTGCATCAGAATGACAATGTGTTTGAGGTCCTTGATGGTGCCGGTTTCAACGGCGGGTTCAACGGCGAGGGCGTTGCGGATACTCAAAGGCAGCGCGGCGAGCGCGGCGGCGGCGGCGCCTGTGTTGGCGCTCATACGCAAAAAATTACGGCGATCGATACTCATAAGTAGGTACTCCTGATGATGGAAAAGGGAAAGCGGTTGAGGGGCGGGTCAGGGCGCGCAGCGAATGACGGGCGTCTTGGTCGCAGCCGGCGGGGTCGTCGTGTCGGCGGAGGTGCCTGCGCCCCCGCAGGCGGCGAGGACTGCGGTTAGAAAAATCGAAAGGCCGAGGCACAACACGCGTGCGCAAGACAGCAAGGGTTTCATGGGGACTCCTGATTCAATGACAAAGGTTGACGGGACGTGGCAAAGTGAAGCTGACGGCGGGAAACAGAGTAGTTGCGCTTAGGCGATGCTGATCTGATCGCCGGTCGCAACGCCGCCCAGTGCCGGGTCGCTGATCGTGGCGTCGCCGGTTTCCACACGGCCCGAGAAGCGCCGTGAGTAGCCGGGCAAGCCCTTCACCGTCACGGTAAAGTCGTACCAGTGACCACTGGACTGCAATGACCAGTGTTGTTCGAACTGGCCCTTGGCCGCCACCGTGCCGGTCCAGGGACCATCGGTCAAGTAGACGTTCGCCGTGATCGTGTAGTTTGCCGCGACGCTCGCGCTGTTGGACAGCTTGAGATAGACATTGCCGTTGGCGATGTCATAGCAGACCTGCACTTCGGGCATTGGGTCGGCCGCCGTCGTCACAGCCGTACCCGTGAAGTGGCGGTGGTAACCGGCGGGGCCGAGCACCCAGAGGTCATAGGCGCCGCTGTCGGCGCTGAGGTCCCAATTACCGATGAGCTGTTTGCCGGCCTCCACCGTATAGCGACGCGGAATCTGGTCGAGGTGCTTGCGATCATAGACATGGAACACCGCGGCCGCGCTGCCGGTATTGCTGAAGGTCAGCCCAATCGAGGTGGCCGATAGCACCTTGGCGCCGGTGTGCAATTCGTACGGCAGCGCGCGCGACGGCCGGGTGCCGACGGCTTGCGTCGGCAGATCAGGCAGCGCGGGCGTCGGTGGTGTCGTCTTCTTGGTGAGCGCGCGGGCCCGGTTGGCCAGTGCCACGGTATCGGGGAACTTCTTGAAGAACTCGGTGTTGTCCGGGTCCTTGAAGTTGAACGCAGTGGTCAGATCGCCGCAGACCGCACGGCGCCAGGCGCTGATGTTGGGTTCGATCACACCGAAACGTTGCTCAACGAAGCGGATCACCGACGTGTGGTCAAACACTTGCGAGTTGACCCAGCCGCCCTTCGACCAGGGTGAGATCACGTACATCGGCACCCGCGGGCCCAGACCGTACGGACGGTGCAGCGCCAGTGGTTCGGACGGATTGGTCTGGTACGGCAAGATGATTTCGTGGTACTCGCCGCTTGTATCGACGGTGGAGGCGCCGGCCCATGCCGCTTTTGCCGGATCGGGGTCATAGCTCGTGTAGCTGGGCGCCGCCGGTGGTGGCACGTGGTCGAAGAAACCATCGTTCTCATCAAAGTTGACAAACAACACGGTCTTGCTCCAGACACCGGGGTTGGCGGTCAGTGCATCCAGCACCTTGGCCGTGTAGTCCGCGCCCTGGGCCGGGCTGGAGGGACCGGGGTGTTCCGAGCCCTCAGCCGTCGCCACAATGAAGCTGACTTGCGGCAACTTGTTGGCCAGAACGTCGGCCTTGAGCAGGTCCAGATCGCGCGTGCTGACACCGCGGTCCTTGAGCGACTGGGAATACCCGGGCCGCGCGTAAAACGCGTCACGGAACACCTTGAAGCCGGCCAGCGGGTTGTCGGTGTAGTTGTCGTCCATGTTCTCGTACACCTGCCAGCTGACGCCGGCGCTTTCGAGCCGCTCGGGGTAGGTGGTCCAGGTATAGCCGCCGTTCTTTCCCGGGTCGGATTCGAACCAGTCGTAGTCGTTGTAGGTAGCCGGGCCATTGCTCTTGCCGAGCGGGTCGTTGGTGCCGGTCCAGTGGAACAGGCGGTTGGTGTTGGTGCCCCCCTGGAACGAGCAGTGGTACGCGTCGCAAAGGGTGAACGCGTTGGCCATCGCGTACTGAAAGGGCATGTCTGCCTCGGTGAAGTAGCCCATCGAGTGGTTCTTCTTCCATTTCGGCCAGGCGTTCATGCGGCCGTGGTCCCAGGCGGCTTCGGCGTCAAGCCAGGCGTGTGGCGTGCCGCTTACGCGCATGTAGTCGAAAGTCTGGACCGTGTTCAGGCGAAACGGCGCAATCATGCGCGGGTTGGCGGGGTCTGTATCGTTGGCCTGGTACCACACGTTCTTGCCCTTGTTGCCCAGTGCATCCATGACCGGAATCGGGAAACGGTCGCCGAAGCCGCGCACGCCGGCCAAAGTGCCGAAGTAGTGGTCGAACGAGCGATTTTCCTGCGTCAGGATGACGATGTGCTCGACATCCTTGATCGTGCCCGTCTGGTTGTCGGCCTGGATCGCCAGTGCCTTGCGGATAGCGGGCGGGAACATGGCGAACGCGGCGGCGGCGGCGCCCGTGTTGGCGGTCATGCGCAGGAAATTACGGCGATCGATGCTCATAAGTTTTTGTTCCTAAGGGTGGAAAATGGAATGCGGTTTTGGGTCTGTACGGGTCAGGGTGCGCAGCGAATGACTGGCGTCTTGGCGCTCAGCGCGGCCGGGTCGGCGGATGTTCCTCCTCCTCCGCAAGCGGCGAGGACTGTAATCAAGAAAAGCGAAAGGCCGAGGCGCAGTGCCCGGGTGGGTGATGACAAAGGTTGCATAAGTACTCCTGATTCAATGGCAAAGATTGATGGGACGTGGCGAAGTGAAGCTGGCAGGGGGAAACAGAGCAGAACAGTGGTCGAGCAGCCAGCTTGTGAGCTGCTCGTAACTGCCAAAACTCAAAACGTTGGGGAGCAGGTCGCCGGCATGTCCGGCGTAGCCCCCGAGATGGGCGGCGAAGCGAACCTTTGACAGTTGGGCACAACGAGCGTCCATGGCGGAGTCGCCGACAAACAAAGTCTCTTCGGGCGACACGTCCAGACGCTCCATGAGAAGCAGCAAAGGGTCAGGCGCGGGTTTCGGCAATGGTGCATCGCCAAGACTGACGATGGCGTCAAACGAGTCAACGATGGCTGCCGACGCCAGCAGCGCCTCGGTCGAGGCACGGTCCCGATTGGTACAAACGCCAAGCTTGAGCCCGCGCGACTTGCATGCCATCAATGCGTCCGCCACACCGGCAAACAAGGTGGCTGTCAACAACCCGTGCCGCAGGTACTGGGCCATGTACTCGTATTCCAGGCGGGTCGCCGTCTGCGCATCGACGGCAGTCGATTGCAGTGCAATGGCTTTGTGAAACAGGGGCCGCAGGCCTTCATTGAGCGCCGACTGCAGCAGAGACATCGGAACTTCCTGCCAGCCGGCATACACCAGCACTACGTTGGCAGCGGTTGAGAGCGAGGGCAAGGTGTCAAACATGGTGCCATCAAGGTCAAAAATGACCGCTCGAATGTGATCGCTATTGTTCATAAATGTGATATTACGAACATAATGTGTCACTTTAATGACCCATATCGCCACTAAACGAGTCTCTTGTTTGCTCTTTTTGTTCGTATCTGGTTTCTAATACACCTCGTGTTCATCCAGGGTGATTTCGCATGCTCAAAGCCGTTCGCCACAAAGAGATCCTCGCTCTGGTTCAGGGCGGGGGGGCCGTTGAAGTCAATGCATTGGCCGAGCGGTTTCAGACCTCGCCCATCACGATTCGGCGCGACCTTATTGAATTGCATGAACGCGGGCTGCTGGAACGCACGCGAGGTGGCGCCGTTTCCGGCGAGGTCATCGCCGAAGGCTGGGCGCGTTACGAGAGCATCAGCTACGCTGAACGGGAACGGGAGAACTTTCGGGAAAAGCGCGCGATTGCGGAGGTGGCCGCGCAACTGGTTTCCGATGGCGACTGCATTCTGGTGAATGGGGGTACGACCTCACGGCATCTGGCCGAGGCGCTTCGCGGTCACAACAACCTGCATGTGGTCACGAACGGACTGACGGTTGCGATGGAGTTCGCCCGAAGCCAGAACGCTTCGGTTTATTTGTTGCCTGGCAGCATCGACTTCAAAAAGATGGCCTCGGTGAGCCGCCCCGCCCCTGGCGCCTTTGACGACATCTCGGTTCGCGCGGCTTTTCTGGGGGTTCACGGCATCTCGCCCGCCGGCGGCATCGGGATGCTGTCCCCCGAGGAAGCGGCCATGAACCGGGCCTTCATCGACGCAGCACAGACTGTCAACGTGATAGTGGACTCATCCAAATTCCGCTCTCAGGCCATCTTCCGCATCGCCAAGCTGGACAAGGTGACGCGCGTCATCACGGATGCAGGCATCGACCAGGACGCGCGTCACGAACTCGAGGATTTGGGAGTTGAGGTGCTTGTGGCGTCAGCGGAAGACGCTTCGCTTTGAGGAGATCAGCGGCCAGATCATCTGGCGCGATCAGGCGGGCGTATTGTGCGGTGGCACCGAACCGCGCACCGACGGAGCAGTGGGCGGCTGCTAACGCGCTGGGCAACGGTTTCCGGGGGAAACCCCTTGGCCGGGCTCAATACTGCTTGTAGGGCAAGAACTTGCCCGACAACACTACGTTCACGCGGTCGCCCTTGGGGTCGGGCTGGCGCACGATGTCCATGGAGAAATCGATGGCGCTCATGATGCCGTCGCCGAACTCTTCGTGAATCAGTTCCTTGATGGTGCTGCCGTAGACGTTGACGATTTCATACCAGCGGTAGATCAACGGGTCGGTCGGTACCAGTGTCGGCAGTGAGCCTTTGTAGGGCGCCACTTGCAGCCACTTTTGTTCTTCGACCGTCAAGCCAAACATCTTGCCGACAATCTTGGCCTGCTCGGCGTTGAGCGTCATCTGGCCCAGACAGGCGGCAGTGACCCATTCTTTGGACAGGCCAACCTTTTTGGCAACGGCCTCCCATTTGATGCCTTTGGTAACTTTGGTGCTGATGATTTTTTCGGTGACTTCGAGACGGTTCATGGTGGCTCCTGTAGCGACGAGTTGGTTTGAGAAAAATGAAGAAAAGAAAGTCAGTGCGCAATGGCGCGTGACACCAGAAAGTCGACCACGTGGTTGCGCAGCTCGTAATAGCCATCCAGGTGGTGCAGGTTGGCGCGCACACGGCTGCGTGGCAGCGGGTTGAGCACCACCTCGGCCATACCGCCGGGCGTGTAGCCCTGGGCCGATTCGTTGCCGTTGCTCATCAGCAGAATACGGTCGGCCAGCAAAATGGCTTCGTCCACATCGTGGGTGATCATGAACACGGTTTGTTGCGTCTGGCGCACGATGCTCATCAGCTCGTCCTGAATCGTGCCGCGCGTCAGTGCGTCCAGTGCGCCAAAAGGCTCGTCCAGCAACAGCAGCTTGGGGCTGATGCAAAAGGCGCGGGCAATGCCCACCCGCTGCTTCATGCCACCTGAGAGTTGCGACGGCTTTTTGTCGATGGCCGGGCTCAAGCCCACCATGGCGACGAACTTTTCCACATGGGTGTTGACCTCGGCCTTGCCCCAGTCGGGCCAGCGCGATGTGACGGCAAAGGCAATGTTCTGGCGCACCGTGAGCCAGGGCATCAGCGCGTGGCTTTGGAACACCACACCACGCTCCAGGCTGGGGCCGGTGACTTCGCGGCCATCCATAAAGACGTTGCCGGTGGTGGCCGTATCCAGCCCCGCCAGCACATTCAGGATGGTGGTCTTGCCACAGCCCGAGTGACCAATAATGCAGACAAACTCTCCCCGCGTGAGGGTGAAGCTGACATCGGCAAACACCGGCTTGGCGGGCACAAAGGCTTTGCTGAGCCCTTCGATCTGAAGGAGTGAATTCACGTTGGGGGTCTTTCCTTGAGCGGGTGCAATAGGCGTAAGCAAGGCGCGGGGCGAGGCGTCACTCCACATAGGTCACCATCTTTTGTATTTGGCCAAACAGCAGGTCCAGCAGCATGCCCACCACACCAATCACACCAATGGCAAAAATCACGTTGGGCAATGACAGGTTGTTCCACTCGTTCCAGACAAAGTAACCAATGCCGGTGCCGCCCACCAGCATCTCGGCGGCCACAATCACCAGCCAGGCAATGCCCATGCTGATGCGCATGCCGGTCAAAATGGTGGGGGCAGCGGCGGGCAGAATCACCTGGAAGGCCGTGCGCAACGGGTTCACCTCCAGCGTGCGGGCCACGTTGAGCCATTCCCGCTTGACGGCCGCCACACCAAAGGCGGTGTTTACCAGCATCGGCCAGATGGAGCAGATAAAGATCACAAAGATGCCGCTGGCCGACGAGTCCTTGATGGTGTAGAGCGCCAGCGGCATCCATGCGAGCGGGCTGATCGGTTTGAGCACCTGGATAAACGGGTCAAAGGCCTTGCGCATCAGGGGCGACATGCCAATCACAAAGCCCAGCGGAATCGCCACCAGCATGGCCAACAGGAAGCCCAGCCCCACCCGGCCCAGCGAATAACCCAGCTGGATGGCAATGCCTTTGTCATTCGGACCACGGTCAAAAAACGGGTCAGACAAGTGCCCCCAAATCGTCGTGCCCATCTGGCCCAGCGTGGGGAAACCCGTGGACTTGGCGCTGCCGGGGTCTTTGCCCATCATCTTGGCGTACTCGATTTGCTCGGCCGTCATGCCTGCGGTGCTGTTGGCGGCTGTGCTGGAAGCCGTGGCCACGTACCAGATGCCCAGCACCACCAGCAGCATCAGCACCGACAACAAAGCCGCCCGAAAGTTGAGGGAGCGCTGGGCGTTCATCTCAGGCCGCCTTGCTGATGGCGAAACTCTTGGCGTAGGCAGCGGCCTTGTCAGCGTCAAACTCCTTGCCCATGATCTTGAACTTGGGGTACGCGCCCTCGGGCACTTTTTGATCCAGCTCCTTCATGCGTTTTTTGGCATCGGTCAACAAGAACACTTTTTCAGCGATTTGTTTGTAGTTGACCTCGCCCTTGACGTAGCCCCAGCGCTGCATTTGTGTGAGCATCCACACCGCCATGCTTTGCCACGGAATCGGGTCAAAGTCGGCCCGGTCCGGCACGTTCTGGATCTTGCCCAGGCCATCGGCAAACTTGCCGGTCAGCACCTGGGTCAGCACCGCCTCGGGTTGGTTGAGGTATTGCGCCGGGGCAATCACCTTGGCAATCAGCTCGCGGTTGCCGGGCTGGCGCGCCATGGCGGCGGCGGTGAGCACGGCGCGGTACAGCGCGGCAAAGGTGTTGGGGTTCTTCTGGATGAACTCGGTGCTGGAGCCAAAGGCGCAGCAGGGGTGGCCGTTCCACAGGTCTTTGGTCAACACGTGGATGAAACCGGCTTCTTCGTACACCGCGCGCTGGTTGAACGGGTCTGGGCCGAGGAAGCCGTCAAGGTTGCCGGCCTTCAGGTTGGCCACCATCTCGGCGGGCGGCACCACACGGATTTGCACGTCAGTGTCGGGGTTGATACCGGCTTCGGCCAGGTAGTAGCGCAACAAAAAGTTGTGCATGCTGTACTCGAAAGGCACGGCGAACTTGAAACCCGTCCAGTTCTTCGGATCGCGGTTGTTCTTGTGCTTGAGGGCCAGCGTGATGGCCTGACCATTGACGTTCTGGATCGTGGCCACGTTCATTGGCGTGGGGTTGGAGCCCAGGCCCATCGAAATCGCCAGCGGCATGGGCGACAGGAAGTGCGTGGCGTCGTACTCCTTGTTGATCATCTTGTCGCGGATCAGCGCCCAGCCTGCGGTTTTGGTCACTGCCACATCCAGCCCCTGCTTGCTGTAAAAACCCAGCGGGTGCGCCATGATCAGCGGCGTGGCGCAGGTGATCGGGATGAAGCCGATCTTGAGCTTGGTTTTCTCCAGCGCATTCTTATCCTGCGCCATGGCTTGCAGGCTGGCCATGGGCAACACGCTGCCAATGGCTGCCATGGCTGTGCCCTTGCCCACCGCGCGCAAGAAACGGCGGCGCACCTCGTCTTGCGGGAACAGCGCCTTGACCAGCGTGGCTTCGATGAAGGCGTTGGAATAGGCCTCGAACTCACTAGTCAAGCTGCGGCGCTTGAGTTCTGCGGTGGCGCTGGCTGCAGACATTTCCTGCTGGTGTTCAGCCACCGTGTGGTCTTTGCCGCAGCTGCACTTGAGCATCAGCGGGCGGTCGGCGTTGTAGGGGTCAAAGTAGGGAGTCATGGCATTACCTTTTGAAGTTGAACCCTGTGCACTACGCAATGCCCGGGCCAACTTGTGCCACGGTTCGGGATTCCAATGCAATTCGTGCCCGGTGGCCCGACAGCGTGTAGTGCCAGCCCTACACCGGCGGGCTCAAACCGGTTTCTTTCAGCGCAAGGGCGTGCTGCGGCTGTGCCGCTGGGCGTACAGCGCCAGCTCCACATCGTTTTTGGTGCCGGTCTTTTCCAGAATCCGTGCCCGATAAGTGCTCACCGTGTTGGAGGCCAATTTGAGTTGCGCACCAATTTCGCCCACCGCGTGCCCCATGCTGAGCAGGCGAAACACCTGGTACTCGCGGTGCGACAGCGCGTCGACCCCGGCCACCACCGCCTGTGCGGCTGCGCCGGATCGCCCTGCCGATGCCATGGCCGCCGCCAGCGCCTCCGCCGTGTCGGGGGTGACATACATGCCGCCTGCCGCCACCTTGCGCACGGCGGCCACCATGTCGTCCGGGTCGGCGCTCTTGTTCAGGTAGCCGCCAGCGCCCAGCTTGATGCAGCGCACGGCGTATTGTTTTTCCGGATAAGTGCTGAGCATCAGCACCGGCAGGGTTGGGTGTGTGCGGCGCAGGATTTGCAGCACCTCCAGCCCGTCCTGCTGCGGCATGGCAATGTCCAGCAGCACCAGGTCCAGCCCGGCGGAGCCGCCCAGTGCCTGAACCTGCGCCAGCACCTCCGGCCCGCTGGCGGCCTCGGCCAGCACGCTCACATCGGGCGCATCGGCCAGCACCTGCTTCAGGCCTTCACGCACGATGCGGTGGTCATCACCAATCAAAACTTTGATCATGCTACATTTTTGAGAGTGGCAGGCGCAGGGTGAATGCCGACCCCAGGCCGATTTGGCTTGAAATCTCAAGCTGGCCACCAAAATGGCGCGCCCGTTCGCGCATGCCCATCACGCCGTAGGCCGTGGGGGCCTCAAACGCCAGGGCATTGGCACCACAGCCGTTGTCTTGCACCGAAATTGTCAATACCTCGGCTTCCACTTGAATACGCAAGGTGAGTGCCATGGCCTGGGCGTGGCGGGCCACGTTGCTGAGCATTTCCTGAAAGATGCGAAACACCGCCATGGCCTCGGGCTCGGGCAGCTCCACGCCGTCGGTGCCCTGCATGTCCCAGTCCAGTGCCAGTTCAGCCGACTGGGCAAACTCGTGGGCCTGCCACTCCAGCGCGGCCCACAGGCCTTGATGGTCCAGGATGCTGGGGCGCAGGTCGGTGATGATGCGCCCCACGTTGTCCACCGCCCGCTCGATCAGGCCGCTCATATTGCGGCACTTGCTGCGCAGCCGGGTGCGCATGGCTTCGGCTTCGTGCGGTGTGCGCTGCTGCTGTTCACTCAGGCGCTTGTCCATCCAGTTCACGTCCATCTTCAGCGCCACCAGCAGGCTGCCCAGTTCGTCATGCACCTCGCGGGCAATGCGGGTGCGCTCATCTTCACGCACATTCTCGGAATAGGCTGAGAGTTCACGCAGTTGCCCCAGTGCGACTGAGAGCTCTTGCGTGCGCTCGCTGACGCGCTGCTCCAATTCGTTTTTGGCAAGCTGCAGCGCGTCGGCGGCACGCTTGCGCTCGGTGATGTCCACAAAGGTGATCACCGCGCCCAGCACCGTGTCACCGTCCATCAGCGGGTAGCTGGAATACTCCACCGGAAAACAATGCTGGTCGCGGTGCCAGAACACCTCGGTGTCAATGCGGCACGGCAGGCCTTGGCGAAAGGCGTTGAAGATGGCGCAGTCGTGCGCCGCGTAGGGCTGACCGCCGGGGTGTGAGTGGTGCGTCAGCTCGTGCATGTTGCAGCCCAGCACCTCCTCGGGTTCACGCCCGATCATGTTGGCGCCGGCCCGGTTGATGAAGGTGCAGCGTCCCTCCATGTCAATGCCGTAAATGCCCTCGCCGGTGGACTCCAGCAGCAGGGCCAGTTGCTTTTGCAGCACCGGCTCCATCGCTGCGTTGGGCGGTGTCAGGACCTGTTGGGTGTCGATGTGCATGCCTGCACAGCAAGCAATGGCTGTGCCAGTTTGCAGCATTACAGCCAAACCAGGTCGTCGCCAGCAGCAGCCTTGCCGCGCCGCACCCGCCAGGGTGGCCCTTCGCCACCATCAACGCAACAAGATCAGCGCCGTGCCCGCCACCGTCATGATTGCACCGACCCAGGCACCCGGCGCAGGCGCGCGCCCCAGATGCAGCCACAGCAAGGGCAGCACCAGCACCGGGGACACCGAGGACAATATCGCCACCATGCCGACATCGCCCTTTTGCAGCGCCAGCAAGATCAGCGTCATGCCCACACCCATGGCAATAAAACCGTTGAGCCCGGTCTGCGCCAGCACCCGAAGCGTAGGCGGCCGCTGCGCCCGCGCGGCCCGAAAACCAGCGCCCAACAGCACAAAATGGGCGCAAGTCGCCACCGTCACGCGCACGGCGGAGGCCATGACCGGATCCACATCGGTACTCATCACCGGCTTGGCAATCAGGGAGCCGACCGCCTGGCACAGCGCCGCCAGCAGGGCCAGCAGCACCCCGGCGCCGACATGACCCTGATCCGCTTCCCAGGCGTGGCTTTCTTCTTTGTGCCGCCCCAACACAATCGCGGTCATGACGCCGACCAGCGTCAACAGCCCGCCCGCGAGCGCTTGCAGACTCATGCGCTCGTGCAACAGCCAGAAACCAAGCAACGCACTGAACACGGCGTGGGTCGCAAACAAGACCCCGGCGCGGCGCGGCCCGAGCCGATTCATGGCCGCGAACAGCGCGGTGTCACCGACAAAGATGCCGATCAAACCGCTGATCGCCATGATGCCCCAGGCGCCTTGCGAAAACGTGCGCCAGCTGCCGGTGGCGAGCACCACCGCCCACAGCATCAACGCCACCATCAGCATGCGCCAGCGCGTGAACGCAAAGGCGCCCAGATGGCGCGACGGCGTGACCGATGTGACACTGCCCAGTGCCCAGCAGGCGGCGGCGCCCAGGGCGAACAGATCGTAAGAAACCAGCATGAATTGAGCGCGGGCGCAGTCGAGGACGACGGGCAAGAACCGAAATCAGCGGGCGCCTGGCGTTGGCCCGGTCACCAGCGTGCTCAGCGGCAGCTGGTTAATTTCGGCCAGCAGTCGGGCCAGGCCAAGCCCCGCTGCGGCCACCAGTGCACGTCCCTTTTCTGCGCTGGCGGCGGCGGCATTGCCAACCGCACCGGCTGGGTTGTAGTCCTGCATTTGCCAACCGAGTTTGGCGCTTTTCCCATTGCCCAGGATGGCAAATTTTTGCGCCCGGTCTTGGGCGGTGGAATGAAAGTTTTGTGCCTGCACCATGTTCACGCGCGCGGGATCCAGCGCCAGCATCATGGAGGTCTCCATTTCGCCGGCATGAATGCCAAAGCGGTGCTCGTCGGCGCTGAACAAGGCGTTGACATCCTGCCCTTGCGCATCCGTCAAAGGCAGGTTGAACCAGCTGACGCTATAGACCAGCATACCAAGCCGCGCGCGCAGGTCGCGTGCCACCAGGTCCATGACGCTGACGTTGCCGCCATGACTGTTGAAGAGCAGCAGTTTTTGGATACCCGCTGCCGCCACCGACTCGCCTATATCGGTCCACAGCCGCAAAATCGTTTCGTTTTTGAGTGTCAGAGTGCCGGGAAAGCGGGCGTGTTCCGGACTCAAACCGACTGCTTGTGTCGGCAAGAACAGTACGTTCAAGTCGGCGGCCAGATGCGGCAAGGCGGCCGTCACGATGCCGTCCACCAGCACCGTGTCGACGCTCAGCGGCAGGTGCGGGCCATGCTGCTCGGTCGCCGCCACCGGCAGCACGGCGATGGTTTTCGCGGCTTGTCCACCTGCAATCAATTGGGCAAAGTCCCGCGTGGACAGGTTGGCCCAGTAACGCGAACAAGGGTTCATGGCCGCCATGGTAATCCTGTAGCAGGCTCAGGCCTTCTTCATGAAGGCCGCCTTGAGCATGAAGGCGCCCTGGTCGGTCTTGCAGTCCACCTCGTGGTCGCCAGCGCCATCGGGCAGACGGATGCCTTTGATTTTGGTACCTTTTTTAAGCACGATGGACGAGCCCTTGACCTTCAGGTCTTTGATCAGAATCACCGTATCCCCGTCGGTCAGCGGATTGCCGTTGGCGTCTTTGATGGCACCACCGACTTCGTCGCCAGCTTCAGCCGCTGCGGTCATCGGCCATTCATGGCCGCAGTCAGGGCAGACGTAGTTGTTGCCATCCGGGTAAGTGTTTTCAAGGGTGCACTGGGGGCAAGCGGGCAGATTGGATGGATTGGACATGGTGAGGTCGTTTGACTGAGGGAGCGTGGCGCCACCACGGCGCCCAAGGCCGCCAACGGGTGCGCATCGCAAGACTGTGAGTATATAAAACTCACGCCACGCCTCCAAAATAGCCGATTTTTGGCGCTATTGCCTGTGGCTCAACGCCTTGCAATGCGATAATTTCAGTTGATCAACTCCCGAAATACACGCCTTGAAACCCTGCCCCAGTCGGTAGCTTTCAACCCGCATTGACTGCATCGGGGTTGGAAGCAAAGACCCGCAAGCCCTGCCAGATGCAAACCATTACCCGGGAGTGAGCGATGCTCAACATTTTTACGCTGGCCAATGGCCGACTGTTCCAGGAAGAGATCGATTCGCTGGAAGAACTGTCTAAATTCCACCCGATCTGGGTCGATCTGGAATCGCCCACCCTGGAAGAGAAGCGCTGGATCAAGCAGCACTACGGCTTGTCGATCCCGGAAGACGCGATGGACGAAGACATTGAGGAATCGGCCCGCTTTTACAAGGAAGACAACGGGGACCTGCACATTCGCAGTGACTTTTTGGTGGCGGACGACGACGAACCCCACACGGTGCGAGTCGCCTTCATTCTCAACCTGGTCAACGATGAACTCAAAAGCATGGGTGTGCTGTTTTCGATTCACGACGAAGACGTGCCGGTGTTTCGGCTGCTGCGCATGCGGGCGCGCCGGGCGCCGGGCCTGATTGAAGACGCCAAGGAAGTGCTGCTCAAGCTGTTCGATGCCGATGCCGAATACTCGGCCGATACGCTGGAGGGCATTTACGACAACCTGGAAATGGTCAGCAACAAAGTGCTGTCGGGCGATGTCACGGACGCCATGGCCGGCGAAGTGCTGGGCGCCATTGCGCGCCATGAAGACATGAGCGGACGCATCCGCCGCAACGCGATGGACACGCGCCGTGCGGTGAGTTTCATGATGCGCAGCAAGATGCTCAATAGCGAGCAGTTTGAAGAGGCAAGGCAAATTCTGCGCGACATCGATTCGCTCGATTCGCACACCGCCTTCCTGTTCGACAAGATCAACTTTTTGATGGATGCCACGGTCGGTTTCATCAACATCAACCAGAACAAGATTATCAAGATATTCTCGGTCGCCAGTGTGGCGCTGCTGCCGCCGACGCTGATTGCCAGCATCTACGGCATGAACTTCAAGTTCCTGCCGGAACTGGACTGGGAACTGGGCTACCCGTTTGCGGTGGCGCTGATGGTGGCCAGTGCGCTGGTGCCTATGTGGTATTTCAGGAAACGTGGCTGGCTGAAGTGAAGGTCCGCCGATCCTTCGGGCAGCATGGACCGCTCAGGTGGCAAACAGACCGGCAATAGTGGTTCGATTCGGTTGCCTTAGCACCCCGCGCTCCGTGATCAGCGCAGTGACCAACTCGGCTGGCGTCACATCAAAAGCGGGGTTGCGCACCTGGACACCCTTGGCTGCCCATTGGCAATCCCGAAATCCCGTGACCTCCTCGGCCGCCCTTTCTTCAATCGGAATGGCCGCACCATCAGGGATCGCCAGGTCGATGGTGGACAGCGGACAAGCCACATAGAACGGGATGTTGTGGCGCTGCGCCAGCACAGCCACCATGTAGGTCCCAATCTTGTTGGCCACATCGCCATTGGCCGCCACGCGGTCCGTGCCCACCACAATGGCGTCAACCTCACCGCGACTCATCAAATGCCCAGCCATGTTATCGGTGATCAGCGTCACCGGAATGTTTTCCTGCACCATCTCCCAGGCGGTCAGGCGCGCGCCCTGCAAAAATGGGCGGGTCTCATCGGCGATCACCGAAATGCGCTTGCCTGCCTGCACCGCCGAGCGAATCACACCCAGCGCCGTGCCATGCCCGGCCGTTGCCAGGGCGCCCGCGTTGCAGTGCGTCAGCACCCGGGCGCCATCGGCCAGCAGCGCTGCGCCGTAAGCGCCCATGGCCCGATTGATGCGAACATCGTCCGCCGATATTTCGTGCGCCTGGGCCAGCAGGCAGTCCACAATGTCGCCCACGGCGCGGTGCTGGTTAGCGTCCCACACCGCACGCATTCGAGCCAGCGCCCAGAACAAATTCACAGCGGTCGGTCGACTGGCTGCCAGCACGTCGAAGCCGCGTTGCAGGCCCACCGCAAAAGCCTCACGCGTGGCACCGCGCAACTGCACAGACTCCAGTGCAACACCATAGGCAGCCGCACAGCCAATGGCGGGCGCACCGCGAACCACCATGGACCGAATACCCTCGGCCACCTCGGCGGCCGAGGTAAAAGGCAAATACTCGAATCGGGCTGGCAGCACCCGTTGGTCAATCATCTCCAGGCGACCCTCACGCCACCGCAGGGTCTGGACTGCCGCTGGACCATGGTCTTGACGGTTCATGGCGAATCAGTCCTTGTTGCGGCTCGGCCATAGCCTTTGAACTTCTCCAGCACCGCCTGCATCTGGGCGCCAGAAAGCAGCTTCGGCTGCCCCAACTGCAAGGCGGCCCAATATTGTTCACACAGCGACTCGACCTCTATCGCGACGGCCAGCGCATCGCCCAGGTCGACACCGACGGCAATCATGCCGTGGTTGCCAAGCAGACAGGCCTTGCGGTCAACAAGCGCCTGCAGTGCGAGATCGGACAGCTCCTGGCTGCCAAAGATCGCATAAGGCGTGCAACGAATCGTGTCACCACCGGCCACCGCCATCATGTAGTGAAACGCCGGAATTTCCAGTTGCAGGCAAGCCAGCGAAGTGGCATAACAAGCGTGCGTGTGAACCACTGCGCCAACTTCTGGGCGCGCAGCCAGGATGTCGCGATGAAAACGCCACTCGCTGGAGGGTTTGCCAGGGCCCAGGATCGCACCTGAATAGTCCATTTCCACCATAGCGTGTGGCAGCAGGTCTTCGGCAGCAACACCCGAGGGTGTCACCAAAAATGAATCGCCTTGCCTGACCCCGATATTGCCGGTCGCGCCGCGATTGAGCCCCAGCACCACCAGTCGCCGGGCTGCCTCGGCCATAGTTGAGCGCAGCTTTTGATCCTGCGCATTGGTGGCTGAACGCTCTGACACCATCAGGATCTCAGGAGGCGACCGGCCACGGCATCGAGACGCCGCAGCATCTCGGGATCACGTGCCTCTGGTGCCGTTATCAGGGCGTGCTGCAGCGCGCTGCGGCAACCGCAAGCCGCGGCGCTCGCATCCGAACGCAGACGGGGCGTGACCCGGGAAACCATATGGCGCGCATTGTCTGCATTGGCCAGCAGCACCTTGACAATCGCATCCACCGTGACGTCGTCATGGTCGGGGTGCCAGCAATCAAAGTCGGTCACCATGGCGACCGACGCATAGCACAGCTCGGCTTCCCGAGCCAGCTTGGCTTCGGGCATGTTGGTCATGCCAATCACATCAGCGTTCCAGCTTCGGTAAAGTTCCGATTCCGCCAGACTGGAAAACTGGGGCCCTTCCATCACCAGGTAAGTGCCACCGCGGGCAAACTCGATCCCTGCTTCGCGCGTAGCGGCCTCGATATGGTCACCGAGTCGGCTACACACCGGATGGGCCATGGATACGTGGGCGACGAGCCCGGTGCCAAAAAAGCTTTTCTCGCGGGCGAAAGTTCTGTCGATGAATTGGTCAACGATCACGAACATGCCAGGCCGCAAATTTTCACGCAAGGAGCCGACCGCGCTGACCGAAATAAGGTCAGTCACGCCAACACGCTTCATAACATCGATATTGGCGCGAAAGTTGATCTCGGAGGGTGGTATCCGATGCCCACGGCCATGACGCGGCAGGAACACCATCGACTGCCCATCCAACTCACCCAACAGAAGCTCATCCGAAGGTTTTCCAAAAGGGGAGTCAACGCGCTCCCAGCGCTTATGACTTAAACCTTCAATGTCGTAAACACCACTGCCGCCAATGATGCCAAGTACCGGCGTTTGACTACTATTCGTCATGATTGCTACTTTACTTATCTCTCAACTCTCGCCGCAAAATCTTGCCGACCGGAGTTTTTGGCAATTCGGCGCGGAACTCAATCACCTTGGGTTGCTTGTAGCCGGTTAGATTTTCTTTGCAGTAGGCCCGCACCTGCGCTTCGGTCAAGCTCGGGTCTTTCTTGACAATCACCAGCTTGACAGCCTCACCGGACTTGGCGTCCGGCACACCGACGCAAGCACACTCCATAACCCCCTTGAGTTGGGACACCACGTCCTCCAACTCGGTGGGGAAGACGTTGAAGCCGCTGACCAGAATCATGTCCTTCTTGCGGTCCACAATTTTGAAGTAACCGCGCTCATCCATCACGCCGATGTCGCCGGACTTGAAATACCCATCGGCAGTCATGACGTTGGCGGTCTCATCCGGGCGCTGCCAATAGCCGGCCATCACCTGGGGGCCCTTGATGGCAATCTCGCCGGATTGACCGATCGGCACTTCCTTGCCATCGTCATCGAGCAGTCTCAGATAAGTGCTTGAAATCGGAACACCAATCGTGCCCGAGTACTCGGTGACGGTGACCGGGTTCGACGTGGCCACCGGCGAGGTCTCGCTCAGACCGTAGCCCTCGGCAATGGCGCAGCCGGTTTTCTCGAACCAGAGCTTGGCCACCGCACTTTGGACCGCCGTGCCGCCGCCTGCGGACACCACCAGACCACGCCAGTCCACCTTGTTGAAATCGGGATGATTGGCCAGGCCATTGAACAAGGTGTTGACCGCCGGAAACACATGGATTTTGTGTTTGGCCAATTCAGCCAGCGTGGCCACCAGGTCGCGCGGATTCGGAATCAGAATCAGCTTGCCGCCCAGGCGCATCGACAGCATCATGCCCACCGTGAAGGCAAAGATGTGGTACAGCGGCAAGGCGCAGACCGACGTCAACTGCTCGTTGGCCGGAATCTTCTTCAGCGCCGGTTCATTCCAGGCCTCCACCTGCAACAAGTTGGCCACCAGGTTGCGATGGAGCAGCACCGCGCCCTTGGAGACGCCGGTAGTACCGCCGGTGTATTGCAGCACCGCCACATCGTCGGGCTTGAGCGTTATTTTTTTGAGCGTCCCCGCACTGCCCTTGGCAACGGCGGCATTGAAGCGCACGGCGCCTGGCAGCGAGAACGCGGGCACCAGTTTTTTCTTGTTGCGCACGACATAATTGACCAGTGCGCCTTTGAGGAGGCCCAACTGGTCACCCATCGCGCACAACACCACGTGCTTGACCGGCGTCGCAGCAACACATTTTTCCAGAACCGAAGCAAAATTTTCCAGAATGACAATGGCCTTGGCGCCCGAATCCTTGAGTTGGTGCTCCAGCTCACGCGCGGTGTACAGCGGATTGACATTCACTAGGATATAGCCGGCACGAAAAATGCCGGCCACCGCCACCGGATACTGCAGCACATTGGGCATCATCACTGCAACCCGGTCGCCTTTGACCAGCCCCAAACCTTGCAGGTAAACCCCAAACGCAAGACTCAGGCTATCGACCTGTTTGTAACTCTGCGTCTTGCCCATGAAACTGTAGGCGGTCCGGTCGGCGTACTTCTTGAAGCTCTCCTCCATCATCTTCACAATCGACGAGTACTTGCCCGGATCAATATCAGCGGGAACGCCATCGGGGTAGCTGCTAAGCCAAATACGGTCGGTCATTGTGATGTTTCCTCAAGGTTGACAAAAGGGCTCATTCTCGCGTGAACACCCTTGATAACGTGAGGGTGTTTCCCCTAATCTACAAAGGAAAAAGTGGGCTCAGCTGACAGAGCTGGCCCACCTTGATTGATCGGGAGAAGAGCGAGGCCACTTTGCGCACGCTCCGTCCAACAACGTTTCAGGACATCAATGCAATCAGGACTTCATCCAACATCTTCTTGGCATCGCCAAACAACATGCGGTTGTTCTCTTTGTAGAACAGCGGGTTGTCCACGCCGGCGTAGCCTGATGCCATGCTGCGCTTCATGACGATGGAGGTCTTGGCCTTCCAGACTTCGAGCACCGGCATGCCGGCAATCGGGCTGGTCGGGTCGTCCTGGGCGCCGGGGTTGACGATGTCGTTGGCGCCAATCACCATGACCACATCGGTCTTGGGGAAGTCGTCGTTGAGTTCATCCATTTCGAACACGATGTCATAGGGCACTTTGGCTTCAGCCAACAACACGTTCATGTGGCCTGGCATACGACCGGCGACCGGGTGAATACCAAAACGCACATTGACACCCTTTTCACGCAGATGCTTGGTAATTTCATACACCGTATGCTGAGCCTGCGCCACCGCCATGCCGTAGCCGGGAACAATGACGACGCTTTTGGCCTCACGCAGCAGTTCAGCGGTTTCGATAGCACTGATCGGCGTCACTTCACCGGCCGGCTCGGCTCCCCCTGCTGCTGCAGGTTTGGCACTGGTGGTACCAAAGCCACCCGCAATCACGCTGATGAAGCTGCGGTTCATGGCATTGCACATGATGTACGAGAGAATCGCGCCGCTGGAACCCACCAACGCACCCACCACAATCAGCAAGTCATTGGACAGCATGAAACCGGTGGCCGCTGCCGCCCAGCCGGAATAGCTGTTGAGCATGGACACCACCACCGGCATGTCGGCGCCGCCAATGGCCATCACCATGTGCACACCAAAGAGCAGGGCGATCACGGTCATGACCACAATCGGGGTCATGCCATCTTGAACCGTGTGAGCGCCCATGAACACGCCACCAAAATAAATCACCACCAGCAAACCTGCCAGATTCATCCAGTGACGACCCGGCAACAACACTGGGTTGCCGCTGATGCGCCCCGACAATTTGCCAAAAGCAATGACCGAGCCCGACAAGGTGACCGCACCGATGAGGATGCCGATGTAAATTTCAAGCTCGTGAATGGTTTTGGCGGCACCCTCGAAGCCTTTGGTGGCTGTAGGGTCCACAAAAGTTGCAAAACCCACCAGCACCGCCGCCAAGCCCACCATGCTGTGCATGAAGGCCACCAACTCGGGCATTTGCGTCATTTGCACGCTGCGCGCCAAATACAAACCGATGCTGCCGCCAATGACCATCGCGCCAACGATCCAGGCGTAGCCACCACCGGTTACTTGCGGCCCAAACACCGTGGCCAGCACGGCAATAGCCATGCCGATCATGCCGAACAGATTACCTCGGCGAGAGCTTTCCTGGTTGGACAGACCGCCCAGGCTCAGAATGAACAAAATGGTCGCGCCAATGTAGGCGACCGTGGCCAAACTCGAATTCATGCGTGGCTCCCCTTCTTATTTACGGAACATGGCCAGCATGCGCTGGGTGACGGCAAAACCGCCGAACATATTGATGGCGGTCAATGCAATGGCCACTGTCGCGATCCAGGTGATCATGCCGTTGGGCCGCTCAGCCGCATCCATCAACGGTGAGATTTGCACCAGCGCGCCAATCGCAATGATGCTGGAAATGGCGTTGGTCACGCTCATCAGCGGCGTGTGCAGAGCGGGTTTCACATTCCACACCACCATGTAGCCGACAAAGCA
Source organism: Rhodoferax ferrireducens T118 (assembly GCF_000013605.1). NCBI lineage: Bacteria > Pseudomonadati > Pseudomonadota > Betaproteobacteria > Burkholderiales > Comamonadaceae > Rhodoferax > Rhodoferax ferrireducens. The sequence continues at coordinate 4,187,187 of NC_007908.1, forward strand.
GGCCAATACAAACACCGTGAAGTGCGACATGAACTCCTTGGGCGCGCTGTGGCCGATCAGCCAGAACAACACCGCAACCACGGCGAACATCACGGCCAGTTTGCCCGCAGGCATGGGGGCACTGGGCTCACCATGGCCCTTGCCTTTTTTGGCCACGGGAGCAGCCGCCGGTTTGGCCGCCGCTGGTGGCGTTGCCGCCACCTTGGGCGCCGGTGCTGGCCAGGTGATGTTGCCGTCTTTGGTGACAGTCAGACCGCGGATGGCCTCGTCTTCCATGTTGACGTTGATGATGCCGTCCTTGGTCTTGCACAGCTCCTCGGTGAGGCGAAACAGGTTGGTGGCATATAGTGTTGACGACTGCTTGGCCAGGCGCGAGACCAGGTCGGTGTAGCCGACGATGGTCACGCCGTGCTTGACCACCGCCTGGCCGGGCTCGGTCAGTTCGCAGTTGCCGCCTTGCTCGGCGGCCATGTCGACGATCACGCTGCCGGGCTTCATGCTCTTGACCATCTCGGCGGTGATGAGCTTGGGCGCTGGCCTGCCAGGGATCAGCGCGGTGGTGATGATGATGTCTGCATCTTTGGCCTGCTTGGCGTACATCTCACGCTGGGCTTGCTGGAAGCCCTCGCTCATGACCTTGGCGTAGCCGCCACCACCAGAGCCCTCTTCTACATAATCGACCTTGACGAATTCACCACCCAGCGACACGACCTGGTCGGCCACTTCAGCACGGGTGTCATTGGCACGAACGATGGCACCCAGGCTGGCTGCGGTGCCAATTGCCGCCAGTCCGGCAACACCAGCACCCGCAATAAAGACCTTGGCTGGCGGCACCTTGCCCGCAGCCGTGATCTGACCGCTGAAGAAGCGGCCAAAAGCGTTGGCCGCCTCAATGACGGCGCGGTAGCCGGCGACACCGGCTTGGGAGGTCAACGCATCCATCTTCTGGGCGCGGCTCAGCGTGCGCGGCAGCGCGTCGATGGCCAGTACGGTCACCTTCTTGGCGGCGAGTTGCTGCATCAGTTCAGGGTTTTGCGCCGGCCAGATGAAACTGACCAGGGCCTGGCCTTCATGCATCAGGCCGACTTCTTCGGTGGTAGGGCCACGCACCTTGAACACAATATCTGACGCCGCCCAGAGTGCGGCGGCCCCGGTGATGACTTCTGCACCAGCGGCGCGGTAAACCTCGTCGCTGCAGTTGGCCGCATCGCCCGCGCCCGATTCAACAGCGACGACGAACCCGAGTTTGATCAGTTTTTCAACCGCCTCAGGCACGGTGGCCACCCGTTTTTCACCAGGAAAAACTTCGCGTGGCACACCAATGCGTTGCGGTGATTGGGGGGTAACGGCCGCCGGGGCGATGCCCGATACCGTCTCATTAGGTACGCCAGTTTGCATAAAGCGACTCCTCAATTGGATTTTTCAACTACGTGTTCGGCGCCGGTCCGGCGGCATGAGCCGCGGCAAGCGCTGCGCCCAAGAGCTTAACTTAATTTGCCCCCATTACCGCCCCGGCAAACCATGACTTGCATCAATGACTTGGCAGTTTCTACACCGACCTTTGAGGCGTACGGCAGAATCCCGCCATGACTACTCGCTGGAAACCCAACGTCACCGTCGCCGCCGTCATTGAGCACGACGGGCGCTTTCTGCTGGTCGAAGAACACACCTTGGATGGCCTGCGCCTGAACAACCCGGCCGGGCACCTGGACTGCGGCGAAACCCCGGCGCAAGCCTGCACACGTGAAACGCTGGAAGAAACCAGCTACGCTTTTTCACCCAGGGCCCTGGTGGGGGTCTACCTGTCGCGTCAGCCACAAAGCAATGCTGAAGCCATCACCTACCTGCGCTTCGCCTTTTGTGGCGAGCTCGGTGCCCCTGACCCAACGCGCAAGCTCGATGTCGGCATTGTGCGCACGCTCTGGATGACGCTGGAAGAAATCCGGGCCAGCACCGCGCGTCTTCGCAGCCCGATGGTGCTGTGCTGCATCGAAGACTATCTGGCCGGCAAACGCTACCCGCTGCAACTGGTCGTGGCCGACGCCAGCATCGCCGGCTGAGATTCCCCCTAAGCAGCGCTCCTTGCCGGTGGGCAGGGATAATCTAACCCCTATGAACAAGCGACACAGTGGGCAACGCGTGGTGGTGGGATTGAGCGGAGGCGTGGACTCGGCCGTGACCGCCTGGCTGCTCAAGCAGCAGGGCTACGAGGTCATTGGCATCTTCATGAAAAACTGGGAGGATGACGATGACAGTGAATACTGCTCCTCCAACGTTGACTTTATCGATGCGGCCGCCGTGGCGGATGTGATCGGCATCGAGATTGAGCACGTCAACTTTGCCGCCGAATACAAAGACCGGGTGTTTGCCGAATTTTTACGCGAGTACCAGGCCGGACGCACACCGAATCCGGACATCCTGTGCAATGCCGAGATCAAGTTCAAGGCGTTTCTGGACCACGCGCTGCGCTTGGGGGCGCAAAAAATCGCCACCGGCCACTACGCCCGGGTCCGTTGCGTGGCTGCCGACGGTCGCGTGCTCGACGCGGCGCAGGCACAGATGAGCGATGGGCGCTTCGAGTTGCTCAAGGGCCTGGACCCGTCCAAAGACCAGAGCTATTTTTTGCATCGACTGAACCAGGCGCAGTTGTCGAAAACCCTGTTTCCCGTGGGCGAACTGCTCAAGACCGAGGTGCGTCGCCTGGCGCTGGAGATTGGCCTGCCGAACGCGAAGAAAAAGGACTCCACTGGCATTTGTTTCATTGGCGAACGTCCGTTTCGTGATTTTTTGAATCGCTACATTGCGCGTGAGCCGGGCCCCATCAAGGATGACAAAGGCCGCACCATCGGCCAGCATGTGGGCCTGAGTTTTTACACCCTGGGTCAGCGCCAGGGCTTGGGCATTGGCGGCCTCAAGGCCAAAGGCGCGCAACGTGGCGGTGGCGAGCACGCGCCCTGGTTTGTGGCGCGCAAAGACCTGGCAACCAACACGCTGTGGGTGGTGCAAGGTCACGAGCACCCGTGGTTGCAGTCGCACGGCCTGAGCGCGCAGGATGCCAGTTGGGTGGCCGGCACGGCCCCGCAAGCGGGCCGGTTCAGCGCCAAAACCCGCTACCGTCAGCTTGATGCGCCGTGCACGCTGGCCGCGGGGGCTGGTGCGGCCTTCCACCTGAGCTTTCCCGAGCCCCAATGGGCCGTGACCCCCGGGCAGTCTGCGGTGCTGTATGACGACGAGGTGTGCCTGGGCGGCGGCGTGATTGCCGCCTGATCCGGCGCCGCTAAACTATAAAACTAATAGCTTCACTCCCAATAAACACGGGGGCTACAGCCTGATTTTGCTTATAAACAAGATCAACCCATGCGGGCCAGCAAAGTTTCCATGTCTTTCAGCATGGTCTCCATGTTCGCTTTCTGAGACTCATCCGGTTGCAGGCAGTTTTCCAGCTCCTGCTCCATGAAGCACATCGTCATGCGCAAATAAGTGCTGTCGAGCGCCTTGCGCACGGCTGAGAACTGCTGGCCGATTTTGAGACAACTCTCCCCTTCTTCGATCATGCGTTGAACACCGCGAATCTGGCCTTCAGCACGCCGGAGGCGGTTGAGAACCTCCGTGCGGGCATCGGCATCTGTCAGAACAGTCATGGCTGGTCCCTTGAGTTATGGAAAAAGAGAAAGGTCCACCGGGTTTTGCCAATCTTAGTTGGCACAGCCAATTTTTGACTCGGGCACGCCCAGTTTCTTGAGAATGATGCCCAGGGGGCAAAAGTTGGTAAAGCCGGACTGGAACAGATTGGCACCCACAAAAGCGGTGAAGGCCAGCGCCCACTTGCTGACAAAGAAGGGGCTGCCCTCGACGCCCAGCGCCAACGAAATCATGATGAACAAACCGGCAAAAATAACGATGTAACGCTGAACCGTCATGGTGAGACTCCTGAAGTTAAGAATAAGAAAAAAACTAACGCGACCCGCTACTTGTTGACCCGCACGATGCCTAATAGTTTCAGAATGTATTTTTCATAGATCGGCTCGGAGGTGCCTTTTTTGATCTTGCGCATGAAATATTTCTCGTACGCAATCTTGGCCAAGTGCACCCATTTGCCCATCTTGAACCAGTTCACATTGCGCGGCGGGATCTGCGGCAAGGCCACAAAGGCAGCCCCGGTGTCGCCCATATCGGCCAGGCAAATGGCGTTCCAGGTGCCCTTGGCGGTGACCGGCTTGCCAGCCAGTTCGTCGGCAATGTTGTGCACGATGGCCGTCACCATGCTCTCGATCATGTAGCCGGTTTTCGGGGTTCCTGTCGGCACCGGTGTGACCTCCACCGGAGGGATTGCCACGCAGACCCCAGCCGAGAAAATATTGCGATAGGCTTTGCTGCGCTGGAACTCGTCAATCAGCACAAAACCGCGCGGGTTGCACAGGTTCGGCACGGCGGCCACCGCATCCACCCCCTTGAAGGCGGGCAGCATCATGGACAGTTTGAACGGAACCTCATGCTCCTTGTAGACCGCGCCCAGGTCATCGAGCTGCGTGACAAACATCTTGCCTTCTTCCACCCGGCTGGTCTTGGCGTTGGTGATCCACTTCATGTCCCGTCCGCGCAACTCGGATTCCAGCATCGACTTGCTGTCACCGACACCGCCCAGGCCCAGGTGGCCGATATAGGGCTCACTGGTGACAAAGGTGATGGGCACCTTGTTTCGCAGCTTGCGTTTGCGCAGATCGGTGTCGAGAATGAAGGCAAATTCATAGGCTGGGCCAAAGCAGCTGGCACCTGGCATGGCACCAATGACCACCGGGCCCGGGTTCTCCAGAAACTTCTGGTAGTCGGCAAAGAATTCCTGGGCATGGTCGACGCTGCACACCGAGTGGGTAAAGCCACCCCCGCCGGATTTGACGGGGCCGGCTCCCGGCACCTCGCTGAACGACAGCTTGGGGCCGGTCATGATCACCAGGTAGTCATAGTCCAGCGTGTCGCCCCCGAGCAGCGTCAGCCGGTTGCTCAATGGGTCGATCTGGGTCACCGCCTTGCCGATGAAACCAATACCCTTGCGTTGCAGATAGGGGGCAATCGGCAGGGTGATGTCCTCGCGCTTGCGCCAGCCCACCGCGAGCCATGGGTTGCTCGGAACAAATTGAAAATAGTCGGTCGCATTCACGACGGTGACGCGATGCTCTTTGGCGAGCATTTCGCGCATTTCGTAAGCGGCCGGCATGCCGCCGATGCCGGCACCCATGATGACGATATGAGCCATGGTTTGTCTCCTGCTGATATAGGTTGAATTAAGTTACACGGGGTTCACGAGAGAAGAATTCGCGTCTGCGCGCGATTCCATACGCTTGCGGTACAAGGCGTAATAGAGAACCGGTATCACCACCAGCGTGAGCAAGGTGGACACCAGAATGCCAAAAATCAGGGACACGGCCAAGCCGTTGAAAATCGGGTCGTCCAGAATGAAAAAGGCGCCGATCATGGCGGCCAGGCCCGTTAACGCAATCGGCTGCGCCCGCACGGCGGCCGAGTTGACCACCGCCGCCTTGAACGCCATGCCGTGCTCGACTTGCAGCTCGATAAAGTCAACCAGCAAAATGGAATTGCGCACGATGATGCCGGCCAGCGCGATCATGCCGATCATGGAAGTCGCGGTGAACTGCGCGCCCAGCAAAGCGTGGCCCGGCATCACACCAATGATGGTGAGCGGAATCGGCGCCATGATGACCAGTGGCGTCAGGTAGCTGCGAAATTGCGCCACCACCAGCAAATAGATCAGGATCAGCCCGACACCATAGGCGGCGCCCATGTCACGGAAAGTCTCATAAGTGATTTGCGATTCGCCGTCCCACTTGAGGGCGTACTGGCGGTAAGGATCAGACGGCTGGTGAATCCAGTATTCACCCAGCTCGCCCATGCCCGGCAAGGCGGCGGTGGCCAGCTTGCTGCGAATGGCAAACAGACCGTACAAGGGCGAGTCGAGCTTGCCCGCCATGTCGCCGAACACGTAACTCACGCCCTTGAGGTCCTTGGTGAACAATGACTTGTCGATCACGCCGCGCTCGACCTGGACCAGTTCGCTTAGGGGCACCATCTGGCCGTTGGCGGCGCGCAGCGGCATCGCCAGCAAGGCGTCGAGCCCGACCTGGGACTCCAGCGGCAATTGCAGGCGCACCGGCACCGGGTATTTGCTCTGACCATCGTGCAGATAGGCCGCATCGACCCCCGACAAGGCCATGGCTGCTGTTTGCGCAATGACGGCCACCGGGATGCCCAGTGACTCGGCACGCTGGCGCCGCACCCGCAGGTAGGCCCGCGGCGCGTTTTCCTTGAGCGAGGTGTCGATCCCCACAATATCGGGCGTGGCAGCAAACGCTTGCGCCAGGCGACCGGCCAGTTGCTGGCGTCCGGCCTCATCCGGACCATAGACCTCGGCCACCAAGGGTGACATCACCGGCGGACCGGGCGGCACTTCCACCACCTTGATGCGGGCGTTGTGCTTGATGCCAATTTTTTCCAGGTCGGCCCGCAAGCGTTGTGCAATCACGTGGCTCTTTTCGCTGCGATGGTGCTTGTCGACCAGGTTCACTTGCAGGTCGCCCTGATCGGCGTCCGAGCGGAAATAATATTGCCGCACCAGCCCGTTGAAGGTAATCGGCGAGGCGGTGCCGGCATAGGCCTGCAGGTTCAGCACCTCGGGCTGTTGTGCCAGAAAGGCGCCCAATTCATGCAAGGTGGCGGCCGTATTTTCCAGCGGGGTGCCAGCCGGCATTTCCACCACCACCTGAAACTCGCTCTTGTTGTCAAAGGGCAGCATCTTCATCACCACCCACTGCACCAAAGTCAGGCCAATAGAGAGCAGCAGCGCCACCAGAATACCGGCCAGCAGCAGCCAGCGCTTGCGCCCGCTTTCAAGGAACGGGCCCAGCACGCGGCTGAACAGCTTCTGCAGTTTGGGGCCCAGTCCTTTGGCCTGGGCGCCGCCATGCGCACCGCCAGCGTGGCCATGCGGCTTCATCAATTTCAGCGCCAGCCAGGGTGTGACCGTGAACGCAATGGCCAGTGAAATTGCCATGCCCAAGCTCGAATTGATCGGGATCGGGCTCATGTAGGGCCCCATCAAACCCGACACAAAAGCCATCGGCAGCAAGGCGGCAATGACCGTCAGGGTGGCCAGAATGGTGGGGCCGCCGACTTCATCAACGGCGCGCGGAATGATGTCTTTCAAAGTGGCGTCGGGCGAGAGTTGCTGGTGCCGGTGAATGTTCTCGACCACCACAATGGCATCGTCCACCAGAATGCCGATCGAGAAAATCAAGGCAAACAGCGACACGCGGTTGAGCGTGAAGCCCCAGGCCCAGGAGGCAAAGAGCGTGGCCGTCAGCGTCAGAATCACGGCAGCGCCCACAATCACCGCTTCGCGCCGACCCAAGGCAAAGCCGACCAGCAAGATGACCGAGCCGGTGGCAAAAGCCAGCTTTTGCATCAGCTTGTTGGCCTTCTCGGCCGCGGTTTCACCATAGTCCCGCGTGATGCTGGTCTCGATGTTGGACGGAATCACCGTGTTGCGCAGGGCATCGATGCGATCACGCACGGCGCTCGACACATCGACGGCGTTTTCACCGGGCTTTTTGGTCACGCTGATCGTCACCGCCGGGTAGACGCTGCCGGCTTGCAGCGCGGCAGACGCGGAGGCACTACTTGCCGTGGACGGCTTCGCTGCCGCTGTCGCCGAGGTCCCGGCACCCGGCGTAAACCAGACATAGCGTTGCGGTAGCTGGGCACCGGTCTCAATACGTGCCACCTCGCGCAAATAGACCGGCAAACCTTTGCTCACACCCACCACCAGGTCACCCACGTCTTGCTCAGAACGCAAGAACTCACCGGTCTCGACCGTGAGCATTTGCACCGATTTGCCAGTGGTATCGAGCACCGCGCCGGACGTCATCCCAAAATTGGAAGCCCCCAGCGATGCCTTGAGCGCGAGCAGGTCAACGCCGCGCTCGCGCAGGCGCACCGGGTCCAGCCACACCTGCACGGCCCGGCCCGGCCCGCCGATGGTATGCACCTCACGCGTGCCTGGCACGCTTTTTATTTCAGCCTCCACGGCATGCGCCACCCGTTCCAGCTCAAACGCCGGCAAGGCCTCGCGACTCCACAAAGTCACGCCCAGCACCGGCACATCGTCAATCCCTTTGGGTTTCACAATCGGCGCCAGGGCACCCAGGTCGCGCGGCAGCCAGTCCTGGTTGGCGTTGAGTACATCGTACAAACGTACCAGCGCTTCGGTGCGCGGCACCCCCACCTTGAACTGCACAGTGAGTATCGCCAGACCGGGTCGTGCCACCGAATACGTGTGATCAATGCCGGCAATCTGGCTCAACACCTGCTCGGCCGGGCGCGCCACCATGTTCTGCACATCGGCACTGCTGGCGCCCGGAAAGGGAATCAGCACGTTGGCCATCGTGACATTGATCTGCGGCTCTTCTTCGCGCGGCGTCACCAACACCGCAAACAAGCCCAGCAACAAGGCGACCAGCGCCAGCAAAGGCGTGAGGGCATTGGCCTGAAAGGCCGCCGCCATGCGCCCGGAAACGCCCATCGGGGGTTTGTGATTCATAGCCATCTCACTTGGTCACGGCGGACGGTGCCACGGCTTGCGCGCCTGCCAAACCCGCTTTGACCGGTTCCAGTGCCACGCGGTCACCCGCCGTCAGGCCCGCCACCACCTCAACCCCCTCGGCACCGTGATCAGCACCAAGACGCACCGCCTTGAGCACAAAGCCCGTGCCTGACACCACATAGACAGCCGTCAATTCGCCACGCCGCAGAACGGCAGTGCTGGGCACCAGCATGCGATCGGCCTGTCCCCCGGCAAAACGCACCCGCACCTGCTGACCCGGCAGCAAGGTTTTGGCCGCCTCGGCAGACAATTCAAGACGCCACTCAATCGTTTGTGAAACCGGATCGGCCGTGGGCACAGTACTGATGGACACCGGACGCTGCCATTGCCCGGCGCCGACACCGTCTTGCAACAACAATTCAACCGCACCGGCCGCACGCGCCGCACCCGAGCGCGACACCGGGACCTGCACCACCACCCGCATCGGCAGCGGGGCGTACAGCGTGAGCAAGGGTTTGCCCGGCACAGCCAGGTCGCCCGCTTCAGCATGCGTCTGCAGCACCCAGCCCTCAAACGGCGCGGTGACGCGGGTAAAGCCCTGCGCCAATGCCGATTGGCGGGCGCCAGCGCCAGCCTGATCGCGCCCGGCCAGCGCGCCCTTGAGCTGCGCTTCAGCCGTATCGAGTGCGGCGGCACTGACAAATCCCTTGGCGCGCAAATCACGCGTGCGATCAAAGTTGGCTTGGGCGTTGTGCAGCCCGGCTTGCGCCTGCGCCACTTGCGCCTGGCTACTCTGCACACCGGTTTGCGCCTCGCGGTCGTCAATGGTGGCCAGCACCTGACCGGCACGCACTTTGTCACCGGCCTTGACCAGCAAAGTCGCAATACGACCGCTCGCCTGCGCCGAAATGGTGCTCTGCTTGACGGGCTGAACCACACCATCGAGCTCAAACCCGGTTCCGACCGACTTCACCTGCGCGGGAACGACGGGCACCTGAACCCCGCCCTGCGCGGCGGCGACAGACATGACAAACGCACCGAGCCACGGCATCGCGCGTCGAACGGACCAAAGAAAGTCAGGTAATGTACGTGAACTCATGAGACACCTTTTAATACTGTGCGGAGTATATATGCATACCCCCCACAGTACAAGAGCCCATACTGATCCACCCAAAAAAAAGGGCCCCAGCGGGCCTTTTTGCTTAACCGATGCGCAGGTTTTTAAAACCCCGTTGTTGGGTCATTTGGAGGGGATAGTTGCTTCCAGCGCCTCGACATCCACGCGGCGGTTCTTGGCGTGGCCAGCCTCGGTGGCATTGTCGGCAATGGGTTGACTTTCGCCTTTGCCAACAGCCCGGACACGTTTGACATCAACTCCTTTGCCGACCAGATAGGCCCTGACCGACTCGGCGCGTGCCAGCGACAGGCGGTTGTTGAACTCTTCGCTACCCACCGAATCAGTGTGACCGACGGCAATCACCACATCGAGCTGGACACCCTTGATGCGTGCCAGCAGGCTGTCAAGACTACGCAGGCCCTCAGCCTTGAGGTTTGATTTGCCAGAGTCAAACAGCGTATCGGCCGACAAACTGACTTTGGTCGGTGCTGGCTTCTGCACGACTGGAGCCACTGCGCGCGCACGCGATGGAATCACGGTTTCCGCCTTGATTTTGTCCAGGGTATCGACCATGGACTCTTCGAGCGGGCACAACTCGGCAGGGTCAATGCCGCTGCGGTCCTGGCCCGCATCCTGCAAGCTCGGCATATCTTCACGATTGACACCCAGCGCCGTCACCAACTGGCCCATGCCAGCCAAGGTACGCGCCTGCGCCGCGACCTGGTTGTAGCGCGCATTGATGTAAGAGCGCGTTGCCTCGAAATACTCATTCTGACTGTCCAGTAAATCCAGCAGGGTGCGCTGCCCGATATCAAACTGCTGGCGGTAGGCCTCGCGCGATTTCTCCGTCGACAGACGGTGCTGATCCATGTAACGCTGTTGTTCGCTCAGACTGCGCACATCGCTGTAGGCAATCGACAGGGTCTGGCGCACATCACGACAGGCTTTTTCCTGCAGATCGCGCGCTTGCTCCTTCTGGTCAACCGCCTGCCGCTCACGGGCCTTGTCGGCGCCGCCACGGAACAGGTTGTAGTTCAGTACCAATTCAACGCCATTCACACGCGTGCCACCGCTAACGCCGCCGGTGTTGTTGTCGTGGCTGGCGTAAGCACGAAAGTCCACGCGCGGCATGTAAGCCGCCTTGCGTGATTCGATGCCCATTTTGGAGGCACGCACGTTTTCAATGGCGGCATTCAATGTGGGGCTACCCTGCAGACCGTCGAGCATCAAGGCCTCTGTGGACGCGGGCAAAGTGCCCAGCTTGAACGGCTCGGGCAAAGGCGGCAGGTTGGCAGGCGGTTTTTCCCCCACCACGCGCAGATAGCGTGCGCTCACGTCGTGCAGGTTGGTCAACTCGGTCAACAAATTGGACTCGGCCAGTGCCAGCCGACCATTGGCTTGCTCGACGTCAACACGACGACCCACCCCGGAGTTGGCCCGCTCTTCCACTTGCAGGGTGGTTTGCTTGTGCTCCACATAATTTTGCGTGGCCACATCCACCAACTCACGATAGCGCGCCACATCAGCATAGGCTTTAACGGCCTCCAGGGCAGCTGTCTCGGAGGCTTCGGTCAGTTCGTAGTAGCGCGTCAGCTTGGCGTAGCCCAGGCGCCTGGCTTCATTGGCGGTGAACATACCGTCGAACAACATCTGATTGAGCGTCAGCCGCGCGGCATTGACGTTGTAGGAACCGACGTTGCCGACTACCGGCGAGTCGCGGTCTTCACGCCCGGTCGAGGCAGTCAGGTCCAGTTGCGGCAAAAAACCGCCACGCGCAACATCACGCTCATTGCCAGCCGCCTTGAAGCCGTTCCAGCGGGCCTGGACCTCAGGATTACTGACCACAGCCTTGCGCGCAGCTTTGACCAGCGGTTCAGGCAGACTCTGCGCCTGCACACCCAAACCTGACAAAACCGCAACTGCCAGCAATGACAGCGTCCTTTTACAACCCATAATTAACCCCTTGTAAACATTGTTACGTTTTTTAACATTTACATTATGGACTACGTCAAGCTGATAACGAAATCACTGTGTTATTGGACTTTACGTTAACCTTAGTAATATGCGTAAGGCCATATTTGCCACTTTGACACCCCGTTTACGCCGACTGGCCTTGAACGCATGCTGGCTGATAGCGGGTTTGTGGTTGGTCTTCGCTGCCTCCATCGCCGCCACTGATTTCGATAAAACCCAAGCCTTGGCGCAGCAGCGTTACGGAGCCCGCGGCGCCGAGAGCGTGGGCGCCTGGCGGCGGTTGATCGAAGAATCACGCGCCCTCACCGATGGTGAAAAGCTAACCAAAGTCAACACTTTCTTCAACCGCCGCAGCTTGTTCCAGTCTGATATGGAGGTCTGGGGGCAAGAAGACTACTGGGCCACGCCGCTTGAATTCCTGGGCAAAGGCGCTGGCGACTGTGAAGACTTTGCCATCGCCAAATATGTCACCCTGCAAATGCTGGACATCGGCAACGAGCGCCTGCGCCTGATCTATGTGCGAGCCAAGAGCGGGGCCACCGCGTCCATCGCCCACATGGTGCTGGGTTTTTACCCAAAGCCCACGGACGAGCCACTGATTCTGGACAACCTGATCAGCAGCGTGCGCCCGGCCTCCCAGCGCCCTGACCTGGTGCCTGTCTTTAGCTTCAACAGTGACGGCCTGTGGGTGGGTGGCGCCACCACCTCGGCGGCCGACCCGACCACCCGCCTTTCCCGCTGGCGCGACGTGCTAGACCGCATGCGCCAGGAAGGACTCTGAATATCACCCTGTTTACCCAGCGAGCTCACCATGTCCCTCATCAAACAACTCTGGATTGCCATCGCCTTGGTCATGACGCTTGCCTTTGGCGGCAGCATGGTCGTCAGCGTTTTGTCGGCTCGCCATTACCTGGAGCAGCAGTTGCAGGTCAAAAACATCGACAACGCCAATGCGCTGGCCTTGTCGTTGTCGCAACTGCCTAAGGATCCGGTGATGATCGAGTTGCAGGTGGCCGCACAGTTTGATGCCGGGCATTACAGCGTCATCCGCATCACCTCCCCGACGGGCAAAACCCTGGTGGAGCGCGTGTTTTCGGGGGCGCTCACGG